>NZ_CP129963.1:1874463-2499284 GCF_030503615.1 Sphingobacterium sp. BN32
ACTTGAAAGAGGGTAAGCGCGTATTAGCTGAAGGCGCTCAAGGCACTTTATTAGATGTTGACTTCGGATCTTATCCTTTCGTGACATCTTCGAACACAACGACTGCTGGTGCTTGTACAGGTCTGGGTATTGCTCCGAACAAAATTGGTGAAGTATTCGGTATCTTCAAAGCTTACGCAACACGTGTTGGTGGAGGTCCTTTCCCTACAGAATTGGAAAACGAAACTGGCGAGAAACTACGTCAATTAGGTCATGAATTCGGTGCTACAACAGGTCGTGCGCGTCGTACGGGATGGATCGATCTTCCAGCATTGAAATATGCTATTATGATCAATGGTGTTACCGAGTTGATTATGATGAAAGCAGACGTGTTAGACACCTTCGAGAAAATCTACGTTTGTACGCATTATAACTACCAAGGCGAACAGATCGACTATATGCCATACGAGATCATCACGAACAAACCAGAGCCTGTATTGAAGGAGATGGAAGGTTGGAATCAAGATCTAACAGGAATACGCTCGAAAGACGAAATCCCTGCAGCATTACAAAACTACATTAATTACTTAGAGCAAGAACTTAACGTTCCTATCAAGTATTTATCTGTAGGTCCTGATCGTACGCAAACTATCGTATTATAAGACAGATATGGCCGAAGCCATTTTTGAAGTGCATAGTGAATTGTTTTTGTCTAAGGCCTTACAGTGGTCTAAAGGCTTCGAACATGTATGCTTATTTCAATCCAATGGTTTTAGCAATCAATATTCGCAAGTAGACTGCTTGATGGCTATCGATGCTGCCGAGGTCTTCACCTCCAAAGCTGGGCTACCAACTTTCGAACGCTTAGAACAATTTAAATCCCGGTTTCCTGATCAATGGATTCCGGGATTTCTTAGTTATGATCTGAAGAATGAATTAGAGGATCTACAGACGCAATTCCCAAATCGCGCGGGATTTCCTGACGCTTACTTCTTTGTCCCCAAGATCATCTTACAATTCAAATCCAACAGCCTGCATATTCAAGCTGACGATCCTGCAGCTGTATATCAAGCGATTTTGAACACAGAGTATCTAAATCCTGTCTTTCAGTTTTCGGGAGATATTAAGTCTCGCATGACTCGAGAGGATTATTTCCATGCCTTCGACCAAATTAAAGGCCATATACAGCGCGGAGATATCTACGAGGCTAATCTTTGTCAGGAATTCTACGACGATGAGGCGAAAATTGAAAACCCAGAGGCTTTATTTAATAAGTTAAATGAAATCTCCCCTACACCTTTCGCCTGCTTTTTTAAAGTTAAGCAATCCTATATTCTCAGTGCTTCTCCGGAACGCTTCCTGGCGAAGCGTGGAAACACCTTAATTTCTCAACCGATAAAGGGAACATCTGCTCGTGGAAAGGACGAAGCAGAGGATGAAATACTAAAGAAAAATCTCGCGAACAATCCTAAAGAAATTGCTGAAAACGTAATGATCGTCGATCTGGTTAGAAACGACCTCACCAGAAGCGCAGTGCCCGGAACGGTAAAAGTTACTGAGAAACTGGGGCTTTATACGTTCAAGCATGTGCATCAATTAATCTCGACTATTTCTTGCGAAAAGAACCCCAAGTTGAGCGATTGCGAAGTTATAGAAAACACCTTCCCTGCAGGTTCGATGACCGGAGCGCCCAAGATATCGGCGATGCAGCTATGCGACCAATATGAAAACTCCAGACGTGGCGTTTATTCGGGTGCTATCGGATATTTCTCACCGGATGGAAACTTCGACTTTAATGTGGTCATCCGAACGTTAATCTACAATGCAGAAACAAATTACCTCTCCTTCCACACGGGAGGTGCCATCACCATTGATGCAGAGGCAGAATCGGAATATGCAGAATGTCTTACGAAAGGAGCTGCAATCCGTAGCGCGCTAAATAGCCGATAGGCAAATTATCCTAACCTCACGGCATCCTACCTCTAAACAACTGAGAACCATTTGCATAGTTTTCGAAAGCCTCCTACTTTATTTAACGCCAAGGCAAATACGGCTTAAAAAAAAGCGGATTTCAATATTTTATTTTTAACCAATCAACCGTTTGCATTGCAATACATACTACAAAAACTACTTTTAACTATTTATTTTTATAATAAATAACCTAAATCATTAACAATTTTGTATTTTTGAAGACAATTATGATAAAGTGATTTTTGCTATTAGAATCACGATCACTATGTTTATTTTGTTTTAAAAATTAATGGGACGTCATATCTTAAAAAGAGAACAAGCAATTACGTTTGTTAAAGAAACGTTTGCGACAAAACTCAAGCAAGCCTTAAACTTAATTCCTGTATCTTCACCAATCGTTGTATTGGATGGAACGGGTATTAACGATGATTTAAACGGAATTGAACGACCTGTTTCATTCCCTATCAAATCCTTACAGGACCAACGCGCAGTGGTGGTTCATTCCCTGGCAAAGTGGAAAAGAATACGCTTAAAAGAATTAGAATTAGAACCTGAAGAAGGCATTTTAACGGATATGCGTGCATTGCGCCCTGATGAGGATTATTCCCCGATCCACTCCATCTATGTCGATCAATGGGATTGGGAGAAATGCATATGCTCAGGAAATAGAAACTTAGCTTATCTGAAAGAAACGGTAGAGAAAATCTATCAAGTCATTTATGATACAGAACAAGCGGTAAACGTTCAATACCCACATATTGAGCCTGTTCTACCCGAAACTATTCACTTTATTTCAGCAGAAGAGCTGCTTCAAAAGTATCCAAATAGCACAGGCAAAGAACGAGAGAATGCCATTGCGAAGGAGTACGGAGCAGTATTCATTTATGGAATCGGCGGTTCTTTGACCAATGGAGAACCACATGATGGCCGTGCGGCTGATTATGATGATTGGAGCACCGGTAATGAACAGGGTTATCATGGGTTAAATGGTGATATTTTAGTCTGGAACCCTATTTTAAACACGGCATTTGAGCTATCCTCTATGGGAATCCGTGTGGACAAGAAAGCTCTATTAACACAGTTAGAAATCCGCAACAGCCTGGATCGCCAAAAACTAACTTTCCACCAAATGCTGTTAAATGATTTACTCCCAGAATCCATTGGTGGAGGCATCGGACAATCTCGCATCTGTATGTTCATGTTGAAGCTTGAACATATCGGACAGGTGCAAGTGAGTATCTGGGATCAACTAAAAAAGAACGAACTCTTAGAAAAAGGCGTGGAGCTTCTTTAAAATATTTAATCAAAACGCAGAAAATAATACTAATATTCTTAGTAAATAAGAATATTAGTATTATTTTTGTTTAAATGAAGAAGCCACGCTACGCTATTGTCGATATTGAAACGACCGGAGGATATGCCTCTGCGAGTAAAATAACAGAGATTGCCATTTATATCTTCGATGGCAAGAAGGTAGTAGACGAGTACACAAGCTTGGTCAATCCCCAGCAACCTATCCCCTTTCATATTCAGGCATTGACGGGCATCTCGGATGAGATGGTCGAAAGTGCTCCAATCTTTGAGGATATCGCCGAAGATATCTACCATCTATTGGGAAGCTGCATATTCGTAGCACATAATGTGCATTTCGATTATTCTTTTGTTCAAACTGAATTGAAGGCTGCCGGTTATGAGTGGAAAGCACAGCGACTATGTACCGTTCGATTATCTCGTAAAATCTTCAAAGGACTACCAAGCTATAGCCTGGGAAAACTATGTCAAAGTCTGGGCATCATCATTGAAGACAGGCACCGAGCGGCCGGTGATGCGAAAGCAACAGTTACTTTATTTCAAAAACTTTACGAAGCTGACAGCGAACATTTTATTAAGCTGATAGAACAAACAAACGCCAAAGAACAGCGCCTACCTACCAATATTCCTGTAGAGGTATTCAACCGTCTTCCGAATAGCACGGGCATCTACCTTTTCAAAAACAACAAGGGAAAAATAATCTATGTTGGCAAGGCCGTAAATATCAAAAAACGTGTCATCAGTCATTTTACGGGGAACAACAGTGGACAGCGTAGACAGCATTTCATCAATGAGATCAGCGACATTGATTTCCAAGAGTCAGGAACCGAACTGATGGCCTTTTTGATGGAATGCCATATGATCAAAAAGATATGGCCCATCTACAACCGAGCATTGAAAAAATACGACCCTAAATACGGTTTGATCAGCTATGAAGACCAAAACGGATACCTTAGGCTTTCCGTTTGCCAAATTAGAAAGCATATCACCCCTCTATTTGCATTCAACACCGTGCATGAGTCGACGCAGTTCCTGCTACAATTGATTAATACCTATTCGCTGGAATTTAGACTGTGCTCATTCTTCAATAGTGAAAAATCAAATACAGAGCGTTCTGAGGCGCTCTTAAAGAAAGAGCTCCCGTTGGTCACCGCATACAACGATAAGGTCTTAGAGGCGATAGAAAGCATACAGAACAGTAAGCGGAGCTTTGTCATTATCGATCGTGGTAGGCATGCCGACGAGAAGAGTTACATATATTATAAAGAAAACAGAGTTTTTGCTTTAGGATTTGTTGCGAACGACTTGGAATTTCATACAATCGATGATGTGGTAGAAAATGACAGCCTTGTACATAGCAATTTCTACATGAACAATCTCGCGATGAACTTTGCCAGACTGAACCCTTCTCGCGTACAGTATTTGGTTGGAGAGCCTTTAGAAGAGGCTTAACTGCACATATTCCGGCGTATCGTGCTGCTCACCCTGGAAATTAGAAACTGTAACACCCAACAGCCGAACCCGCTTATCCTGCATATCCACCTTCTCGAGCAGTTCGTAGGCGTAATCCTGTATTTCATGCAGTTTGGAAAGAGAAATCAATCCCGTTTTGCTCCTCGTTATCTGTGAAAAATCAGCATACTTAATCTTCAAGGTGACTGTTTTCCCAAACTTCTCCCCGCGTTCCAACCTCGCAAATACGCGCTCCGCTAATCGGGCAATCTCTACTTTCATTAATTCCGGATCCGTGAGGTCCGATTCAAAAGTATCCTCCGAACCCACAGATTTCGAAATTCGATTGGGACGCACGGGGCGTTCATCCATCCCGCGCACCATCTGGTAAAAAAACTTCCCAGACTTACCAAAGTGCTGCTGTATCTCGATCTCACTAAATCGCTTCAAATCAGCACCTATATGCACACCCATTTGGTTCATTTTCTTGGCTGTCACCTTTCCGACTCCGAAAAACTTATGAATAGGCAAAGCCTCCAAAAACTTCGTTACTTTAGAAGGTCCGATGAAGGTCAGCCCATCCGGCTTCTGAAAATCCGACGCAATCTTAGCAACAAATTTATTCACCGAAACCCCTGCCGATGCCGTCAGTTGTAATTCGTCATGTATTGCCTGCTTTATCTGTCGTGCAATTTCAATAGCCGAACCTATATTCAGCTTATCTTCTGTTACATCCAAATACGCTTCGTCTAATGATAGCGGCTCGATCAAGTCGGTATACCGATGAAATATGGAACGGATATGATTCGATACCTCCTTGTACACATCAAACCTAGGGCGGGTAAAGAGTAGATGAGGACAAAGTTGCAGCGCCATGCGCGAGGACATGGCAGACTTCACCCCAAATTTGCGCGCTTCATAACTAGCCGTTGCGACCACTCCCCGTCCACTTGGCGAGCCACCAACAGCCAATGCCTTACCACGAAACTCCGGGAAATCTCGCTGTTCGACAGAAGCATAAAATGCATCCATATCAATATGAATTATTTTGCGCATACACAAAGGTAACAAAACAGGGAACTTTGCATCTCAACGAGCCGTACAACATCTTCTACAACAGACAAAAAATTACATAATAACTACGCATTTTCAGCCCATATTGTGTACCTCCATCAGTTAACCTCATTATTTTATCCTATCTTTGCGCAAACCTTATAAGTAATTGTAAAAATGAGTAAAGTAAAAGTTGGTTTAGTTCAAATGTCCTGTGTAAAGGATAAACAAGAGAATTTGAATAAAGCGGTCGAGAAAGTTCGCGAAGCTGCAGCAAAAGGCGCCCAAATCGTTTGTTTGCAAGAGCTTTTTACCTCCTTATATTTTTGTGATGTAGAGGATTACGACAATTTTGATCTGGCTGAAGCTATTCCAGGGCCATCGACGGATGCCTTATCCACAGTAGCGAAAGAACTTGGGGTGGTTATCATTGCTTCGTTATTTGAAAAGCGTGCGCAAGGTCTTTATCATAATACAACTGCTATTTTAGATGCAGATGGCTCCTACTTAGGGAAATACCGTAAGATGCACATCCCTGATGATCCAGCATTCTACGAAAAATTCTACTTTACACCTGGTGATTTAGGTTACAAAGTATTTAACACGAAATTTGGTAAAATCGGCGTATTGATCTGTTGGGATCAATGGTACCCTGAAGCATCTCGTATTACCGCTTTAATGGGTGCTGAGATCATGTTCTACCCAACGGCTATCGGCTGGGCGACAGATCAGGACGAAGAAACAAACAAAGACCAATATAATGCTTGGCAGACGATCCAACGATCGCATGCAGTTGCCAACGGCGTTCCAGTTGTTTCGGTAAACCGTGTTGGCTTTGAGCAAGACGGCGCAATGAAATTCTGGGGAGGCAGCTTCGTAGCCAATGCACAAGGAAAGCTTTTGTATCTGGCATCCCATGATCAGGAAGAAGTGGAAGTTGTTGAAATCGACTTGAATCAATCCGATTATTTCCGCAAGCACTGGCCTTTCCTTCGCGACAGAAGGATTGAAACATATGCTCCTATCACTAAGCGATTTATAGACGAGGACTAAAGAATAAATTAAGAAATACCGACTATGCTCATCCAAGAGCATAGTTTTTTTACGTCATGTTAATATGAGTTCAGAAAACACATCCCGACTATATAAAAAGGAAGATACGCCTAAGGCTCAAGGTTTTACTTTTCCTGCCGAATGGGCAGCTCAAGAAGCACTCTGGTTAAGTTGGCCACACAAGGAAGAATCATGGCCGGGTAAGCTAGAAACAGTCTATGCACCTTACTCCCAATTTATCAAGCTGGTTGCAGCAGACCAAAAAGTACGCATCAATGTAGCGGATGAAGCGATGAAAGCCTTCGCACTATCACATATCGAAGCAGCAGGTGCAAATCTTGAGAACATTAGCTTTCATCTAAATCCTACAAACGATGCTTGGTGCCGCGATCATGGCCCTGCATTCCTGATTAATAAAGAAACGGGCGAGAAAGCCGTGGTCGATTGGGGTTACAATGCTTGGGGCGGCAAATATCCTCCCTATGATTTAGACGATGTTGTACCTACAAGAATAGCGCAGGAATTTGGACTAAAGTTGTTTACTCCGCCCATCGTTATGGAAGGCGGATCGGTAGAATTCAATGGCGCAGGTACTATCTTAACGACTACAGCCTGTCTATTGAACGAAAACCGCAATCCACATCTTAACAAAGAACAAATTGAAGGATATTTGATGGATTATTATGGTCAAGATCAGGTATTATGGTTAGGCGATGGAATTATCGGTGATGATACTGACGGCCATATTGATGATATCACCCGTTTTGTAAACGAGGATACCGTATTGACCGTTGTAGAAGAAGATCCCAATGATGAGAACTACCCTATTCTTCAAGAAAACTTGGAGAAATTAAAGGAAATGCGCCTTTTAGATGGTCGCCCTTTAAATATCGTCGAGTTGCCAATGCCAAGACCTGTTGTTTATGAAGACCAGCAATTGCCGGCTTCATACGCCAATTTCTACATTGCAAACAAAGTTGTTGTTGTTCCAATTTTCAACGATAAAAACGACCAAAAAGCACTAGACATTATACAGTCAGTATTCCCTGACCGCAAGGTTATCGGCATCGACTCTGTCGATATTATTTGGGGACTTGGAAGCTTCCACTGCCTAAGTCAGCAAGAACCAAAAATTTAATTATATACTTTACAATGAAGTGGATTACTAATTTTACCTTAAGCTTTGTTGTAGCTATTATCGCTATGACCGAGGTTTACGGACAGAGCCACCATCCGCAAGAGCGTGATGACCGTGCTACTATCCTAAACTTCAAAGGAATCCAATACAAATCCAAAGATTCCCTTTTCTATACGAACTTCCGTTTTCGTATGCAAAACCGACTGGGATTCTCTAACGTTATTGACGGAGAAGATAACGGTAAATTCGATGCACGTATTCGTCGTTTAAGAATGCGTATGGACGGTTATATCTATACACCAAAGATTTCCTACACCGTACAATTGGCATTTACACGTAGTGACCAGGATTTCGACGATACAGGTATCCCCAATATCGTTCGTGATGCTGTGATGTTCTATAACTTTTCCGACGACTTTTATATCTCTTTCGGACAGAACAAGCTTCCAGGTAACCGCCAGCGTGTGAACTCATCAGGGTCCCTGCAATTCGCAGACCGCTCGTTGGTAAACAGTAATTTCACATTAGACCGTGACTTTGGAGTTTCCTTAAACCTGAGCAAAAAGATTGGCGATATGCCTTTCAACGCTAAAGCGGCCATCTCAACAGGTGAAGGTCGTCCGGCCAGCGCAACAGATAAAGGCTTAGCCTATACCGGTAGAATCGAGTTCTTACCTTTAGGGAAATTTACGAACGACAATGACTACTCCGAGGGTGATTTAGAGCGCGAGGAAACACCAAAATTATCTATTGGTGGCGGTTATAGCTATAATGACAAGACCATTCGCGAAGGCGGACAGTTAGGTCGTTATGTTCAGAATCCGTTTACCTTAAAAACATCCTTTGCCGACGCCATCTTCAAGTATATGGGCTTCGCATACGAAGCTGAATACATGCGCAGAGATGTAGACAATCCGCTTAACCTTACTGACGAAGAAGATCCGGAACAAACCTACGCTTATAAAGGCTGGGGTGTGAACCAACAAGCTTCATATCTTTTGAACAAAGGTTATGAGATTGCTGGTCGCTATACTTATGTGATGCCACACGGCGATATCGCACTATACGAAGACCAAACTGAGATTATCGAACTCGGTCTTACAAAATACATGAAAGCACACCGCTTGAAATTCCAGCTAAATGCTAACTATACCTTTAAGGATGGTTACTTAAATAATGCCAATAATAAAGCTGCTTGGGGCGGAATGTTCCAGGTGGAGCTTGGAATTTAGTAGTAGTTAGTAGTTAGTAGTTAGTAGTTAGACCTAGGGCTGGAATTAGATTTCAGAGTTTAGATATAAGACATTAGATGTAAAGGCGCCGATTAGGCGCCTTTTTTTGTCAGGATATTTTGTTTGAACTTTTGAAAGTTTGTCTGAACCAGGAAAGGAAGGATTCAAAATAGTATTTAGTAGTTAGTAGTTAGTAGTTAGACCTATGACGCCCGATCCTGTTCATCCTTGCATCCTTCCATTCCTGGTTCAAAGACAATTTCACCTTTCTTGTTATAACCAAAAGTTCAGACAAAGCACCCTTAAACTCATCTTTTCATCCCTCAAAAGACTCCATACGCTTATATCTAAATCTAATGTCTAATCTCTTTACCCGCCCTAGGTCTGAATACTAACTACTAACTACTAAATACTACCCCATTATAACCCCAATCAAACCCAATTGGAATTGGGTTTGATTGGGGTTATAATGGGGTTACAAAGGGCTTTACAAGGGTTCTAAGCAGAGCGAGACTCCTAGAAAGGTTGAAAAATATTTATGCAAAAACAGCGAAATTGCATCATCCTATAAAGAATCCGTATATTTAAGGGGTTAATATAAAACATGAAATATTACATTATTGCAGGAGAGACTTCGGGGGACCTTCATGGTGCGAACTTGATTAAAGCGCTGAAAAAGGAGGATCCGGAAGCAAGTTTTAATATTGTTGGTGGCGACCAGATGGCGGCAGCGGCTGGCGAGCAGGTTCTTATCCATACTTCGGAGATGGCGTTCATGGGCTTCATTGAGGTGTTGAAGAATTTGAGCAGCATCGCTAAAAACCTCAAAAAGGTGAAAGAGGATATCCTTAAGCAGCAACCTGATACCCTCATTTTGATAGACTTTCCAGGTTTTAACCTTAAGGTCGCTGCTTTTGCGAAAAAGCTCGGCATTAAGGTGTGCTACTATATCTCTCCGAAAATATGGGCATGGAATCAAAAACGTGTGTATAAGATTAAGAGATTGGTAGACCACATGTTTTGTATCCTTCCTTTCGAGGTGAAGTTCTACAAGCAGTTTCATTATCAGGTTGATTACGTTGGAAATCCCCTGTTAGATGCTATTGCAGCATACAAATTCAATCCGAACTTCCGGCTGGACAATGGTTTGAGCCAGAAGCCGATTATTGCCTTGCTTCCTGGCAGTCGCAAAATGGAGATCGAGAACTTACTCCCTATTATGGTCGATTTAAACCGTATGTTTCCGGCGCATCAGTTGGTTATCGCAGGGGCACCCAATTTCGATTTAGCGTATTATAAAAACTATATCGGGGACGAGGATATACCCGTGGTATTCGATCAAACCTATGATTTGTTGAAGAATGCAGAAGCGGCCGTTGTGGCCTCAGGCACTGCCACTTTGGAAACTGCGTTATTGCGCATTCCGCAGGTCGTTGTGTACAAAGCAAATCCTATCACCGTCATGATTGCACGCAAACTGATCAAAGTACGTTTTATCTCACTCGTTAATTTGATAAACGATTACCTATCGGTTCGCGAGCTTATCCAGAACGATTGCGACACGATGACTATCTCTGAGGAATTGAAAGAGTTAACCTTAAATCCAGCACATCGGGCAAGTGTTTTAGAGAATTACGACAACTTGATCGAAAAGATGGGAACGCCGGGTGCGTCTGAGAAGACTGCTGCCTTGATCGTAAAATATATGAAAGGTCTGGAATAAACTTTTTAACTTTAATACGGTCTAACAGACAGGAGGTTAACGTATGAAATATTTAATATTAAGTTTAAGTATGTTGTTTTTGGGCTTGAATAGTCAGGCACAAACAACAGAACATATAACGAAATTAGAAGTCGGAAAAAAGAAGACTAAAAATTTCGTGAGCCGTGATTCTTCGATGATCGTTCGTATTGACACGTTGATCATGAAGGACAAAGCGAAGTTGGAATTCTTTGGTAAAAAGGACGTAAAACTGGAGATCGGTCATGCTATTATTGGTAAAAATGCGGTTATATCGGGTTCCGATGGAAAAAACAATGCGACGAACTTTGATATCAAAGTGAATCTGCAAGAGTTGGGATCGCTTTATGTGATTGCGCGCGGATGGGATGCGATGAACGGTACCAAAACATTCCCGAACGGAAACGGTGGTAAGGTAAATTTTGCCTATGCCAATTCAGGTATCAAACCACAGACGACCGATAAGAAAGGAAAAAACTATTTATTGATTGATGTACAACAAGGTGGACTTCGCGTAAACCCTACATCAGACTTACAACGTGTCTATTCACAGATTTCGATGTCTGGTCCGGGACTACGAGGTGTACCGCAGGGACAAGTATATTCAGGATCGCCTGGTACAAAGGGAAAAGTAGAAATTACAGCCTATGATTAATCATAGGCTTTTTTTATGCCTAATAAATCACTAAATTTAAGACATGAAAATATTGGCTTTCGCTGGTAGCAGCAGCAAAAACTCCATCAACAAGAAATTTATCACATCGGTTTCCAAATATTACAAAGAGAAAGACGATGTCATTGAAATATTAGATTTGAACGATTTTGAAATGCCTTTATTTTCTGTCGATCGCGAGCAGGAGATTGGCATTCCGGAAGCTGCGCATGCCTTTGCCGCTAAGATTGATTGGGCAGACTTGATATTGATTTCCTTAGCAGAACATAATGGTAACTACGCTACTGCTTATAAGAACATCTACGATTGGACGTCAAGAATCAAAGGTCGTAAACTATTTAACGGAAAAGCTGTTTTTCTATTAGCAACGAGCGATGGAAAAGGAGGCGGACAATGCATTTTAGATATAGCATCGGCACGCATGCCGAAAGATGGCGCGGATATTTTGGAGAGTTTTTCACTTCCGGAATACAGCAAGAATTTTAAAGAAGGCGTCGGCATCATTACGCCGCTATTTCGCAGTCAATTGGAGGCCAAAGTGCGCAAAACGAAGCGCATGATGGCAACAAAATTAACAGAGAACGATAATTAAAAATTAAATATCATGGCAAAGAAAGTATTATTATTAGTTGGAGACTATGTGGAAGATTATGAAGCAATGGTTCCCTTCCAAGCGATGGGTGCTGTAGGAATCGAAGTTGATGCTATAGCTCCGGATCGTAAAAAAGGTGATGTTGTGCCTACGGCAGTTCATGATTTTACCGGCGATCAGACGTATAAAGAACTTCGCGGTCACAATTTCGCAATTAATAAAGATTTTGATTCGGTAAATCCGGAAGATTACGATGGACTTTACATAGCTGGCGGCCGATCGGCTGAATATATTAGATTGAACAAGCGTGTTATTGAAATTACGAAGCACTTCTTCGAGAAGGATAAACCTGTTGCGGCAATCTGCCATGGTATACAAGTGTTAACGACGGCTCAGGTATTGAAAGGACGCACCTTGACGGCTTACGTCGCTGTAGGTCCGGATATCGAACTGGCTGGTGGTACTTGGAAGAACATTCCTGCCGACCAAGCGGTTGTTGATGGAAATTTAGTAACCTCACCAGCATGGCCAGGACATCAAGCAATCCTGAAGGAGTTCTACAAATTGTTAGGCATTCAAATTAGTTTATAATCGAGGTAGGCATAGATGGCGCAACAAAGAAGGAAGAAGGTTTGGTTTTTTGCCATTCCGCTCATTTGTTTATTAGGGTATTTTATTTGGGACGCATATTCGCAGCCCTCGATTAAAGATTTACCTGGAGATTTTGAAGAGGTCGCTTTTGTTCGAAATGAGCAAAATAAAGGTGGTATTATTCGAATCTATGCCGTAACGGTTGGCGATCCAATGAATGCACAATATGATCAATGTGCAGATCAATTTCCGACCAATGATTACGGTTCGGTCACTAAAGTTTACTTTTTCGATAAACACAAACCTTTTCCTACTACTTTAAATATTGAAGAGCCTCACTATGACGATAAGAAGTTTGAGGCAATAAATATTCAGAAAAGGTATGGTTCGCAGAAGTGATTTAATAATTTGATTTTATAAAGTTAACATAAAATTAACATAGCACCGATAATTTCGATGCTATTATGAGAGAACTAGAAATGGCAAAAAAATTTATCCCCAGGGATATTAGCTGGTTAAGTTTTAACGCTCGTGTGTTGCAAGAAGCGGCAGATACCGAAGTTCCATTGGAGCAACGCATTAAGTTTCTAGGTATCTTCTCGAATAATTTAGATGAGTTTTTTCGTGTTCGTGTAGCTGCACTGAAGCGCGCGGCCGAGATTAATACCAAAGAAGTATTGGGATCTTTTTATGAAGATCCCAATATTATTTTAGAACAGATAACGCATATCGTTATCAAACAGCAAAAGAAGTTTGATAAGATTTGGTTAGATGTTCAGAAAGAGATGGCTAAGCAGCGCGTCTTTATAAAAACTGCGGAGGACCTTTCGCAGGAACAGTTAGAATTTGTGAAAGACTACTTTGACCGGGAGGTGGAGAGCAGCATTATTCCGCTCCTTCTGGATGAGGTACGCCCCATGCCCTATCTTCGCGACAAAAGTCTTTATCTGGGTGTTGCTATGTATAAGAAGGACTGGCAATATCAGACGAAGTTTGCCATCATTGAATTACCTTCGAGCCAACACGGCCGATTTGTGATCCTTCCGGCACCTAAGAATCAGAAGCATATTATCTTAATTGAGGATGTTGTAAAAGTCAATTTACCTTACATCTTTTCCTACTTCGGTTTTGATGAATTTGTTGCGAACACTTTCAAAATCACGAAAGATGCGGAGTTTGATTTAGATAACGACGTGAATACGAGCTTTGTAGAAAAGATAACAAAAGGCGTAAAAAATAGACGCAAAGGCAAGCCGACGCGCTTTGTGTTTGATAAAGATATGGACCAGATGCTTCTGGAGTTTTTGATTCGGAAATTGGATCTTTCAAAACGCGACAGCATCATCCCAGGTCAGAAAATCCATAATTTCAAGCACTTCATGGACTTCCCAGATGTGTTCAGATCTTATAGAAGACCATTTGAGCGAACTTCATTTGAGCATCCTGATCTCTGCGATGTCGATCGTGTGACGGACGTTATCCTGAAAAAAGATGTGCTCCTCTCCTTTCCTTATCACCAGTTCAGGCCGATGATCGATCTATTGCGGGAGGCGGCTATGGATCCGGACGTGAAAACGATTAAGATTACAATCTATCGGATGGCTACAAATTCAAAAATCGCCAATGCCTTAGTAAATGCAGCGCGTAACGGGAAAGAAGTCACGGTGATGTTAGAGCTGAGAGCGCGTTTTGATGAAGAGCATAATCTGGATTGGAAAGACCGATTCGAAATGGAAGGCGTTAAAGTACTTGTTGGTATTCCGAACCGAAAAGTACATGCCAAACTCTGTATTATCAAAAAGCGGGTAGATAACAAAACCATTCAATATGGTTTCGTGAGTACCGGCAACATCAATGAAAAGACGGCGCGCATTTATGGCGACCACTGTTTGATGACGAGCAACAAGAGCGTGATGGCCGATATCAACAAGATATTCAATGCGCTGCAAAAGCCTAAGATGCCTTTAGAGAACACGATAAAAAATTGTAAAAGTTTACTGACCTGTCCTTTAGATATGCGTCAGCAGATTTTGCAGTTTATCGATAAAGAGATTCTGGAGGCCAAGGCTGGACGAAAAGCGCATGTTATCATCAAGATTAACTCGCTTAGTGACAAAGAATGTATCAAAAAATTATATGAAGCTGCAATTGCCGGCGTTAAGGTCGAGCTGATCGTGCGTGGTGTATATTGCGCAATCAATCAGAAAAAATTCAAAGAGCCATTATATGGTATCAGCATTGTAGATGAGTATTTAGAGCACGCCCGTGTACTCTATTTTTACGCCGCTGGGAAAGAGCTGACCTACATCTCTTCAGCCGATTTGATGACTCGGAATTTAGATTATCGTATCGAAGCAGCAGTAAAAATCAATAGTAAAAAATTGAAAACCGAGCTGAAAGATCTGTTACAAATTCAGTTGAAAGACAATGTGAAAGCCAGGATTTTCGACAACCTGCAAACCAATGAATATGTGACCAATAAGAAGCCTGCATATCGCTCGCAAATTGAAACTTTCATCTATCTGTATGCAAAAACCCGTAAGGATATCGCGGAAGCTATTTAAAATATGACATTGTAGCCTTGTTGTTTTACTAATATTTTTAGTATTTTAGAAAAATATTAGGAGGAAATATGGCTACTGAATTTATTCAAGGTCGTGGTGCACAGGAGAATGTATCGAACATTTTTTTTCAACAAAGCTACAGCAAGGACTTTATAGAGGGGATTGATGAATGGGAGGAGGAAAAGCCGCAAACTCATTTTACGATTGTTCATCCCAAAAGTTTCGTCAACAAAGTGACTAGCCCCGACGTGGGCATGGAATACTCGGCCAACCCCTACCAGGGCTGTGAACACGGTTGTATCTATTGCTATGCACGCAATTCGCATCAGTATTGGGGATACAGCGCGGGCCTGGACTTCGAGACGAAGATTATGGTCAAAGCGAATAGCGTGAAGCTATTCCGCGAGTTTATCAGTCGTAAGTCATGGACTGGGACACCTATTTCACTTTCTGGAAATACAGATTGCTATCAACCTTTAGAACGTAAGTTTCAATTGACGCGCGGAATTTTAAAAACGGCTAGCCAATATGGTCAGCCGGTCAGCATTATTACAAAGAACAGCTTAATATTGCGCGATGCGGATATTATCAGCGAACTTGCCAATAGAAATCTCTGTGTAGTCTATATTTCCATCAATTCTTTAACTGAGGAAACGCGCTTGAAGCTTGAACCTAGAACAGTAACTGCTAAACAGCGCTTGCATGTTATTGAGTCGTTATCAAAGTTGGGCGTTCCGGTGGGCATTATGTGTGCCCCTGTCATCCCGGGTTTGACCGATCATGAGATTCCTAATGTATTGAAGGCGGCTGCTAGTGCTGGGGCGAAATGGGCTGGCTATACAACCGTAAGATTGAATGGTGAGATTGGACAAATATTTGAGAATTGGCTACACAAGGCCTATCCGGATCGTGCGAATAAGATTTGGCATAGTATACAGAGTTGTCATCATGGAAAAGTGAATGATAGCGAGTTCGGAAACCGGATGAAAGGAACCGGAAAGCTAGCGCAAATGATTAAAGATAGCTTCCGTATGCACTGCAAACGCAATAAATTGAACGTAGAGCACTTTGAGTTTGACTGTTCACAGCTTATAAAAAACTCCGATCATCAGCTTAAATTGTTCTAAATTGAAAGCGTTAAGAAGTGTTAAAAAGAAAATGTAACAGCTATGTTGCAGACATAATGGCATCGTGTTTGGTTTAACAAGTACAATAACTATTAGAAAAACATAAATATTGTACTATGAAAAACACATTGAAATTATTAAGTCTTTTGTTTGTTGTCCTATTCACAGTTTCTGCTTGTTCGAAAGATGATGACCCGGTAGATAATGAATTGTTTACTGGAAACTATACGGGTGAGGTTGGTTACACCAATCTTTCTGATAACAGCAAGAATGTTGCTTACGGTCCTGGTTCTGTGCGCGTGTACAAAGTTGGAGACAAGTATTCGTTCGACTTCAAATCTGATAAAGGCAATATTCCTTCATTAACAGGAATCGTGATGCAAAAAGGAGATAACAACACCATTTTCTTTAATTCAGAGGCAATAGGGTCGATTACGATCTCAGAAAGCACTTTAGAAATTGCTTATACAAATCTGGATAAGAAAGAATCGTTTAGAGCAAGTTGCGATAGATAAAATTAGATATTAGATTATAGATATTAGATTTCAGACTGTTTGGTTAAACACCTCAAATCTAATATCTTATATCTAAAATCTAATGTCTAACATCTAATATCATTAACCCCCTTAAACAACATACTATTACTATTGAGGAATAGGCTGTGTTTATCGGGGTAATGAAATTTCAAGCGGTATTGAAGGTTGTTAATGTAGTCGTTTTCGGACTGATCTTTTAAATAATGGTTGACATGATTGCTTACTTCCAGCTTGATTTGATTGCTCGAACTACTTAACCGAATTTTAATTGGATGCGCAGGCATCGTATTATAACCATTAGTAAGCGCATTTTGAACCAATGGGAAGCAGAGTAATGCATGAACTTTCATTGAGGGATCTGCGATATTAAAATCAACTTTTACATGCAGTTCTTCATTTTGAAGTAAACCCCACAGAGAGATATAATATTCCAAGAGTGCTTTTTCTTCCGCAAGCGTATGCACGCTGTCCTTAGAAAGATTTTCTGTCAGTTTACACCAGTTAGAAAAGCGCTCATCCGTTACGACTGTTTTCTCTTTTTTTTCGAACAAATCCAAGAGTGCTGGATCGAGTTCGCTGATAAAATACGACTGCATTGCGCCATTAGACAACAACAAATCCTTTGATTCTTGAGATTGCTTATTGTTGCTTTTTTTCCAAAACATCTCTTCTCTTTGAAGGTTCAACGCCACTAACACCGCCCGACACAGCTAATTTCATAGCATCAGTGGCTGACATATTTAATTTATGAACTTTATCTGCGCTTATGATAGCAACCTGTCCTGCAACAGAATAAGAATATGGAAAGTAAACAATAACTTCACCTTCTAAGCCTATGCTGCTCAAGTCCTTTTGAGTTAGGAAGCCAACCTTCTTTAATCCAAAGTTGTTGACTTCGACCAATACCGGTTCATTGAATTTCTTTGCATCACCAACAAAGGCTTCGGTAAAGTCTTTGATGGAAGAATAAAGCGTATTGAATAGCGGTATTTTGTTAATGGTACGCGTCATCCAACTGCGGATTGGTGCTGTCACTAAGGTTGTAAAAATTAAGCCTACCAACGCAAGCAACAGGATGACCGATAGAATTCCTATTCCCGGGATATAGAGCGGATGTCCGGTTTCATCTTCAAGGAAGTGCTCAGTAATATTTAGCGCACCGTCCAAGGTCGCAACTAACCAAACAATCACGAAGATTGCTCCCGCAACGGGCGCAACGACCAAGGTTCCCTTGATTAAATAATAAAAGAATTGTTGAAAGAATTTACGTAGCATGTTTATTCAAAATAATAGACTCTCTTTACCCTACTAGAAATATTGACCAATAGTTCATACGGAATGGTGCCGATATCTCTTGCCGCTTGCATGATGTCTGGAAAAACCTCTACGGTATCCCCTTCTTTGACTTCAATATCCGTAACATCCAACATGCACATATCCATACAGATAGTGCCTACCGTTGGTACCAACTGATTATTGATTTTCATTTTTCCAATTCCGTTTCCAAATTTACGATTATATCCGTCAGCATACCCAATTTTAACCGTAGCAATTCTGCTATCACGTGTTAATACTCCTTTCCGATCATAGCCAACCGTCTCGGTTTTCGGTAAATCTTTCAATTGCGTTACGGTAGTTCGCAGCGTACTTACTTTCTCTAGAACGCTATTCCCGTTGTCCATATCAACACCATATAGTCCTATTCCTAGGCGAACCATATCAAAATGTGCTTGCGGCCAGCGTACAATTGCGGAGGTGTTCGCAACATGCTTGATGAAAGAATAGCCGATTCCTGCTTCTAACTTAGTAACACAGTTGTTGTAAGTATCGATTTGATACTGGGTAAAACTATCTTGATTAGGATCGCCGGATGCAACCAAATGCGTGAAGCAAGATTGTACTTTAACTTCCTTTTGTTGGTTCAAGCGTTCTATAAGTTCGTTCACTTCATTCGCTAAAAATCCTAATCGATGCATACCTGTATCCAACTTCACATGAATCTTATATCCTTCACGTTTATTGGACCTTAAGAATTCTATAAACTGATTAAGGAAACGCATGGAGTACACCTCTGGTTCCAAATCGTATTGTAGTAATGTCTGAAAAGTATCGCTGTCTGGACTCAAAACCATGATGGGTAATGCGATGCCACCCATCCTTAACTCAACACCTTCGTCAGCAAAAGCTACCGTTAGATAATCGACTTTGCTAAACTGCAACAGGTTGGCGACCTCGAAGCTTCCACTTCCGTAGGAGAACGCTTTGACCATCGCCATCAGCTTAACCTGATTGGGGATCATCGCACGATAGTGCATCAGATTATGCGAAAGTGCATTTAAGTTAATCTCCAGAACGGTACCATGTGATCTCAATGTCAGGCGTTGTACGACCTGTTCAAAGCGGAATGCACGCCCTCCCTTGATCAATATGGTTTCATCCTTGATATTTAAGCTCTCCAATTGCTGGAGTAAGTCTTCTGTAGTCGCAAACCGCAGTATGGCAGTCGTTGAAAGATCATCCAACCACTGATAATCCGGACCGACCCATATCATCCGGCTGATGGATGCGCGAGAAAGTATACCTAACAGCTTCTCTTGAAATTTTTCACTGACCGACAATCCTTCCATATCGGATAGAATTAACGTCTTCTTACTATGTTGGTTCTGCTGTGCTAGAAAATCTAATGATATCTGAAGCGAGGCTAAATCATTGGAATACGAGTCGTCGATTAAAGAACTGTTAGCTATACCCTTTTTAAGCTGCAGGCGCATTTCTAAAGGTCTTAATTGCTGCAAACGTTCAATAATCAACGGTTCAGCATAACCAAAATACATCATTGCCGTGAAGCAAGTCAAGACATTCTCGATGGAAGCTTTATCAGTAAATGGGATGTCGAACGTATGGATATTGCCATTCGATTTAATCGTTAGTTGGGTTCCTTTTCTTGAAGGTTCTTGATTCAACAATTGTATCTCATTGCTATCTTCCTCCCCCCACTGCAATAATTTTATATCTGCGGAGACTTGATCGGCATTTACATATTTCGAGCCAGCAATAAGGACTTTCGATCGTTGAAATAATTTCAATTTCTCTAATAACTTTGCCTGCTTCGAAATGAAGTTCTGCGCATGAGCTAGCCCAATATTGGTGAATATCCCTACCTCCGGCTGTATCAGAGCTTGCAAGCGCTCCATTTCTCCCGGCTCTGAAATACCCGCCTCAATCAATGCAAGGTCGTATTGCGAAGTCAAATTCCATAGCGATAATGCGACACCAAGCTGAGAGTTGTAGCTTTTAGGACTCTGATACACTTTCTTATCAATCGATAATAACTGGTACAGCCATTCTTTTACCACAGACTTCCCATTACTTCCCGCAATGCCAACCACCGTTCCATTAAAGGATAGCCTATGGTAGACAGCGAGGCGTTGCAATGCATCCAGTACATCCACAACAAACAGTACATTAACATCGGAAAGTGTCTCAAGGAAAGGCACGTTTTTGGAAACAACAAAACTACGAACTCCCCGCAGATAGGCATCATTAATGAAATCATGACCATCACGGGCGGCAGTAAGCGCAAAAAACAAGCTATGTTCAGGTTGATTAACCTTTCTACTGTCGTATACTAGCTCTGTAATTTGTTGATTATAATCCGCTATCCGAAAACTCTTTAACTCTAAAACTTCGCGTATTAAATCGATAGTATACATCTCATATTAAATAATGAACGAATTTCATCATTTTTTTTATAAGTTCATCATTTTTTGAACATTTGTGATATGGAAGATCAAACGGGAAAAACAAAGGTTCTAACTCCACTTCAGGCAAAGAGAAAAGCTGAAAGCTATTGCGCGTATCAGGAACGAGCACAACAAGAAGTTCGAGACAAACTTTATAGCTGGGGGCTCCACAGTAATGATGTCGAGCAAATAATTTCAGACTTAATCTCCGACAATTTCCTGAACGAAGAGCGTTTCGCTAAGGCTTTTGTATTAGGAAAATTCCGAATGAAAGGTTGGGGAAAAATAAAGATTGTTCAGCATTTAAAAGCAAAACGGGTTTCAAAGCCGCTAATCCAGATTGCACTTAGGGAAATCGATCTGGATGATTATGAAGCTAAGTTATCCGAACTAATTTCAAAAAAAGTTAATGTGGATGTCGCTTCCTTGAATTTAAAAGAAAAGGCGAAGCTGATCAGGTATCTGCAATCGAAAGGATATGAAAACGATTTGATATTTTCTAAAATTAAGGAATAACATTTCCGAATTGGAATCTATGCTCTTTACCGAAATCATTTTGATTTGATCCTATCGGATGATTTTTATTCAAAAAATATTACTTGAGTTCCAGCCAGTTGATGTCTGTCTGTGGACTTTTTTAAAAAATAATTTTAGGAATTGATTTTTCTCTCTATATTTGCACCACGTCAAGCGAAAGTAGCTCAGTTGGTAGAGCACAACCTTGCCAAGGTTGGGGTCGCGAGTTCGAATCTCGTCTTTCGCTCAGTTGCCTAGGTGGTGGAACTGGTAGACACGCAGGACTTAAAATCCTGTTCCCGTTAAGGGAGTGCGGGTTCGATTCCCGCCCTAGGTACTTGGAAAAAAGCTCATCAAATGATGAGCTTTTTTATTTTAGCCCCTCCATAACTTTTGTACATAAACCAAGACTATCAACTTTCATCTACAAACTTTTTACTGATAAGCATCCATATAAATTAAAGCCACTATCTTTGTCATCGCAATACCACGAGATTAATCGTTAATGAATTTTACAAAAGGTTTCGGAACAACACTCCTATACGCAGTCTTTTTCTTATACTTTATCTTTAGCTTACTGGCTCTTGCAACCGAGCTAAGAAATCCTCTTTGGGGCTCGGACGCGCTCTCAGAATGGTTGGTTAACTATCAGGGAGGTTTTGTGCGACGAGGCTTTGCCGGTGAGATACTATTCCAATTATACTCATTATTCAATATCAAACCCGAGATTATTATAATATCAATATCCTTGATATCAATGCTTTGGTTAAGCTGGATTTTTATAAAAACATTAGCTCGAGTTGGCATTCCACTCTATTATGCCGTTCTGCCTTTGGTTGGAGTAACGATATTCTACTATCACCCTCATTTCTCAGGCTTTCGTAAAGACCCTCTCTTATTATTGATTGTTTATTACTCCTTAAAACACCTCTTTAACTTCCAAAAAAGCAAAAAAATCATCAGCTTTATTTATTGGGAAATGCTTCTAATTCTTGGTGTATTTCTACATGAAGCATTTCTGTTTTACGGCGTTTTGATCCAATTAGCATTATTTTATTTCTCAGCAACCGCAGGAATTGCAATTAATTGGGTTAAAAAATCAGCAATGCTCCTCCCCCTTTTCATTGCAATCTTGGCAAACTTTCTAAACAAGGGTAATGAAGTCGTTGCGGAACGCATTTTTAATTCTTGGCGTCCTTACCTCGAATCACAATATGGTAATCAGGTATCCATAGATAAAATGCTATCAATTAAAGCCTTAGGATGGAAAACCATCGATACCATTAAATTTCACTTAGATCTAAACTTCTTTAAGACAGATAACTTCGGCATCCCTGCAGCATTCTTCTTTATATTGATTTTCTTCGTTGTAATCTATGTATTTGCAAACTGTAAGTTTAAGTTCAAAGATTTGTCGCAATTAGATAATTTCAACATATTCTTAACGATATGGCTTACTGTTTTTGTAGCGATGACACCACTCTTCAGCGTATTATCATGTGATTATTTAAGACTATTCGCTTACCTCAATTTCACGGCGATATTTGTATATGATAGATATGCGGGAATATTTTCTAGCGATGGCGGTATATTAAATACGATGAAGCCAATAGCTCGATCTGTTTCATCAATTCTTTACCATCCGCGACATAAGTGGATATTCCACAAATTCTTTTTTATAATTATTATTTTCCTTTTTCTAACTTATTCTCCAGCAGGTATTGAGTTAGATAGCGCCTTCACTGGGTCAATCTTTGGAAAATTCTATCAAAAAGCAAATAGATTATGGGAAATCTTATTGCATTAATAAGACCTAAACAGTGGACAAAAAACCTTTTTGTCTTCTTGCCGATTTTCTTCGCAGGCCAACTCGGTAATCAGGCATCATTAATAAACTGTCTTTTGGCGTTTGTTGCTTTCAGCTTTGCCGCGAGTGCCATATACTGTATCAATGATGTTTTAGATGTTGAGGAAGACCGTATACACCCTAAAAAATCAAAACGCCCGATAGCGTCAGGAGCCATTTCAATTCCTACTGCAATTGTCATATGCGTTGTATTAGTGAGTCTGTCATTTCTAATCGTATATCTCTTCTCCACGACCAACAAGATGCAACAAATGTTCATCCTTGCTTGTTATGTGGTTTTAAATCTGTTCTACTGTTTCTACCTAAAGAAAATAGCAATTATCGACGTCATGACGATTGCCACGGGCTTTGTGCTCCGACTAATCATTGGAGGCTTTGCAGCGGACGTTGAATTAACCCACTGGATTATCATCATGACTTACTTACTAACGCTCTTTATCGGGTTTGCGAAACGTCGTGATGATCTAGTCTTGCAGAAGAACAATGGCACAATACTTCGAAAAAACACAAATCGTTATAACCTAGAATTTATCAACCAAGTTTTATGCTTACTCGGAGGGATCACCATAGTCTGCTATATTATGTACACTGTTTCTCCGGAAGTAATTGCGCGCTTCAACTCTCCACATATCTATTTAACCACTATATTTGTGCTGGGAGGAATTGTGCGGTATCTTCAGCTGGCGCTTGTGGATGAAAAAACAGGAAGTCCAACCGAAATTCTGATAAAAGATAGATTTATACAAGCTAGCCTTGTACTTTGGATACTATCTTTCTACCTAATCATCTATTTAAATGGATAAAAAGCTTCTTGAGTTATTCGACTTTGACGGGACATTAACCAACAAGGATACTTTCGTTGATCTGATCAAGTTCCAATTTGGAGCCTCAAAGTTATTGCTAGGCTTTGGAATGTATCTACCCCATCTGCTCTTAATGAAACTGAAGCTTTATTCCAATTCGAAAACAAAGGAAAAGATATTCAAACACTTTTTCAAAGGAATGGATATCCATAGGTTCAACAAAATATGCCAATCTTACTGTGATAAGCGATTTGCGGAAATCATGCGCCCATCAGCATTGACATATATTGAAAATTCTGAGGCACAGAAAGCCATTGTATCAGCAAGCATTCATAATTGGGTGAAATGTTTCGCAGAGCGACTAAATATTGAAACTGTACTAGCTACGGAGATTGAAATCGATAAAGATGGAAAACTAACCGGAAACTTCTCCTCCAATAATTGTCATGGCGACGAGAAAGTTGTACGGATAAAAACATTAGAAATCGACCGTCCTTCCTACCAAATCACAGCCTTTGGTGATAGTAGCGGAGATAAGGCGATGTTAAATTACGCAGATAAAGGACACTATAACTATTTCAAATGAAAAGCTATTTAATCAGTCTGATCCTTAGCATCTCTCTTGGTGCGGTAGCTCAGCTCCTCCTCAAGAAAGCGGCATTATTATGCACGGCTACACAAGCAATCGACAAGTTTAAAGAGTTAAGCGCCACTCCTTTCTTATGGGGCGGCTTGCTCTGTTATGGCTTAAGCTTGGTATTTTGGCTAGATGTACTCTCCAAACTCGAGCTAAGTCGGGCATACCCCCTTGTCAGTTTAGGTTACATTGCTTCGCTGATTCTAGGATATTTCTTTCTTCAGGAACCGATCACTGTTTCAAAAGTTATAGGTATTGCATTGATCATCTCCGGGGTATATTTCATCGCTCGATAAATAAGGAAGTTGGTTATCTTGTTCTAAAATCGTCAGCATAACTATTCTCTCCTATCAGCAAGCTCTTGTAATCTTCCCTTAGGTTAGCTATCTTACAGCAAAACCTAGAAACTATTTATGATCAAGAAAGGATTTGGAATCAAGAATATTGCCGAAATGTTGGGCATCTCTGTTTCTACCGTATCCAGGGCCTTGCGCGATGCGCATGATATCAACCCGGAAACCAAAGAAAAAGTGCTCAAACTGGCTAAAGAACTCAATTTCAAACCCAATAAAAATGCCGCAGCCTTAGCGTCCGGAAGCACCAAAAACATCGGCGTTATTATCCCGTTTATTACCAATTACTATTTCAGCACGGTAATCTCCGGGATACAGGAAGCCGCTTTTCAACTCGGATACAACATCATTCTGTTTGTTACCAACGACGAGGAAGAACGCGAAAAACAACTCATCGAAAACCTGGATCTTGCAAGCCTCGACGGGCTTCTGATCTCCTTATCATCAAACTCCAGCAGTATTGAACACTTCGAAACATTAATCGATGGAGGGCTTCCTTTAGTATTCTTTGATCGTGTCCCTAATGAAATCAATGCTTCCAAAGTGATGCAAAGCGATTATGAAGGGGCGTTATTGGCGACAAGCCATCTGATTCGAAAAGGATATAAGCGAATAGCACACTTAGCAGGACCCGAAAGCCTCAAGTTCACACAGGAAAGATTAAGAGGTTTCCTAAGCGCATTGAAACAAGCCCAAATGCCGGTGCATGAAGAATACATAATCCATTCAGGGTTCTCATCGCAGCATGGATATGCCGATGTCCAGCAATTGCTGGCTTTAGAGGAACTTCCAGACGCGATATTCGCAGTCAATGACCGGAAGGCCATCGGCGCAATTCAAGCGCTCAAAGACGCTAAAAAGCTCGTTGGAAAGGAAATTGGCGTGGTTGGATTTACCAACGACCCTATGTGCACCGTCATCGAACCAAATTTGACGACGGTCGAAGAACCGGCTTTCCAAATTGGAGAACAGAGCTGCGAACTCCTGATTAAGCATATCAAAAATAAAGACTTCGAACCCCGTTCGGTACTTATCCCTTGCCGTTTAATTGAACGAGACTCTAGCTAAAACAATAGCCACTTCGCAAACGAAGTGGCTACCAACTATATGTTAATTAATCAATAAACCCAAGTCTATTACTTCTCATAAACAAAGCGACCTGCTATCATGGTCTTTTGAACCTGAATATTTTCATCAAATAAAATTAGGTCGGCTTGCAAGCCTTTGCTGATGGTTCCAATCTGATGCTGCAAACCTAATATCCTTGCAGGGTTAACTGTAAGCATATGCACCGCATCTTTAAGCTCCACACCTGCCATCTTTGTCATCGTACGAATCAATCGATCCGCCGTTGCCACGCTTCCCGCAAAGGACTTACGATCCGGAAGTTTAGCAACCCCATCTTCCACCACAACGGCAAGGCCATTTTCTTTACTGCCCAAAATACTTTCTGTCACATCAGTTCCCGCTGCACGCATCGCATCTGTAATCAGAATAATTTGATTCTTTGCCTTCACTTTGGTAATCAGCTTCAAGAATGGCTCCGGTAAATGCGTTCCATCCGCAATAATCTCTACATCGATATCATCAATCAATAAGCAGGATTCAATCGCACCAGCATATCGGTATGCATTCCGTCGAGTCATCCCCGACATGCCTGAGTACAGATGTGTTGCTAATTTATAACCAGCCTCCACTCCTTTCACCACCTCATCGTACACCGCATCTGTATGTGCTAAAGCTAATAAAATACCCTCTTCGCAGACCCGCTTCCCAAAGGTCAATGCCCCCGGCAATTCCGGTGCTGCACTCCATCGCGCAATCAGATGCTTGTATTTTGATAAGATGGGTTCATATTCCTCAGGCTTTGGGTCCCGTATATATCGAGGATCTTGAGCACCGCGTTGCTCCATCGCAAAATAAGGCCCCTCCAAGTGCAACCCATAGAACCTCGCTCCTTTTTCATTCTTGTCCAACGATTTTGCATATACCTCAAACGTCTCCAAAAGTAGATCTTGTTCACTGGTTAAGGTCGTAGGCAACATCGCCGTCGTGCCGAAACGCGCATGCGTTTCTGCAATATTAAGATAGGCATCAACGTCGTTATCCATAAAGTCCGAACCGCCACCACCGTGTATATGAATATCGATAAAACCGGGCGAAAGGTAAAGCCCCTGCGCATCGACAATTTCATGGGTGCTACTCGCCTTTGGCCAATCTGTTGATTCCTCAACAGCCACAATCCGGCCATTTTCAATACTCACATAACCATTCTCAATTATTCGAAAAGGGGTGATAATTTTTGCATTAATTATACTGATCATTGTTAGGTTGATTATTTCCAAGATTTAAATCGGTGCCCGATAAAGGCATAGAACACAATATACGAAAAACATGGAACTAATACCCAATAAGCCGTTTTCACATCATGAGAATCTGCTACTAACCCGTAAATCATCGGCAATATCGCATTCCCACATAGTCCCATAATCAAGAGTGCCGACCCCTGCTTCGCATATTTACCGAGACCATCCAGTGCCAGAGGCCAGATACCGGCCCATATTAAGGCATTCGGAACACCGATCATCGCCAAGAACCAAATCGACACATCCAGATGATGTCCGAACCAATGCACCTGATAGCTTACCAAGCAAACTAATAAGGATAAGATCAAGCCAACGATAGAGCAAATCTGTAGCATGCGCTTTTGCGATATCAGCGCAGGAATCAACGTGATACCCATCAGATAGCCGATAATCGTTGCTGTCAATACATAAGACGGAAGCGCTTTTGCTTCTAATAACGAAAGCCCCATCGCCCCAGCATAATTAATAATGGTATCGATCGCTATCACTTGTGTTCCCACATGAAGGAAGATGGCAACCGCGCCTAATACCAAATTCGGAAATTGAAAAACACCAGACTTCGACTCGGCGTCCTTGTCTTCTTCCCGATTCTCGATTTCCGGCAATGGCGAAAACTTAACAAAGAGTCCGATGAGAAATAGCACCGCAGCAACGACAATGTAAGGCACTACGACGCGTAAAATCAGCTCATCGAGTGTTTGTGCTCTCGTCACTTCATCCATCAACGGAATCTGTTTAAACAGCTCGTTATCTGTGGGACGTAGAATAGCCCAAGAGAATGCAAGTGGGGCCAAAATACCGGCCCCTTTGTTGCATATTCCCATTATACTAATTCGTTGTGCTGCACGTTCCTTCTCACCGATCATCGTAATGTATAAGTTCGCAACAGTCTGCAAAACCGCAAGCCCAGAGCCAAGGGTAAACAAGCCCAGCAAAAATATAACATAAGTCCTACCATAAGCCGCCGGCACGAACAATAAGGCCCCTACAGCCATGATCCAGAACCCAATCGTAATCCCCCTCTTATAACCAACGCGCTTGAGTAGATAAGACGACGGCATAGACATGACTAAATAGGAAATGTAGAAAGCAAAGGCAACTAAATAAGATTGAAAATTCGTCAGCTCACAGGCAATCTTAAAATATGGAATTAAGATGGCATTGACCCAGGATACAAATCCGAAGACAAAGAACATCGTCCCAATGATGCCAATGGAAATTAAGGTAGTGCGTCTATCTAAAACTTGTGCGTTCATAAGTTAGGTTAAAGGTTTAAAGTTTATAGCAAAGAAGCTGATCCTTCGTCTAAATAACAATAGCAGGCAGGATGATTTTGTAAAATACTTGCCGGATACAGATTAGAAACCTCGTTCGTTAAACAGTTCTTTACGGCAAGCGCCTTTCGTTCATCGGGTACCGCACATATGATCTTCTTCGACTTCATGATTTGCTTAATAGACATCGATATCGCCTGCAATGGCACCTCGTCGATGCTGTTGAACCAACCCTCGCCCATCTGCTGCTGTCTGCATAGCGCGTCCAAATCGACTACGAGATAAGGGTCTTCTACATCAAAATCTGCCGGTGGATCATTAAATGCCAAGTGTCCATTCTCTCCAATGCCCACAAATGCAACATCAATCGGGTAATTTCTGATGATATCCCCTAAACGCTTACATTCTTCCTGCGCATTTCCCTCGCCATTGATCAGCACCACCTCTTTCAATGTGCCGACCTGATCTACAAAACGCTCATTCAAATATTTTCTAAAGCTCGCCTTATGCGTAATAGGCATACCGATATATTCATCCAAGTGAAACATGCGGACCTTAGACCAATCTATATCTTTATCCTTTATCAAAGTCTCTAATGTCTCAAATTGACTTTGTCCTGTAGCCAAAATAATATTAGCTTCGCCCTTAGCACGGATAACTTCTTTAATTAGTTCCGCTCCCTTTGCTCCAGCATGAGCCCCTAAAGATTCCCGATCCGGGAAAATTTCTACATTCATATTCTATAAGCTTTAAGTTATTTATTCGATTTTAATACTTTGGTATTGCCACCAGTTTCCAAATGGATATTGTGGACTTTATTAGCTTTCCATCGTCCCATCGTAAAGTCCGGAATAGCAATAGGTTTTGATCCGTTCGCAACCGACCATTCACTCAACGGTCCAATTGACGACCAGGACGCGGCATCATACACATCCATATCGACAGGCAAGCCATTACGCAGGCAGTCGATCAGGCGCCAGTCCATGATAAAGTCCATACCTCCATGGCCCCCTACTTCTTTCGCCATCTCTCCAATCTGACTGATAATCTTTGGCGTGTTCTCCGCTTCAATCTTTTTGAACTCATCCTCGTCGAGGAATTTCTCATGCCCAATAGCCAATTTTGCTGGAAGTGGATATTTCTGCGCAAATGCCTTCGTTCCGGAAATCAAATGTATGCGAGAATAAGGTCTAGGCGTACTGACATCATGTTGTAGCATAATGGTACTGCCGTCATGGTTCTTAATGGTCGAGGTATTCATATTGCCACGAAACGGATATTTAAGATATTTCTCAAACTCCTTATTCGTCTTAGCCAACTCTTCCGTCTTCGGGCGCAGCGAGAAATCCTTCGAAGCCATCGAAGTCATAAACTCCATCTTGTTCCCACGGTTGATCTTCAGAACCTGAGCAATCGGGCCTAAACCATGGGTAGGATATAGATTCCCGTTTCGCTTTGCATTTTCCATCAAGCGCCATTTATCATAGCGCGCCTCGTCTTTAAAAAGACTCTCGAGAATATCGTGAATATAGGCTCCTTCGCAATGAACAATATCACCGAAAAAGCCTTGCCTTGCCAAATTCAGCGTTAGCATCTCGAAGAAATCATAGCAACAGTTTTCTAGGATGACACAATGCTTCTTGGTGCGCTCTGATGTCATCACCAATTGCCAGCATTCCTCGATCGTCACCGCTGCAGGAATCTCAACAGCAACGTGTTTGCCCTGTTCCATTGCATAAATTGCCATCTCCGCATGCAAGGCCCAGTTGGTAGCGATATAAACAAAATCAATATCGTCGCGACGGCACATCTCCTTCCAGGATTCCGCTTTACCACTATATATTTTCGCTTCATGGCCGGTTGTCACAATGCGCTTTTTTGCCGCCTGCGCTTTTTCATCGCGGATATCGCAAATACCTTTAATCGATACTCCTTCAATCATACTCAAACGGTAGACCGCTGCCGAACCACGATTTCCTACGCCAACAAACCCAGTGCGTACCGTGGATAAAGCGGGTGCGGCATAGCCCGACATGTTGAATATAGGTTTATAGCTCTGCTGCGATTCTCTAAGAATTTGATGATAGTTGCTCTGCTCCTCCAAGGGACTCGCAGATACTTTGTTGGAAAGAATACCTAGACCGGCAAGTCCAGATAACTTAAGAAATGATCTTCTATCTGTTGACATAAAATTAAGTTTTGGTTAGTAGGATATTTAACTAAAGAAACGGGAATTGTAGATGATATCCAAGTCTCTTCCGTTCTAATCTACGGCACCGTTATCGGTAATTATTTTCAAAAAAATGAGTATGAAGCTGCACTAAAAGGAATCGCCACAGTTCAACGCTTGTTCCTACACTTGTCAAGACTAGGTCAACTCATAACCCTTGTAAAGCCCTTTCAAACCCAATGCTAAGCCCAATCATAAGCGCTCTGAATCGGGTTTGATAGGGTTAAACAAGGCTTGATCAAGGCTTGATCCTGCTTCTTGAACAGCATCATGTCATAGGTAGTTATGTTGATTACGTGATAAACTAAGCACTATATTCCGGCTTCCACACTTGCTCTTGATGCGTTTCCATCGCAATATTGGCCATATGGCTTGCAATAGCGACATCTCGGCCCGTATATACATCCGCAGCAGGTTTCTTTCCCGTACGGATACACTCGAGAAAATCAACTAACGCATAATAGGTCGGGTCCTTTTTCAATGGATCTAAATCCGAGAAGTCTATAAGTTCGCCCTCGCCATAGTGCACAGCCTTCGTGGCACCTGTTACGCCGTCTACTGTCCCGATTTCTTTCTTTACGTTTTCCGAGAATAGGCGTGCCTGGTCTTGCGTGACAATGATAGATCCCTTATCGCCGAGAATACGGATGCCGTAGCCCTTATACGCATTGGACAAAATGGACGAAACACTAGACTTTATGCCATTTGGATATTCATAAACCACACGCACATTGTCATAGTTCTCGCGCCCATCTTTCCAGTAATCCACTCCACCAATACCAGTTACACGCAGTGGTGCCGCACCAACCATCCAGTTTACAACGTCAATCGGATGTCCACATAATTCGGTCATCAGTCCGCCGCTAGAGGCCTTGTACATTCGCCAATTGACGAAGCGCTCGTCCATGCCCGCAGGAACTGGAAAACGCCAGTTTGAATTGCGATGATACTGACATTCGTAATGCAGCACCTTTCCCAGCCATCCTTTGTCGATAATCTCTTTGATGCGTTTGTATAAGCCGTAATAACGGTATTGATGCCCCACCTGAAAGACCATCCCCGATCGTTCAACTTGCTTCACCAAGTCGATTGCCTGCGGTATATCATAAGAGATTGCCTTCTCCAGGTAAACATGCTTTTTATTTTGCAAAGCATTCACGGCCATTGGATAATGCAGGTATAAAGGGGTGGCAATAATAACCGCATCGACTTTTTTATCTGTTACCAGCTCTTTATAGTCCTTATAGACCTTTACCGAGGGAGGTATCATTTTCTTTGCCGCTAGGGTATTGTCTTCGCGCAGGTCACAGATTGCTGCGACCTCCACGTTCTGAATATCTCTGAGTAAACTTAGCAAGCCTCGCCCACGACTCCCCACGCCGATCACTCCCACTCGTAACTTCTTGGCCGATCCCGACAAACCGAATACAGCGAGATTACCCGGCAACACGGCTAAGCTTGAGATGGCTATGCTGCTATTTTCAATAAACTTCCTTCTGGAAATATGATTGTCTTTCATAATTTAAATTCTTTTAATCCGAATATTCCTAAAACTAGAAGCATCCTGATGATCCGTCAACATGATATGTCCAGCAACAGCCTCTCCATAGCGCGAGCTATACATTTCGAACTTCGTTCCTGCCACTAAGGCACGAAACTCATCCGTCCCGCGTTCATAGCTTAAGATCTTTTTCCCATTCAGCCAATGTTCTACCAAATTTCCTTTGACCACGATACGCGCTTTATTCCACTGTCCGTGCGGCTTAAGTACTTTATTCTTATCAGGGGCATACAGCAAATAGGCAGATCCTGTTTCTGTTTTCGGGCTGATCCCGCCTTTTACCGACTCATGGTTAAAATCATCGATCATCTGATATTCCGGGCCGTTTAGCTCGACCTTTCCAGCTTTGGTTTGCAGCGGACTAACCAGGTATTTCACTCCGGAATTGGTATTCTTATCCAGTTTGAACTCAATTTCTAGAATGAAATCGCTGTACACTTTTTTGCTGATAATGTCGCCTCCTTTTTCACCAGGCACGAGCTTTAAAACCCCATCCTCCACTTTCCAACCTTGTGTCGGAAAGCCTCCCCCTTTTGCGCTGGTCCAATGTTTTGAAGCATCTTTCCCATCGAATAGTGTTTCCCACTGTCCTTTGGATTGCGTTGCTTCAAAAGCACGTTCTATTTTCAAAGCTTCATTGATTGGCGAAGCGGCTAGATGCAGACCTAATAAAATTGCACTGATTATTTTCATGGCTGTTCAATTAAGGAATTGTTTCAATTGGTGGCACATTCCTTTCTGCTCCATCATAGCCCTTGTTCTGGTTGATTACGCCTTTAGTATTGGCAGTAATTACGGTTGAAGGAATTGGCCAAAGTACATGGAAAGGCGCAATATTTGCCACGTTTCCTAACATCGAGATCTTCTGGTCGTAAGTTGGGTTCTTGCGCTTCACGCGGTCGAAGTAGTAATTCTTCTCCGAAAAATTTGCTAAGGAATAGCCCTGCAGGTTCTTCGCCGCTAAGATGAACGAAATTCTGACCATCTCTGAATGTCTTGGCTCCTCGGTAAACAACTCCCTTGCTCGTTCATCCATAATAAAGTCTATTGTCACTTCTGCAGCAGTCATCGGCAATGCTTTGGCACGTGTTCTAACTTTGTTGATATCCGCAGCTGCCAAATCCAACTGTCCCTTCCAAAAATAGGCTTCAGCACGCAATAGGTAGGTTTCCGCCAATCTAAATACGTAGAAGTCGCCATTTCCGCCTTGCGGAATCGCTGTTTTGTTCTGCTCCGGAACATATAGTTTATAATGCGGAATCGCATATATGCTACGGAACGTATCCAATGGATCGGCGAAATATGCTGGGTTTACTGGCTTTCCAAAATCTTTCGAATTCGGATTGTTGTATTTATACTCGTGCTTATCTACCCAGTTAGCATCTGCTCTTCGTAAATCGGTCGTATTCTTATACGTCGCCCCCTTATAAGACCAAACATCATATTGGTAAAATCCGGTCAAGCGCACATTCGCATTCCCTCTTCCCAATGAATCATACATCGGTCCCGAAGCCACCATACCTGCCTTACCCTCGCTATCGCGCACAGGTGCCTGAAACCATGAACATCCGTAGTAGCGCATGGTAAATAAACCGGCAGAGCGAGCATCAGCAGGCGCCTCAAAGCGATCTATCGTCGCTAAAATTGTTTCCTTGTTGTTTGCTAATGAAACGTTTTCCGGCCTATGCAAATCCCACATCAAGTTTCTATAGTTATTTGCTGCGTCCTTACCGAAACGCTCCGTCATTAAAGCATACGGACCATTGATGACCGCACTTGCAGTCGCGATGGCTTTGTCGAAATCTAAATTTGCTAGATATACTTTGGTCAATAGGTGATTGGCAGCTCCTTTGGTCAATTCGCCAGCTGCGGCAGAAACAGGAAGCCATTGTGCGGCAAACTCTAAATCGGATTGAATTTTCTTTAAAATTGCTGTGCGGCTATGTGATTGAAAATCCAATTTCGCGCCTTCGATTTCATCGCTAATAAACGGCACATCGCCATAGCTATGTACTAAGCGGTAATACCAATATGAGCGGTAAAATAATCCTTGCGCAAGCATCGCATTTTTCTCTTCTTCGGTCTTAAACTCAACAGATTGAACTCTTGAGATCAACACATTACAATTCTTGACATTGGCAAACATTAAGTTGAACATTTTCAAGAAGTTGTAATACACATCATTATTTGGCGTCAACTTATAAAAATCCAATTGCGACCAAGGAGAACCTAGATCTGAAGCAGCAAACTCCATGATTAAGTTATGTAGGCCCTTATTCATGTTGTGGGTCTCTTGCTTTAGATCGGTTTTCAAGGTTACCGCCAGCGAGGCAAGCCCCTGCGGATCCTTATAAACATTCTCGGGCGTAAAAAACGAAAGCGGCTCCGGGTCTAACCAAGATTTGCTGCAAGAGAGCGTTATGATCGACAGAAAGAATCCCGCTATGATTATATTTAGTTTTTTCATGATATTTCAGTTTAAATTATAGTGAGAAATTTACGCCTGCAGAAAAAGTGCGTGGCATCGGCATAGCATTTAATGCATTGGTATAAGTCGTCGTAGGATCTGCTCCTGGATAAGCTGTTTCCGGGTCCCATCCTGGCCATTTGTCAATCGTAAATACGTTACGAACAGCAAGGAATACACGTAAGTTTTTAACATGTAGGCGCTCTAAGGAAGTTGATGGAACAGTGTAAGAAAAGGATAAGTCTTGTAAGCGCAAGAAAGCTGCCGACTTGTAGGTACGAATACCACCACCAAAAACCGTTGTTAAAGCGTTCAGTCTTGGGTAATCGTTATTTCTGTTTTCTGCTGTCCAATACGGAAGATCATAGGTACTGCGTTTGTCGTAAGTATCTGTACCGCCTGCGCGCTGTGCTTCCTGCAGATTACCTAGATGACCTAATTCTGCTCTCAAGAAGAAAGTAACGTTAAAGTTTTTCAAGAAATCGATAGAATTTCTTAAACCTAGTCTATGGCGAGGGCGTTCATATCCAATAAACTTCTTATCAATTAAGGCGTCGTATTTAAAGTTTCCGTCAAGATCTACTACTTTAAAATCGCCTGGTTTCAAGCCGTATTTCGCCGCTTCATCGGCTTCTTCAGCTTGCCAAATTCCCGTTATTTTATAAGTCCAAATAGCATCGATTGACTGCCCAGGAAACCATTCGTTCGTGTAATCCGGCAATTCTTGATATCCCTTTACTCCACTGATAGTAGTTTCGCCAAAATCACCGAATAGCTCTTCTATTTTATTTCTGTTTCCTGAATAGACGAAACTGCTATTCCATCGTAGGTTTTCTCTATCGATGTTAACCGTATTGATCGAAAGCTCCCAGCCTTTATTACTTAGTTTTCCAAGATTGGATACAACACTTTCATATCCGGTAATCTCCGGCAACTTTCTTTTCATCAATAGGTCAACCGTTGTCATGTTATATACATCAGCGGTAATACTCAATCTATTCTTGAACATAGCCAAGTCAATTCCTAAGTTATATGACTCCGTTTGTTCCCATTTTAAATCATAGTTAGAAAGTGTATTGTTAAATACACCGATCTGCGTATTAACACCATTGTAATACCGACCAGAATTGACAGTTGCTAGCGCCGCATATTGTCCAATAGAACGGTTACCGTTTCTACCCCAAGATGCACGTATTTTTAAATCATCGATTTTATCAACATTAAAGAAGGGTTCTTGTGAAAGTCTCCATGCAAATGCAAAAGCCGGAAATACCGCTCTTGGATTTTTCTTTCCGAATGCTGAATAGCCATCACGACGTACTGATGCGGTGAATAAATACTTGTCGTTCAATGTATAATTCAAACGAGCCATAGCCGCATCGCCTGTTGCGCGCGTATCATTAGCGCCAACTTTATGATCGGAACCAAATTGAATACCGTGATAGCCAAGCGATTGATTTGGGTTGAATGATTGATTGCTTAAGCTTGATTGCCAAGTATCCACCTTCTCCGCACTGTATAGCAACGTCACATCAAATTGATGCATACCGAACTGTTTGTTCCAGTGCACCAGATGGTCTAGCATCCATTCGAAAGTTGAACCTTCGACCCTCGTAGCATAACCATCCTTGTAAGTCGACCCACCAGTTAACGTGGTTGATGGGTAGAAGTTATAGAGTTTGCTGAATTCATATCGTGGTTGGAAAGAAACTTTATAGTTGATATCAAACGGTAGCTTAATATTCATGTAAACCGATGAAAATAAGCTGTTGATCTTATTTTTTTGATCCTGTCCACCGAGGTTATTGATTAAAGGTGTTGCAACGGCAAAACTATTCGGATACCATATTTGCTTCCCTTCATCGTCATACATACTGCCGTAAGGGCTCATGTTAAACATCGCATTGATACTTGGGATAATTTGTGTCTGATTCTTATCAGCAAACTGCGCATTAACACCTGCGGATAACCAGTTAGTGATGGTAAAATCGGTGTTGATACGGCTTCGAATCGTATTAAAATCATCACCTAGAATAATTCCCTCATTATCTTGATAACCGAGAGACCAGTAATATTTAACCTTCTCCGCACCGCCTGATATATTCAAGTTATAATTTTGTTTAAGACCTTGTCTAAAAACCTCGTCTAGCCAATAGATCTCATTGCCTGCCATATAATTATCAACTTCTACATCATAGAAATTCAATCGGCTTAACCATTCTCTCGTATTATCCGCCTGAGGGTTATTACTTGCCGCTCTCCATTGATCGAGTGTTACTCCATCAGGGAGGTTATTGGGGTTATTGTAGTAAAAGTTAGGCTTCGTTGGGTTGTAACCTCGCATTACATCCGTTCTAAATTGGATGTATCCTGGACCGTCGTACGGCTTAAAGGCGTGCATTAAATTGGCTAAACCGAAATTAGCGTCCATCGTAATTCGTGGCGTACCTGTAAGGCCTTTCTTTGTCGTTACCTGGATGACGCCAGCTGCTGCTCGCGCACCATAAACCGCGGTTGAACTTGCATCTTTCAAGATATCCATCGTTTCAATATCCGAAGGATTGATATCTGCGATACTACCATTGAAGATCACACCATCCAATACGATCATCGGGCTGGTGGAAGCATTCAATGATTTCGGACCGCGAATTTCCATATCACTTTCTCCAGACGCTCGTGTACTCTGATTCGAAATAAACCCGGCAACTGTACCATTTAACATCTCTGTCAATTGTGTCGTCGGTTGATTCTTAAATTGGTTAGCATCTACGCGGGTAATTGATCCGGTCAAATCGCTCTTTTTCGCCGTACCATATCCAATTACGACAACTTCATCCAAGTCGGCGGTGGTACTTTGAAGTTTGATGAGTAAATTGCTTTCAGCTCGTGTGACTGTGTATTCGTACGCCGTGAAGTTCAACATATTGAAGGATAGTTTATCCCCTTGTTTTACTTCAATGGTGAAATTACCTTGATCATCTGTCGCCGTCTTTTTAGTAGAACCTGCTACAGATATGGTAACACCCGCGAGCGGTTCGTTGCCTTCCGAGGATACAACTTTTCCGCTAACCGAAAAGGTTTGCGCTTGTTGAAGCTTAAACTCATGATAAGTTTTGATCGGAATTTTTGCATGCAGAAGCGTTGGGCTGAGTGCCGCCGATACTGCCAAGAAAAACAAGTAGTCTTTTCTCATAATTCAGTTTTTTAGTAAAGGTTATAGGATCGAATATAGCTATTGTGTCCGTACACAATGATAAAAAGAAACTTGAGTGAAAAGAGGGATTATCACAAAAATATTACCGACAGCGTTTCCGACGATTTTTGAAATAAGTACTCCAAAAATAAAGTAACTTGTGTTAAAACTGCCCCTATGATGAAAAAAACATATACCACTTTTTTAAACATTCGTTTGTTGCTGATCTGCTTTGCCTTAAAAACATCGATACTATGTTTAAACGCACAGTCCAAGGTCGATTGGGACGATAGGTCGGCTGGAAATTGGCCCGCAGAAACACGCCAAATTGGAATCAAATCCACAAAGGATCATAGCATTCAGAAGTCTTATCTGTACGAAAGTAAAGCCAAGGGAAAAAGACCATTGATCATTAGTTTGCATACTTGGGGTGGAAATTATGCACAAAAGGATCCCTTGCTGAAATACTGTATGCAGGCCGATGTACACTATTTGCACCCCGACTTCCGCGGCCCCAATAAAAGACCGGAAGCAGCAGGGAACGATTTAGTGATACAGGACATAGACGATGCTATTCAGTGGGCACTAGATTCTCTTCGCGTAGATGAACAGCATATTCATCTTGTCGGCGTCAGTGGCGGAGGGTTTGCATGCGGGCTCATGTATATGCGATGTAAACATCCGATTAAGTCCTTCCATGCCTTCGTCGGAATCTATAATTTGGAAGATTGGTATTATGAATCGCTAGCACGTAAAAATTCATATGCAAAGGATATTGTGCGCATTACGAGCGGTGAAAACGAGATGCCAGATTTCGAGGAGGCAAAAAAGCGTTCGGTCATTTTGATGCCAACGCCGATCAAAGAGCGGAAAGATGCGACATTACATCTATATGCCGGCATCGACGATGGTTATACCGGTTCGGTCCCTATTTCTCATAGTTTGGAGCTATATAATAAAGTGGTAAACGATTTTGAGAAAGACGCGAGCGAACAGCTTATCCCTTTAGAGGATTGCTATACGCTGTTAAAACGACGGATAAGCCCCAACTTCCAAGTGGAACCTAAAGCTTTCATGGGTAGAGATATCATCTATAGAAAGGAGTATAAGAATAAGGTCGAGATCATCATATTCGACGGCGGTCATGAAATGCCGGAAGAAAACCTATTAGAACGAATATTCTGAGCTTAGATTATTTGAATTTTCATTAAATTGCAACAACATTTATAAAACCTTAAACTCTAAACCATGTACATTAATTCAGGAATGAGATTTCTACTGTCCCTGCTTGTGCTTGTATGCTTATGGAATTTTGGCTTTGCGCAATCAAGAAGCAACCAGCTGATCCAAGTATTAGTCACACCGAACAAAGCAGATTGGACCTATGCCAACAATGAAGAAATAAGCTTTAAAGTATCTATCGTCAAGCACCAAGTACCTATTAAAGATGCTGATGTAAGCTATACCATCGGCTGGGAAAAAATGGAACCTTTGCAGTCGGGAAATTTGAAAGTCAACGGGTCGGAAGTTTCAGTTGGCAAACCCCTAAGGGGCGACAAGCCGGGCTTTATTCGCTGTGAGGTTAAATATAAGTATGACGGGCAAGAGTATAGGGGAATTGCCACTGCAGCCATTAGTCCGGATAAAATACAACCGACACAAACGCTCCCAAATGATTTCATGGCGTTTTGGAACAAAGAAATCGACGCATTAAAAAGTATCGCTTTAGATCCGAAAATGACCCTGCTTCCGGAGCTTTCAACCGCTACGGTAGATGTTTACCATGTCAACTTCTCGAATATAAACGGCAGCCGAGTTTACGGCATTTTGTCCAAGCCAAAAAAAGCTGGAAAATACCCTGCAGTATTACAGGTGCCGGGAGCCGGCATCCGCCCTTATGCTGGTCTGGTGTCTGTAGCTGAAAAAGGCTTAGTGACGCTTCAAATCGGTATACATGGAATTCCTGTAACCCATGAGCTCGAATTATATAACTCGCTATCCGCAGGCGCATTAAGAAGTTATCCTTTCTTCAATCTAGACGATAAGGATCAGTATTATTATAAGCGTGTTTACCTTGGTTGTATCCGCGCGGTCGATTTCCTAACGCAATTAGATGACGTCGATAAAAACAATTTAACCGTATGGGGCGGTAGTCAAGGAGGTGCCTTATCTATCATTACCGCAGGTCTGGACAAGCGTATCAAACATTTGGTAGCCTTGTATCCAGCGCTAAGCGATGTAACCGGATATCTGCACAACCGTGCCGGTGGATGGCCGCATATGTTCAATAAACAGAATGCTCCTTTTATGGCGACAGATGCGAAGATTAAAAACTCAGCATATTATGATGTCGTAAATTTCGCAAGGCAAGTGAAAGTTCCTGGATTCTACACCTGGGGATATAACGATGAAACCTGTCCTCCTACCTCTTATTATGCTGCATATAATTTAATCAATGCTCCTCGGGAACTTTATCTGGTACAAGAAACGGGACACTGGACTTTTCAAGAACAACAAGATAAGATACTAAACTGGGTTTTAGAAAAAGCGAAAGTAAAATAGGAAGATGCTAAGGAATACCATAATTGGTAAAACTAAGACTTCTAGAAACGTGAAAGATTGCCCAGGTCCTAAAAACCTGGGCATCTTCTTTTTTAGTATCCTAGGCTTCGAAATTTTGTGAATTAGCAGAAAACTGTATATTTAGAATCCCAAGAGAATTTTCAAAAATGGAAGAGATCAAACAAATCCCGGAATTAACAGCAGAAGAAATAAGAGTTTTAGGATCCTTAATAGAAAAATCTAAAACCACTCCAGAATACTATCCGATGACGCTAAATGGATTGCAGACTGCCTGCAACCAGAAGACCTCTAGAAAGCCCGTCGTTCAATACGATGAAGGCACTGTGATTGCCGCCCTCGACAGCCTGAAAAGAAAAGGATTAATATCTACGGTTGTTGGCGGAGGCAGCCGAGTGACCAAATACAAGCATAATCTAGCGATTCAATTTCCCTTATTACCGCAAGAAGTAGCGGTTTTATGTTTGCTATTTTTGCGAGGCCCTATGACCGGCGGAGAGATTAACAGCAATTCAGGAAGGCTTTACGATTTTGAATCGCTGGATGATGTTCAAGAACTGCTCAATAAACTTGCCGACGAGGAGCCTAAATACATACAGCAATTGTCAAAACGTCCAGGACAGAAGGAAGCACGCTATGTACATTTATTCAGTCCATTTGACGAAGCAAGCTTTGACGATACGTCCAACTCGAGCGACACGCCAGCAGCTTCTAATCGGATTGCGGCTTTGGAAGAACGCGTAGAAACGTTGGAGGATCAGCTGAGCAAATTGCAAACGGCATTCGATAAACTAATGGAAGAACTAACTTAAGCGATAATGAAAAAGCTTCTTATTACGGCGCTATTTGCGTCTAGCCTTTTAGCCGCTGAAGCCCAACATTTTCATAATCTGGTTAACGACATCCCGTCGAGTTTTAGGGGATTGGAAACTTATAAGGAAAATGTAGTTTGGGTAAGTGGCAGTAAAGGTACCGTCGGCAAATCTACCGATGCCGGTAAGACCTGGACTTGGGTGAATCCAAAAGGTTATGAAAATATGGACTTTCGGGATATTGAAGTGTTTTCAGCTAAGGACGCCGTAGTCGTCAGTGCGGGTAGTCCGGCTGTTGTATTACGAACTTCGGATGGCGGAATGACCTGGAAAGTAGTTTATAGAGATGATCGCGCTGAGATCTTTTTAGACGGTATGGATTTTAATGGCAAGACAGGATTTATTTATGGCGACCCTATCGATGGATCTTTCCAGCTTTTAAAATCTACAGATAAAGGAAAATCATGGAAAGACGTTAGCAAGCATATTTTTCTATTGGCTGAAGAAGGCGAAGCTGGTTTTGCCGCAAGTGGATCCGGTATTCAAGTATTTCCAAATATCGTTTATATAGCCTCTGGTGGCAGATACAGTTCTTTCTACAAACGGAATGAAAAAGAAAATAGTTTAGATGTCGTCGATGTTCCGATTTGGTCTGGAGAGGCATCCACCGGCGTATTCGCTCTAGATTTTTGGGATCAGAACACTGGGGTTTTGGTGGGTGGAAATTATACCATGGATAAGGACAATAGAAACAATATTTTGTTAACGACGAATGCTGGCCGTTCTTGGACTAAGCCCAGCATCCCCGTTGCTGGATATCGTTCCAGCGTAAAGTATATTAACAGGAATGTTTTAGTCGCTACAGGAACTTCGGGAACCGATTTATCGGTTGATGCCGGACAAACCTGGAGAACGATATCGGAAGCAAGTTTTAACGTGATAGCAAAGACGAAGTCTGGAAAATACATTTATTTGGCAGGCAGCAATGGTAATATTGAGCAGCTGCGCATCGATTAACGTCAAAACCTTTCATGTTTCAGTTGAAGCAGCAACAAGGATAAAAGTTCTTTTTTGCGTTGAAAAGTTGAAATTTTCAGAAAAAAAAATGGCCACGATAAACTAGGGCAAGTTTGTTCGTGGCCATTAAAATCCATTGTTGTTAATCGTTGTTTTAGGAAGAGAGAATAACAGGATTTTTATGCTCAGATATTACCACAAAATTGATTTTTCAATATTTTCCACCTCCCATTCTTGCTTTACTTCGCCATCGTTGTCGGTTGGAGCAACAACAGCAGAAGCTGTCGCTATACTGTCCTCCATCGGTAGTACGTCTAGAGTAATGCGTGGAGCAACATAGCGCTGTCTTTTCATTTCGAGCGTTGTACCCTCGAACAAGTTGTTCAATAGACTCTTGCTGTAGCTGAAACCCGCTTCTGCATCAGCGGAGAGGTTCAACAAATTCTTATTATTTTTCATACCTTAAATATAGTCGTCTTCACTAGCGAACACTAAAAATGTGTTACCGTTGCTTTACACAAATGTTATACTATTTTAATATTAAGAGAATGACATTAGTCACTAATATAGGCTGGCCATATCAGATTACCGCTTATCGACACTAAATTTTAAATATTAGGGTATTTTATAAATTATTAAACTATATTTATTCGAATTTTAGTAGATATCCCGCTACTAGCGATTCCTAGATTAGTCATCCGCATCATTGAAAAGAAGCGCGTTTAGCCAATATTAGTATGGCAAAGCTTGATATTGGAGTCAATATTATTCGATATGCACTAATAATTGGTTACATAGGAAACTATGATATCTATAATGGAAAATAATTAATCCTATTAGGATTATAAATTACTATAAGTTGTACTTTTAATAATTAAAAATTGTGAGATCAGTGATTTACCCTTATATCCGATGCCGTGTTATTCATTAGTCAGAAATTCTCCCATATCTGTGTAAAAACAATGTTTGCCATCAGCATACAATCCATTAGCGATATGGATGTACCCAGTTGGGTCTATATGTTCTTCTTAACAGATGTGTCGCTTCCTCATCACCTATGCACACTTTTTGTATTGGATCATATTGAACTGCTCGTCCTAATTGCATCGAGACATTAGCAAGAATGCAAGATGCTGTAGAAATATGCCCTTGCTCGATATCAGCAATCGGAAGGTGGTCCTCCTCTATCGCCGACAACAGGTTTTTCATGTGCTGTCTGGTTGCGGGAGCTGAATTCAACTCAATACGCGGCTCCGTCAGATCCTCAGGAAATGCTTCTTTTTCGAGCACAACATCCTTCCTAATCTTCTCTCCTTTTATAGGTGTGAACTCATATTTTAAGGTGCTTCCTTTCAGTGTTCCTTTGTCGCCATAAAGTATAAATGCCCAAGGGAACTCCGGATCGGTTGGTCGCCCCCAAGTCCGATGCTGCCATACACAGTTCAAGTTATCATATTCAAATATCGCAGTCTGCGTATCGGCAATATTAGCTTTTCCCTCCTTCTGCACATAAATTCCGCCATTCGCATGTATTCGCTTTGGCCATCCTAAGCCTAGCATCCATCGAACAGTATCAAACATATGCACGCACATATCACCGGTTATACCATTACCATACTCCATAAACGATCGCCACCATCCTCCGTGGGGAAGATTATCATAGGGCCGTAATGGAGCGGGACCCGTCCATAATTCGTAATCCAGAAAGTCAGGCACGGGTTTGACATCCGGATTTGAATTGTTGCGCATATGATAATAGCAGCACATCTCTACATGGGAGATATTCCCGAGCAAGCCCTTATCCACTATTTGTTCCTTAGCTTCGATCATATGTTCTGTGCTTCTTCGTTGCGTTCCGATCTGAACTTTTCGATTCAAGCGTCGCGCCGTTGCTAGAATAGCTTCGCCTTCTAAAACATCTACAGAGATGGGCTTTTGCAAATAAACATGAGCGCCAGCCTCCATCGCCGCGATAGCCTGCAGCGCATGCCAATGATCGGGCGTCCCTATCAAAATGAGGTCAAATCGATGTGCAGACAGCATCTCTCGGTAATCGCGATAGGTTTTAGGAGTATTTTTTGATTTCTGCCGTTCACTAATCAGCCGAGCTGCCTCCTCCAGATGTTTGCTGTCTACATCACAGACCGCCAATACCTCCACATCACGCACCTGCAATAAGCGGAACAAGTCGCTCTTCCCATACCATCCAGCGCCAATTAGCCCCACCTTATTAACAGCTTTGAGGGTATCTCCTTTAAGCATGCTTGGCAATGCAGAAAGACTGAGAAAGGCTGAGCCAGCAACAATGAAATCACGACGATTTAGATTCAAGTTGTTCATAGGAAAAGGTTTATCGATTATTCTAATATAATTAAAATTAACTACATTAGCATACGTATTACCACGCCTAATTATGTTTACCAACCAACGCTTTGACTCCCGTGAGTTTGAAAGACTATTCCAGCAATGGAATAGAAAGGTGTATCATTACGCGTTTTCCAAAACCAAATCAACCTATATCGCCGAGGAGACTGTACAGCGTGTGTTCATTAAATTATGGCAAAACATAACTCAGAAAAACGTTTCTAGCCCCATCGATTCGCAAGTTTTTACCATTACCCGTACAACCCTGCTGGATATTTTAAAGGAGGAATACCGACGAAAGCATGCTATGGAACGCTTTCCACAGGCACCCCACGCCCCGCATGGGCTGGCTGAGCTCGAAAGGAAAGAAACCGAAGGCAAAGTCGAGGAGCTTATTAATCAACTGCCCCATATGCGGAAGCTTGTATTTAAGTTGAGCAGATTTGAGCAGCTCAACTATAAGGAGATTGGCGAAAGACTCCATATTTCGCCTCGCACAGTAGAAAACCATATCGCACTCGCACTAAAAACCCTCCGTAAATCCTTTTCTAATTTCCTCATCCTCTTTATTCTATTGCGTTTGTTATAGCATAACTAAAAAAATATCACTCGTTCTTAGGGGTACTTTGAGTTTCAGTCGTATTAATCATAGTTATGACACGAGACCAATTTGAAAAATACCTCCAAGGCAAATGTAATGAGCAAGAAACGGCTGCGATAGAACGTTTCTTGCAAGAGAAAGAGATGAATTTCTTTCAGCTTCCGATTGGAATTTGGCGCATGATACGCATTACACGCAAGAAGATCAACTAAAGTCCAAGATACGTTCAAGAATAGAATTCCAAAGGCATAGGAGCAAGCGTTATGTTGTCATGATCAGCACCGCGGTTGCTGCTGTGCTTCTAATTATTATGGGCGTCGTGAACCCACTATATCAAGATAAGGCTCCTACGCTCCCACTTGTTCAAGAACACGCAAAAACTAATGTGCCTACCGCCCCACTGGTCGGAAACCTCTTTTACATTAACTCAACGAACCAAGACATGGAGATCTATTGCAGCGACAGCTCCAAGATCTTGTTAGCGAAAGGTTCCGAAGTTCGCTTTGCCGAAGACTTCAGCGGACTGAAGGAACGGAAGATCGAACTGAAAGGCAAAGCAACCTTTCGAGTAACAAAAGATAAAAACCGGCCATTCCGCGTGTTCTCTGATAAATTGATAACGACTGCCCTCGGCACAACATTCTTAGTCGAAGAAATTTATGGACGCAAAACCCGGGTTCAACTGATTGAAGGTAAAATCGATGTTAAAGAACGCGATCGAAAGAGCGAAAAGCCTATCCAAAAGCTGTTTGAACAAACTGGAGAAATTGTCCTTGATCACCTGCAACAAAAGATTATTTCCGAGGTCAAAACGGTGAACAATCAATACGATCGTAAAGGATTTTACAAAGAAGAACATGGGAAGATTATCATTAAAAATATTCCAATAAAAGATTTATTAAATATTCTAGAGCACAATTTTAACATTAAGTTAAAGTCAGATTCTTACCTTGCGCCCAATTTCTATTTCAGTGGGACGTTCAAGGAAACCCCAGATGCCTATGCAGATATCATTAAAGAGATTAACTATTTGCACAAAACGGACATCGTCGTATTGAAAAATTAGAGTACAAACTAATATTGATTAATTATGAGTAATTATTTACACAAGAAAAAAGGAGTGCTAACGGCATTCCTACTCCACTTTTCTCGACCTAAGAGCACATGGGCACTGCACATGGCACTCTGCGGCGCAATGAGTATGAGTGTGCAAGTCGGAATGGCTCAAAGCAGCGCAAGCGTTAATGGTGTCGTGAGAGATGCTAATGGTAAAGCGGTAGAAGGTGTCACGGTTGTCATTCAAAATAGAGCGCAGTCGTTTAGACAGACCACCGTTACGGATGCGGCAGGAACGTTCAACTTCAGTCAGATACCTGATGGACAAGGCTATAGCTTTACCTTCAATTCCCTAGGATACAGCTCGAAAACATTAAGCGATTATAATATCAAGGGGAATGATAAAGTATCTTTATCCGTGACTTTAGAGTCTAGTGCTGAGAACCTGGAAGAGGTTGTAGTAACCGCTTTGGGTATCAAGCGCGACAAAAAAGCCTTGGGCTATACAGTTGCTGAGCTTAAGGGCGACGAGTTGACCAACGGTAAAGAGGCGAACGTAGCGAATGCGTTATCAGGCAAAGTGGCTGGCGTCCAAGTGAGCCGTGCCGCCTCGGGTGCTGGTGGTTCGGCTAAAGTTGTTATCCGTGGAAACAATTCCCTGATTGGAAATAGCCAACCGCTATATGTTGTTGATGGTGTCCCTATTGACAACCAAAACATTTCTGCACCCTCTCAATGGGGAGGAACCGATTATGGCGATGGTATCGGAAATATAAACCCTGATGATATCGAAAGCATGTCGGTCTTAAAAGGGCCAAATGCCGCGGCACTTTATGGGCAGCGCGGTAGTAATGGTGTTATCCTGATCACGACGAAGTCGGGAAAGGCTGGCAAAACAAACTTTAATTTTAATTCTGATTATTCGATTGGGACAGGACTGGTATTACCTGATTTCCAAAATGAATATGGGCAGGGATTGAACGGAACCTTCACCCATTTCCGTAAAGACGATGGAACTATCGTCTCTATGGCGCAAGCCATTGCAAACAATTTCTCAGGGATTCCGAAAATGTCCGGCGGTCGCGATAGAACAACGCGCGCAAGTTGGGGAGCACGCATGGAAGGTCAGCAATATGAAGATATGTATGGAAATATCTTAGCGTTTAATCCAGCGTCAGACACTTATAAAAGCTTCTTCCAAACCGAAAAACAATGGGTGAATAACTTAAGTGTCGATGGTGGAAATGAAAAAGTAAACTACCGTTTCTCGTATGCAAACACGAATGTTGACGGATATATCCCGACGAATACATTAAACCGTAATAACTTCGGTCTTCGTTCGCAAGCAAAGATTACCGATAAGCTACATATTGATGTAAAAGCTAATTACATCATTCAACAGGCGGAGAATCGTCCCACAGTTTCTGATGCGGCGGATAACCCTGCATACTTATTCATTAGTCAGCCAAGAAGCTTAAGCAATAGCATTGCTTCAAGCTACAAATGGACAGCCGATGAGGTGAAAAAACAATTGGGCTTCTCTGGTGTGTATGAAGGATTGGAGAAGACCTATGCAACGAACAGTTCGACGGCTAACCCCTTCTGGACGATCAATGAAAACCATAATGAGGATCGTCGTGATCGATTGATCGGAATGTTAAGATTATCCTACGACGTGATGCCATGGTTAAAACTATCGGCTACTGGTGGAACGGATTTCTACACGGATCAACGCTTTAGATATCGTCCGATAAACACCTATCAAAGTTTAAATAAAAAAGGGGATATCCGCGAAGAGGTGATCCGCAGCAGAGAGGATAATTATGACTTCTTAGCAAGCTCTAACTTTGCAGCAAACGATGATATTAACTTAAGTTTCAACTTAGGAGCAAGTCATTTAAGCCGTTATCTTCGTTTAACAGGTAACTCCGGAAATCAGTTTATTGTTCCGAACCTTTACGTCATCAACAATACAACAACGAATACCTATCTTTTTGATTTAATCGAGTCGCAGATCAATTCGGCTTATATGTCGGGACAATTTGCTTTCCGCGATTATTGGTTTGTAGATTTCTCCGCACGTAATGACTGGTCTTCTACCCTATCGAAAAAGAATAATTCTTTCTTCTACCCTTCTGTAAGTAGCAGTTTGGTACTTAGCGATGCCTTCAACTGGAAATCATCGACTATGCCGTATGCTAAAATTAGAGCATCTTGGGCGCAGGCTGGTAGCTCGGGTAATCCATATCAATTGACTGGTGCTTATAGTCTGAATCAGTACACCCACGGCGGTATTCCGATGGCTTCTTATACCGAAATCATTCCTGACCCAGATCTAAAGAATGAGTTGACAACTTCCATTGAGGCTGGAGCAGACTTTAGATTCCTTTCTAGCAGATTGTCACTATCCTTTACCTATTACGAAGCACGTACGAAGAATCAGATCTTGGACGTCCCTATTTCACCATCGAGTTTGTATGTTAAAAATAGAATCAATGCGGGAGAAATCTCCAACAAGGGTTTCGAATTTGTCGTTTCGGGTACCCCTGTAAAAACGGAGAACTTCGAGTGGACCAGTCAATTCAACTTTAACAGAAACCGCAATAAAGTAGAATCGCTTTATCCAGGCGTTGAAACGTTCTTACTAGCGACGGATAGAGGGATCAACGTTGTTGCAGAAGTTGGAAAGCCTTTCGGTCAATTGATCGGTACGCAATTCGCGTGGATTAAAGATGATGCTGGCAATCGCTTGATCGACCCAAATACAGGCTTACCGCTACGCACATCAGGTCGTGTAGAAACAGATTTAGGGAATGCCCAACCAGATTGGATTGGTGGATTCTCTAATAACTTACGTTATAAAGGCTTCACATTACATGCATTGGTTGATATTCGTCAGGGCGGCATTATCTTCTCACAATCTAACCGTGAACAGATTATCTATGGTACATCAAAGAAAACTTTAGAGGGTCGCGATGGAACATATGTAGCTTCAGGTATGGTGGCTTCACAGAATGGAAATGGCCAATGGGTAAGTACTGGAGTTGAAAACAGCAAGCAGGTGAATGCGCAAGACTACTGGAACTTGGTAGCAAGTGATAAAGAAGTTATGGTTTCGGAAGAGATGATCAACGATATGAGCTATATCGCGATGCGTGAGATCAGCCTTTCATACAACCTTCCGAAAAGTTTTCTTCCACATAAAGCGGTGAAAAACTTAAAGCTTGGAATTTACGGTAGAAACCTATTCTATTTCCAACGCAAAACTGATGGTTTCTCGCCTGAATCAGCTTCATTTAATGTGCATAACTCATCGATTGGTATCGAATCAACTTCTCTTCCAATGATGCGCAACTTCGGAATTAACTTATCAATGGGCCTGTAAAAAAGAACAACAATGAAAACATTAAAACATATTACCTATATAAGCATCGGCGCCCTATTGATGACAACAGCGTCGTGTACAAAGGATTTCGAAAGAATAAACACGCCTCCGACTTCGGTAACTGAAGTTGATCCTTCACTATTGATGGCTCGCGTATTACGCGACGGTACTTTCCAAGAGTCCGGAGAACTTCCGAACACAAAATTCGGTTCATGGATTCAACATTGGGCAGGCGGACCGGTAGTTCCGGTTTCCCGATATTTTGAGGGTCCCGAAAACCTGATCTGGGCGCAACATTATCAGTTGTTTAGAAATATCGCACAGATTCGTGAAGAGCTTAGCGGCTTAGAAAACGATCCTGCAGGCAGAAGCAAACTAGCGATTGCGGATATCTATGAGGTATTCTTATTTCAACGTCTAACGGATCTATTTGGAGACATTCCTTTTTCAGAAATTACGAAATCAAGTACTCAAATCAATAGAACGCCAAAGTTCGACAAACAAGAGGATATCTATCCGGCTTTAATTCAAAGGTTAAACACCGCCTTAGGCAAATTAACAACGGGGGATGCGAGCTATGGCACTTCCGACTTCTTTTATTCTGGAAACATCGACAAGTGGAAGAAATTCGGGAACTCCTTAAAACTACGTCTTGGAATGCGCCTTCGCTATGCTAACACAAGCCTAGCGCAGCAGACCGTAACGGAAGCAATGGGTTCAAGCTATGGATTATTGAGCAGCAATGCTGATAACGCCGCGGTAGCAACATTCAACAATGCACAGGCGGAGAATCAGAATCCTATCCTCAGACAGTTAACCACCGGTAGTGCCGATCTACGGTATCTCGCAAACACCTTGGTCGATAAAATGAAAGAGTATAATGACCCTCGCCTTCCTTTATTAGCGGAGCCCGTTACGATTAATGGAAACAGCACCTATCAGGGTATCGGAGTTGCACTAACAGATAACCAGCTTTCACAACTGATCCGAGCAAATTACTCTACACCCAATAAGGCAACATACTTCAGTCAAAGTTTCACACCCATCCCTGTTTATGCTTTAACCTATTCAGATGTTTGTTTCTACAAAGCGGAAGCTGCCATTTTAGGATGGGGATTGAGCGCTGCTGATGTGCAAAGCAATTTCGTAAATGGCGTGAAAGCTGCGGCTGCACTGCCACCTTACAATCTTTCGACTCTTCCCGCAAGTTACGAGCAGAATGTGCTTGCATTAACAGGATTATCGAACGATCAGAAGATGGAGAAGATTGCGACCCAAAAATGGATTCATCTGTTTGGTCGTAATATGGAAGCATTTTCCGAATGGAGACGGACCGGATACCCTCGCTTAACAGCAGGTCCTAATCCTGGTTCGACAAACGGACAAATCCCGCGTCGCGCTATCTATTCCAGCGATGAGTCAGAATTGAATAAAGCAAATTATGACGAAGCCGTAGGAAGACTGAGCAACGGCGATTCCTTCCTTTCGAAAGTTTGGTGGGATAAACGATAATATAGATAAAAAAAAGCCGCTAGCGATCGCTAGCGGCTTTTTATTTATATTAATTCATAACGCTCATCTATCTAACCAAATACGTCTTGATGACGCCGTTATTTTCCGTAGGATTCCAACGGATCTGATCAGCTTTGCCATCGCCATTGATATCCTCGAAATAATAATTCGTTGATTCCTTCTGCGAGGTACCTCGCAGTGAATAAACCGGACTTTCAAATGTTGTGCTTGTGCCTAAGTAAATCTTCGGCTCTCCCAAGTTATTGGAAGCATTCCAATATATCTTATCGGCTTTACCATCGCCATTGACATCTGCAAAGTAGAACTTCGTACTTTCTAATCCGCTCGTTGCACCGGCATTCGAGTGGTCGACAGATTTTGTGAATGTCCCATCGCCATTGGAAAGAAAAACCATCGCTTTTCCGCTGTCTAAGCTCGCCTGCCAGCGTACTAAATCATATTTACCATCACCGTTAATATCTGCAAAATAATAATTAGTATTCACGGTGGTACTACCTACATTGGACGAACTTATCACGGTGCCAGAGAAATTACCGCCGCCAGTGGCAAGATAAACGCGAATATTTCCGCCGTCATGGGTAGAATTCCAATAGATTTTATCCGCCATTCCGTCGCCATTTACATCAGCAAAAAAGAACTTCGTTGTTGTGCCTGCAGATGTACCTTCAGGATTATCAATCGCCGTTGCTGAAAAACTACCATTGCTCGATGCTAAGTAAACCTGTGTTTTACCTGAAACCAAACCTTTATTCCAACGAATCAGATCGGCTCTCTTGTCGCCATTGACGTCGGCGAAATAATAATATGAATCTGCAGATGTACTTGCTGACGCGTCATGCACGACTGCAGTACTTTGGAACCCTCCGTTGCCATTTGCTAAATAAACTGAAACCTTGCCTCCGTTTGAGCCGGCATTCCAGCTAATCTTATCTTTCTTCCCATCGCCATTGATATCAGCGAAGAAGTATTGATTCTTTGCATCGCTGGAAGCTGCAGAAGCGTCTTGTTTTGAAGTGCCGAAAATTGCAGGAATATATCGTGCAAATACCGGAAAATGGTCGGATGGCCACATCGTCTTCCCATCCACCGTGTACTTATCTTTCACCACCTTATAGCTACGGAAGGCAAGATCGCGTGTACTCATAACATAGTCAATCTTTTTTGAGCCTACTCCGGTCCAGTTATGAAAGGTTGGGTCGCCTTGTGCTTCCATAAGCGCATCCACCATATTGAATCCATCCGCATTCTTTATTGTATTAATTTCCGTTGTACCTGGAATAGCATTAAAATCACCCATACAGATCACAGGACGACCTCCGTGGTTTGCTTTAATACAGTCTAATAAAATCTGAGCAAATTCTTTTCTATACTCCCCTGCATCAGCAGTGTGATACCAATGTGAGTTGATGACGAAGTATTCATTATTATTCTTCACATCTTTTAAAATCACCCATTTGGCACTAGAGATGATAGTCCCAGCAACGAACTCTTTGATCAAATGACCAGCATTGACTAAAGTAAACCTGCTCTTCTTATAAAAAATTGATTTAGGTGATCCGTTCGCAGCTCCAGTTTTGTAAACTGCATAGCCGGCTTGATCCATCGCAGAGTTTACATAATCCTCCACATCGTTGTTGGCCAACTCCTGTACCCCTAAGATATCTACCTCATTATCGTTCATTAGCGTAGTAAGCTTGCTCATTCGCTGAAGTTGGGTAAAAGGATCGGCGTTCGTAGGGTTTCTCAGATTAAAAGACATGACTGTAAAAGATTCCTCTAACACCAAAGGATTGGGATTAATTACATTTGGTTCTTCAGGCGTTGCAGGAGTCTCAACATCTTCTTTAGGTTGAACCGTATTTTTTTCACATCCCATGGTACAGAGCAATAAAGCTGTCGCCATTACTTTACATAATCCCTTCATTCCAAAGGCTTTCAATGGTGATTTTAGCATAATATAGTTTTGTTTTTTAATTGGCTTTAAAAATAGTATTTAAGATTATTAAAGATTATGAAACTAAATTATAAATATAATTGAATAGAAAAAACACTTTTATAATATATTTTAAGTCTATCTAGAGGCGACGAATATTTCAGGCTAAAACATTTTATAAAAACTCACGTTTAAAAAATATCAACTCGACATAAAATCTACGATCATGACGCTACAAGCACGTTTAGAAAATTTAGATAGAAAATTTGGATTTATTAACAACCCCGAGGACTTTGATTTTAACTTATCGCCGGAAAGGATAGCCTATAGAAATGAGGCATTAAGAACGAAAGACAGGGATTTATACACTGCTTATTTAGCAGATCATTTTCCTAATGAAATGGCGGCAGAGCTTAAGCGTTTCGATGAGCTACTTCCCAAGATACGACGTGTGAGTAAAGATGAGGCGGAAGACATTTTTCGTGCGAAAGGCATTAATCTGCTTCAGGCAGACTTCAGCGCAAAGGACGAAGACTCGATCTTCAAAATGCTTAGCGTCGCTGAGGAGGATTTGAATTGGCATTTAGAAGGAAGTGACACTGATGTATTGAACAGCAAGGCCAGACCGATTTCTGTTCTGAACAACCTCGATCAACTATGGCTGATAATCGATTAATTTTAACATTTAGATTATTAGTCTTTCGATATTAATTCAATATTAACCTTTAATTATAATAATAACAATAAATTATTGCTTAATTAAACATTTTACACTACTTTTACAAGGTATTCAATCGATTGCTGCAAGATTTGAAGACTTTCCCTACAAGTAACGAGTAAAACGCCGTTATGGGTATTCACGAAAGAGTAAACAAAACCTCTCAAACAATACCTGTACAGATTTTAATTTATGCAGATGATCACGATATTTATTATTTCCATCATATTATTATTTCTTTACGTACTATTCAAAACAAAAGTTATATGTTTTCATGTATGGACAAGCCGCATCGATAGCAGAGGCAAAACGGTGCGATATTGTTCAAAATGCGGTCGGAAGGGTAAAAATGGGCCACTCATACCATAAACTTCATTCTTCAATTTAATTATTATTCGCCTTTGATCAAGGCGAGTGATTTATTGTATTGGATGCGTTCCATTTCAAAAAGGGTTATAGAAAACCCTGCAGAAGCTAATGCCCTCCGAATATATTGAGAGGATGGTATTCAGACATCTATTTATCCGAATGATAATCTAGTTCAATAATTTTGAAAGTGTGATTTGTAAAGAATCTCCACGGAGGTTTTTCTCTACAATTGTTCCGTTATTATCAATCAATATGTTTTGTGGAATTGCAATGATGCCATATTCAACTGCAGCAGCGCACTGTAATCCTTGCAGGTCCGAAACATGTATCCACGGTAGATCATCATCTTTAATGGCCTTCAACCAATCTGCTTTCCTACTATCCAATGAAACTGCGTAGATCTCGAAACCCTTATCCTTAAATTCAGCATATGCTCGTTTAAGGTTGGGATTCTCTGCTCGACAAGGCCCACACCAAGACGACCAGAACTCCAGTAACACATACTTCCCTTTGACTTCAGAAAGCTTAATCAAATTGCCAGTACTATCTGCAAGATTGACTTCAATCATAGGCTTTCCAACCCCCGTTTTTTTCGCAATTTCCAATCTATTGGACATTTCGCGACCTTCTTCCGAATCCTTCGCCTTTTCACCAAGGGCCGCTAAAAATGGAGAAAATCGTTCTACGTCAATAATGTAAGATCGCGCTTTTACCACGTCAAACGCCACCATGGACTCAGGATTGCGCTTCACAAAGTCCAATTCGGCTAAATTAATCGCTGAACTCAGCTTTGCAACTGCAGCTAAATAGTCTTTCATTAATACACTGTCTTTCTTCGCTAGAACAGACCGATAGGTAGAAAAGACTGAATCCAATTCTTTGCGAGGACCGCCGATTTGTCCTTTTAATTGGACGGCCAAAGCTTGCTCAGCACCTGCAGAGACCTGCGCTTCCCGAATATCCTCATCGATTTCAATCAAGACGTTTCCAGGTTCCAAGTAAAACTCTAAATAAATATAGCGCTGATCCTTATCATCGGAGATGAATTGTAGAGTGGCTTTTTGTACAGCGGAAACTTGTCCTTTGATCGTAAAATTACCATCGACAATATTGGCCGTGTCGCTCAAATAATTTCCGTCATCCCCAGCATAGCCCAAACAAATTTTCGAGCGCCCCTCCGAGTGTTTTACTTTTCCTTTGACTATAAATTCTGCGGCGAACGCCGGTATACACATAGCACACGCGATTGCTATAGAGAAAAACTTTAAATAATTCATATTTGTCGATTGCTTTAGGCTATAAAGACTCAACCCCTTAATAGTTAATCTAATATAAAGACTAAACAACTATCATAAAACCAAAAATATGTTAAATAACATTCAATTTATTATACCCACACAAACATTCTTTCTCAAACTCCAATGCTTCAAACTAGATTTGCCGCCCAAGCATCGTTGCGAACGCAAAGGATAAAAAAAGCCCTCTAATAAATTAGAGAGCTTTTGACAACAATATTAAGAGTATAAAATTAGTCTTATTATATTCCTTTAAACCAATCCTGGAACATCGGTCCCACGACCGGTACAGGGTTTGTTTTTCCACTAATGGCACCTAAAATCCCGATAATCCAAAGGACGAAAAGTACCGCGAAAAGTACATAACCGATAATGGCACCTACTGCTGGAATGAAGTTCAATACCCCACTAAGAATCCCGATTACTAACAGACCCAGATTCTGGCGAATGTGAAATTTAACAAAAGGATCTTGCTTGTCCTTATTCATGATAAAGGCTACTAAAAGCCCAATCCAAGTGATGTAAGCAATAATTCCAATTGTCTTGTTGTCTTGTAAACCGGCTGTGTTAACTTTTAAATCATTCTTCTCCATGATTAGCGATATTTTAATTTTGTAAATGTTGCACCATCCAGCTACGATCATGTATCTGATGGTATAACAAACATACAGCTAATCATAGGAGTTTTTTATCCCTGAAATCAGGGTTTTTTAACCTATTCCGACTCCTTACCTACAACAATCTTTAACATATCTTCATAACGCAGGTATTGTGAAGCGATAGTCCTTACCTCTTCCGCACTAATATGTTGGATAACATCCGTGTAATAGTGATAATAATCTAATGTCAACCCTGAAAAATAAACGGATTTAAACTTATCTACATGAGAAAATACCGATTCCAGACTACCCAACATGCTCCCGAGCATGTAGTTTCGAACCAGTTCCATCTCTTGATCAGGAACCAACTCTTCCTGCAAACGACCCATTTCCTTTTGTATCTCCGTCAGGGTATCTGCGGTATATTCCACGCCTACTTCTGTTGCGATCGTGATGAAACCAGCATAATTCAAATTCGCAACGGCGGATCCAATGCTATAGGTATAACCCTTCTCCTCACGGATATTGCTCATCAGGCGAGAGCCAAAGTATCCCCCCAGCAAAGTATTTGTAAATTGTAATGCGGGATAGTCCGGATGCACACGTTGTATGCTGCGCTTACCCAGGCGTATAGCCGACTGTAAAGCGGCTGGCTTGTCGATGAAGCTATAAACAGGTAAGATAGGTTCTAAAGCCGGAAAATCATGTTTTTGTATGACTTCGCTATTTGTCCACTGTTGCTCGAAATATAGCCTAAATTGTGCTAACACTTCAGCCGTAATATTGCCGGACAAGAATAAAGTCGCATTATTAGGCTGAATCTGTTTTTTGTAAAGCGCAATAACCTGCTCCCGATTTAATGCACTAAGCGACTCTTTGGTCAGGGAAATTCCATATCGTGTATTCGGAAATAGCTCATGGTAGAAACGCCTGCGAGCTAAGAAATCCGACTTTTCCATCGAAATCTGTAGATTCTGCTTATTATTTCGGATATAGGTGTTCAGCTCTTTTTCCGGAAAAATAGCGTCAGTTAATACGTCATGTACAATGGGCAATATGGCATCAACATGTTTCCTCAAGCTGTACAATGTTAAGGCATTGTGATCAAAACTATATTCAGGAACCAGATACGCCCCATAATAATCAATTTCTTCCGCTATGCGCGCGCTCGACAATTTCGAAGTACCCTCTTTCAACAGATTTCCTAATGCCACATTCGCAACGGGGTTCTCATTGCCTTCAAATATATTGCGGAATACAAATTCCGCTTTAATGAGCTCCTGTTCAGGGGCAGTAAATACGAACACTTTCAAGCCGTTCGCAAAATCATATTGCTCTGGCTGCTGGAGCGTAATCTCATCGATGGCATGCAATGCCGGTGCAAGTTCTCTATTGATCATATTATGCCGACTTTTGTGCATGGTAAAACAAAACAGATGAATTCTCTGGCCTAAATATCTCGTTCGCGACGCGCTGTATAGCTGGCGCATCCACCGCGATATACTTGGCTATCTCTTTATTATAATTATCGGCATCTCCCAATAGCTCGTAGAACGCCAAGTTCATGGCTTTATCTAAAATGGATAACTCGGCAAATACCAAAGTGGATTCAATCTTGTTCTTCACTTTGTTTAGCTCATAATCCGTAACCAACTCATTTTTAAGGTTATTTAATTCCTTCCAAATAGCCAATTCGGCCTCTTCCAGACTTATGCCCTCCGATGGCTTTCCTTCTAACATGAGTAGATTAGAATCGATGCTGCCCAGTATATAGCAATTGATTTCGGAGAACAAATGCTTTTCTTTCACTAAACTCCGATATAAGCGCGAAGAACTTCCTCTCGACAAAATATCAGTAATCAAATCAGCGGTTTGGTAATCCGGATGCAATCTGTCCACCGTGTGGAATGCCATATAGAGGCTGTCCACCGGCACTTCGGCATAGACCTCTTCCTTACGCGCAGCAATCTGTAGCGGCTCGGCAGGCAAGCTGCGTACAGGCTTCTTACCTCCCGGTATATCGCCAAACCACTTCTCTGCAAGTACTTTGACCTCCTCAGCCTTCACATCTCCGGTAACTACCATAATGGCATTGCTAGGCAAGTAATACTTGCTAAAGAAACTCTTTACATCGGCCAGTGTAGCTTCCTCAATATGTTTGATTTCCTTCCCGATAGTCGCCCAACGATAAGGGTGCTCTTTATAAGCCATCGGACGAAGCTTTAACCAAACATCGCCGTAAGGTTGGTTTAAATAACGCTGCTTAAACTCTTCAATGACCACCGATCGCTGTACTTCCAAACCTTGCTCATTGAAGGCCAGGCTCAGCATACGATCGCTTTCCAACCAGAAAGCAGTTTCCAGATTAGAAGCTGGCAACGTGATATAATAGTTCGTGATATCGTTGGACGTAAAAGCATTGTTCTCGCCTCCCACACGTTGCAAAGCCTGATCAAAACTTGGAATATGTACCGATCCACTAAACATCAAATGCTCAAATAAATGTGCAAAGCCCGTTTTATCGGGCTGCTCGTCTCTTGCGCCCACGTCATATAAAATATTGACGCACGCCATTGGACTATGTGGGTCTTCATGTACAAGTACACGCAACCCATTTTTTAAAATGAATCTTTCAAAAGATACCATGAAATCTGCTTTAAGTATTATTTTACCCAGGAAATGTCTTTCTTCAATAAAGAAAGCGTCTTTTCCTCCAAAGAACCCGCCTCGGTCTTGAAATTATAAAACCAGTTGGCTTGCTCCGGCAAACTCATCAAGATGGATTCTATACGTCCGTTGGTCTCTAAACCAAACTTCGTACCTGCATCGTATACGAGGTTGAATTCTACATAACGGCCGCGACGCAACAACTGCCAATTCTTTTCGCGCTCGGTATATTCCTGATGGCGATGTCTGTTGACGATTTCTGAATAAACCTTCGGAAATAAGCGTCCCAAATCACATGAAAAAGCGAATATTTCCTCCTCGGAAATCCCTGCTTTTTCCGAAGTTAGCTTATCATAAAAGATACCGCCCACTCCCCTTGTCTCTTCGCGATGTTTGATATAGAAATAATTGTCGGCCCAGGTTTTAAACTCCGGATAAAAAATAGGACTATATTTATCGCAGACGGATTTTAATTGTTCGTGAAAATATTGCGCATCTTCTTCGACAACATAGTGAGGTGTCAAATCGATACCACCGCCGAACCAACGAATTTGATCGTTAAGCTCAAAATAGCGAATATTCATATGGATGATAGGCACCCAGGGATTGTTTGGATGGATAACAATAGAGACTCCCGTTGCGAAGAATTGATCTTCTTCTACGCCAAAAGCTTTCTTAATGGGTGCTGGCAACTCGCCATGCACTGCCGAGAAATTGACACCACCTTTTTCCAAAATATCACCATGTTGGATTACGCGCGTGCGTCCGCCGCCGCCGCCATCGCGTTCCCAATTCTCTTCAACAAAAACCGAAACACCGTCTAACTCTTCTAGAGCCTGCGTAATTTCGTGCTGTATCTCTTTATATTTTTCAGCAATCTGCTCTTTTGTGATCATCTATGATAATTTATCTGCTAACTCTTTAACGGCCAATACAGCCGATTTATTCTTATATAAGATATCGTACACCGTATTACAAATAGGCATTTGCAAATGATGCCTATTAATAATATCCTGAATGCAATCTGAAGCAAAATAGCCTTCCGCTACCATGTTCATCTCCAGCTGTGCCGATTTTACACTGTAGCCCTTACCAATCATCGTTCCGAAGGTGCGGTTACGACTAAATTGAGAATAAGCCGTCACTAATAAGTCGCCTAAATATCCCGAGTTATTGATTTCGCGATCCTGAGGTGCTATCGCATCCACGAAATATTCCATTTCGCGAATAGCATTCGATATTAATACCGCCTGAAAATTATCGCCATAACCTAAACCATGACAGATACCCCCAGCCAATGCATAGATATTTTTGAGAACTGCCCCATATTCTACACCCGTGGCATCGTTAGAAATAACCGTTTTGATATAATGGGTTTGAAAAAACTGCGCAACAAAAGCTGCATTTGCCGTATTCTTTGAAGCAAAGGTTAAGTAGGATAATTTTTCCAATGAAACCTCCTCAGCATGGCAAGGTCCACCCACCACGATAACATCATCAACAGAAACGGAATAACGGTCCACAAGATATTCTCCAACGATTTCTTTTAGGGAAGGGATGATACCCTTAATTGCCGATACAATAATTTTTCCCTGCATATCTTCCACGGTAACATCTGCCAGCGCGTCTTCCAGATATGCTGCAGGGGTGTTCAGAATGATAATATCCGATTCTTGAATGACTTTTTTAGCGTCGATGAACAAGCTACTTTCAGGTAGCTTTATCTCAACAGCGCTTAAGTAGGAAGGATTATGTTGATAGGATTTAATATAATCGATGTCTTCTTCCTTGCGAACCCACCAATTGACTTGTTTATCTTTAGGGTTGTCGGTCAGCATCTTGATCATGGCGGTCGCCCAACTTCCACTACCAATTACACCGATACTCGTCTTTTGTTCACTCATTTCCTATAAATAAACAACAAAGATAGGCAATATATGCCTTTAGCACTAATGAAAAGCAAAATGGGCAGCTTGCGAAGCGCTAGTATTTTCCGGATTTCGCATTAATGATGTGCGCGAGATGATGATTGCAGTGCCATGCATAGACGCCAATATTCGTTCGTAAATCAATCAGCTCGCCAGTCTCAGGATGCCTGAAACTTCGATTAAGATCTTCGTCGGTCAAACTCGCCAAGAGGTGTGCCCATCGTTCGTGTATGCCATCCATTATCTTTAAAGAGCTTTCGATCGGGAAATCCTTGGAATCTGCCAGCGCCGCCCAAAGATCCTCTTGATAGGTTTTAATTGTAGGCGTATCTTCGGTTAAGGCTAGTTTGAAACGAACGAAACTATTGATATGGCTATCCGCACAATGATTGATCAATTGCGTAATTGTCCAGCCGTTTGGTCGGTAGGATCTATTGAAATCCTTTTTCGAAAGCGTAGCGATTTCATTACGTAAGCGTTCAGGAAACTTTCGAATACTTTCGATCCAAAGTGTTAAGGTCTGTTGATCAATATCTGTCGGCCGAATAAATTTACCGATTGGGTAGCGGAGTTTTTCAATTTCTAAACTCATGAGAATGAAAAAAAATGCACAATAGATCAATTCCTATTGAGCATTTCAATTTATTAAATATTCCCTAAAAATAAGAATGATTTACACTTAAAGCTTCATTCTATATATTAGCCCGAAAGAATAGAAATTCTCAAATTCAGGCTCCATCTTATCCTTATATCGATAAAAAGTCGGTCTATACTGGAAAGAGGCACTGATTCCTTTCGTCAATTCATAGGAAACCGGGAACCACAGCCCAAAAGATTGCGTGTTCATCCAATGCTGCTCATATATCCCCGGCTCGATACTCTTTGCGATCTTCGTCACATCATTACCTGGAGGAATGCGTCTTGATGCTAGCAAATTAAGCGTTTGCGGCACCATAGGGTCTGGAAGTCGAATAGTATACCCTCTACGATTGAAAACATAAGACAAACCATAGCCGAGGTGAAACCTTTGAATTCTATGGTTATTGGAAAGCGTAAATTGATAACTGAACTCCTTTTCCGATTTTCGTTCGAAAACAATAAACGGTGGCGGTAAGGGATAATTTGATAGTAAAAAGGATTGAGCCGAGAAATTGAGGTAGGTATTCTTTCGGTAAAAATGATTCAGGCCTAATCCGACACCAAAAAATCCTTCTTGTAACTCCTTATATCCGTAGGGATCCTTTCGATGAAACAAATTAACGAAGGGCATCTCCACTTGAAATTCCCATCTACCTTTCAGTTGGTTCTTTTCAAAAGTATAATATCCTTTTTTCGTATTGCTGGAATCTAGATAAATATGGGAAGGATAGGTAAAGCGCTTCGGATTCGTTAAATCCACCAACATACCAAGACCGAACTTCAGCGGGATATTACTCCAAAAAGCAAAGGAATGCTTTTTATTGACAATGTAGGTCCGCATGCTTGAATCTTGCAACACGGAAAACTGCATGGTATCTTTTTTACGTTTAACCTCAAATGAAGCGACATGATCGACCGTTTCTACCGAACCCTCATTATAAATAACGGTAGCAGCACGCTCCGTATGAACATTCACTTTCTTGTAAGGACCATTGAATACGCTCGCACAGGAACTAAACAAAAGCACAATTAGTGCAAAAACAAAAAACATCCGCATATCAAAAAGCAAAGATGTTAAATGAAACAAACGATAACCATCGACCCTAGTTAAAAACAATTTCCCGAAAATAGAAAATTATTACAAACAATCGGTTATGGTAATATTATTTCTCAATTAAAAACGGGCGCGCCTTTTCTCCATTGATCGATAGGAAGAACTATCTCGCTAGTCGGGCACCTAAGAAAGCCATGGGAAGGTAAGCGAGCCCCAAATCAAGAATCGTAAACCACAAAGGCGATGGAACCATAAACATCATGGAAATACCTCCAAAGAGGAAGAAAAAGCCAATAATCATTGCATAAAGCATTTTCGGTCCGGCACAAATTTTAGCGGCAACAAAAGCTCCGAACAACGTTCCTAAGGCATGCGCCAAGAAGGGCATTAAAAAATGTTTAGGCTCGAACAAGTGTAAGCCAGCTTTTAAGCCTTCCGCCGTCATCACATCGACTCCTGCTGGCGGCGGAATCAGGGATGGACCAACCTGTATAATCCCACCATTTACTAAGCTGCCCACGAGCAGTCCAAGCACAATTGCCAAAACATTTTTTAAAATTGGATGCATAAATTTCATGTATTAGGTTTGTCAGGTAAAAATAAGGAAATAGTTTAAAGCAAGGCAAAAGGATCCAAAAAGAAAACTGGTATAAGTGATAGCCAAACCAAACCCATTGTAGAACCCAATCAAACCCGCTCTGAAGCGCTCATGAAAGGGTTATACATTGGGTTTGAAAGGGCTTTGAAAGGGAACTATGCCGAAGAAGCCTGCTCAACGAATTGAGGAAGAGCAATTGTAAATTAAAGGAATGAAACTCCTTGTTGGGCGATAGATAAAAACAGTATCAATAGAAAATGCGGAAATTATTCCGCATTTATTCAAATCTTGGAGCGCTTATGCAAGCATTTATTTTTTCTTAAACTTTCTTTCTAAATCAAGTTCAAGGTTGGATAATACGTATTCGTGTTCTTGCTCGACGCCTAACCGTTCCATAGGTTCCCAATAAAAGCGCGGCGACAGAATGGACGTATAGGTTGTGACGCGCGTCATCTTACACTTCCCTCCTGCGACTGCCTCGAAATAGTAAATAGCTTCCTTAAAGCCCAACCAGTTTCTACCGACGAGCGTATAGTCGATAACATCCATTTTCAATAGCTTGCCCGGTTCATAAGCAGTAACACGCTCGGTTATTGTGCCGCCTCCAAAATCTGCATTGCTTAAACGCCCTCCTTTAAAATAGCATATGCGCTTCGCTCCAACTTCTTCTTTTTCCAATACACATTTGATTGGAATCGGAAGATCGAGCTTCAATAGGAAAGGCTTTGGCGCATCCAGCGTGTCGACCGATTTAATGGCTTCGAAAACTTGTTCTGGCGTATAGTCGTAAATCCGGCTGGAACTTACCTCAATGATCTCCTCTTTGTCTACTTTGAAAAAATGTTCGACAGGTGCTGCAATAAGAAAGGGAATTAAAGGAATCACAAGCACAGAAAGTTTGTTCGTATCCTTGATTTGACTATAGCGTTTAATTAACCGCATAATAACGTAGCCTAACGCAATCAGTGGAGCCACAAGAGCCACCGCCATCACAATACAGATAACGCCTGACAAACCCGGTATATAGATTAAAATCAATAGCAAAATAGTCGTAACAATCGCGCTAATCAAAGCATACTTTCTGAATTTCATGGAGCCAATCGCTATACCTAACACAATGGGCAGTAAAACAAAAAGCACATAGCTGTAGTCGGTTAGTCCGAGGAAAAGGAATACAATTCCAGTTCCAATAAAGATGGTTGTGAGTAAGGCAGATAATCTGAAACTCTTGTCTTGCAAGATTTTTTTCATCGGGAAAGGTTAATAAATAAATGGTTTTTAAGCCTAAATGCTTTATTTCAGTTTAAGCATAACAATGGGAGTAAAAATAGCAATTCGTTTTTGAAAAGAGCAAAGATTATTTTCAAGTGCAATATTTTTATTTAAAAACAATAATTTAACTATATTTAATGAAAAGTTATTTTAATTATCATGAATAGATTGGCAACTAAATACTTGTTAGGTTTAAGTTTATTTATTTTCGCTTCCTGTCAGCCAAATTCCGGCGAGCAAGTGAAAGAAGAACAAGTTGTGGCGACAAAAAGCATTCGGCAGGAAGATATCCTCGATGTGGACATCAAATATTTGGAAAACCCGGATTATGTTAGAGGGAAGTCTAAAATTCCAGATTCCACAATACAACAAGTTAAGGAGATTGTACGTCGTGTGTACTCGCATATAGATATAAAAGATAAACAATACATATTAAAGGCACAGAGTGGAAAAGAAATTGGTGTTTCAGAAGCAATTTTTCAGCTCTATAAAAAGAATTTAGATCAAACCAATGCCGTCCTACTAAAATGGGAAAAGGAAGGTCAGGAATCTGGCGAGCATCATGAATTTGCTCTTCCTACTATTAAAGAGGAAGACCTAAAATATCTAGATAGCTTGTGAAACGATTAGGCTATTCCGGGAACTGTTGCGATTCGGGGATCCCGGAGTAGAAATAATACCAGGCGTAGTATAGCGCAATAATAAGCAGGATAACGATTACTAACCATATAATCGTTGACCTCAATCTTGTTTTTGTTTTCATAGCATTTCTGTATAGCCCACTAAACTAATCCCCTCCTCTACCTCCTCGACGGTTGCCCAAAAGAGATTGTAAACGATATATACAAGTACAATCCCTAATACGATGATGATGATCCATATCAGCGTGCCGATAAAATTTTTGTCCTCCATCATAAAAGTTGAACAGTTGGTTTATCAATTCGTTGTGTAAAATGTAAAATGCTTTTTTAGGAAAAATGTTTTTATCTGGACGCGTCGATCCATAAAAAAATCAGGATGATTATCCTGCCAAAGAGGTAGATAAGAAAGGGATAAAGGAAAAACCACCTGAAATACCAATATTGGCGCTTGCTGAATTTTGGAGTTTTCATTGGGAAAGAACAAGTGGCGTGGGGAAAGGTTGGCCTCATTTATTGGATTGGCGGTAAGTACTGCAAAGAAAACAATAACAGGAAAGATTCTGTAAGAAAAAAACAGCCAGCCCAAGGTCCGAACCCTCACTACGCAAAAAAGCTCCAATCTTACGATTGAAGCTTTTTGTGCGGAGAGTGAGGGATTGGTTCAGCCCCACATTCCCCGAACACAACCCTGAACCTTCCAGAATCGAACCCCGGCCAGCCCAAGGTCCGAACCCTCACTACGCAAAAAAGCTCCAATCTTACGATTGAAGCTTTTTGTGCGGAGAGTGAGGGATTCGAACCTTATTCACAACTCGCTAATTATCAGTATTTTAAAAATAGGTGATTTTTGGGGTCTCGCTTTTGTGTCGCGGGGTTGAAAATCACCTTTCCCTATGTCTTTTCTCTTACACTAATATACGAAATAGTTAGGTGTGGTGGGTATTTTAAGTTGTTTTTGATCAGGTAGATGGCTGTTAAAAGTATCGGTATTGTTAACCGAAGTAGAATATAATGTTTACTTAAGATTATGTTGTTTTTACATTAATGTAGGGCGTCTATTTTTAGGAAAAATAAATGTTATTAATATGCTTAATGAATTGACGGCCCGTTATTCGAGGTATTTAGTGCCTGGGATCCTTTTTATATCGGTTGTGCTAACCTTATTTTCTTTCTGTTACCTGTTGTATCATCATGGTTTTAGTGTTCTGGGATTGGCTGCTCATCTTTTGATCTTGGGCTTAGCATTGTTTGTTGCGCTTAAATCTGTCGGTTTCGAATTCGGGCGGCCGAAACTAAGCCGGGAATGGAATTTTCATTTGGAATTGGAACGCACGTTTGATTTAGTGAGCCGAATTAGGGCTTTGGACCTGGTTGAAGTTAAAGCGGATCTGAATGACTGTCGACGCTATTTTATGATATCAGAGAGCAAAGAGTCTTTCTTGGTCAACCTTCCGGATTTAAATCGGTTGTTATCGTGTTATTCGGATAAGCTCGCTGTATTTATCGGTTCGTTAGAAGATAAGCCACTCGATCAGTCGGAGAAAACACATCTGTTGCAGTATATTAATAAGTCTTTATATCCGGGTATGCGTGAGGTTGTTAAGCATTTTGTTGAGTTCCGGAAAGCTCACCAAAGTGAAGATCTTATCAAGCTTCATGATCATTATATTTTTGGGATTCATCGTGCCAGGCTATTAAAGAATTCACCAGAAGCTATGACTTGGAGCGAGGATATCAAAAACGTGTATGTTGAGGGCGTCAGTGAGATTGAAAGAAAGGACTTTGTCGTCGCATTGAATATGTTTGATGTGCTTTTGGAATGGCTTCAAGATGCTGATAGAGGTCGTTGCTTTAGCGCTGAATATGTTTAATGCGCGGTTTGAATGCCGTTAGTGAGATTGATAGAAACGACTTTGTTGTCGCATTGAATATGTTTGATGTGTTTTTGGAATGGCTTCAAGATGCTGATAGAGGTAGTTGCTTAAGCGCGGGATATGTTTAATGTGCGGTTTGAATGCCGTCAGTAAGATTGATAGAATCGACTTTTTTTTATCGCATTGAATATATTTGATGTGCTGCTGGAACGGACTCATAAGGCTGTGAAAAGCTTGTTCGTTTGAGGACTTTCAGCATGTTGCATCGGTTTTACCTGATTACTTTCTCGAGTTTTTCCAGGTTTAATCCGAGGAATTTTGCCACGTCGGAGGTCGTTACGTGCTGGTCCTCTGTTTTGTTCATATGCTGCTTTATTTTGTGGTATACGCGGAGGCTTTGCCGGTAGGATTTTCCTGTGATGACCATGATATCCTTCGGGTATATGCATATTCTTTTTAATACCGGTTCGATGACCTTTTGTTGGTTGCTCATAGTTTTTATTTTATTTGGTGATCTTCTTCTATATCAGTACAGTAAGTATGCTTTATATTTGCTTAAGTCTCAGTTTACTTAAGTTTTAATTAGCTTAATTCTATATTTATCTCCTCTCAAATGTATACTTGTTGTTTACAATAAGCTTTTCCCAATTTGTACCGAATTGGGAAATTATTCGGTGACGTTTTTCATGTTACAAGTTACGGATAATTCGTTGGCGGACTTGAACGATATGTGACTAAAACGGCCATTTTGCACGCATAAGTAAATGCTTATCAATCTATTGCAGACCTTGTGTTTAAAAAACGGGTAACATGGCAAAACAGTCGGGTATTTTGAGAATTGAGGGTACAATTGCAGGAATTTCATTTTATAAAACTGCGGATGGATATTTCGCACGTGAAAAAAGTTCGCTTAGTCGGAAACGTATTTACTCGGATCCTTCTTTTCAGCGTACTCGAGAAAATGCATCGGAGTTTGGGACAGCTGCTCGAATGAGCAAAATATTGATCGACGTGGTACGTCCGGTTCTGAAGGGCTCGGGGGATCGTCGGTTATTCTCGCGATTGGTTAAAACCATATTGGCAATCATCAAAAAAGATAAAACGAATATTCGAGGTTCAAGGGTTCTGGCAGAGGAGAACGTTAAAGATTTGGTCGGTTTTGATTTTAATTTGAACGCAGACATTCGTTCTGTGGTGAATTTTGGGATTGATAAAGTCCAAGAGAAAAGTCCGACTGAACGGATCTACACGTTCAGCAAATTTAGGCCGATTGATGCGATCAAATTTCCTCCAGGTGCAACTCATTTCAAACTAGCTATAATGTTGATTTCGGGTGACTGGCTTGGCGAAACGAGAGATGCGGCGACAGGTTACGGTAAAATTCTTCCGTTGAATGAAGAGGAAATTTCGCCTGAAATCATGATCAAGCCATTAGCAAAAGAGACCAAACATGAAATGGTGTTGTTAGGGATTGAATTTATGCAGGAGGTGAACGGCAGTTACTATTCGTTAAAAGACGGAGGATACGTATCGCTTTCTGTATTAAGTTTTGGGAAGAATGGATCCGAGGGTGGTCAGGTTGCTGCGGAGGTATGAGCCCAGGGGGACGAATGGGGAAATTCGGTTTCTTGATCGATTGATCTGTTATTCGATCGAGCTGCCTTGGGAAGGGAATCAGCGCGGGATTTCGTGTATTCCGGAGGGGCGGTATGAGCTAAGGCGGCGTTTTAGCAAGCGTTTTCGATGGCATCTTGAGGTTTGTGGCGTTGAAGGGCGTTCGTTTATTTTGATCCACTCTGCAAACTATGCAATTCGTGATCTTCGGGGTTGTATTGCGCCGGTGAGCAAGTTAACTGGTGTTGGACGAGGGGTTGGATCGCGTGGAGCATTTTCGAGGCTTAGGGAGCTTGTATTTGGGTGGATCGATGAGGGTTCAATCGTTTATTTGGAAATTTTAAAAGCTTAAAAGATGAATTTGATAGACCGAGCGAAAGCTCCTACTCCGAAGTTTTTCAGAATTGTTCGAAATATTGGGTTGATCGTTGCTGCTGTTGGTGGTGCATTGATCGCTTCGCCCGTGACGGTGCCGGCGGTTATCGTAACGATTGGTAGTTATCTTACTGTGATCGGTGGAGTGCTTTCTGCGGTTAGCCAGGTTACGGTTGACGATAGCAGTCTGGAAGATCGTTAGTTGTACTTTCTTAGTGATTGTTACACTGTTAGGGATAAATTTTGGACTGCGTTTACCCAACAATTTTAATTGGCAAGGCTCATCAAAATATATACGTTTTTGCGGCTGGGGAAAGCGTTAGATTTCTTTTAATTTTACTCACGGACCTTATGGTCAAATAGCGCGTATAGGTCGTGGTGGCTTATTCGAGCGTAATTATCTTTATTTTATGATTAAGCCTGGCAGGACACCAGGCTTTTTCTTATTTAGTGTTTTTTTTCTGAAAGTGTCTGTTTTCAAAGGCCATCAAGAACTTTCATTCCTGTTGGTGTTTCAATGGAAACATGAAAGTTTTCTCCGCTTTTTCAGTTATATCATCTACTACTGAATTATCAGTCTGATAAGAATGTTTCGATCGTTGATAAATGCGATTATCTGTTCGTTCCCAATCTGGAATTGATTACTCAAGAGGGCAATTATTATTAGATATTTCCAATATTTCCTGTATTTCTTGGCTTATCCATAAGCTCGATTCTTTTGGCTTATCAAATAGAATCCACCCTTTAGGTTTATATCCTGCGTTTGCATACCAGATTCCATTATCTTTCTGTTTAGATTTTAAATACTCCATTGCAAAATTACACCGAGAGTCGTTTACAAAACCATTAGACTTTAACATCCGTAAAATCTCAATTACATTAGTTTTCCACGTAAAAGGATAAGATAAAGATGTGATATAGTTAGTTATCGGTTCGCTTGTTGATTTGCGGAGATATACATTTTGATTTAAAATATAATCGATACCTTGGTTAAATTTGGATTCAACAATTTGATTCGATTGATAATAAATACTTTTTTTATATTCAGAAAGAGCTATTATTGATTTCACAATTCCGATATAACATGGGATTGCTTTTAAACATCCGCCATATCTTAGAATACCAGAACCATTCCATTCTGTTGGTGTATTTCGTTCAAACCTCTGATATTTTGTTATCCAATTGATACCTTGATGTATTTCTTTGTGGTTTGAATATTCCATTCTAATAAAAAGACTGGTAAGCATTCCATTGTAACAAGAGAGAATATAGTCCTTTTTTTTCGTTAAAGAAAACCCTTCATCACAAGCGGTTAGACTATTTAGTATTGCTAACCACTCCTGGACTTTAGGTATATACTGGGTAAAAGGAATCTCGGCAATCTCATTTAATCGATTCATCAATTGGTAGGATTCAAATTGAAAATTTTCGGCTAACAACTGCCTTAATAAATCAGATTGTTCAAGGAAATGCTTGGCAGATTCGTAATCGCTAATTAATCCTTTTCTATGCTCTATTTTCAAAATCAATGCAGTATCCATTATTCTATCGGTATATATATATATATATATTAAAACAGATGTTTTTATCTTCGAGATCTATTAGTTTATCCCCTTTTCCATTTTTGTTATTTACTGCAAAAATACGGTTTCTTTTGCGTTTACATTTTAGGACTCTTGCTGATTTTACAAATCAGTAAGGTTGTGTTTTACAAGATCTTCGGTCTGCTTTATGTTTATAACCTTTCTGTAATCTGCTTTTTGAGAGATTCAAATTTGTGGGAAAGAATTTCGATATCCTGACTGATTATTATTCGCTTTTTCGATTATCGCGACAAAAAGAATATTAGGGGCCCGCAGCGCGCGCTTGGGGACTGAAATCGAAGATTTCACATCATGATTTCGGCGATATGTTCTTCGGTCGTCACCCTTTTAGAAAGACTTCCTTTGGTAACCATTCCTAAAAGAAAAAAAAAGAAAAAAAAGAAAGTTGATTTTGAATTTAGCTGCGCTAATAAAGCAAGCTGTTTTTTAAAGAATTTCCGAGCAGGACAATTGTTTAAAAAACGGCTTGCTGTTTAGCGTGGCTAAATTATCTTTAACTCCTTTTTTTGGTTTTTTATAGCACTATCCTTACTAGAAAGCAGAAGCCCAAATTGATAAAGGGGTGTGCGGGTCGGGAATGTGTCGGGTTGTGTTAGATTGCACGGCGGAGCCACGCAATCGTTGCTTGGCCGCGAAGCGGTCCTTCAATTGATGGAGTGCACCCGGAGTTTGCCTCGGCGGTGTCCCCGGGACGAAGGGTTGCGCGACTTTCTGCACGCGTGGCGGGCATGGATTAGAAAGGGTGCGACTTTGGATGAGCGGATTGGATGTGTGATTGGGTACGTGTGTTGGGTTGCGTTGGGCGCGGGCTGGGCGGCCGTGGAGGTGGCCTGTGGGGCTATTTAATATAACTGAGTTATCTGACTCACTGTACTAGCATGCCGGAAAGTCATATAACTCCCAGTTATGTTAAATAGCTTGGCCCGCGATGGAAAAAACGGCTTTGCCGGGGTGGGTCGGCCAAAATGGGCGTGCGTTGGGATAGTGTGTCGGCGTGGGGTGGCGAGGCGGCGGTGTTTGCAACTTTTTCAGTTGCAAAAAGTCCGCCGCCTAGTGCGCGAACCCTTGCGAATTAAGCGCAGGGGGCCGGGACCGGGAGGGGCTTGCCCCGGAGGGACCGGCTCTGTAGGCCCTTTTTACTGGCTCGTTTTTTTGATGTGCGTTGGCTGTTGTTCGTGGGCTGGGTATTCAAAAATCGAGACAGTTAAAAAAGGGACTACACAAGGGGGCTCGATTGGCACGGGGCTGTGTTTCTTGGCCGCATGCCCCCGCAGCCCAAGCTTTTAGCAGGTGAGCCTTATACCGGGCGGCGGGTGAATTTTGCGGTGCTTCCGTGGGTTGGGATTGTGTTGGATGGGAAGCTCCGCAAAAGGCACAGGGAGCCGCCGCGAGAAGAACGCCGGAACCGCAAGGAACAGGCCAAAGGCGTAGCCCCGAAGGGCGCCATAGCTCTCTTGGCGGCCTTGGTGTGCTGGCACTTCCGCCAAGAGGGCTATGGCGCTTTGGCCTTTTCCTTGCTGACGGCGGGCGCCGAGCACCTTATTTCCTGTGCGGGGGAGAATTATTCAAATTATCTGCATTCATAAAAATTTGATTTTTCTTTTATAAAGAATACATATATTTAAAGTTCTTCAAATTATGAAAATCGATATATGGATACAGAAATTGTCAAACTAATATTAGATGTTGGTAGTCCCCTAATAAAGACTGTAATCGAGACCTTTGTAGATAAAAGAAAAGCGACTCAGCAGAAAGGCTCAAATTTTAGTCCGGAAGTTTATTCTGAATACTTAAATATTACTGTAAACCATCTATCAACAATCAATTTAATAGGACTTAAAGGTGCGCCTAGAAAATTAGACGATATTTATATTCCGGCAACGCTGTATTGTCCGTTCGGTGAACGAAAAGAAGAATATCATATAACAAGTTTTCCCTCATTATTATTTGAGAAGAATAATCGAATTCTTGTTACGGATACTGCGGGCATGGGAAAATCTACTCTTTTGAGAGTGCTTTTTTTATTGTCATTTAAAGAAATAGAAAAAATGCCCATTTTAATCGATCTCCGTCGATTGAATGAATCACATTCGATAATAGATGAATTGCAAAATTTATTGCTTCCGCTGCATCGCAGTATTGATGAAAAATCAATGATCGAAGTATTTATTGATGGTGGTTTTCTCTTTTTATTGGATGGATTCGATGAAATAGCTCCCCAACACAGAGCAGTTGTTACTAAAACTATCAAACGATTTATCGATAAGACGAATAAAAACACATTTGTTCTCACGTCAAGACCAGAAAAGGAGCTAACGTCGCTTCCAGGATTTAAAGAGTTACGAATTAAACCTTTGTGCAAAAAGGAAGCTTTTGAACTAATTGAACGTTACGACCGGTATGGTGAAACGTCCAAAGCTTTGATTCGTCGTCTGGAGGACGATGTTAATGAAGGTATTGAAGAATTTTACTCAAATCCCCTATTGGTTTCACTTCTTTTTACTTCTTTTAATTACAAACCAACTGTACCACTTAAAAAGCATCTATTTTATCGTCAAGTATACGACGCTATTTTCGAGTCACACGATTTGGCGAAAGGTGAGTCGTTTCAACATCCAAAACATTCTAAACTCGATATTGACGATTTCGAAAAGGTACTTCGGTTTCTGGGTATGCATACTCTATTTGAACTTCAAAAAATTGAATATACAAAAGATGAATTGTTAAAAGTCTTAAGTAAGGCTAAAACAAAATGGAGAGATTTAGATTTTAAGGAATCAGACTTCCTTCGTGACCTTTTAACTACAGTTCCGCTTTTTCTGGATGATGCTGGGTATGTGCGATGGGCTCACAAGTCTCTACAAGAATATTTTTGTGCTCAATACATATATGTCGATATCCAGGATAAAGAGCCTCTTCTAAAAAAATTATTCCGCAGCTCTAAAATTTATACATTTGAAAACCTAATCGACCTGTATTCTGTAATAGATCCCATTGCTTTTGAGCAGAGTTTTGTCATAGAATTGTTGAATGATTACGAAAAAAATGTAATCATTCCACTGTCTAGAGAAACTGGTCAAACAGATGAAGAAAAATTTAGAAGATCCATATTGTTTAACAGTTATGTCATGTTAACCCTAATACCAGGTGACGAGTTCGATCCACAATACAGTTCTATGCAACAACTAGCACTTGACAGATTCGCATTGGAAATGGATAATAATTCTTCAATTTATGAAGGGGATTTAATGCTTTCAAACCGTGAAGAGGATATTCTCTTGATACAAAAGGATCGTTACCATTATACGATAACAAAAATAATTAGTCGGAGATACCCACATTTATTCCGCCCTGTAAAATTCAAAGATTTCGATTGGGATGATGAAGTATTAGAAGCTAGCGATGTATTTGAAGCGACAGATCAATTCATCTCAAGAAAGACGCGGAGATTGATGGATGAGAAGAAACTAGAAACTATATTTTTAAATCACCCCGATTCAATTTTCAACAGTTTAGAAATTTTCGATTTAGAGATCCGTATATTAGTATTTTTAGGTTCGATTACTGAATATTTAAATTACGATTACGCATTGAATTTATTGCGTGATATACGAAGAAAACGAGCTGAATCGGATTCTATTGACGTTTTTGATTTATAGGATGTGGCGTTCCCTCAAATAATATTCAGCGTTTGGTAGAATAATTAAAACTTTAACCTCGAATTATGCCAATATCAGATCTTGGAAAAATATACCTTTTGTATTGGAAATCAAAAGTTGAATTAGCAGAAGCACATCTTATGCGCAGTCCGAAAAACTATTTTGAAAAATTTGGACGATTGGTTTCTGAGGAATATGATTTGGATATCTTTGATTTCATCGTCAGAAAGGAGTCTGCCGGGTATAATCAATTATGTAGGAATTCGTGGATAATCTTCGTTTTAGAAATCAATAAAATTATTTCCAAAAGTGGTGGCGACAAATTCAGCATTCAGAAATTTTACAATAAACTTTCCAACAAAGAATGGGATCATAATTATGACCTAACGTGTTTTAATCAAATTTTATTGGTTATTCAAAATAATGATTCGAATTCGACCGTCGCAAAACTTCGTGTGTTACGAGATAAATTTTACGCCCATTCTGATAAAGATTTTAACCGAATGACAGAAGATTTGTTCCCTACTTATAATGAAGTTTGGGATTTAATGTTTGAAATAGAGACTTTTTTAAAGGCAATATATGGACAAAATGATTCTGACATCGACGTTAGTGTTAATCGGGAACTGGATAAATATATTCGTGAATTTCAATTACTTTATTCGTATTTTCAAACAACTCCAAGTTATGGGGACACTTATAGAATAAAAGTCGCGTTTGGAGAAGAAAGATTCTCCTCGTTTCGGAATAATCTAATTATAAATAGATTTTAGGAGAATTTTGTTCTATTTGATGGCTGCCCGCTATTCTCTATCAAGCATTGCATTCGTATACTACCGATTGCAAGTGTAATTTATTGCGAAAATTCAATTCAATAGTAAACTTAATTCTAACTTTAAGACAATTTATTAATAAGTCTTATTAAGGTGTAAGGTTGGTAAATGATCTTTAGCCTTAATTCAATTAAAAAAACCGAGAATGGAGATAAATTTTCAGGCGAATGATCCTAGTGTGGAATCACAATGGCGAGCATTGATACTATTCGGGAAAAACTCCGCGACTTATAAATTTGCGTTTGGGAAAGCTTTACTAAATTTAGTATCGAAAGGTGTCGATGAGGTAACACTCAAAGATTTGTCACCTTTATTTGTAGAAAGTATATTAGATCATATTAAGAGTAGTGATAAGCAAGGCAATTCTACGACTAGTAAATTTTTAAATGCGTGTCGTAATTTCAACGTCGGAGAGATTTCCTATGACGAGCTTTTGACTGTCACTGAGCGATACGGATTTGTAAATGTGATCGACGCGTTTCAAAACATCAATGGTGGCGTAATTCCTTCGAAATTTTACGAAAAGGATTTTAACGGCAACTCAAAACGATTGGTAATTACCGATGAATTGTTGAAGCTGGGAGAAAGCGTGCAATTTTCGAACCTAGACGATGAACTTAATGCACGTTGGAATCTTGTTGAAACTGCTTGGAATTTGAATGTTTCTCCAACTCTTTTAGAAGTGAAAATTAGCGATAATTTAGAGGTTCTCTACATAGAAAGTGATTTTATGAAGAGAAAGGATATTACTTCAGCACGTGCCTCTTTAAATGGATATCAAAAAGGAAAATGCTTTTATTCTTTTCAAGATATTTCAATTATTTCTGGTTCAACAAATCTTTGTGAGGTTGATCATTTTTTTCCTCATGTTCATAAGCTGACGATTAATGATGGCGGTGGCAATGTGAACGGTATTTGGAATCTTGTATTAGCAGATAGATTCGTAAATAATCATAAAAGAGCTCGGATACCTGAAATCAGATTTTTAGAAAGACTTTACAGGAGGAATGAGTTTTATGTTAATAGCAAGCATCCACTTGGAGAAACAATTATTAATCAAACAGGTCGAACACCGCGTGATAGACAAAAGTTTTTGCAGCACCAATACAATTTATCTTTAAGTTTGTCAATTCAACAATGGTCGCCTCTTACTGAACAAAAAGCAACATTTTAATGAAAGATTTTACTTCGATTACTCCAGACAAGATTCTATATAGAAATGATTACTTCTTTATTATAAAAGATGGTTTTCCTGTCAATCCAGGCCATCTATTGATTATTTCTAACGAGGTTCGCCGCGATTATTTCGAATTGACGCAGGATGAGGTTATAAATCTTCCTGTTGCAATAGCTAAAGCCAAGCAGTTGATTGAGGAGGAAAATAGCCCTGAGGGATATAATATTGGAATGAATTGCGGTGCTACTGCAGGTCAAACAGTTTTTCATTTTCATTGTCATATTATTCCTCGCTATGAGGGTGATATGGAAAATCCTCGAGGTGGAGTGCGTCACGTGATTCCATCAAAAGGAAATTATTGAGCAGTTATAGAATCAGCTTAAAATATAGCTTACTTAATTTCAGAACATATGAAGTTTGGAATGCTTTGTTGTGTTTTAATCACTGCGCATATTATTAACGCTTTCCTTTATTTGGTTTCTGGTTAATAAATCTTGTGGTGGCACATCCGAAACTTTTATTCGTGCAGATATAGAGCTGCGAGGTTCCGAAGGAATTTGTATAGGTTTTTAGGAACTTCATAATTCCTCCGCATCGATGGCAAATTTCCGCATCTGGGTTAGTGAATTCGTTCGGGAACATTTCCCTCACAAATTTGGATAATTTGTTTTTTGGGCCGTAGAAATAAAACCGTTCTTTCGCTCGGGTCATTGCAACGTACATTGCCCTTCTTTCTTCTCCATTCTTAAACGTATCGTCGGCACTAAGAATTAAATCAAGGATTAAGTCATCTGATAGCTCAGCTGGGAATCCGAACCGCCCGCTTTCACAGTTTATTAGTATCACTATATCGCTTTCAAGTCCCTTTGATTTATGTACTGTTAAAAGTTGGAGTTCATTATCAAAATTAAGTTGCTCGTTCGCTTCATTTCCTTGAGCATCGGTAATTGTTCGCTTTAAAAGGGATTTTACTCTAATTTTTCTGTTTTTAACATGCTGTTCTAAATCTTTAAAATCTAGATTATATCGACCCAATAAGAGAATTGATTTTGTATTTAAATCGGTGCCAACATCTTTGAAAACTTCATTCAATATTCTTTTGACGTCTTCAATATTAATTTTATCATTAATCTTGCTATCCAGCAATTTGACAGTAGTTTCATTTGTTTTTCTAGAACGTAGATTCTTAGGTGTTTGATTTGGGTTTTTTAGGATGAATTTACCGCTAATCTCTATCAACGGATTTGCGAACCGATAGGTCGTTTCAATCTTTCTTATGATAGAATATCCGAAGTTGTTTTGAAATTGATTGAATAAAGTTAAATCTGAACCCGCAAATCTATATATAGATTGCCAGTCATCACCAACCGCGAATAGCCTGGCAGTCGACTGATCTTTCAATAACTTCAAAAAATTCGCCCTATTAATTGATATATCTTGGAATTCGTCTACAATGATATACCTGTATTTTGAGTGAAATTTGTTGGTTTCAATTAAGTCTGTGGCGAAGTTAATCAGATCGTTAAAATCAAGTAATTGTTTAGATCGTAAATGCTTTTGATATTCCTGATAGATTACATCGATGATTGCTAGGATCGACTTGTTTCTATCTCTCACAGCTTGATTAGGACTGTCTTGATTTTGCTTATAGATTTCTGGGAAAGATTTTTTATTGGATTTTACTAAGTTAATGAAAGTCATTATTAGGCCCATTGTAGCTTCAATTTCTTTCGAGTATGCCGTATCCAAAATCTCAAGGACCTCGGTTTCAGTCATCGGATTTAAAACAACGCCCATTTCCTTTAGGATCTTTTTCAGATGGTTATCAATAGTTTTGTCTTGAAATTGATGACTGTACGTTTTAATTAATCGTGTACCAAAGGCTTCATGAACTTTGTCTTTCCACTCCATTAATTCGATATAGTAATCACGCGCACTTATATCCTTATTTGGAGATTGAAAAAATTTGGGAGTATTGCCGTCTTTATCAATCCCGTAATGTTCTAGAAATATGACGTTGTCCTCCGGATTATCACAATGTTTTATGCTTGATTCGTCGTAACCATTAAGGTAGATGGTAAAATCTGGTCGATACTTTTTCTTACTAAGGTCAAATTCTACTAAGGTTTCTCTTTCTAAATCTTGTGGGAAATAGACGCTCTCATAGCTATAATTAATTCTATTGAGAAACAGAAAGTTTGCAATATAACACTCTTGTCCACTCTTGACATATTCATTGTTTATCGTGCTCAAACGGAGTTTGCTTTTTAAACTGCTTCCATTGTTTGTTTGTTTGCGAGCCATCATCGCTTTTATGGAATTGAACTCTGCGTCTTTGTTGTACTGAACAAGTTCTTCAAGATCATCGAATTCATTTTCATCTCTTGTAATGCGAATCCCATTAATAATAAAGTCGTTGTAGGTCTTGAGGTATTTTGGATTATTTAAAAGCCTTGAATGTATTGATTTTATTAGACTCTCAAATTCTTTAGGATCAAAAATATCGGGTGGTTGAATGGTCTTAGAAATTATTTTATGAGCCAAACTGTGAAATGTCATACATTCGACGTTTTTTGATCCTAGCTTTTTTTCTAGATCGGTCGCGCTATCCTTTGAGAACGATAGTAATAATATTTCTCCAGGGGCAGCTAATTTGTTGTCTAGAAGGTAATTTACCTTGCCCTGAACAGTAGTAGTTTTGCCACATCCGGCACCGGCAATTATTAAACAATTATCCTCGTCGTGAAGAATTGCGTCAATTTGTTGTTCATCGAGCGGATTGTTCAATATTGAAGCGAAATACTCCGTTTGCGATTGCTTTTCCTCTGCTATAAATCTCATGTTTTTCTCAGCACGAACTTTTTCTGAGTTGGCTGCAAACGAAAGCAATTGTAGGTTGGCATTGTGTAATTTATTATTGTTTATTTCAATATTGGGAATCCTGTAAGAATGTAGGTTGCTTATTTGTTTTACAATCACTTGAAATTCGGTGTACGAATGGTATTTATTCGACGACAGATTATCGATCTTAGTTTTTAAAGTTTCAATCGTATTCGAGTTTTCTTCTAAAAACTGTTGATACGGTCGTAACTGTTCCTCAAATTGTTGTTTCTTTCGTCTCTTTTTGTCTATATTAATTTTTGAAACATAGCCGTAAGCTGCTGCAATAATTAGTAAAGTAAGTATGTAGAGTGTCTGCATGCTTTTATACCTTGATTAGAGCTTCCAACAGGTTAAATGGTCGTGGTGCTATAACCAATATAATATATTTATTCGGTTTAAATTTGGTTGTTAAGAGAAAGTGTAGACGAAATTCGTATCCATCTTAGTCATAAGTTATGTGGTAAATCATTCTTAAATAAGATATGTAAATTTCAAATATCTCAACCGGGAAGTAAGGCGAAAGAAAGAGTGCAGACATCATCTGCACTCTATCAAAATTTCAGGGTGATCCCTTGTCGCTTGTAGCTCTTGAATTATGATTCTTTTCACTTTCTTTTCAAGATGCTTCGGTAAATCATCCTCGAATACGAGATAAACCAAGTCGCTGTTAATATGCTTGAAGAGATCGAATAGAAAATTCTCTTCGCCACAAAATCCATGATAGTCTACAGACTCTTCTTTTAAGCTGTTTTTGACTGATTCATGAAGTTCGAAATAGTTTGCTATTTCTTTCATAACGACAAAGGTAAGTTAAATAAGTACGTGTTTTTTGAAAATGGTCAACGTGCAATAATTTTTATTATTTTCTTTTGTCGGGGACTTTAGTGTCGAAACTTATGAGGTTTAACATCTCGCGGAGCCTGGATCTTAGTCTGTTTCCGTATGAGAGTTCGAGTTCGGTTGCTGAAAGATTTGTTGTTATGTGGGTTTGTAATCCTTTGCTGATGAATAGGTCGTATCGGGAGAGCAGTATCTCGGCCATTACGTTGCATTCGTTTCCGTATAATTTCATGTTCTGTTCTGATCCTAGATCGTCAAAGCAATAGTTGCGATAATTGCTGCTGTAGAGGTTTCCGCGACTATATTTGTGAATTACGAAATATCCATCCTGGATAAACTCGAAGGTTATATCCCTCGTGCTTTTTATGATGAAGTTGTTTTTCCCTTGTCCTAAAAACCTGCAGATATTTATAAGACTGGTTTTACCGCTGCCTATGGGCCCGGTTAGCATGATTCCTTTATCAAGATTGATATTTTCTTTTGCACAGAAGTCTTCGTCCCTCAGGAAGTATGCTGCGAGTTTTAGGATTACCGGCAGATCCTCCTTTTGGAGCTTGAATTTTAATCCATATAGATCTTTTCCTTTCCTGTCGATAAACTCGATCACCTTGGCGTAGTCATAGCGGTTCGAAGTAATTTTTTTTAGGTGTTGTATGGAGCTGCTGTGGTCTTGTTGTCGCGTTTGAGTTTGCATTTTTGTTGAATCTTGAAGAGTTTGCTATCCAGTTTTTTGCCGATGCTTTCCAATCTAACATCGGGCTTCTTCCGCCAACGAGCCATCCGTTGGCGGTGTAGTGATTTAGAAACTTTTGTGCTTCCTGTAGGGTCGATTTATTTGAGATAAAGAATTCTTCTACTGCGAATATTTGTGGCGGGATCTGCCTTGGATTATCTGTGTAAGCAATAATATCCTGATTTTTTAACCTGATTAATTTTTGATCGCTTGTATCCTTTTTTGAGCTCGCGCGAGGACTAATATTATCTTTGATGATATTAGTTGTTTGTTTATTATATGGCTCGTTTAATGGTCTTGTGGACAGATTTTGAACGGGTTCAGTATTTGTTTTGCTGTGTATGTTAGTTGGGGGAAAGAATCCGATTTCGCTTCCTTTTAGGGGATTATAAGATGGTTTGTATTCGATGTAAGCATTTTTATGAAGGTATGTCATTGCCTTGTGATATGTGGCCTTAGAATTGATCTTTGCGAGTCGCATGATGTCGTCGCGAATGATCTGTATCTTTTTTGGAAATCTCGCCTGGTTCCAGCATTGGAATAAAGCAATGAACAGACTCATGTGTGTCGGGGTAAAGTTTGGGTCTGCAGTTGATTTATTGAAAAAGTATGTGAGCTGCTTGATGTAGTTCATTTGTTAGTAGTTAGTATTTAGATCTATGGGTGCTAAATAGGTGGTTAGAATTGAGTTTTTTACGGTGTTGAGGCTTGTGCTAGTTTTTAGACCTATAGGTGCTAAATAGGTGGTTAGATTTGTTTTTGGGCATTGCTGTTGGATTTTAGAGGTTGGTCGAGATTGTGTAGTGCGCTTAGTCGTACGAGGTTTTGGTGCTAGTTGTTGTAATAGGGATGCTTCTTTGTCTATTTGGCGTTGTGTTTTTCGCTTTGATCGTTTTTTCGTATTGAGACCTTTGGGCGCTAATTTGGGTATTAGATAAAAGCTTATGGGCATTTGGCGTTGGATATTTGGGGATGGGCGATATTGAGCGATGTGTTTAGTTTTAGGGGCTTTTGGCACTATTGGTTGGATTAGAAATGATATTTGAGCCTTTTGACGCTTTGTTTTCCGGGTGGAGCTTTTTTGCGGATTACGTTTCGTGTTAAGAGCTTTTGGCGCTATCTTTTGTGTTAGATATATGTTGATGGGAGCTTGTCGTTGAATTATTGCTTCTGGACGATTGCGGGAAACTTTTTTAGTAGCAGGTTTTTTGGGTGTAAAAAACATGGTTATAAATGAGTTTTTGGTCATTTGATTTTGAATTTTTGGGGTTAGGCGATATTAAGAATAGCGTTTTTGTCTAGAATCTTGTTGATTGCGTCTAGATCATAGTAGTAGGTGCTTCCGACTTTGCTGAACTTTATTGCACCTGAGATTCGGTAGTTTTGTAGGGTCGCTGATGAGATGTTGAGCATCTTCTCGACTTCTTTGGATCGAAGCCATTTCTTTTTGATCTGTTGTTTTGTTTCGAGAATTCTTTCGAATTCTGCGATTAGCTCGATTTTAAATCTGTTCAAATCTTCTTTTGTTAGAATTTCTATTGACATAATTTTATTTTTTGTCATAAATTTCTGCTTTAGATTTGTGACTTTTTCCCAAGCCGGATGGTGTTGTGAAAGTTTTATGCAAAGAGTTCGTTGTCTGTATCTTTCATTCGTTTTTCGAGTGCCTCTTTCAGATTTTGTATAAATTTTGTTTTGTTGCCCTTGCGAGCTCTTATGTCGTAGAATATTCGGTTGTATTGTCCTAAATCTGTGTCGAACATTTGCTGTAGGTGTATTGCTATTTCTTTTAGTTCGGCTTTTCCATTATTTAATGCTCCAGAAGCGTGAAGCGCATATATCAATTCGATAAGATCGGTTTTGGAGCTTGTCCATTTCAGTTTAGAGGTTTCTTGTGGTGATTCTAAACCAGACAGTGTTAATTTGAGTTCTCGGATTGTTTTTTTGAGGTAAAGTCGCGTACGATCGTGAGCTTCAACGAGTGTAAAAATGTGTACGCTCGGGCTCTGTGGTTTTTGTTCGACTTCGAATAAAAAGTCTCCGGAGCGGATATAGATAAACTCGTTTATTTGTTTGAAATAGTGCTCATCGCGGTAGTTGTGTTGTGCTCGGAAATATCGATAGTAGACATTGTATTCCTTTAATTTCTTTTTAATCTGTTTTAGATGATATCGATAAAACTTGAGCTGAATTTCGATGTCGTATTTTGGTTTTTCGAATTCAATGTTTTGAAGATATTCGTAGTGTTGAATTGAAGCAAGTAGATAACATTTGATGTGTTTGAAATAAAAAATTTCGTCATTTGTGGATTTGAATGGTGCCGCTTCGTGTTTTTCTTTCACATGCTGCAGTATTGTAGAAATAAATTTTATTGTTTGTTCGCAAAACTGATAGTGATCATTCTTGTACTCTTCTGATTTTGAACTAATAAAGGAATGGATTTCTGACTTAATTCTGGTAAGGGTTAATTGCATTTGGGCATTTACTATTACGGGTATTACAATCGTAATGTAGATGTTATAAGGATAAATTAAGGTTTTGGAATTGTTAAGTTATTGTGATTCGGATGCTTAAGTTGACGTTGGATAATTGAAAATTTAGATATGAAGCTTGATTTATCGGGTGGCGGGTGGGCCTGGTCTTAAATGTAAGTGCGACCGGTAATTTGGCTCAGATGGTGGACTAAATGCGCATTGTAGTCTGCAGCTAGAAATTCTAACGTCTGATCATTTGCTCTTCTTTGAAGATCATCGGAAGATAGATTCTTCCAAAGATTAATGAGTTGGATATTTTGAGCCTTCCATAATTTAATCAGCTGCGGATTGTCGATATTTTGATAGTGATTGTATTTACACCAGTTGTCTTGATCATAGGAAACTATGGGGTTAACTTGGAATTGTGCTAAGAGAAATCGTCTGTGATTATTGGTAACGCTATCAATCAGATGTCCTAAGATTTCTTTCTTACTCCATTTTAGAGTCGACTCCTTTAAAGCGAATGTTTCTTCGTCGATTGCCTGCAGGTGTTCTTCCGCTAGTTCTACAATTTTGGTTAGTTGTTCGATCGTGGTTGAAATCATTCTGCAAAATAGTATTTTACATAGACTTCTTATTGTGATTTTTGCTTTTTGGTTCTAACAATGATCTTAGTTCGTCCATATCGTTTGCCACTTTTCGGTCGGTTATCTTCGCATAGTGTTGTGTTGTTCGGATGCTTTTATGACCAAGCATTTTGGAAACGGACTCGATCGGTACGCCATTAGAAAGTGTTACGGTTGTCGCGAAGGTATGCCTAGCGCAATGAAATGTTAACTCTTTGTGTATGCCGCATATTGTTGCTAGCTCTTTGAGATAGGCGTTCAGTTTTTGGTTTGATGGCACCGGGAGGAGACGCGTTTCGTTGTTTGATTTTGGGTGATTTTCGTATTTATCGATTATCTGTTCGGCTTGCTTTAGCAATGGGATCTTTGAGGGAATATTTGTTTTCTGCCTATGGGTATGTATCCATTTCTTGCCGTCTATTCCTTTTACCAAGTTGTCTTGCGTTAGTTGCTTTACGTCGATGTATGCAAGTCCGGTGTAGCAGGAAAAAATAAACAGATCGCGAATGATGTCCAGGCGCGGTATATTGATTTCTTTCGCGATAATCTTCGACAGTTCTGTTTCGGTTAGCACATCTCTTTCAACTTCCTGGAGTTTGGGTTTGTAATTTAAAAATGGGTCTGTCGATAGCCAACCGTTAGCGATGCACAATTTGATGATTTTCTTGAAGTTCTTAATGTACTTTACAGTGGTGTTGTTGCTGCAGGATTTCTCGGTTCTAAGGTAGTAGTCATATCCGGTTATAAATGCATGGTCGATTTTGCTGATCGCGATATCGTCCGCTCCATATTGAAAGTTAATATATTTCTTTGTGTGCTGCAGCGAAACTTCGTAGCGCTCATGTGTGCCGGCGGAATATTCGATTCCAATGAGGCTCTTTATCTTTCTGTTGTGTTCTATGAATATGGGTATCAATGTTCTTTCGCGCTCCTGGCTCTTTCCTTGAAACGCATTCATAAAGTTGTCTATTGTTATCGGGATGTTTTGGTAGGTCAGGAATAGTTCGATCTGCGTCAGCTTTGCTTTTTGCTGCTCGAGGTAGCTGTTTATTGAACGGGCTTCTTCAGTGTTGCCCTTGACTTTCGTCAGTTTTGCATCCCACTGGTTTGGTTTTATGTATTTCTTGGTGGTGAATTCTTTCCGCTTCTTGTCGATCGTGACCCGGATGTATAGGGGCTGTAGTCCCTGAGCGTTGGCTTTTGTAGCGCGCGGGTAAATGTGAGTGGTAATTCTTGCATTCATCGTGGTGGTCTTATTTTGCTTGTTCAAATTATCGTTTGAATTGTGTTGTGTCAAGATGTTCAACTGATGGTTCGGATGTTGAATTTTCTTGGTCAACTAGGTGACTGTTTTAGCGAGACCTTTTGATGGTTATGTGCGAGGTCTCGCTAAAGTCTCGCTGGAAATAAGACTTTTGGGAAGATTCTGGATGCTGATAAAAAGAAAAACCCTATTAATTGTGAAATTAATAGGGTTTTGATATTTTCTCCTTGAAAGGATGCGGAGAGTGAGGGATTCGAACCCCCGAACCTGTGACAGTTAACGGTTTTCAAGACCGCCGCATTCGACCACTCTGCCAACTCTCCGCGACAAAAGTACAAATTCTGATCTGTTCTCCAAATAAAAAGTGAAAATAATATCCTTAAAAACGGCCTTACAATGCTAATAACACTGATATTTAAGCTGTTATTACTCCAAAATATTTTATCCTTTATAGACTCAGCTTACTAATTTCTTTTTGATTTTCTATTTACACACTTTTTAAGCGTCGGTCACCAAAAACCCTTATTTTAGGGCTGGGGTAAACATTGTAAATTATGTTGTTGGAAAGCAATCACTTATTGGTGGTTGTATAAAATTTATCGGAAAAATTTTGCTTTTTACCCTCAAATAGCTACTTTTGCTTCACAAAATAAAAGCGCCAATAGCTCAGCTGGATAGAGCAACGGTTTTCTAAACCGTAGGTCTTAGGTTCGAACCCTAATTGGCGTACTATTTATTTAAAGCCTTTCAATCAATGAGAGGCTTTTTTTGTGACAAATTTCAGCGAATAAATCTATGCGCTCTACCTTGTTTACGAAGTCAATTAATAATCCATGTTAAATTTTCATTAACTCGTTGCTAGCCAGAATCGGTAAGACTATTTTTAATAAAAATGGTGATAATGGATTCAACACAGATTGATCAATATTTAACAAATTTAGCAGACAGACTCATTAACAAATCGAAGAGAATAATGCTGCTACCTTTAAGAAATTGGGAATATCAATTCCCCAATCTACCGGCGGTATTTATATTTATAGAAGCAAATGAAATATGCTTTGTTGGAGAAACGAAGGATCTTAGAGTTAGGATGCGGAAATTTTGTCTCCATAAAAATGATCGTTTTAAACGCGGTTTCGGAGTATTCCACTTTCCCAGCCACCCAGATCTTAACATGTCTAAAGAAGAGTCAATTTCTGATGAGGCAAACGCTCTCATTGCAAATAAGATTGCTGAATTAATAACTTTCGCTTATATACAGGTTAATTTTGGACGTGCAGAATTGAAAGATCTATTAGATAAGAGAATTAACGCAAAATATACTGGCACCTTAGGTAATACCAAACCTAAATCTAAAAATATTAAAGAGTTGAGAAAGACTTTTCGAAATGCTTATAAACGTTGGTCTACTGATGAGGATCATCTCTTAACATCGCTGTTCTATCAGAACAAAACAATAAATGAACTAGCAGATATTTTTAAACGACGAACGTCGGCAATTCGTAATCGGATAGAAAAACTAAAACTATAACTGTTTATACGCTGCAAAATTATGGCGTCCATTCCTATATTTCCGTACGCATAGAAAGGAATATAAAAAAAGCGAGAAATAAAATCCCGCTATTTTTTTATTCATTGCGCAGCTAAAACGCCGAACAGTTTTGTGCTATGGAAGTTTTGCTATCGGATTATTCGACTTCGATTACACGCTGTACATCTTCGCGAATATCATTTGGCAACATCATAAATATCTCCTTTTTCACCATTAAGGGTGATAAATCTGGGTCAGCATGATTAGTATCGATGGTTACCAAAGTCTCAAATCCACCATCTAACCATTTCCCTTCGTCTTCCAAATATGTTTTGTGTTTTTCATTCAATAAACGTAATCCCTGTAAAATACGTTCATTGCTCAAGGTTTGATTGTTTATCATATCTAAATGCTTTTCCATTAACTATTAACGTTAGATATTAAATAAATGTATAATCTGTATGTAACAATTGTATGCTTATGTTTTTTTAAACATAAAAGCAGACTGCTAGGTCTGCTTTCAATATTTAGAAGTTTTTATAAACAACAGTTTAGTTCTTTTTGGTATAAAACGCTTTTTGATGAAAAGCAGAAGTTTTATCAGCCTTTATTTGTAGTTCAAAGCTCGAATAATTTTTATCGATGAAAATATAGAAATACGGGTATGTAGATTTAACATTTAACGTTATAATATCAGGAATTTCATCTGCTTTATTTGCGTTCGATACATCATAGCCCAAACGCGTCGAGACGCCATCTTTATTTGTGCATTCCAAAACGTTGTCTACAAATCTAACAGACTTTATTTCGGCCATTTCATTTTCAACGACAGTACCTTCAATCTCATCCCCTTCTAAAAGTTCAACACGGTCGGGCGTCCAAACCGTATTTCGCAAATCTGAGGCAATTTGATCCTTAAGTTTTGGTGGCTTAACGTCGTTATCGCTACATGCGATAAAAAATACACTTATCAGCAATAGGAGTCCAAGTTTTTTCATAGTATTTTATTTTATGCTTTAAATGTATGTTTTATTGCTACTATTCAAAATTGTATTTCGGTAATTGTCATATTAATACGACAGCAAAAACGATAAACCTCTAGTCTTTTGATCATTGCAAATAGAAATCCCCAATGTTAACAGCCGGAATACACGATTATAAATATTAATTCACACTAAATTGTGTGAAAAATGACGAAATTTTATTGAATCTATTTTCGTTAATAAATAAATTACTTAGTTTTGATGTGCTTTAACATTACACTATTAATACATTAATTAGCCCCCGAACACAGTAGTATGAAAACATTAAAAAACGATCCCCCAGAATGTAGCCTCAATTTGCTCGCCATGCGCGACACCTTAGAAGTACTGGGCGGGAAATGGAAATTACTCATCCTTCATTATCTAATTACTCGCGATGATCAGATTAACACGTTCAAGAAGATGCAAAGAGAGATCACCGGCATCTCCGCAAAAATGCTGACGAAGGAGTTAAAAGATCTGGAAGAAAACCATCTGGTTCATCGTGAACAACAAAACACAAAGCCAATAACCGTAAGGTATAGCATTACGGATTACGGTCGCTCCTCCGGTGATCTAATTCAGCAATTGGTTGAATGGGGAAAAGCGCATAGAATTAAGTTGCTAACCTCCACTGAATAACACGAATAAATAATTTTTCCCTTAAATAGCCTTCTCTATCCTTAGTGAAGGCTATTTTCTTTCTGTTTTACGCTCGGTGAATATTCTTTCCAATTTTTCACCGAATCCTCCCCCACTTTCACCGAATATTCTTCCGCTTCAACCTAATCAACATAGGCCTGCATACCTATTCGCTCTACCTTTGGAGTATCAAATAAGAAATAATAACAGAACAATTAAACATTAAAAAAATAAAAGACATGAAAACTCTAACTAAAACTTTCGCAATCGCAGCATTACTATTCGTTTCATCGGTAAACGTATTTGCAAACCCTATCAAGGAGGAAAAGAAGGCATTGAACAAAGCCGTTGTTGAAAATGTGGTCGATGAATATATCAATGCAACGGTAAAAGGAAACACACTTTACATCAGCGATCTTTTCGACAGCAACTTCACACAGAAGTTCAATGGCGGTAAATCACAAAAAACATCTGGAAAAGAAGATTATATCAGCTTCTTAAAGAAAAATAAAGGCGTTCAATATGATTGCGAAGTGAGCTATGAGCTGGTTGAGAAGAATAGCAATTACAGTTTAGCACGCGTTACTTTAGACTTCGGAAACTTTAAAAGAATCGACTATGTTTCAATCAATATGGATAAAGATGGCTGGAAAATCAACGAAGTCAATTCTGTATATCAAAAATAATATCTCCAATGATAACACAAAAGAGGGTTAAGCAAGACTGCTTAACCCTCTTTTGTGTTCTTGATTATCTATCCCAGAAAAATGGCGGCTCGATGCCTAATGCACGCAAGTACACAAAACCTTGCGCACGATGATGTATTTCATTATCTACGAAATACAAAAGGTTCTGATAGACTGGAAATTCATATTCCCCAAACAAGTTAAAAGATTCGTGAAATTGTTCATCAGGAATCTGATTAAACAGCTCGTTGATCTGAACGGTTTGCCTGTCCCATTCTTCGAGAAGATCGCTTTTTGTTTTCAATTCTGGCAACTCGTGAGAATAACCTTCGATTTTCTTATGAACTATACCGTCCAAGCCTGGGGCGCCGATGCTCAGCAATTCTTTTATTAAATCGCCGAATACGCGCATGCCAGCAATTGAGAACTTAAAGATCTCCGATTCCGGAAAAGCTTCGATCGTTTTCCTTGTCAATGTACGATGTCCTTGCCAATGTTTCAAAAACTCGTCTCTGCTAATAATTTCTGTTGTGCTCATCTGTTTAAATGTTGATTAATGATAGATTCAAAATTAATGGCAGATTTGACAAGGGAATGTCAGCAGTAAAATATTAGTCCACAATTCTTGCTACGGGATATAAGTTGAAAGTCTTTTCATAAAATGGGCTTCGCTGATACAGCCATTGCAATTGGGCAGCAGCACTTTCCTTAAGTTTCCCGTCGTTCGACTTGGCTTCCTCAAAAGATCTCTTTAAATCCTTATCCTTTTTAAGCATCTCAGCAGCATAATCCTCGAAAATATAGCCTGAGAAATATTCCTTCTGTGAGAGTATTGCATCAAAAAAATTCCAATTGAAAAAAGAATCTGTATCCTGCGGCTCTAAGGTTTCGACGATATAACGAATGGACACTTGATCAGTAGGAATAATCCAGTCACCTTTAAAATAAGCTTGCTTTCTGTTTACAGCTTCCACTTCAACTGCACTATGGGGATAATGCCCTTCATAAGGCCTATTAGCTGTTCTATAATCGCGTATATAATACATTTGGGCATCGATGACCGTATCCTGCTTTAGCTGTTGCATATCGACTCTATTGGCCTTCAATAGTTGGATTACTTTTTCGTATGCCTGGGGAACGATATATGCTTTTGGCTTTTCAATGCGCAATGTCTCCTTATAGCTATAATAATGCGGGATACTGCTACTAAAAGGCTTTTCTCGATCATAAAATAAGCGCTGCTGTCCGCTGACCTCGCTAATTTTATGTCCACTCTTAAAACCTAGGAATGGAATCTGCTCAATCTTAGTGGTATCCAATTCCCATTGAATTGGAAACTCTTTTTGATGAACGAGCTCGTGCTTTATTTGCCGACGAAGTTTTACCAGATCCTTTGCCTCTTTTTTTAGGTTTTCATGCAAAATTCCCATGAGTGCGTAAGTTGATTCTACGCGTTCCTTATAGGGTTTCCACATATGTGTTTCCGGCATATAGCCGATAGTATGATGTAAAGCAGCATAGCCAGTTGAATAACGCGCGCCGTCAAGAAAAGAAACTAAGCCTGTTTCCGGAGTCTCGCCTTTGGAATCAACATAGGGAACCATTGGATATCCTTTTTTCTCCATTTCCTGATATATCCTATTCGTAAATCGTTCTTTCATATAGCCCCCTAGCTTGGGATGTAATTTATCGGGATGTGTAGCAATCAGGGTCATGATATGCTGATAGTCTGCGCCATTGCTGGTATGAGTATCAAAGAAAACATCCGGATCCCAGGTGCTAAAGACTTCATTGAATAGCATCGCATTTCTGGTATCCGCTTTAATGAAATCTCTGTTTAAATCGTAGTTCTGTCCACTTCCACGGAAACCATATGCATTTGGACCGTTCTGATTCGCTCTTGTTGTTCCTCTATTGATCATCCCCGCAATATTATAAACAGGTATCATACAGATAACTACCTCCGACGACAGCTTGTTTTGCTTTAAGAGATCCCTTACGAACATCATACTAGCGTCGATGCCTTCCGGTTCGCCGGGATGTATCCCGTTGTTCATAAACAACACCGCTTTTCCTTTCCTTTTTATACTTTGAGGATCAAAATCCGCATCCTTCGATAAGACAATGAGTTGAAGTGGCTTGCCAATATCTGTCTTTCCTAAATCAATAATTTTTGCTTGCTTTTGATCTTTTAAAAGTTCCTGATAATAATTCTGGAGCTCATTATATGTGACTGTTGTATTATGCTCCGGATCTCTCTCGAAGGGGATTTGTTGTCCGAATACATTATTTAGCGTCAGTATTAAAAAAACGCTCCATATTGTAATAGTTGCTCTCATAGTATTGAAAAAAGTAATATTGGATGATCGACCTTCGACAAATCTACCGAAATATGCTTAGAAAAGGAGAAAGATAGGATGAATTGGATTCGGCAGTCTACTCAAATGTAAAGACCTCAGAGAGAATAAGCAATGAAAAAAGCCGCTCGGAAATAGAGCGGCTTTAATATTTTTAATCTTATTGCTAAGATTTAAACTGTTGGAGTATTACTTAGCTTGGTTAGCACGAATAATATTCAATGCACCACCAGCTTTAAACCAACCGATTTGTTGTTCGTTATAAGTATGGTTTGCTAAGATTTCTTCCGAGGTGCCATCAGCATGGTGTAATACCAAGGTTAATGGTTTATTCGGAGCAAACTCAGTTAATCCAATGATATCAATGATATCATCTTCTTGGATTTTATCGTAATCTTCCTTGTTTGCGAATGTTAATCCTAACATACCTTGTTTCTTCAAGTTCGTTTCGTGGATACGAGCGAATGATTTCACTAATACCGCGCGAACACCTAAGTGACGAGGCTCCATTGCCGCGTGCTCACGAGAAGAACCTTCACCGTAGTTCTCATCACCAACAACGATAGATCCGATGTTAGCAGCCTTATAAGCGCGTTGCGTTGCAGGAACTGGACCATACTCGCCTGTTAATTGGTTCTTAACGTTATCTGTTTTATCGTTGAAGTAGTTAACAGCACCGATTAACATGTTGTTAGAGATGTTATCCAAGTGACCACGGTATTTCAACCAAGGACCTGCCATAGAGATGTGGTCAGTCGTACATTTACCTTTAGCTTTGATTAATAATTTCAAACCTTTAAGATCTGTACCTTCCCATGCTGCAAATGGCTCTAGCAATTGCAAACGATCTGAAGTTGGAGAAACATCTACAGTAACTGATGAACCATCTTCAGCCGGAGCTTGGTATCCTGGATCATCTACTGCGAATCCTTTTTCTGGTAATTCATCACCAGTAGGTGGATCTAATTTAACTTGCTCTCCATCTTTGTTTGTTAAAGTATCTGTAACCGGGTTAAATCCTAAGTCACCTGAGATAGCGATAGCTGCTACCATTTCAGGAGAAGTTACAAATGCAAAAGTATTCGGGTTACCGTCAGCGCGTTTCGCGAAGTTACGGTTGAACGAGTGTACAATTGTATTTTTCTCTTGCTTGTCTGCTCCTGCACGATCCCACATACCGATACATGGACCACATGCATTGGTGAAGATTGTTGCATTTAGATCTTCGAAAGTTTTCAATAAACCATCGCGATCCGCCGTAAAGCGTACTTGCTCAGAACCTGGGTTGATACCAAACTCAGCTTTCGTTACTAATCCTTTTTCAATAGCTTGCTTAGCAATAGAAGCAGCGCGTGAAAGGTCTTCGTAAGAAGAGTTTGTACAAGAACCGATTAATCCCCACTCTACTTTTGTAGGCCAGCCGTTTTTACCAGCTTCCTCACGCATACGAGAGATTGGAGTATATAAATCTGGTGTGAAAGGACCATTCAATGATGGCTCTAACTCAGACAGGTTAATTTCAATTAATTGATCGAAGTATTGCTCAGGGTTAGCATATACTTCTGCATCAGCAGTTAAATGGTGTTTGATAGCATTTGCAGCATCAGCAACTTCTTCACGGTCAGTAGCACGTAAGTAACGCTCCATAGACTCATCGTATCCGAAAGTTGATGTAGTAGCACCGATTTCAGCACCCATGTTACAGATTGTACCTTTACCAGTACATGATAATGATTCTGCACCTTCGCCGAAGTATTCTACGATAGCACCAGTACCACCTTTAACAGTCAAGATACCAGCCACTTTCAAGATTACATCTTTAGGAGCTGCCCATCCTGATAATTTACCTGTTAATTTAACACCGATTAATTTAGGGAATTTAAGCTCCCATGGTAATCCTGCCATAACATCACAAGCATCCGCACCACCAACACCGATAGCAACCATTCCTAGGCCACCAGCGTTTACTGTGTGTGAATCCGTACCGATCATCATACCACCTGGGAAAGCATAGTTCTCCAACACTACTTGGTGGATAATACCTGCTCCTGGTTTCCAGAAACCAATACCATATTTATTAGATACAGAACTTAAGAAGTTGAACACTTCTGAACTTTCTTGCTTCGCACGAGTTAAATCCTGGTCTGCACCATCACGAGCTTGAATCAAGTGGTCACAGTGAACTGTTGATGGAACTGCAGCTTTCGGACGACCTGCTTGCATAAATTGCAATAAAGCCATCTGTGCCGTAGCATCCTGCATCGCAACGCGATCCGGTGCGAAATCAACATAAGACTTACCTCTCTCGTAAGCTTCCGTAGCGGTACCATCCCAAAGGTGCGCATACAAAATTTTCTCTGCTAATGTCAAAGGCTTATTCACCACCTGACGAGCTGCATTGATGCGCTCATCATACTGTGAATAAACTTTTTTGATCATGTCTATATCAAAAGCCATGTATTATTTGTTTAAATATGATTTACTTTTAACTAATTCTATTGGAATAAATATTTACTTACGCCAACAAGAACAAAAATACAAAAAAAACCAAGTTAAAGTTGCATTTATGCCACCTTGCTGCAATTTGGAAATATTCTAAACAAGTGTTAAACCAGCTGAATTGTAGGGTCTACTTCCTTTAATTCTTTCACCGTTTGAATGGGATTCTCAGAATTGAAAACAAAACTTCCCGCAACCAAAACGTCAGCACCAGCCGCTAATAATTTACCTGCATTTCCTGTTCCCACTCCCCCGTCGATCTCGATAATCAAGTCTGTACCCTCTTGTAAAGCTAGCGCGCGAAGTTCTTTGATTTTGGAATAGGTGCGCTCAATAAATTTCTGACCACCAAAGCCCGGGTTAACCGACATCAAACAAACTAAATCGATATCCTGAATAACATCTTTTAATAAGGAAACCGGCGTATGCGGATTCAACGCAACACCTGCTTTACATCCCAACTCTTTAATAGCTGCTAGCGTGCGGTGTAAATGCGTGCAAGCTTCATAATGTACGGTAATAATTGCTGCACCATTATCTTTACATGCTTTTAAATAGCGATCAGGATCAACAATCATCAAGTGAACATCCAAAGGTTTCTTTGCGTGTTTAGCAATTGCTTGCATGACCGGAAATCCAAAAGAAATGTTAGGAACAAATACACCATCCATAATATCAATATGGAACCAATCAGCTTCGCTGTTGTTTACCATTTGGATATCATCATAAAGTTTAGCAAAGTCAGCCGCTAGAATTGATGGGGCGATTAAATGTTGTTTTGCAGACATGTCATAATTTTTTTGCAAAGATAGGAAGTAATAATCGCTAATGACGAACATCCCCATACTTTTCAGAAATAAGGGGCATTTACACGAAAATAATTACATTTGTTTGATAAGGAAGATTATAAGAACGTGGCGAAACTAAAGATTAACTACCCGAAAGACAAGTTACAGCAGAACTCAACCCTATGGAAATATGGGATGGTTGTGATTACGATTATTTTAATCTGCATATTCCTACCAAAACAACCCCGTTTCCAATATGAGTACGAGAAGGGAAAACCATGGAATCACGAAAACCTGACTTCCCCTTATAACTTTGCTATCCTGAAGACGCCAGAGGAGCTTGCGCGTGATAAACAATATATTCTCCGTACCGTACAGCCCATCTATAATCTTAACGACGTAGCAAGCAAGGAGCAGATCGATCAGTTCAACACCGACCTAAATGAGAAATGGCAATCTAGCCAGCTCGACTCCTCGGGTACCGATATTTCAAAGTATAGAGAGGTCGGCACTGCCCTACTCAACTATGTCTATAATCGTGGAATTATCTCCTTAAATAACCGATTCCAAGTCAAAGGAAATGACTCCGTTAAGAATGATGCGACAGCTATGCAATACAACTTTGTCTTGGTACATGACAATGTCGCTCAGCAAAAAAATACAGTCGATTGCTTTACCATTGAGTCGGCAAATAAATACCTACGCGAAGCAATAGAGAAAAATGAACTGATTGATCATAAGGCATGGTTTGCTGAGGTGCTAAAAAGCTATGTCACTATTAACTTCGTGTTTAATGAGAGCCAAACCAACAAAGTCGAACAAAACGCCTTAGCGAATATTTCGACCACCCGAGGGATGGTGCAAAAGGATGAGTTGATAGCCGAGCAAGGCAAGATCATCAATAACGAGGCTTACCAAAAACTAGAGTCTTTGCGGAAAGTATTTGAAGATGAATCTCGGATATCCGGAGAACAGAATCTCGTGATGTTCGGCCATTTCATCTTGATATCATTAGCGATGTCGCTATTGATGGTATTCCTATTCTATTTCCGTAGGGATATCTTCAATAACAATCGCCTGCTCTTCATTATCTTCATCGTTATCCTCGTTATGCTCGGTGTTTTGAGTTGGGCGATTAAGATGAAGATCCCGAGCTTGTACTACATTCCTTATTGTAGTGTGCCTATCATTTTTAGATTGTTGTTCGATACTCGTATCGCCCTCAATATCCATATCCTGATGGTGTTAGTAGCCGGCCTATTTGTACCAAATAGCTTCGACTTCGTCTTCCTGCAGTTCACTTCTGGCATGGTGGCGATATACAGTATAAAAACGCTAGTAAAAAGAGAGCAATTCCTGGTCTCCAGTGTGATTATCTTGGCGACTTATATTCTTGCTTATATCGGATTAGTATTGACGCGTAACGGCTCCTTCTCGACCATTTACTGGCAAGACCTCCTACCGTTTGCTGTCAGTGTCGGATTAACGCTTCTAGCCTATCCGCTGATCTATGCATTTGAGAAGTTATTCGGCATTGTCTCTGACCTGACGCTGATGGAATTAACCAATAGTAATTCCCGTCTATTACGCGAGCTATCCTTGAAAGCTCCAGGTACCTTTCAACACTCGCTGCAGGTTGCAAATCTTGCCGAAGCAGCTATCTATAAAATCGGTGGCAATCCGCTATTAGTTCGTGCAGGCGCATTGTACCATGATATCGGGAAAATGATCAACCCGCTTTATTTTATCGAGAACCAGAAAACCAATGATAATCCACATGAGGAGCTAACGCCAGAACAAAGTGCGCAAATTATTATCTCGCACGTCCTGAAAGGGATCGAGATGGCAAGAAAGCATCAGATGCCAGAGGTCGTGATTGACTTTATCCGTACGCACCACGGTACGACAAAGGTTGATTACTTTTATAACCTAGCGGTAAAGGATAATCCTGATAAGGTTATCGATGAGTCTATATTCAAATATCCTGGCCCTGTGCCCTTCTCCAAAGAGACTGCAGTATTGATGATGGCAGATTCGGTTGAAGCCTCTTCCCGCGCCTTAAAAGAGCCTACAGAAGAGTCCATCAATAACCTTGTGGATAAGATTATAGATCATAAGTTAATGCAACGCCAGTTTGCAAATGCGGATATTACCATGCGTGATATTACTGAAGTATCCAAGATTTTCAAATCTATGCTGAAGAGTATTTACCATGTTCGTTTAGATTACGATTTAAGCAAGAAAAAAGACAACTAAATAAAGGAATTGACATTCAGCAGGTTGTCATTTCGTATGAAAAAATTGTTAAAAATTAGCGATAACAGCTTTGTAGAGTGAAAATTTTGCTTTATGTTTGCACTGTCAAAACCCGGAGAGGTGCCTGAGTGGCCGAAAGGAACAGTTTGCTAAACTGTCGTACTGGAAACGGTACCGCGGGTTCGAATCCCGCCCTCTCCGCAAAGACATGAGAGCAACTGTAAAAAGTTGCTCTTTCTTGTTTTAAGCCATTTTTCTCTTTTTCATCTATTATAATTTCTTATTAGACACAGGGCTTTCAACAGAATTTCCCACTCTCCACAAATCAATTTAACAATTGATGATGAACAGCATAGTATAATTAAAAAAAGCTATTGAACATTAAATACAATCATATTAAACTCGAAATAAGACGTTGAGCTGATCTCACCGTATTTTTTAGGACCGCAATAAGTAGCTTTGCGATAAAACCTGTTCAATATATTCTGAATAACTAGTTTACAATACTTGAATATCTAAATAAATTGCTTTAACGAAATTAGCCTATAGAAATCCATTAGCAAACCTATTATCAGAAGCTCAACGAATTTAAACTTTTTGTATATTCGTTTCGCCAACACAGCTGTTAGCAGAATTTCAACCAATTTAAACGCTAAATAATAATGGATAAAAAAAAATTGTCAAACTTAACGGATCAGGAAATATTAGACAAGAAAAAAAAGTTAAAATCAAACCAAATTATTAGTGCTGTTTTAATTGGTTTTCTAGTTGGGATTGCTGTTTATAGTACAGTTAATAAAGGTCTTGGATTTTTCACCTTTTTTCCATTATTTTTTATCTTTCTAATAGCTAAAAATAAGTCGGATTTAAACACTATTAATCTAGAGATGAAGAATAGAAATCTTGACTAAATGGAAAGGATTTGTAGAAACTGTGGTGATTCAGTTACTAAAAATTATTGTGGAAACTGTGGAAACAATAACGAAATAACAAGAATCGACAGGAAGTATGCGTTACAAGAATGTTTAAATCTTATAAATTTTGATAAAGGCTTTCTTTATACTACAACAGGGCTTTTATTAACTCCTGGATCTTTAATACGTGAATATATAAGCGAAAATAGAGAAAAGATAACTAAACCTATTACTTATCTAGGTTTAACTTCTATAATTTATACGTTGATCGCAAATTATCTTAAAGTAGAAAATCCATATTCAGAAATGTCGAAAAAAATGTACGGCAAATCTAGTGTTAACGATATAATGATTTGGATTCAGGACAATTACGGATATGCAAATCTACTAATGATATTACCTATTACTCTTTGCACATTAGTATTCTTTAGAAAATATAAATATAATTTTTATGAAATATTCATTGTGATTTCCTTTGTAATGGGAATGGGAATGCTAATTTTTTCGATAGAACCGATATTAAATAAGTTATCAGCGGATACATTTATTTTTAATGAAGTTATAGTCGTATTCCTTGCATTTTTATACACAGGTTGGGCAATTGGTAATTTTTATGGCAACAAATTAAAAAATTATCTTAAAGGATTTTTAGCTTATGTCTTAGGGTTTATAATATTTGAAGTCGTGGTAATTACATCGGCTTTAATTTATGATGTGATAATAATATAACCAATTCTGCCAACAAGGACAACCAAAGTAATGAAATCAAAAATGGCGATCTAATTTTCCAAACCTCTCTTTCGGGACAAAGCAAAGCCATTCAACTTACAACAAACTCAAAATATTCGCATTGCGGTATTATTTTTAGTGATGAAGGACATTTTTATGTTTTTGAGGCTGTTCAGCCAATTAAATCAACAGCGCTTGAAGAATGGATTGCTCTTGGAGAAAATGGACATTAGGTAATCAAACGTCTAAAAACGCTGACCAAATATTGACCGCCAAAACGCTTCCTCTAAATACATATTTATTCCCTACCGCCATCAAAATTCTAATATGTCTTTTGCTTATAAAATAAAATCAGAGAGACATTCAGCAAATCAAACACCAACCCTTTTAAAATACCCAGGATAATCCAAAACAAAACCGTCCTCATCCACCAAAATCAAAGCTTCGAAGTTATTTTCCAAATGCTGGAACAGAAACCTATCAGACGACTGCTGTATATACCGCTGCTTTGCCGCACTCACCTCACGTTCTAAAATATCAATATAAATAACTTCCACCTCCTGCTCCATCCTACCAGCTAGAAAAAGATTATTTATCACCAGTGTATTCGTGAATGGCGTCAATGAAATATCTATAAATTTAAAACCCTTGAATCCAGATGCTTCCTGATCATTAATCGACCAGACCCCATTAATATTCTGTCCAGTTATCATGCTTCGTTCCCCATTTAATTCAATTACAATATGAAAACTCTTTACAACCCAATCTATTCCCATAACCACCTCATAATTCAAATACCAGAATTGACCATTGCAGAAACCGATAGTATTTGCTTCTACAAAACGCGCTTCGTTACGAATTTCAGAATTCAAATATTCAAGTGAATCATAATAAAGCCCTTTCCACATCACACTTTTCATATCGCTCGCATTAAAAAAAAACATGATTGTTGCCTATATCGATTACCTATTAAAAATATCCGGCCGCTTTCTTTGCAACCATCTTAATATTTAAATCAATAACATAGTGGAATTGTTTGGGAACGGTAATTCCCTCATTTTCCTTAGATTAGTAATTAGCAAAAAGCTGTTGTCCTAGCAAACGCGTCGCATAGACTATACGTCGATTGTGATTAAATCGCCCGAGTTCTATGAAACCTTTCCCTCTCCCCCAGCACTCTTCCTCCCAACCATATCCAACCAACGTCAACTCACTTCCCTTTCAAACCCAATGTAAACCCAATGATAACCCCAATCAAACCCATCTTGAATCGGGTTTGATTGGGGTTTAAATTGGTTCCACAAGGTACCTTACTCGAACAGTTCAAGATCTAGTCAATACTAGCAATGCCCTCGAAGAAATGACATCCGCATTAAAAACAAAAAAAGCCCATCTTTCGATGAGCTTTTTCTTTACCCTTTTCTGAGCCTCCTATCGGAATCGAACCAATGACCTACTGATTACAAGTCAGTTGCTCTACCAGCTGAGCTAAGGAGGCTTGTTTTTGGTGATGCAAATATCCGAATTTTAACCTTTTTTGCAAAGAAAAAAGGCTGCTTTTCAATAAAACCCCATTAACACATTGATTTTCAAGGAGAACTTTTTTGCCGAATTTCATCAAATCATGTATATTCAGTAAAACCTTTTTTTATATTTGTCACTACTCATTTACAGCTTATTATTAACACGTCGCCCTATTAGCAAACTTTCAATGGATTTGATTGTGGCTTAAGTTTGGTATGAATACGAATGATCAACATATAGACGAGATCGAGCTAATCCGCAAGATTAGCGAAGGCAGTCATGCTGCCTATGATGCGCTCTATGATCACTTTTTCGAAGATATATATATTCATATCTACAACAAAACAAAAGACTACGAACTCACCAAGGATCTCACACACGATGTATTTCTAAAACTATGGGAAAACCGCGAATCACTGACCCACATCAGAAATATTAGAGGATATCTTTACATCACGGCGCGCAATAAGATACTCGACTTAATAAAACACAACAAAATTGTCGACACTTATTATGAATCATTTCTTCATACTTACAAGTTAGTGGAGTCTACAGACTTTCGCATTCGCGAGAAACAAATAGAAACGATAATTTCAGAAGCAGTAGACAGCCTGCCTACTAAGATGCGACAGGTATTTGAGTTAAGTCGCAAGCAAGAATTGAGTTACCAGGAAATTGCTGATCAGTTAGCCATCTCCGAAAAAACTGTTAAAACGCAGGTACACAATGCATTAAAGATTTTAAGAAAAAAACTTCACCCCTATACGCATTTTTTTCTCTTTTAATCTACAACTCACGCTATACTAAGTCGTCTTATCTATATACTGCCTGATATTGCCGTATTGATAAACCATCAAAATGACCGAACACGATTTTAAAATACTTATCGACAAATACCTCAGTGGAAAATGCTCTGATGAAGAGGAAAAGGCTATTGAGTTCTGGTATGCTGTATCCGAAGAGGAACATGTAATTGATCGCTCGACGCTGAATCTTCATAAAAAGCAAATTCGAGAAGACTTGAGCAAGGAAATAAAAAGAAAACCGAAGGTCTTTAAGTTCAACAATTATTGGAAAGTCGCAGCAACCGCTATTGTAGCCTCTGCTATTGCGATGGCGATCTATTTCAATCAAAATCCAAAAACGCTCCTGCTTTCTGAAGTGCCTACCATTATGCCGGTCAAAGATCAGGTAGAACTAAAACTGGCAGACGGGAAAACTATTGTAATCAATCCGAAGATAAAGCAAGATATCACAACAAGCGATGGTCTGAGCATTCGTGTTGACGAGCAAGGGAATTTATTATACCAACAAGAAGCAGTAAATACTAGCGATGCACCTATCGCGTATAATACATTAACAACTCCGAAGGGAACAATCTCTTCTATCCTACTGGCTGATGGCAGCAAAGTAACATTAAACGCTGCTTCCTCCCTCCGATTCCCAAGTCGTTTCCAGCAGGACAAACGAGAAGTTTACCTGGAAGGAGAAGGATATTTCGAAATCAAGAAAACCGCTAATCACAGTAGCTTTATCGTCAACTCAAAACAACAGTCGGTTAAAGTCTTAGGCACTAAATTCGTCGTTAAAAACTATGTAGGCGAAGCCGAGAGCCGAACGACCTTAGTTGAAGGTAAAGTCGAAGTGTCAGCGCTGAAAGCCAATCATTCGCTTATTTTATCACCGGGACAAGAAGCAACGCTCAACGCATCCGGACTTATCAAACGTGAATACGATGAAAGCAGCCTCGCCTGGATCAATAACGACTTCATTTTTATCAATGCCGACCTCGCCGAGATCTGCGTAGAGCTCGAACGCTGGTATGATGTGAAATTCAAGATTGACAACGACATCGAAAAGAAACGATTTACAGGAGCAATAGCCAAGAACAAATCCCTTCAGGAGATTCTAAATATCATGAGTTCCTCTCAAAAATTACACTTTAGAATAAACGCCAAAACAATATACGTATCAAACTTTTAACCCTATTTTTTTATCACTAATTATGAAAATCTCTCTAAAAACACTCTTTAGGGGTGAGTTCTCCTTGAACAAAGGAGGATTGAAGATGGGACGGACTACCATTCTTGCAGCACTGCTGCTGAGCAGTAGTTTAGTGTCGGGACAGATTACGATCCCGCGGAAAACGATGTCGCTACAGCAGGCTCTTTTCCAAATCCGACATCAGTCGGGCTATGACCTTTTCTTCGATGCGGATATGATCAATCAATATCCGAAAATATCCATCGAACTGAAGGATGTGCCTGTCGATCAGGCAGTACAATCTGTATTGCAAAATCTGCCTTTAGACTATCAGATCAAAAACAAAACCATTAGCATTCTTCCCAAAAAGAAAGCGGCTAACAACGAGAAAAACCAACAGCAGCAATCGACCAAAGGGGTAGTTGTCGATGCGCAGGGCAATCCCATATCAGGAGCTTCGATTCGTCTGATTTCAGACCGTAAAAAAGCAACATCAACAAACACTGATGGTAGCTTCACCTTTCCTGGAAACATCCAAAACCAAGAGATCGAAGTGTCCAATGTAGGCTATGAAACTAGAATTATCAAAGTACAGGGTAGCACGGTGCGCGTTGTCTTAGAATCTACAGACAACCGCGTGGAAGAAGTCGTTGTTACGGGTATTTCTGCTCGTAAAAAAGAAACCTTTACCGGCGCGAGTGCTTCATTCAATACCGAAGAGCTTAAACAGGTTGGGAATACCAATGTTATTCAATCGTTAAAAGCATTAGACCCTTCTTTCCTATCCATGGAAAATAACTTAGCGGGGTCCAATCCAAATGCTTTGGCAACCATCGAGCTTCGCGGACAAACCAGTATTGCTACGGATGCCCTAAGAGATGAGTTCTCCGAAGATCCCAATCAGCCTTTATTCATTTTAGATGGCTTTCCAACGACCTTGAGAACCGTTACGGATATGGATATCAACCGCATCGCATCGGTAACCATTCTTAAAGATGCTGCATCTACGGCAATTTATGGTTCGCGCGCATCCAACGGTGTTATCGTTATTGAAACTATTGCGCCGAAGCCCGGTGAGCTATTGATAAATTACAGTACAGACATCAACATAGATGCTCCCGACCTTCGAAGCTACAATATGATGAACGCGGCAGAAAAGGTAGAATTTGAAAGACTATCTGGACGTTACACCATCCACCCGCGCCGTGATAAATACGAAACGCAAATTGAATTAGATGCGCTTTACGCCGAACGCCTAAAGAATATAGCAAGAGGGGTTGATTCCTATTGGCTAAGTGACCCGGTGCAGACTGCAGTGTCACAACGCCACTCATTGATGATCAACGGTGGTGACGGATCGCTTACCTACGGTATCGGAGGAGATTACCGCAAGAATAATGGTGCCATGAAAGGTTCTTCCAGAGATACCTGGGGAACTCGCTTAAATGTTGATTTCCGACATAAGTATTTCCGAGCAAGCAATATGCTTTATATCAATGGATACAGCGCGGAAGAGTCAAATTATGGAAGCTTCAGCAACTGGGTCAACACCAATCCTTACTACGAAAAAGCGCCTAGCTCGCAGGCCTATCTAGCGATCGTATCGACTGGTTACAGCAGCGAAGCAGAATACATTAGCAACCCGCTTTATCTCTCTGCAATCGGGAGCTTTGACCGCACCAAGAATTATGCGATAACAAACAATACAAAGATTCGCTGGGATATCAATAGCAACTGGACGCTTAATGGAGCCCTACAGATCTATAAAGATGATACCGAGCACAATGTATTTATATCACCAAGACACACCCAATATCGACTGATTAACGTGCTTGAAAAAGGTCGTTTAACAAATTCCGAAATGAATCGCTTGAACTACACAGCGAATGCAAGTGTTGTTTATCATAAGGTTTTTGATGGAAAACACAGCTTAAACGGACAAGTACATGCGGAAGTATTCAATTCGAATGCTAATTCTGCAGGATTCATCGCTGTTGGTTTTCCTACATTTAGTACGGGAGCGGCTAGATACGCCTATGGCTATCTGGAAAACTCCAGACCGCAATCTTCAGCAATCGTCGAGCGCCGGAATTCCCTGATCAGTACGTTCAATTACTCGTACGATAATAAATACAACGCCGACTTTACCTTTTCATACGACGGTTCTACCGCCTTTGGCGTGGATAACCTCTATTCGCCATTTTTCTCAGGCGGTTTATCCTGGAACCTTCATAAAGAACAATTTTTTAACGACTTCGCGCCGGCAATCAATTTGTTAAGATTGCGCGGTAACTACGGTCGCACGGGAAATCAAAATTTCACAAGCTACACTTCGATTACAACCTACGATTACGAATCTGGATATAACTTCTGGGGTCAGGGCGTCAATGTTAGTTCCTTAGGAAATAAGAAGCTAAAATGGCAAAATACAGAGACCATCTCATTAGGATTGGATTTCGCTGCATGGAATAGCCGATTGTCAGGATATGTGAATGCCTATAGAAAGTTCACCGATCCGCTTGTCGTGGCAGTAGCGCTTCCATCATCAACTTCTTTATCACGTTATCCGATTAATGCCGGCAACCTGACGGTAGATGGTGTCGAAGTATATGCAAAGTATGCCCCAATTTACAAATTACAAGACCGTATCATTTGGACGATTGGCTTAATGGGATCCACATACAAACAAGAGTACAATGACTTCAATAGTATTCTAGAAAGTATGAACAGCAATCTGAGACAGAGCAAATCGTTAATTCAATATAGAGATGGTGGCGATCCGGCAGACATTTGGACAGTTCCTTCCCTAGGGATTGACCCAGCCACCGGAAACGAATTGTTCATGAAGAAAGACGGAACATACAGCTTTCAATACGATTTTAATGATGCTGTAGTTGTTGGAAATAGCAGACCTAAGTTGCAAGGTGTATTCACGTCAAACTTAGTTTATAAGGGCTTCTCGGCGAATGTTATTGTCCGCTATCTGTACAATCAAGATGTTTTTAACTCAGCACTGTATAACAAAGTAGAAAATATCAGTATGCAGCAGCTGTTAAACTCTAATCAGGACAAGCGTGCGCTATACGATCGTTGGAAACAAGTTGGCGATGTTAGCTCCTACAAACGCATAAACTTAATTGATTTAGGTGGTGAATACAGCGATTTAGATAGCCATCCGGAGTCTACGCCTATGTCATCGAGGTTTGTTCAACAGGAAAACAGGTTGGCGATCGAATCAATTAGTTTGGGTTATGACATCAGAAATACCAGTTGGTTGGACAAAATCCGCATGAGCAATTTAAAAATAACGGGATACATGAACGATATAGGCTATTTCTCTACGGTAAAACGTGAGCGAGGCATAGACTATCCTTACACGCGTTCGTTCTCCTTGAGTTTAACAGCAAATATTAAATAAGCCATGAAAAGAATTTCAATCTATATATTAGCATCCATCCTGTTCTGCACAACCTCTTGTAGCAAATGGCTTGAAGTAAAGCCAGAAGATCGCTTTACGGAAGATCAGATCTTTGAAACCGAAGTAGGCTTCGATGAAGCAATGAATGGCCTTTATTTGGGTTTGGCAAAAGACAACTTATACGGTGATAAGATGACCCTCACAACGGTAGAGCTTTTAGCAAACCGCTTCCATGTGTTGGAATCAAGCTCGCCGTACATGAGCCTTTGCACTTGGAACTATAATGCGAACTATTCGCTCGAGTCGTTCTCCAATATCTGGAGCCAGGCTTATACGAGTATAGGCAATGCGAACAACCTGCTAGCGGCGCTTGACAAACAAGGAACTACGGTATTGCCTGATGCAAAAAGAACGCGCTTAAAAGGCGAAGCACTAGCGATTAGAGCCTATGTTCATCTTGATTTGCTTCGTTTGTTCGGGCCGGTTTACAATAGTGTTGATTCAACAAAAAATGCGATTCCATACTATACACAGTTAAGCCCGGATATTGAAACTATCCTACCAGCCAACCAAGCGATGACGTTGATATTGAAAGACATCAATCAAGCATTGGATTATCTTAAAGAAGATAACTCCGTTGAACTGGGCTACAAGAATTATACAAACTATCGATTCAATTATGTAGCGGCAATGGCTCTGAAAACCAGAGCGCTACTATGGAGAAATAATAAGGAGGAGGCATTTAAGCTGGCTAAAGAAACGATAGCTTTGACCGACAACTTTACCTGGGTAACCATTGATCAAGCGAAGAACCCTACTAATCCAGACAGGATATTCGTTAATGAGATGCTATTCGGGGTCTACAATGATCGCTTATATTTAAACTATGATAAGTACTTTTCGTTCGAATTAGAGCCTAAGTCTATTCTTTCATCAGGATCAGCGACTTTTATCGAAAATATCTATGAAAAGTCGAGCAATGACTATCGATTCGAAACGCAGTGGAAGATCCCATCCTACGGGGTTTCCTACCCTACTTTCTTCAAATTCGCGGATATCACTGATAAAACTGGAGGTTACCGACAGCGCTTCACGATTCCATTGATTCGCAAAAGCGAGCTATACTATATCGCTGCAGAAACCGCAGCAAGCACTGCAGACGGATTGGTATTTCTAAATAAAATCAGAAACCAACGCGGCTTAAGCTCTTTGTCCTCAGCGTCACAGATCAGCAATGAAATCTACAAGGAATATCTTAAAGAATTCTATGGTGAGGGTCAAGTATGGTACTATTATAAGCGCAATAGAATTTCCGCAATTGTTTCGCCAAATGGGGACAAAACTTCGGCGATCCCATCCAATGCATGGGTGATTCCTCTTCCTTTAAACGAAACTGATAACCGCTAAAAAGACACATGATAATGAATACTTTAAAGATAAAACTATTCTTTGCGAGTCTTTTATTTCTCGCTCTATCGGCTTGTAATGAAGATAAGCTCGATCTATATGACCAGGAAGCAACGGGAAGCAGCATTTATTTCTATACACCCTATGCTACTGCCAATCAATCTGTGCCGACGACACAGCATAAGTTTTCTTTTGCTTTTGAAAAATTGGAGGTTAAGGAAAAGACAATCAATATTCCTGTTCGTATCACAGGTATTCCACAAAGTACAGATAGAGAATTCTCGATTAAATTCGACCCCAACTCTACATTGAAAGAGGGAACTCACTTTGTATTGGAAAACGATAAACTATTCGTTCCAGCCGATTCTACCAAATCAAGCGTATCCATTAAATTGATTCGCACAGCGGATCTGCAAACGGAGCCCTTGGAATTGAGAATGAAACTTGTGAAGTCTTCCGATTTTAACACCTACTTCAGAGAGCAATATAATCTTGCCAAAACAAAAGCTACCTCTGTTTTAGATTTTAGTTTGGTAGTTGATGATATCTTCGGTGCACCGTACGCATGGATTCAATATAGCTCACGTTTTGAGCCGGCATTAGGAAAATATTCTAAAGAGAAGTTCAACTTGCTATTGGAGATCTTTGATCTGGACGTTGAGTTATTTACCGACCCTACCGTAAATCCAAATACTGCTTTCGGTATTAGCACAATGACTTATTGGAAAAACTATTTCAAATACTGGTTGCTGAAAGAAAAAGAAGCCGGTCGCACTTATGTAGATGGAAACGGAGATCCAATTACAATTCCAAACTAATGTTCAAAAAACCATGAAATTAAGATATTTAAAATATAGCATATATGTTCTTTGTGCACTTGTCATGATAGCTTGCACAAAAGACAAAGGAAATTACGATTACCAGGACATCAACTCGGTCGAAATAAATGGAATTGAAGACCATTACTTAATCGAGTTTGGAAGCACGCCTAACATCAGCCCAACTTTAGAGTTCTCTAAAGACCCGAATTTTAATGAGGAGAACTATAGCTTCGAATGGATTAGCTTTAATCAGGGTGAAGTGCACCTAAGTACCGCCAGAAAGCTTTTGCATACGGGGAAAGACTTTGATATCCCCTTGGCCCTAAGTCTTGGAAAATACACTTTGTATTACCGCGTGAAGGAAAAGTCTACCGGGATTCTTTGGACCAGGAAATTTGAAATTGAAGTTACAGGATCGATCAAAGGTGGATGGGCAGTATTGTCAGAGGTTGACAACAATTCGCAATTAGACTACTTTGAGTATGACTTGGAAACAAATAGCCACCCGAAAGAATATAGAGACTTTGCCTCTTACTTTATCGATTCAGAAACGGGAGCACAACTTACCCTTGAAGGTAAACCAAAGTTTATCGAAGGATGGGTTAATACAACAGCGGCAACAGGAACAAACAGATATTTGCTTTATGTAGGAACAGACAAGAAAACGGAGAAAATTAATGTCACTGCAGGTTTTCAATGGAGCGAGCGATTTAACTTTAGCTTCGAAACCCTGAACAATATGGAATTGCCGCGCCTAGACAGAATATATCCGATCGCAGCCAGTCAGGGATACGGAATGTACAATGGTGTTTTGCACAAACGTGTAAACGTTTCGAACATCAACTTCGGTAATCCCGCCAATCTTTTGAATGGTGAACTGGTTGAACTTGCTCCGTTTATTGCTGTGAACAGAATGCAAATAACTGGGAATGTTGCTTTAGTGTATGATAAAAAGAATAAACGCTTTTTAAGATGCACAGCTACCAACACCGCGCTAACCGGATCCTTATCGATGACGGGTGCTGCGTTCAATCCAAACAATGTCGGAATGGACTTGGTATGGATGGGCAGTACCAACATCAATAACGGATCCGCCTATGCGGTACTAACAAAAGATGGTAAGTTCCACCTTGCTAGAATGACCAATAATATCACAACGTTTGAAGCGAGATACCTAGATGATATTTCTTCTCTGCCGGGTATTGCACAAGCAAAACACTTTGAAGTCGATCAGATTTACGGATACCTACAATATGCTGTTGGTGGAAAGCTTTACCAATATGATGTCGACACCAAAGAGACGAAGTTGATGAAAGACTTTGGCAATCGCGAGATTACCATGCTGAAGCATAATAAAGGAAACTATGTGTCTTATACTACTGCAATTAATCCTGCACAGGCGGATAAAGCTGGACGCCGTTTTCTTCCGGTTATCAAAGCGATTATCGTAGCGACCTATGATCCTACAAACCCTAAGACTTCCGGACAGGTAGACTTCTTTGAAGCACCCCAATTTAATATGGAATACACGACTTATTACAGTTTCTCCGGCTTAGGTAAAGTTCAAGACGTGGCATGTATAGAATTTCCAACTGGTTATTAAATGATAATATGATGAAAAAGAACTTTATATATTTTTTATTCCTTTTAGCCCTAATTTCCTGTAAGGATAGCTCCTTCGACCGGATTATCCCAGAGGATAATGACGAGTTTCCTGCGCCAGCTCCTCCTCCTACGCCGCTCCCTTATCCGCTGGATAGTGCTTTCCAAGTGAAAAGCATCACATCGGCAGAGACTGAGCGTATTCGCTTGAATCAGAATTTCAGCAGCAGCGATTTCATTCCAACGGGTTGGTTTGCTGAAGAAGGAAGCGATCTGATCGTAAATCTCAGAAGATTGAAGGGGGATTACTACCCGGTACTGATTATCGGAACTTACAATAGAACTGCGAATCCCGATGCCGACGTTAAAACCTATACCTTGACGCCTGGAAACAACAGTATCAAAGTAGAAAAATCAGGGCTGATCTACATCCGCTATAATGGGGAGCTAAACAACAATGAATCTATCGTGAAGTTTGTCTCAGGTGTTAAACCTGCCCCATTCTACCGTGCCGGGAAAACGAGCAAAGAAGAATGGAAAGGTATGTTGAATACCTATACCAGTAGCCCGGACGCTGTTCTATTTGGCGGGAAGATTATTATCGTTGTTAATAGAAGAACAGCATTGGATAATATTGCCGAGGATCAGGAACTATTATTGAAGACAGCGAACAACATTTGGGAATGGGAAGAGGATTTTGCAGGTCTAGATAATTCATCAGCATTGCATACCAGGAATCTGCATAATCATTTGATGACGGAATCAAATAACCCGGAGTATTACATGGCAGCATTCCATTACGGAACTTTTTATAATGCCAGCTCTGCGGCTCATATGCTCGTCAAACCAAAGGACATCAACTCCTGGGGGCCATGGCATGAAATAGGTCACCATCATCAGCAAGCTTCCTATTTATGGACAGACTTGATGGAAGTAACAGTGAACCTGTATAGCCTTTATGTACAAGAAAAACTAGGTCGCGAACCGGAGTTAAAAACTAGAGGAACTTGGCCATCCGTGGTTAGTTATCTAGCATTACCGGCGGCAAGTAAAAACTTCGATGGTATTGAAGACCCATTCATCAAATTAGCGATGTTCAGACAATTGTGGCTGGCGTTCGGATCTGATTTCTATACGCAATTGCACAAGGTGACGCGAGAGAAGAAATTGGCAAACAGCGCAACAGACCTGCAAAAGAAAGAATTCTTTATGCTAAGAGCATGCGAAATAAGTGGGCGGAACTTAACGAATTTCTTCCAAAAATGGGGAATGACGGGAGTATCCACGGTCTATCCGAAAATTACAGCATTAGGGCTACCGATCCCTAGTTCAGATTTAACAAAACTTCAAGATTAAGGTCATGAAAAACATTATTATAACGGCCATTATAAGCTTATTTGTGAGTATCGTTCATGCGCAAGCGCCCATGATCATTAATGGAACGACGACCGACGAATTCTACCAAGAGGTCGTACTGTTCGAAGTAGTGAATGGAAGAACAGAGCCGATCGCACAATCCAAAGTAGTGAATGGAAAATTTGCATTCAAGTTCTTTCCGACCTATGAAGGATTTTACGTGTTGGGCTCTACTCAAACACAAAACAATTCTGCCAGACATATTATCTATGGTAAGGAAAATGAAGTCCTGAATATTGCTATCGGTGGAAAGAGCTACCAATTGAGTGGAAAGAATTCGGCAGACAATAAAGATCTAGAAAGATTTCAATCCATGTTGGACGATATGAAAGAAGGCATTCGTTTGGGTGGTCCTATTACCTATGTGGAGTTCTACCCTATCGTTGAAAAGCTGGAACCACAAATTGCGCCTTTCAAAACCACCTCTAAGAACAAAGCATTCTTAAGCAACTTTGAAATCCTGAGACATTATCTCTTCCATTATTATGCGCTGCATTTCCAATACTTACCTAAAAGAGCTCATCCGGATGCCGAAGAGATCATTAGTTTCTATAAAGAGCTAGATCATCAAAAGTTTCTAAATGAAAATTTATTGATCCTTCCTTTTGGAGATAGCTTTTTGATGAACTTGGTAATTGATGCAGGACAACAAAAGAAATACAGCATTAAACAAGGCGAAAATAAAGCACAAAATGCTATAGACTTTATTCCCGATACGACGATTAAAGGGCAATACATTGTGCTGCTATCAAATAACTTCAAATCTTATGACGATTATTTAAGATTGGTAGAACCGAACAGGAACTATCTTACTCTTGCAGATCAGGAAAAACGATTGAATGCGAAGTTAGTTAAGCTAGCGGATTCAAAACCTGGTGACGACTTTATCGACTTTACCTTTCCAGACATCGCGGGAAAACAGCATAGCAAAAAGTCCTTAAAAGGAAACATCATTGTTATTGACTTCTGGGCAACATGGTGTGGACCTTGCAAACAAGAGGAACCATTCTACGAAAAGCTAGCTGATAATTACAGAAATAAAAACGTGAAGTTCCTAGCGATATCCACCGATAAGGACAAAGCAGCCTGGGAAAAATATGTTAATGCGAAAGAAAGCGACTTGAATATTATACATTTACATGCAAGTAATAAGAACATTCTTTCTGACGCTTATCAAATAAACACCATTCCACGTTATATGGTCATCGATGCCAATGGAAAGATTGTAACGACCAATTCTCCTAGACCATCGAATGTAGAATTGAAAAACTTAATCGACAAATTGATAAAACAATAGATTAAACATCTTTCCAACTATGAAATAATGGCAGGTTAAAATTAATTAACCTGCCATTATTGCATCTAGGTAGTTTCGAAAACTAAAGGGCATCCCTTTTGTTAATTAATTAGAAACTTAGAAACAACAAATAATCGAAAACTACATATGAACTTTAATAATTATACAATTAAGGCTCAAGAAGCCATACAAAAAGCATCGGAGATTGCTGTTGGGAATCAACAACAAGCAATCGAACCGGCGCATATACTCAAAGCCCTATTAACAGTCGATGAAAACGTAGTTGGCCATTTGCTGAAAAAGCTAAATGTCAACATCAATTACATCACGACCGAGGTTGACAAACAAATTGAAGCATTGCCAAAAGTTAGCGGTAGCAACGTGTACTTAAGCAACAGCTCAGCAGCTGTTCTGCAAAAAGCACAAAGCTATCTAAAGGAATTCAATGACGAATTTGTATCGATTGAACACATTCTGCTAGCGCTGTTGTCAGCAAACGACAAGGTATCCAGTCTGTTAAAAGATCAAGGGGTTACTGAGAAAGATTTAAAGACAGCGATCAAAGAACTTCGTGGCAATAGCCGAGTGACCGATCAGAATGCTGAGGCAACTTACAATGCACTTGGAAAATATGCAAGAAACCTAAATGAATTTGCAGAATCTGGTAAGTTAGATCCGGTCATCGGTCGCGATGAGGAGATTCGTCGTGTGATGCAGATCCTCTCCCGCCGTACAAAGAACAACCCTATTTTAGTGGGTGAGCCTGGTGTGGGTAAAACTGCAATTGCCGAAGGTATTGCACATCGTATCATCAAAGGCGATGCGCCAGAAAACCTAAAGTCCAAAACTGTATTCTCATTAGATATGGGAGCCCTTATTGCGGGCGCAAAATATAAAGGCGAGTTCGAAGAACGCTTGAAAGCTGTAGTGAAAGAAGTATCGGACAGCGATGGCGAGATTATCCTCTTTATCGATGAGATCCACACGCTTGTCGGTGCCGGCGGCGGTGAAGGCGCTATGGATGCGGCGAACATCTTGAAACCTGCCTTAGCGCGCGGTGAGCTTCGTGCTATCGGTGCGACTACCCTCAACGAGTATCAAAAATACTTCGAAAAGGATAAGGCTTTGGAGCGTCGTTTCCAAAAGGTTATGGTTGATGAGCCGGATACTCAAGATGCAATTTCTATCCTACGTGGATTGAAAGAACGCTATGAAACACACCATAAAGTAAGAATACTCGACGAATCGATTATTGCAGCTGTAGAATTATCTCAGCGCTATATTACCGACAGATTCTTACCGGACAAGGCAATCGACTTAATTGATGAGGCTGCCTCTAAACTACGCTTAGAAATGGACTCCGTTCCGGAAGCCGTTGATGAGCTGGAGCGTCGCATCATGCAGTTGGAAATCGAACGCGAAGCCATCAAGAGAGAAAACGATGAGCGCAAAGTTTCCGAATTATCTGAAACGATAGCTAACCTTTCCAATGAGCGCGACTCCTTGAAAGCGGCATGGCAATCGGAGAAGACATTGGTAGATCAAGTCAACCAAGAGATTCAGAACATTGAAGATTACAAGCTCGAAGCGGAACAAGCGGAACGTGCAGGTGATTATGGCAAGGTTGCGGAATTGCGCTACGGAAAGATAAAGGAAGCACAAGACAAGGTTGAAACTTTGAAGCAGGAGCTTTCGGAGAAACAGCAAAGCAGCCGTATGCTGAAGGAAGAAGTAACTTCTGAGGATATCGCTGATGTAGTTTCTCGATGGACGGGCATCCCTGTAAACAAGATGGTGCAATCTGAACGTGAAAAACTGTTGAACCTAGAAGAGGAATTACATAAACGCGTAGCAGGTCAAGAAGAAGCTATCGAAGCCATTGCTGACGCTATCCGCCGTTCGCGCGCCGGTTTGAGTGATGCAAAACGCCCGATTGGTTCCTTCATATTCTTAGGTACCACCGGTGTCGGTAAGACCGAGTTAGCGAAAGCGCTTGCAGAGTTCTTATTCGATGACGAACAAGCACTCGTACGTATCGATATGTCAGAATATCAAGAGAGACATGCGGTATCCAGATTGATCGGAGCGCCTCCAGGATACGTAGGATACGATGAAGGTGGGCAGTTGACTGAAGCAGTGCGTCGCAGACCCTATTCTGTTGTACTCCTAGATGAAATCGAAAAAGCACACCCGGATGTTTTCAACATCTTGTTGCAGGTGCTAGACGATGGACACTTAACAGACAACAAAGGTCGCGTTGTAAACTTTAAGAATACAATCATTATCATGACCTCTAACACTGGTTCGCATATTATCCAAGAGAACTTCTCGAAGATGAACGATAGCAACCGCGACGAGGTTGTCGGCAAAACGAAAGACGAGGTATTTGAATTGCTTCAAAAATCTATCCGTCCCGAGTTCTTAAACCGTATCGATGAGGTCATCATGTTTACTCCACTAAGTCGCGATGAAATCGGTGATATCGTACGCATGCAATTTGGACGAGTTGAAAAGCAATTAGCGGAGCAAAACATCTTCCTATCGGCTACAGACGAGGCCTTAGATTGGTTAGCTCAATTAGGATACGATCCTGTTTATGGAGCACGTCCATTAAAACGTGTCATCCAAAAACGCGTACTCAACGAACTTTCCAAAGAGATCCTCTCCGGAAAAGTAAGCCGAGACTCGATCATACAGTTGGATGTCTTTGACGGAAAATTTGTATTTCTCAATAAAGAGTAGTCTTAGACAATAGATTTTAGATATCAGATATTAGATATTAGAGTATGGCGGGGTTAAGATATTAGGTTTTAGATATATGATATTAGAGTATGGCGGCTAGAGATAGTCGCCATTTTTTTTTGATAGTAGTTAGTACTTAGTACTTAGTATTAAGACCTATGACGCCCGATCCTGGCAATCCTTTCATCCTTCCTTTCCTGGTTCAAGACAAACTTCCCTTTCTGTACCAGGAAAGGAAGGATTTAACGATGAACAGGATCGGGTGTTATATCTTATATCTAACGTCTAATGTCTAAAAATCTCATATCTATGACCCTTGATAAATTGCTAATTTTTTTAGTAATTTGCAACAATGAAACCCTTAGAAATCCACTGTCGTAATCGCGTCATGTATGCGCAGCTATCCGTTAATGATAGAGGCTTAGGAATGCGCGACTATAACCTAACAGGAAAAGATGGTTTATCGCTGTATATCTTTCGGAAAGAACAAGGCGAATGGAAATGTGCATATGGCTATCTTGATGAAGATATAAAACAGGCAATTATTGATGCTTTAATTTTACGCTTTGATTGGACCATAAAGGACTTATTTTACCTCGATGGGGAAAGGCATGTGGTCGAAATAAGAAGCAAGAAAGGTGGACTATGGCATATATACGACAATAACAGGTATATCGCCAGCATCAATTACGATCGCTATACTCGGCAATTTGAATACCACCTGGACGACCCAACACGTAGTGTCACCGAAGCACACCTGAGGAAGTATACCGAAATGATCAAGCGTGGAGAGATTACTTGGCAAAAGGAAGAACGATAAGAAAATAGCTTAAGCCTGAGCAAGGTAGCATACTGCTAAGCGCAAATTACAATAACTAGCGAACAATCGCTATGACAACTAAATTAAACACGCAACAGCAGCTATGAGACTTTCGTCTTACGGCTAAAAAGCTTAAAGAAATAAAGTACCAAAAGAAATTGCGTATATCCATAAACAGCATCCTCTATCGGGATTGTAAGCATCCGGATTCCTAGGAAGTCGCCAGGATTATAGTTAACAATAGGACTTTCTAAACCTGTCCCCGTCAAAACACCATTGACCGGGAAAAATCCTAACATCAAAATACTGAACACAAAGGATGCCTTTCCTATCCAATCAACGCGTGCCACGAAGTGCAGATAGACCAATGTCCCAATCGTTGCAATAGCGGTTACTAAGGTATAAATCTTGTCGTAATGAAGTAGCGCCATTAACGCACAGACAATCACCGTTACAAAAACAATCAGATTATTAAAGCCCAAAAGCCAGGATAGATTAAAAAACTTATCAATACAGTAGTAAGTAAAAATGCAGGAAAAAGGAATGCATATAAAAAAAAGCCACTCCTCGATTGGAAGTCCAGCAAGCAGCAGACCAACCGTATATTTCGTATTGAACCACCATACCCCATGTGCCGTGAACCAAACGTCCCAGGCAATAAATGGAATGGCAACTAGGATTGCTGCTGTCAGAAACGCCCCAAAATAACGATCGAAACGGATTCTCCGATCAAAGGAAGCAAGGAAGCAGATAATTACCGTAAAAAATAAAATTAGCGAATAAGTATAGCTCATTATGCTTTCTCCGATTTAAAATACATTTTGAAATATTTCATAGGTACATATAAGAATCCAAAGCACTCTCCGTCTTCTTTGCCTATATGTTTATGATGTTGCTTATGTGCACGTCTCAGTGCCAAAAAATAACGATTCTCGCTCTTCGTAAAAATCTTCAGACGCTGATGTATAAAAATATCATGTACAAAGAAGTAAGCCATACCGTATAGCATAATTCCCAAACCGATAAAGAACAGATAATTGTATCCTGCTAAAGAGCCAAAATACATTAACGCAATGGTTGGGATAGCGAAAATAACAAAGAAATAATCATTTCTCTCAAACGCGCCTTCCGCACTATGATCGTGATGATCTCTATGTAAAATCCATAAAAATCCATGCATTACATATTTGTGGATCAACCAGGTCGCCCCCTCCATCAAGATAAAAGTCAAAAGAACAATTAAAAAATTTAGCATATCTATAGATAATATCCGTTAAACATAAATGGTTTCCGAAAGTGTCAAAACTTAATCCAATAATGCTTTGACATCTGCCATCGGCACATCAGGCGAAAATGCACCCCAATTCGCTTGTATAAACCGACGATCCTCGGCAATGTTCGATTTATAGCCCAGAAATGAAGGCGCATTCTTTTGTATCGACAATCGAATAAAACGCAACTCCGGATTCTTCGGATCCATGAGAATTGCGCGCTCGATGTCTTTACGACCTTCTTTGAATGTACTAAGTTTAGCAATAGGACTAAACACATGATTCGCCCAAATAGTCTTCAATCCTCCCAAATAGGCTAATTCTAAAGGCGTTTGCTGCTTTGAGCCTTCTAACCTATCCATCAGTTTCCTGCAAAGCTCCTTATTCGCAATGCATCGCTTATAATTGGATCGTACTTCCAACAAATCATTGCCTAAGCAAAATATGCTAGTAGAAAGAAAAACAAAGAGCAACATCGAAATCCGCATCATAACCAAGCCGATTTATACCTTACGTAGCACTTTAAAGCCACGTATGCTTTTTCCGAATTCGGTACACGAACGCGTTTATTTAATATCTCGTGAGAAGACTTGCTTCTAATCTTTTTGAATAGGGATAGGTAATATTTATAAGCTAAGTAAACCCCGAACATGGCAGAACTAGGCAGTTTTTTAATTCCAATCAGCGCTTCTTTAAATTCTGCATGAATCTCTTGCTCGATCTGGGCTTTTACCTGATTATCGAAAACTTGCATATCGATGTTCGGGAAGTAGGTGCGCCCCAAGATATGATAATCATCTTTAAGATCGCGCAGGAAATTAATCTTCTGAAAAGCCGACCCCAACTTCATTGCGTAAGGTTTCAGCTCATTGTACCGTTCCTTATTGCCATCCGTAAATACTTGCAGACACATCAAGCCCACCACCTCGGCGGAACCATAAATATATTCTTTATACAAATCCGAATTATAGTCGACCTGCTGTAAATCCATCTCCATACTATGCAGGAATTGATCGATCAATGCCTGATCAATCTTATAACGGTTTACCGTTTCCTGGAAGGATTGTAAAATAGGATTGATGGAGATACGGTCCTCAATAGCATGTTGAGTCTCGGTCTTCAATCGCCTCAGCAACTTCTCCTTGTCATAACCATGAAAACTATCGACGATTTCATCTGCCAGGCGCACATAACCATAAATCGCATAGATCGCTGGGCGAATCGTCGGCTTTAAAGCTAGAATCCCTAAAGAAAAACTCGTACTATATTTTTTGGTGATCACTTCACTGATGCTGAAGGAAAGTTCGTCAAATTTTTGTTTCATATAGTGCTGTTTTTTAGTTTTATAATCTCATTGGCAACAATGCGTCCCGAAATAATCGCAGGCGGAACACCCGGACCTGGAACCGTCAACTGACCGGTGTAATATAAATTCGAGAGTCGCTTATTTCGAATTTTTGGCTTCCATACTGCAGTCTGCTTCAACGTGTTTGCTAAACCGTAGGCATTGCCGCCGTAGGCATGGTAGTCTTGCTTGAAATCCGACACACAATAACTTCTCTTATAAATAATCTTATCATAAAGATCTGCCGTGCCGGTATGCTGCTCCAAACGCTTTAGCATCGCTCGCAGATAACGCTCGCGAGTATCTTCCGGATCGCTGATATCAATCGCTAAAGGCATCAAAAGGAATAAATTCTCCTTACCTGCCGGTGCTACATGTGGATCTGTCTTGGATGGGCAACAAGCATAGAATAAAGGCTTATCCGGCCATTTCACATCCTCATAGATACAGGAAATATGATCATCCAGTTCATTTTCAAAAAACAGACTGTGATGCGTTAGGTTTGGAATATGCTCGTCGATTCCTAAATAATAGATGAGACTCGACGGCGCAAAAATTCTCGTCTTCCAATATTCATCGGTATAATTCCTGTAGGCTTTTGGCAATAAGCTCTCCGTATGATGGTAATCCGAAGAAGCAATAACCAAATCAAATTCCTCCACGACACCATCGATTCGCAGCGCACTGACTTTATCTTGTTCGACCTGTATCTCCTCAACCTGCTTATTGAAATGAAAAGTCGCCCCTTGTTTTTCTGCAACAACACTCATCGCGCGAACCAGCTGATAAAAACCTCCAATCGGATAATGCGTTCCTAAGGCATAGCCACCGTAGTTCATCAAGCTATATAAAGCAGGAATATCCTTGGGTGATGCGCCTAGAAAAATAACCGGAAACTCCATTAAGGTCCTTAGTTCTGCACTTTTGAAATAGCGTGCGACATAATTTCTAAAATTCGACAGCAAATCCAACTTCAATGAACTCTTGGCAATCTTCGGCGACATAAATTCAAGCCAGCTGTGTGAAGGTTTGTTCACAAACTCCTTCATGCCGATTTCATACTTAAATTTTGCCGAATCCATAAATTTACGCAGCTGTTTGCCCGCTCCTTTTTCGACAAATTCGAACAGCTCAACCATTTCCTCAAAATCTCTCGGAACGCGCATGTTCTTCTCAGAAAATATCATCTCAAATTGCGGGTTCAGGGAAACCAGCTGAAAGAAATCTGAAGTTTGATAACCAAAGTCTGCGAAGAAACCGTCGATAATATCGGGCATCCAATACCAACTTGGCCCCATATCAAAAATAAAATTCTCTTGGGTCGAAAATTGCCGCGCACGGCCACCCGGTTGATCATGGCGCTCATATACATGAACATCAAAGCCCGCCCTTGCAGCATATGCAGCAGCAGACAAACCTGAAAAACCAGAACCTATGACAGCAACTTTTTTCCTCATCGTTTTTTACTTTTAACTCCTTCGTTTAATAAATGCTCACTATCGATTTGCTTATCGTAAATCGCTAAATGGAACACATCCAACTTGTCCAGCAAACGGATCAATTCCAACTTTTCCTTGCTCGTGAGGTTACCCGTCACAATATCCGAAGCCATACGAATCTTATCCATCTGTTGCTCCAGCACTGCTATTCCCTTCTCACTAATTCTCAATACCTTACTCCTTTTATCGGTCGAAGAGTTGAATTGTTCCACCCAGCCCTGCGCAATCAACCTATTGATAATCAGTATTCCACTCGGCTTCTCATGCACATTTTTCTTAATAAGATCCATCTTCGTCATCTCACCAAAAGATTTCAACGTAATGAGATAAATAAAATCGTCCTGTGACGTAAAATCTGACCCATGTATCGCAGACTTCGAATAACTCTTCGCATATCGCCCCATATGGACCAATAAAGTGTTGATTACGCTCTCCGCACTTCTACCTTTCTCCTTCCCTTCCCATTCCACATCCGGCAGCTCTTCAACTTTTGCATTTCTATCAACAAGCCAGTCGATAAACCCCTCTGTATCCCTTGTATATATTTCATCCAACTGAACCTCCGCCTCAAAATCTTCAAGAAGCGCAATCATATCTTTTAAAATATTGTATTTCATTTCGAATTAATAGTATGTAAATATACTATAAAAATTTAAATAAAGTATTTTATTAAACTATATTTTAGATTTTAGATATAAGTTTTTAGATTTAAGACCCCTGAAAATGGCTCTCTTTATTGCCTTATTTATACTTGCATCTGAACTTCTTCGACTCCTATGCTTTTCACACCCCTTGTAGTTCCCAATCAAAGCCCTTCCAGAGCGGCTTTGATTGGGTTATACATTGGGTTTACATTGGGTTTGAAAGGGGAGTAAGTAGTACTTAGTATTATTAGTAGACATTAGATATAAGACATTAGAAATTAGACTCGATCAAGGTCATCCTTTCATCCTTATTTTCCTGGTTCGGAAAATAGTATTTAGTAGTTAGTAGTTAGTAGTTAGTATTTAGTATTTAGACCTAGGGCGCAAGATCCTGCCAATCCTTTCATCCTTCCTTTCCTGGTTCAAGACAACTCATCTGAAATACTGTTTGTCTTTGAACCAAGAAGGGTGAAAGGATTGGCAGGATATTTTGTCTTTGAACTAAGAAAGAAAGGATTTTAGGATGACCATGATCCGGTGTAACTATTATCAAATAAAAATGGCGACTATCTCTAGCCGCCATACTAATATCTGATATCTGATGTCTGATATCTATACCCCGCCATACTCTAATATCTGATATCTTATGTCTAATATCTAAGACTACTAAATACTATTAGAAAATACATACCTTATTTCTTCTCTCAGATTGTACTTAGAAGCCATCACCTCGCCGTAGGCACCTGCCGTGCGGATAGCGATCAGATCTCCTCTTTGGGATACGGGTAGTGTCACTTCCTTGCCAAAGCAGTCAGAACTCTCGCAAATAGGACCTACGACATCGTAGTTCAATTCGCTAGTTTCTGTTGCGACGCCAAGGCGTTCAATTTTATGGTAAGCCTGATATAGGGCTGGACGCATCAATTCGGTCATACCGGCGTCGAGGATCAAGAAATTCTTCTTTACGCCACTTTTGCTATATAGTACACGGCTCACTAAGGATCCGGACTGCGCTACTAGCGCACGCCCTAATTCGAAGTGTACCTCTTGCTGTGGCGTACGTTCTAGAAACTTATCGAAGACGTCGAAATAAGCTTCGAAATCAGGATAAGGGTTTTCATCAGGATGATGGTAGTCCACACCTAGTCCGCCTCCAACATTCAATATCTTGATGCTGGTTCCGCGCTCTTCAAACCAATTCTTCCACTCATTGACTTTCACGCATAAACTCTTGAATACATTCATATCTGTGATTTGGGACCCTACATGGAAGTGAAGGCCTACTAAATCAACGTTTTTACAATCTCTAAGGACAGAAGCAGCCTGCTCTAGCTCCGAATTTGGAACTCCAAATTTATTCTCATCCAGTCCTGTTGTGATATAATGATGTGTATGCGCATCTACATTCGGGTTGATTCTTAAGGAAACATTCGCGCGCTCGCCTAAATCGGCAGCCAGCTCGTCGATTACCTGAAGTTCTTCGATTGACTCAACGTTGAATGCGAAAATCTGATGCTTAAGCGCCATCTTGATTTCCTTGTCAGACTTCCCTACTCCTGCGAATGTAATCTTATCGGCCGGGAAGCCCATATCAATCGACTTCTGAACCTCATTACCCGACACACAGTCTGCACCAAAGCCTACGGCCTGAATTGCAGACAGTAACGTATCATTAAAGTTAGCTTTTAACGCATAGTGAATATGGAAACCACGCTTATCGGCAGCAAGTTTCGCTGCCTGTAAAGTGCGATCTAGAAGCTCTAAATCATAATAATAAAATGGAGTTTCAAATTGCGATAAACGGTCTAGGCTAATTTTATTTATTTGCATTTTCTATCTATTAAAACAATCTATTGTGTAAAGAACGTAAAGCCTCAGTTTTATGTTCTGAATTCAATAGAATCGACACATTATAATCTGAACCACCATAAGAAATCATACGCACCGGCAAATGCTTAACAGCGTCTAATACGCGAGCGGCATAACCGTGGGTATTAGCTCCAAAGTCGCCAACAATACATACGATCGTTTGATCTCTATCTACGCTTACCGTTCCGAAGTCCTCCACTTCGCGGATGATATCCTCTAGATTCCGGGTATCATCAATCGATAAGGATACAGCCACTTCCGACGTTGTAATCATATCGATCGGCGTTTTATACCGCTCAAATATTTCGAAGATCTTGCGTAAGAAACCATAGGCCAACAACATGCGGGACGAATGAATATGTATAGCTGTAATTTCATCTTTTGCAGCAATTGCGCGGATAGCACCTTTCTGTCCGCCATCTTTAGAAATCAGCGTACCTGCAGCTTTCGGATCCATGGTGTTCAACAGGCGTACCGGTACATTGTACTTCTGTGCCGGGAATACTGACTGTGGATGTAAAATTTTCGCACCGAAATAGGCAAGCTCTGCCGCCTCATCGAAGCTTAAGTTTGCAATTGGCGTCGTACCTTTTACAACTCTCGGATCGTTATTGTGCATACCATCGATATCCGTCCAAATCTGAACTTCATCAGCCTGGATAGCTGCGCCGATAAGCGATGCGGTATAATCAGACCCTCCACGACGTAGGTTGTCGATTTCCCCAAACGCATTTCGGCAAATATAACCTTGCGTAATGAATAGTGTATTGTCAGGGTGGTTCGCTAAAATAGCACTCAATTTTTCATTGATAAATGGAACAACAGGCTCATTGTCTTCATCGATCTTCATAAAGTCCAATGCTGGCAACAAGACCGATTTAACACCAATTTCCTCCAAATGAAAGTGCCATAAGGTGGTTGACATCAATTCACCCTGCGCTAAGATTACCTTCTCTTCAACTGGCGTAAATAAGTCATTTGATAAAGAAGCAATTAAATTAAAGTGATAATCGATTAATTCCTTACCGTTCTTATATCCGTTCTCTGTGCTGAAGAGTTCCTTTATTAACGATTCGTACTTATCCTTATGAGCGACGATCAACTGTTTGGCCTCGTCCTTCTTACCTGCTAAGTAAGCTTTTCCGATTTCAACCAATGCATTAGTGGTTCCAGCGACTGCTGAAAGCACGACGATCTGACGCTCTGATGGGTCCACGATTTCGAGTAGACCTTTGATACGCTCAGCACTTCCTACGGATGTTCCTCCGAACTTAAGAATTTTCATATCTCTGTAATTTAACTTTGTTTTTTGCGGGTGTGAATATAAGGATTAATCACATAAAAAAAAGCGGCACAATCGCATTTAATCGCTTTTGTGCCGCATATCATTTTTGCGGAAGAATTACTTCTTCAGGTTTTCTATCAATAGTGTTGCAAGTTCCTCACCAATTCGCTCCTGCGCTTCGTTGGTTGCTGCACCAATATGCGGTGTCAACGATATCTTCGGATGGGTCAGAATTTCAACGCGTGGCGTAGGCTCATCATCATAAACGTCCAAGCCTGCAAATGCTACTTTGCCAGTGTTCAAGGCATCGACTAAGGCTAACTCATCGACAACACCTCCACGAGATGCATTTACGATGCCCACTCCATCTTTCAAGATTTCAAACTCTTCTTTTCCGATAACCGGTTTGTCCGTAAATGGTACGTGTAGCGAAATAAAGTCAGACTCACGTAAAACCGTTTCTATATCAGCTTGCTTCACAGGAACTTCAACCTGAATATCGCCAGAAAGATTTAAGGTTAAAGACATCGGTCCTTCGAAAAGATCCGAATAGATGACATTCATTCCTAAACCCAAACCAATCTTTGCAGTTTCGCGACCGATACGTCCAAATCCAACAACACCCAAGGTCTTGCCTTGCAATTCGGAACCAGCGCCGTAAGCTTTCTTCAAGGCTCCAAATTTAGTAGCGCCGGCAACCGGCATCTGACGGTTGGAGTCGTACAAGAAACGAACACCATTTAAAAGGTGCGCGAATACTAATTCAGCAACAGAATGTGATGATGCTGCAGGTGTGTTGACAACCGTGATGCCTTTCGAGCGTGCATAATCCACGTCGATATTGTCCATCCCGACTCCACCACGACCGATCACCTTGATGTTCGGGCAAAGGTCAATCAGCTCTTGTCTCAGTTTAGTTGCGCTACGAACCGTAACAGCGTCGTAGTTATTTAAGCGTGTTGCTAATTCTTCTTGTGGAATATGTACAGTATCCACCTCAAAGCCAGCAGCCTCTAATATTTGTTTACCGATAGGATCGATCCCATCGTTTGCTAAAATTCTCATTAATTTATTATTTGTGCGTTTCTTCAAATTCTCTCATCGCGTCAACCAATGCATTGATTGAACTGATCGTTAATGCGTTGTAGATGGACGCTCTAAATCCACCAACAGAACGGTGACCTTTAATTCCTATCAATCCACGCTCTTTAGCAAGTTCTAAGAACGCTGCTTCTAAGTCAGGATTTTCCATAACGAACGTTACGTTCATGCGCGAGCGATCTTCTAGGTTCGCTGTTCCTTTGAAGAATGGGTTACGGTCGATTTCATCGTAAAGCGTACGCGCTTTAATGATATTTTCTTGTTCGATAACCTCTACTCCTCCTTTTGCTTTTAACCAACGTAGGTTCAACATAGAAACATAGATGGAGAACACTGGAGGGGTATTATACATAGATCCCGCTTTTGCGTGGGCCTCATACTCAAAAATTGTTGGGATTGTGCGTCCCGATTTACCGAATAGCTCATCTTTGATGATTACCAGTGTAACCCCCGCAGGACCCATATTCTTCTGAGCGCCAGCATAGATTAAATCATATTCTGAGACATCGATTTTTCTGCTTAAAATATCAGAGGACATATCAACAACAACAGGCAGGTTTGTTCGAGGCGTTTCGAACACCTCTGTTCCGTAAATGGTGTTGTTAGACGTGAAATGGAAATAAGCAGCGTCCGCCGGAATGCTATAGTCCTTTGGAATGTAAGTGTAATTCTTATCGCTCGAGGAGGCTACAATCTCAACTTGTCCAAGTTTTTTTGCTTCTTTAGCGGCTTTGGTCGCCCAAACTCCCGTGTCTAAATAAGCTGCTTTCCCTCCTTCTGGCAATAAGTTCATCGGAACCATTGCGAATTGCTGGCTTGCTCCTCCTTGTAAAAACAGAATGGAATATCCCTGCGGTACATTAAGTAACTCGCGAACTAATCGCTCCGTCTCAACGACAACCGCCTCAAACTCCTTCGAGCGGTGGGATACCTCTAAAATGGAAAGTCCAGTTCCATTAAAGTCCAACACTGCTTTTGAAGCTTCTTCAAAGACTTCCTTTGGTAAAATACAAGGGCCTGCTCCGAAATTGTGTTTCATTATTTTCTAGTAAAGTGTTTAAAATAAGGTTATTAAAACAAGCTCAATCGTTTGCTTTAACTTTTGAATGCCCAAAGGTAAAATATTTTTGAAATTTTCTAAAACAAAAACCGTATTTGTTTAGAATATGACAATATTTGTTAAATTTCAATGACATATTATCATCGTTACTCCCCTAATTCCGTGATTTCACGATTGGTAAAAACAACTAACATTTCAGTGGAAATGTGGATATTTTTAACGGCTTTAAAAGTGGTTTTTGGACGAAATTTTGTGTATATTCGCCAGCTATGTGTCTATATTTATAACAGGCACTTTTTTAGTTTTATCGAAACCACAAAATAATGGCTGAAGAAACAGAAAACGAAAACAACTTAGTACCTGCGGAAAACAGGATTGTCCCTATCAATATTGAAGATCAAATGAAAGCTGCCTACATCGATTACTCGATGTCGGTAATCGTTTCACGTGCTCTTCCTGATGCACGCGATGGGCTGAAACCTGTACACCGCCGTGTATTGTATGGTATGTTGGACTTGGGGGTAACGAGTGGAAAACCATATAAGAAATCTGCTCGTATTGTTGGGGATGTTTTAGGTAAGTACCACCCACATGGTGACTCGTCGGTTTATGATACGATGGTCCGCATGGCTCAAAACTGGTCATTGCGCTATCCATTGGTTGATGGACAAGGTAACTACGGTTCTGTCGATGGGGATCCACCAGCAGCGATGCGTTATACCGAGGCGCGTCTTCGTAAGATTGCCGAAGAGCTATTAGCAGATATCAATAAGGATACTGTCGATTTCCAATTAAACTTCGACGACTCTTTAACAGAGCCTACCGTTCTTCCTACTCGTATTCCTAATCTTTTGGTCAATGGATCTTCAGGTATTGCTGTAGGTATGGCGACCAACATGGCGCCGCACAACCTGACAGAGGTTATCGACGGAACAATCGCCTATATCGATAACCGTGATATCGGGATTTCTGAGTTGATGACCCATGTCAAGGGACCGGACTTCCCTACTGGTGGATTGATCTATGGTTACCACGGTGTTAGAGAAGCCTTCGAAACAGGTCGCGGTCGTGTGGTGATGCGTGCAAGAGCAGAGATCGAGACAACGAAATCCGGCAAAGAGGTTATTATCGTAACGGAGATTCCTTATCAGGTGAACAAGTCGGATATGATCAAGCGTACAGCTGATTTGATTCAAGAAAAGAAAATTGAAGGTATCTCGGAGATTCGCGATGAGTCTACGAAAGAGATCCGTATTATCTATGAAATTAAACGGGATGCGAACGCCAATGTGGTGTTGAACAACCTGTATAAATATACCGCATTACAAACATCATTCTCAGTAAATAACATCGCCTTAGTAAAAGGGCGTCCGATGTTGATGAACCTGAAAGACATGATCCACGAGTTTGTGGAGCACCGTCACGATGTGGTAATCAGACGTACGAAGTTTGAGCTTGCTGAAGCGGAAAAACGTGCGCACATCTTAGAAGGTTATCTAATCGCATTAGACCACTTAGATGAAGTAATTAAGTTAATCCGTGCATCGGATACGCCAGAAGATGCTCGCGTAGGCTTGATGGAACGTTTCGGACTTTCCGATATTCAGGCTCGTGCAATCCTTGACATGACCTTACGCAGGTTGACAGGGCTAGAACGCGACAAGATTAAAGAAGAGTATGCGGAATTAATGAAGACGATTGAATACTTAAAAGAGGTATTGGCAGATGAAGGTCTGCGTATGAAGATCATCAAAGACGAGCTTCTTGAAGTTCAAGAGAAATATGGAGATGAACGTCGTTCGGAGATTGTTCACTCGGCAGAAGATATGCGTATGGAAGACTTCATCGATGATGAGGAAGTTGTTATTACGATATCTCACAACAGCTACGTTAAGCGTACGCCGCTTACCGAATACCGTCGTCAAGGTCGTGGTGGTAAAGGTGCCATTGGTTCCTCTACGCGCGACGAAGACTTCACCGAACATATCATTACAGCCTCTGCGCACAACTACTTATTGTTGTTTACAGAAGCAGGTCGTTGTTTCTGGCTACGTGCTTTCGAGATTCCTGAAGGAAGTAGAACTTCAAAAGGTAGAGCACTACAGAACATCATCAATATTCCGAAAGACGAGAAGATCAAGGCTTACATCAATGTGAAGAACTTGAAAGATCAGGAGTATTTAGAGAACAACTTCATTATTATGTGTACTAAGAAAGGTACTATTAAGAAGACGTCGCTAGAAGCTTACTCTCGTCCTAGAGCAAATGGTATCAATGCAATCAATATCAATGAAGGCGACCAGTTATTGGAAGCAACCTTGACTTCGGGCGGCAGCGAGATCGTGATGGCTTTACGTTCGGGTCGTGCAATCCGCTTCAACGAGGAAAACGTCAGACCGATGGGTAGAACTGCTACTGGTGTACGCGGAATCACGCTTGCAAGCGAAAATGACGAGGTTGTTGGCATGATTAGTGTTAATGATCAAGAGACAACTGTATTGGTTGTTTCGGAAAAAGGATACGGAAAACGTACAGATATTGAAGACTACCGTATCACCAACCGTGGTGGTAAAGGGGTAAAAACAATCAACGTTACGGAGAAGACCGGTGAGTTGGTTGCAATTAAAGGCGTTACTGATGAGAACGACTTAATGATCATCAATAAATCAGGTATTGTTATCCGTATTGGCGTAGCTTCACTTCGCGTTATGGGTCGTGCAACACAAGGTGTTCGATTGATTACCTTAAAGGACAATGACGAGATCGCATCGATCACTAAAGTTGACCACCAAGACGAAGAAGAAGAAACGCAAATTGAAGGTTCCGAAGAAAACACAACTGAAAACGATTCAAGTAGTGCTGAAAATGAAGAACAAGAATAATTTCATTATTTCATCCCTATCGGTACTGTTAGCTTTATCAGCTAACAGTGCTTTTGCGCAATCTAATTACAAAGAAGCTAGCAATGCCTTTGCGCTTTATACGCAAACCGGCGCTATCAAGAATCTTGAGAACGCAAAAAAACAATTAGATAACATCTACAAAACGGCTAAAGACTCTTCAAAAACACGCGTAAATGTACTGCGTGCGATGGTGATGAGCTCTATCGCTTACGCCGACTCTGCGCGAACGATAAAAACAGATAAGGACCCTATTGATTTGACCTATCAGACCTTGGGAAGAATTCGTGAAAAAGATCGCGAAGGCTATCCTGGCGAGATTAGCTATGTAAAACAGAACTTAGCTGCAGCATTGATCAAGCGCGCGAATAAATCGCTGCAAGGCCAGAAGTATGATGCTGCTTATAGTGATTTCCTGAAAGTCGACGAGTTGAATGCTAAAAATGAAGATGTAACCTACAATCTTGCTGTCTTAGCAAACAAAGCAGGCAAGTCTGAGGATGCTGTTAAATTCTACAAAAAGATTATTGAAAGTGGCAATGCTACGGAACAACAATATTTAGAATTAGCGGCTCTTTACAATAAGTTAGGTGAAAGCCAGTTGAATTTAACGACTTTAGAAAACGCTCGTACGAAGTATGGAGAGAATAAGGAAATCTTGTTTCAATTGATTCAGGAATATGCTTCTGTAAAAGCTTACGATGCGATCGTTCCTATAGCTGATCAAGCTGTTAAGATGGAGCCAGACAATGTGGAGTTGAATTACCTGGCGGGCTACGCTAATGAAAATGTAAACAATATTCCTGCTGCAAAAGCGTTTTACGAAAAGGTGTTAGAGATAGATCCCAATAATTATGAGTCTAATCTAGCATTGGGTTTAATCTATTTGAAAGACTTTTTAAATGATACGGAGAATCATGAGGCACAATACAATGCTCAGAATTTTCTGTTGAAAGCAAATGAAATCAAACCTTACGAGATCAATGCACTTAAATCTTTAGCGATGTTCTATGAGAAAGCTGACGATGCTGAGCAATTAGATCGCGTGAATCTACTTTTGAACCAACTTACGAATTAAGACAACACAAATAAAAACGATATGAATCTAAGAAAATCCATATTATTCGCCGGAGTTCTTTTTGCAGCCGGTACAACGACTGCAATGGCTCAATCGGGTAATATCAAAAAAGCGAAAACCAACTACACGAAATTCGAAGAGTTGAAAGCTGCAAATACAGCTGCTTTAGGTAAAGGTAATTTAACTTCAGCTCAAGAAGCTATCGACGCTGCTGTTGTACATGAGAAAACACAAAACGATCCAGAAGCTTGGACGGTATATTCTTTAGTATATGCTAATATTGCGAACCTTGATAAAAATGCGGAAGCTGCAACAAAAGCCATTGAGGGTATCAAGAAAGCAACAGAGTTGGATACGGATAAAAAACACGCGGAAAACATCAAAGCTGCTGGTCAGACACTAGGACAGTTCCGTTTTAACGAGGGTGTTGCTGCTTGGGACAAACAAGACTACCAAACAGCTTACAAAGAGTTTACTGGGGCTTTAGATTACTTACCAGGTGATACTACATTAACATACTACTCTGGTTTAGCGGCTGTGCAAAACAAGGATTATGATAATGCTATTGCTCGCTATAAAGCTTTAGTACCTGTAAAAGAATATTCTGCACACAAGTCAATCATGATTGATTTACCTAAGCTTTATTTATCAAAACAAGATACTGCTGCTGCATTAGCTTCTGCTGCTGAGGCGGTTGCTGCTTATCCAAACGATAATGCGGCTGTCGTACAGAACATCGAGTTGAACTTGATTACGGGAAATGAGGCTAAAGTAGTTTCAGACATCGAAGCTCAGATTGCTAAGGATGCGTCAAACAAAAGCTTACATTATTACCTTGGCTTAGCATACAGCACTTCTGGTCAACCGGAGAAAGCTTTAGAGGCTTACAAAAAAGCTTTAGAGATCGATCCAAACTATTTAGAAGCTAATACAAACGCTGCTGTTGTTATTATGAACAGTGGTCGCGATGAGTTAATTGCATTAAACGACGATAAAACGTTGCAGGCAAAAGACTACAATGCAAAAGTTGCAGCATTGAAAGAGAAAATTGCTCGTGCATTACCTTACTTACAAAAATCTGTAGAAGCAGATCCTAAGAATGCTGATGCATTGCGCAACTTGAAAAACTTCTATGATTTCATGCAAGACGAAGCTAAATCTGCAGAAACGCAAGCGAAGATTGATGCATTGAACTAATGCGCAGTTAAGATAAAAAAAGCCTTCAGCATATGCTGAAGGCTTTTTTTATGTGCTTATCTATTACCCTAGTGCCACATCCAATACCATCATCACTACGAAACCGAGGACAAAACCGAGCATCGGGATGTCCGAATGTTCTTCCTGTTGAGTCTCCGGGATTACCTCTTCGATAACCACAAAGATCATGGCACCGGCAGCAAAAGCTAAAGCATATGGAAGAATAGGAATAAAGAATGCCACCGCCCATGCACCTAATACTGCAAAAATAGGCTCCACAATCGCTGACATTTGTCCGTATTGAAAACTCTTTCTACGGGATAATCCCATTCTACGCAAAGGCATCGAAACAGCAATTCCTTCCGGGAAATTCTGTAATCCGATTCCCATAGCTAGTAAAATAGCTCCGGCGATGGTTGCCTCAGCATGTCCAGCGGCTGCACCGCCAAACAGAACCCCTACCGCCAAGCCCTCAGGAATATTGTGTAAAGCTATCGCGATGGTTAGTAATGTCGTTCGATGTAAAGATGATTTTGGACCTTCAGTTTTTAGAAAATTCAAGTGCAAGTGAGGCATCAGTTTATCCAAGCCGAAAATAAAGAATGCACCTAAGAGAAATCCGATAGCGGCAGGCATAACTTTCTCGAAGCTTTCGCCTTCGCTCATCTCAATTGCTGGGGCCAATAAGCTCCAAAAACTGGCAGCTATCATGACTCCCCCAGTAAAACCTAGCATGCCGTTTAACAATTTCTTATTAACGCCTTTAAATAAGAACACACTCGCCGCCCCCAAGGCTGTTACGCCCCAAGTGAAAAGACCAGCTATCAATGCCGCAACAATAGGATTTAGGGTTTCAAAGTAAGCTATCAGGTTATCAATCATACGAATAATGAAAATATGCTCTGAATTTAACTATTCTTTTCAATAAATAAGTTGAAATATCACTTTTCTTATTCAATTTATCAATCTTCAGTCAGCAGAAACAACAAGAGCCCCTTTCGGAGCTCTAATTATGGGAATATCTTGCCTCTATTTTACATGAGCGCGCAGCATCCAAGCTGTTTTCTCATGTTTTTCCAAAATTCCTACCAAGAAATCTTCTGTTCCTGCATCTTCATGATCTTCCGCTAACTTAATATCTTCACGCAGGGTGATGATCAAGCTCTCGAAATCATTCAATAACTCCTTGATAAATCCTTGGCTATCGTTCTTGTTGTATTTCATTTCTGTAAGCTGTGTCACTTCCAAAAACTCCTTCATCGTGCCGATAGCATAATGGCCAATAGCGCGAACGCGCTCTGCAACTTCATCGATCAATTCTGCCAATTCATCATAAATAGTCTCAAAGAACAAATGCTGAGCATGAAAATCTGGTCCTTCCACATTCCAATGGGCATTTCTAACCTTGATATAGAGTACATTCTCATCTGCCAACAATCTGTTCAACATATTTGCAACAGCAGCAGTGTCCTTTTCTTTTAAACCGATATTTGTTTTCATCTGTAAATTAGTTTTATATGTTTTTAATAAGTACTTGCTTCGTTCAATTTTTGTATAGCGTCCTCCCCTAGTCTAAGTTGCACAGCGGCAACAAAGGATTGTAAGTGATCTTCTTTAGTAGCACTAGCTATCGGCGCTGTGATGGATGGTCGCGCGAGCAGCCATGCTAAAGCAACGGCGGAAGAAGACGTACGATAAACTGCGGAAACCTCCGATAAGACTTTCACAATACGTTGTCCACGCTCATTCCAATAACGCTTTTGTATCCCCTCGCCTCTTGCAGACTTATTGAAATCGTCATCCGAAAGATACTTCCCACTTAGAAAACCACTGGCAAGCGAATAGTATGGAATTACTGCAAGGTCATTTTGTGCAGCAATTACCTCAAACTCTTGCTCATATTTTGCGCGATCATAAAGGTTATACTCCGGCTGCAAGGAAACATACTTCGGAAGATTTAAATGATCCGCAGTAGATAAACTCTCTGTAAGACGTTCGGCCGTAATATTTGATGCACCAATATACCTAACCTTTCCTTCTTTAATTAAGTCCTCATAGGCCCTTAAAGTCTCTTCTATCGGAGTTTCGACATCATCATAGTGAGTTTGATAGAGATCGATATAATCCGTCTGCATACGTTTCAACGATAGTTCGACCTGCTCCTTAATATAGGTTGCTTTTGTGTTTGGCTTCGAATCATAGCCAAACCGTCCTCCCACCTTCGTCATTAATACCAGATCATCACGCTTTCCACGCTTATTCAACCAATTTCCGATGATAGTCTCGGATTCTCCGCCTTTATTTCCAGGCACCCAATGCGAGTAATTATTAGCAGTATCGATCGCATTGAATCCTAAATCAACAAAGCGATCTAAAATATCAAAAGACTGCTGTTCATCTAGTGTCCATCCGAACACATTTCCTCCGAAAATAATAGGGTCAATAAATAAATCTGAATTTGCAATTTGACGTTTGTTTTCCATAGCGGGCGCTCTAATTTTGATAAGGACAAGTTACCATTTTTAATGCGCCTTTCCCAGTTTTCAAGGCTTTATCTTGTCATAATATTATAAGAATAGCGCAGTGTATTCGCCTACACTTTTGTATTTTTGCCCCTTCGAGAAAATAAAAGAAAATGCAAGGGTATTTAACACATCTACATCGCTTTAATGAAGACATAACTGCAATTCAATTGCCGGATGCTTTTACTTATCCTTTCTTTTATGAACCTCATCCATTAAGCATGCTCGCTGCAGAACAAGTCCAGCAGTACTTAACCGCTCAAACTGATTTTCAGCATAACTTTGGGCTAAAGCCAGATATGCCAGGCTTAGTAATTGGAAAAATGTTCGGAGTCTTAGTCGTGCAAGATCAGGAGGGCAAGCTAGGTTATCTGGCCGCAGTTTCTGGAAAGCTCGCTGGAACCAATCAGAACCAATATTTCGTTCCTCCCATCTTTGACATGTTAGACCCCGACGGATTTTTCATCCAAGAGGAAAACATCATCAATGCAATCAATCGTCGCATCGAAGAGCTTTCGGCAAATCCTAACATCAAAATCTTTAAAGAGAGATTAGTTTCCCTTCAACAGGAAAATGATGCTGTCCTATCCGACCTGCGTAAGTTTCATAAGGCGAACAAAGCCGAACGCAAGCGCATTCGAGAGCAGGCAAAGCAGCAGCTTAACGAAGAAGAATACAACCTAATCGCTGAAGACCTTATCAAACAAAGCTATCGCGATCAACACGACTACGATGTCGCAAAACAAGCTTGCAAAGAGAAATTCCAAAGGCAAGAAGAAGAGCTGCAGCAGCTAGTACAAGAAATCGATAATTTAAAAGACGAAAGAAAAAGACGCTCCGCGGATCTACAACAACGCTTGTTTGATCAATATCATTTCTTGAATGCGGAAGGCAATACCAAACCTGTTCTTGATATATTTCAAGATCATATCAATATGCCGCCGCCTGCTGGTGCAGGAGAATGTGCGGCGCCGAAGCTTCTACAGTATGCTTATCAGCATCAACTAAAACCCATCGCATTAGCTGAATTCTGGTGGGGCGCTTCGCCATCCTCGGAAGTCAGGAAACATAAGCAATACTATCCTTCCTGCCGAGGAAAGTGTGAACCTATCTTAGGCCACATGTTACAAGGATTGAAAGTTGATCCCAATCCAATGTTACAAAATCCAGCAGCGGATAAGGAATTGGAGTTTATTTATAAAGACGATGATATCATCGTGGTCAACAAGCCTGCAGAGTTCTTATCCGTTCCAGGCATTAACATACAAGACAGCGTGCAACAGCGAATTGAACGCATGTATCCCGACATCAAAAGTCCCATTATCATCCACCGCCTGGATATGTCCACTTCGGGAATCTTAGTGTTGGCAAAGAATAAAGAGGCGCATCAAATCATACAAGACCAGTTTATCCAGCATACGGTCAGAAAACGCTATACCGCCCTGTTAGAAGGGATAATTGAAGAAAGCGAAGGCCTGATCGACCTACCACTTCGCGTAGACCTGGACGATAGACCACGCCAGATGGTTTGCTACGACTATGGTAAGCCGGCAAGAACCGAATTCAAAGTCGTTGCAATCGAAGGAAACCGCACCAGAATACATTATTTCCCACTAACCGGTAGAACACATCAGTTGCGCGTACATTCTGCACACGTGAAGGGACTCAATGCCCCTATCGTTGGAGACGATCTATATGGAAACAGAGCCGACAGGCTACATTTGCATGCCGGTTTCATCAGCTTTAAGCACCCAAAAACAGGCGAAGTAATGAGTTTTGAAGTTACCGACCCATTTTAGAATTTCTATTCAAATGCCTAACTTGTCATACTAATAAAGCCTCCGCCAATGGAACTCTTCAAATTCGTATATCAGCACCCGCTATTCGAAGCCGCTGATTTAGAGCTAATCAGCAAAGAACATCAACGTGTGGAACTGAAAAAAGGAGATTATCTTTTGAAAAAAGATCAAACCGCCAATTGCTATTCCATCGTTGAGTCCGGTCTTATACGCACCTATCTATACGACTACGAAGGCAATGAAATTACCACAGGATTTACCGGCACCAATGAAATCGCGATAGAAGTTGCTTCCCTATTTCAACGTATTCCAACGCAGGAGTATATGCAATGCTTGACTGACTGTGTACTTTGGCAAATTGATTACGACCAATTTCAAGAGCTTTTCCATCAAATCCCTGCTATGCGGGAATGGGGTCGTGCCTGGATGGTATTCGAACTATACCTCGCTAAGAAAAGAGCAACAGAAATGATCACAGAACCTGCTACGCAACGATACTTGCACCTTATGCAAGAGAAACCGCAGATCATTCAGCAAGCGCCACTTAAGCATATCGCTTCTTACCTGGGTGTAACAGATACTTCCCTAAGCCGTATCCGTAAAGAAATTATGCACGCCTAAATCTTTATTAACGAATGGAAAAAGAATATTTCGAAGATCAGACCTTCGACCAAACACGAATTGCGAAAGCTCCACTAACACAAGCACACTACGACTACTGCCAATTCAAAGGATGTAACTTAGAACAATACGATCTAAGCGATTATAAATTCACGGAATGTACCTTTATCGACTGCAACCTGAGCTTGGCAAATCTAACTGGTTGTAGCATACAGGACGTTAAATTCCAAAACTGCAAATTGATGGGATTACACTTCGAAACCTGCAATCCCTTCAATATCTCTTTTACATTTAAAGATAGTATCCTCGATCGCAGTAGCTTTTATAAGCTCAAGATAAAGAAAACGAGCTTTCAAGGCAGCCGTCTACAAGAGGTAGATTTCGAAGGCACAGACCTCAGCCTTGCCGACTTTAGCGATACGGATCTAAGCATGGCAAACTTTACGCAAACAAACCTCGAGAAAGCCAACTTCTTAACGGCGACCAACTATAGCATCGACCCGGACAGCAATAAGATTAAAGGCGCTAAATTTAGTCTTCACGGATTGCCTGGTCTTTTAGAAAAGCATCAGATCAAAATTCAATATTAGCATGCAGGAAATTGATCGAGCAGAACAAGCTTACGCAGGTTGTATAGCAGACATCCAAGAAAGCTTGTCGACCATCGGTCTGTTGCCCAACAATTTTGAAATCCTCTTGATAGCCTATAAGGAGGAGGATATCCTAAAACTATATGCCAAAGAAAAAGCAAGCGAATCCTACAGATTCCTCATGTCTTTTCCAGTTCTTACACGATCAGGAACGCTAGGCCCCAAGAAAAAAGAAGGCGATAAACAAGTTCCAGAAGGACAATATCGAATCAACCGATTCAACCCCAAGAGCAAGTACCACCTATCGCTCGGAATAAACTACCCAAACGAATACGATCAAGCACAGCAATACACTGGCTCTGACATCTTTATTCATGGTGGAACGGAAACCGTAGGCTGCCTGCCAATCGGCGATCCTGCAATAGAAATGCTCTATACCCTCGCATCCCTGGCGAAAGCAAACGGGCAAGAAGAAATCCCCGTCTATATTTTCCCTTTTGTCTTAAACGCTGATGCCATCGAAAAACTCAAGCTGGAGTATCCTATAGAGACAATTCTTCGATGGGAGCAATTAGCCATCCTTCACAGTCAGCTTCAAAAACAGCTCAAATAATTGCTGAAAATTAATATGCTTGCATATTTTTTTCATCAACTTTAACGCCCCTCAACCGCCCATTTCCCAATTTATTTACTTACCTTTAAAAGGATGCCAAATGCTTAAAAATCACAGCTTAATGCATCTATGATAACGATTATAAATATTTAAAGCCTTTTAAAATGATAGAATCAGCAGGAAAACGCTTGCGTACTGCCATGGCTGAAGAAAAGCCCTTGCAAATCGTCGGAGCTATCAATGCTAATCATGCCCTCTTAGCCGAACAATCGGGATTTAAAGCAATTTATCTTTCTGGTGGTGGCGTCGCTGCCGGCTCCCTAGGAATACCCGACCTCGGAATCACCAATTTACAGGACGTACTTATCGATGTAGAGCGCATCAGCAATGTCTGCTCGCTGCCCCTGCTTGTCGACATCGACACGGGCTTCGGACCGTCGGCCTTCAATATCGCCCGAACGATTAAGTCTTTGGATAAAGCTGGCGCAGCAGGTGTTCATATTGAAGACCAAGTCGGTGCCAAGCGATGTGGTCACCGTCCAGGGAAAGAACTCGTTTCTCAACAAGAAATGGTAGACCGTGTTAAAGCCGCTGTAGATGCCAAGGTTGACTCCAACTTTGTTATCGGTGCTCGTACAGATGCTTTTGCATCCGAAGGCCTAGAAAAAGCGCTAGAGCGTGCAGTTGCTTACAAAGAAGCGGGTGCTGATTTCATCTTCGCCGAGGCCCTATCTGAGCTTGCAGACTACCAGCGCTTCGCAGAAGCGACAGGAATTCCTATCCTCGCCAATATCACCGAATTCGGACAAACGCCGCTTTATACGGTAGAGCAACTTCGCGACGTGCAAGTATCCATCGTGCTATATCCCCTGTCGGCATTTCGTGCCGCCAATAAAGCCGCGTTAAATGTGTATCAGCATATCCGTCAAGATGGCTCACAGCAAGCGGTAATTGACAGCATGCAAACGCGCGAGGAACTATACCAAAGCATAGATTACTATGCTTATGAAAATCGACTTGATCAATTATTTAAAAACAAATAATATGAAAGAAGAGAACAGCACAGGCTTTAAGCCTAAAAAAAGCGTCGCACTTTCGGGTGTGCCCGCCGGAAATACAGCCCTTTGTACAGTAGGTCGCTCGGGCAATGACCTCCACTATCGCGGATACGATATCCTCGAGCTTGCCGATCAGGCTAGCTTCGAAGAAGTGGCCTATTTGCTCATCCATGAAAAACTACCGAACAAAGAGGAGCTCGAAAAATATAAACAGAAGCTGAAAGGCTTACGCGGATTGCCGACCAATGCAAAAGAAGCATTGAAATTAATCCCAAAGAAAGCCCATCCAATGGATGTTCTTCGTACATACGTATCCATCTTAGGAACGCTAGAACCGGAACCGCTAGCGCATGAAACCGAAAAAGCGCGCGACATCATCGATCGCCTGATGGCCAGCTTCCCCTCTGCCCTTCTATTTTGGTACCACTTCTCTCATAACCACAAAGAAATCACGGTAGAAACAAACGATGATAGCATTGCTGCTCACTTCTTGCATCTACTTCACGGCGAAAAGGCACCTGCTTCCTGGGTAGAAGCCATGCAAATTTCATTAAACTTATATGCAGAGCATGAATTCAATGCCTCTACTTTTACGGCGCGCGTAATCGCAGGTACGGGGTCTGACTTGTATTCTTGCATCACCGGCGCTATTGGTGCCCTACGTGGTCCAAAACATGGCGGAGCCAACGAAGTTGCCTTCGAGATACAAAGTCGCTATAAAAATGCGGACGACGCGGAAGCGGACATCCGAAAAAGGCTGGAAGTTAAAGAAGTCATCATCGGTTTCGGGCACCCGGTATATACCATCTCCGATCCACGGAACCAGGTCATCAAGCAAGTTGCTAAAAGACTGTCGGAGGAAAAAGGCGATATGAATCTATACGATATCGCAGAACGCCTGGAGACCCTGATGTGGGATGAAAAGAAAATGTTCCCTAACTTAGATTGGTTCTCTGCAGTAGCTTACCATATCATGGGTATTCCGACCGATATGTTCACTCCGCTCTTCGTGATGTCCAGAATATCAGGATGGGGCGCCCATGTAATCGAACAACGCCAGGATGGAAAGATTATTCGTCCGAGCGCCAACTACACGGGTCCGGAAAACCTCGAATTTATTCCTTTAGAAAACAGAAATTAATCATATTACGATAAAACAGTATTAAAAGATCCTATGTCATCCTTTATTTCAAATGATAGACCACAACCAGATCAGGTATTGGTCGATATTGCCGATTACGTATTAGACTACAAAATCAATAGCGATTTAGCGCTAAAAACAGCACATTACTGCTTCTTAGATACTATAGGCTGTGGTTTCGAAGCATTGACCTACCCTGCTTGCACAAAATTATTAGGCCCTATCGTACCGGGTACCGTGGTGCCAAACGGCGCGAAAGTTCCGGGTACTCCTTATCAGCTTGATCCTATTCAAGCCGCTTTCAATATTGGCGCTATGGTACGTTGGTTAGACTTCAACGACACCTGGCTTGCTGCCGAATGGGGACACCCTTCGGACAACCTGGGCGGAATCCTTGCAGTGGCAGATTGGATTTCCCGCAATCGTATCGCTGAGGGCAAGGAAGCCTTGACCATGGACAAAGTATTGGAGGCAATGGTGATGGCGCACGAAATTCAAGGCGTATTGGCATTGGAAAACTCCTTCAATAAGGTAGGTTTAGATCATGTTATCCTCGTAAAAGTGGCTTCAACAGCTGTAGTAGGGAAATTGATAGGGCTCAATAAAGACGAATTGATCAACGCTATTTCTCTAGCCTTTGTCGATGGACAATCTTTACGCACATACCGACACGCACCAAATACGGGTAGCCGTAAATCATGGGCAGCCGGAGATGCGACATCGAGAGCTGTTCGTTTAGCATTAATTGCTCAGAAAGGCGAAATGGGATATCCATCGGTACTTACAGCACCAGTATGGGGATTCTATGATGTGTCGTTCAAAGGACAGGCATTCAAATTCCAACGTCCTTACGGTTCTTACGTCATGGAGAATGTATTGTTCAAGATCTCATTCCCTGCCGAGTTCCACTCGCAAACTGCAGTAGAGGCAGCGATGACCCTGCACGAGCAATTGAAGGAAATGGGCAAAACAGCAGCAGACATCAAGTCCATCAAAATCCGTACGCATGAAGCTGCAATCCGCATCATCGATAAAAAAGGACCATTGCACAACCCTGCCGACCGCGATCACGCCATCCAATACATGGTTGCCGTTCCTTTGATCTTTGGCCGTTTAACAGCTGCCGACTACGAAGACAAGATAGCTTCCGATCCACGCATCGACGCCCTTCGCGAGCGTATCACCTGCCATGAGGATCCAGCTTTCACGGAAGATTACCATGATCCAGAAAAACGTTCAATTGCCAATGCATTAACGCTTGAACTAGAAGATGGCACTGTCCTAAAAGAAGTGGTGGTAGAATATCCAATCGGACACAAACGCCGCCGCGACGAAGGCATCCCAAAACTGATCGAAAAATATAAGATCAACCTCGCTCGCGTATTCGCCGACAAACAACAGAAAACTGCAATCGAAAAAACACTGGATTATGATACTTTCGTGAAATTGAAAGTTAATGAGCTGGTGGATGTTTATTGCTGGAATTAGATATTAGATTTTAGACATTAGACACCAGAGTATGGTGTTTAGAAAGGGGTGCTTTTACACCCCTTTTTTGTGCTTGTATGGAAGTTGGAAAGGAAGAAAATTTTGTTTTGAACCTTTGGTTTCGATGGAATTGTCTTGAACCAGGAAAGGAAAGATGAAAGGATGTGCAGGATCGAGTCTAACTACTAAATACTAAATACTATTCTGAAAGGAAAGATGAAAGGATTGGCAGGGTCGGGTCTAAAATCTAATGTCTGAAATCTAACATCTATTCCATGTCGTACTTAACTGTTCGTTAATAGTGCAACGGACACTCGTTTACTTAGAGCCCTTTTAAAACCCTTTTAAACCCCATTACTATCCATATCAAACCCGCTTCCGATGGGCTAATATATGGTTATGAAAGGGGTTTGAAAGGGTTATACAATGGGTTTGAGTGAACGAAAGATTGAGTTGTGCTTGATTCTGCCTATCCTTAAATCCTTTCTTTCCTGGTTCAAGACAATATCATCCTTAAATCCTTCCTTTCCTGGATCAGAAATAGTATTTAGTACTTAGTATAAAGACCTATGCTGCCAACAACCCCTGAGACCACAAAAAAAGGAGCCTAATCGGCTCCCTACTCTAATGTCTAAAATCTAAAATCTTACATCTAATGTCTAATATCTAAAGAATTAGCTTCAAAGCCCTTATAGAATTGGAATTCATCTTTGGCGAGCTTCTCCAATGACTGGGGGATTTCCCATTGCTCACCGGCGGCGGCATAGCCTTTACATTCTTCGACGAACTGTGCTAAACCGACCTGATCTATATGTCCGAATACCCCGCCAGTATGTGTTGGGTAGCCTAATCCGAACACAGAACCTATATCTCCATCAATAGCTTTGCTAAGGATTCCTTCGTCGAGGCAACGATAGCTATCCAACGCTACAACGTGCAGCAGACGTTTCTTCAGGTCTTCGGTGCTAGGAATTTCTTTACTAACAGCAATATCTGGATCTTGCCAATATTGCTTTTTGCCGCCATCTGCAGGATAGTCATAGAATCCTTTGCCAGACCTTCTGCCGGATCGGCCTTCGGCGATCAGCTTTTTGAGGTAGCTGAGCGTTCGTTGTTGCGACGGGTGCAGTTTTGGTAACTGCTCATATACTTTGACCATGAGGTCTAAGGTTATTTCATCTAATACAGCAAGTGGACCGACGCCAAAGCCTGCTAATCTTGCTGCGCCCTCTATTTGTTCTAATGGAATGCCCTCTTGAATCATGCTAATACCTTCCAACAGATAATTGAAGAAAATGCGCGATGTAAAGAATGCAGGACCATCCTGAACGACGATTGGTATCTTCTTCAGTTTAGAAATAAAATGAAGAGCTTTATTTAATGTTTCTTCGCTCGTCTGCTTTCCGCATATCACTTCCACGAGGGGCATCCGATCTACGGGCGAGAAAAAGTGGAGTCCGATGAAGTTGGAAGGATTTTTACTGGCAATAGCCAGCTTAGAGATTGGAAGTGAGGTCGTATTCGATGCGAATACGCCGCCCTCATGCAACAGATCAGCGCTTTCTGCAATCACTTGATTTTTTAAAGCGATATCCTCGAATACCGCCTCCACAATAATATCGGCATTGTGCATCTCTGCTAGCTTATCCGTAGCATGGATACGCGCCAGAATAATTTCCTTATGCTTTTCAGTAGCCTTTCCAAGGCTAATTGATTTATCAAGCACTTTAGCGGAATAGGCTCTACCTCGCTCGGCGCTTTCTAAACTAATATCGCGTAATACAACGTCAAAGCCTGCTTTTGCTACTTCATAGGCAATCCCTGCCCCCATCATGCCCGCACCGATTACCCCTATCTTTTGTATAGGAAAGGATGCTGCCGCAGCCGCCATGCGAGATGCGTCCGCCGTACCATAATATTGCGTTCGAAGCATTGCCAAAGGCTCTTTACGCTGCAGAACGCTGCAAAATGCATCTGCTTCCAATTCGTAGGCATCGGCAAGATTTTCGTTCAGCGAATCTTGAAAAACCTGAACAATGGCGAGCTGACTTGGGATCGCTCTATTGATTTTTGAAGAAAGGTTGACGAAGTATTCGGCTTCAGCCTCTTTAATTACTAAATGCGACTCTGACTCCAGTTGCTTATGTGCGGCGATACATGACAGCGCCAAAGAAAGCCCTTCCTCTTCTTCTTCAAAAAGCAGGTTGGCTAAACCTAGTTTTAAAGCCTCTTCTGCCTGATAGATTTTTCCGCTAGTGAGAATATTTAGTGCACCTTCTGCCCCCAATCGCTGCAATAGATTGATCGTACCACCAAATCCGGGCATCAAACCGAACTTTGTTTCCGGAAAGCCTAGTTTACCTTTGCTTTTAGATAGCAGAATATAGTTTGCCATGCTAGCAAAAGAATAGGCTGCCGATAAACACTCGTCGTGCACAATGCAAACGATAGGCTTACGAAATGCTTTTAATCGGCTGATGCGTTTTGAAACACTATTTAAGCGATCGACAAAGACTTGCCAGGCCATCGCCTCCTCAAAAAGAACCTTGTAGTCTGTTCCTACCGCAGGATCTTTAAATTCGAATATAATGGCTTTCGAGCTGCCCTCTTCCAGAAAATCAATGGCTTGCGGAAGCAGCTCGTCAAAGAAGTCTAAATCGACAATGATGGATTCCTTGTTATCGCTCGAAAACTCGAACCTTAAAATTCCGTGCTGCGCTTTATCTATGTTAATATTTTTCATGTTTATTTTTGGCTGAGGTACCTATTTACTCTGATAATGCACCTGATCGATTGAGGTCTTCGCAATAATCTCCCGCATAATCTCAGATGTACCTCCAATAATAGTTCCAACCCTCACATCCCGATATAAGCGGGCGATTTTATAATCCTCTGTAAAACCATAGCCCCCGAAAAACTGTAGGCATTCATTTACGACTTTTATCGCCAACTCACTGGCTTGCAGTTTGGCAATGGAGCACTCTTCTACGGCATATTTTCCCTCATGCTGAAGGTCGCAGCAATGATATACATAGGCTCTAATAACCTTCACATCAGCAATCAATTGCGCCATACGATGGCGAATCACCTGAAAGTCTTTCAATGTTTTTTTAAAGGCCGACCGTTGCTCTATATAATCCAAAGTGTAGTCAATAGCAGACTTTGCTGTAGCCAAGCTATGTATTGCTATAGTTAAACGCTCCAACTGAAGGCCACCCATTAGATATTTAAAGCCATCGCCCTCAACGCCCAATAGATTTTCCTTCGGAACCCGAACATGATTGAACCCAAGTTCTGCAGTATCAGAGGCATGCCAACCCATCTTATCAATTTTATTGGCGGTCACACCTTCAGCATGTCGATCGATAAGCAACAAACTGATGCCTTTGCTTCCTGCGCTTGGATCTGTCTTAACGGCAGTAACAAAGAAATCGCCATAATAGCCATTCGTAATGAAAGTCTTCGAACCATTAACGATATAATGATCGCCCTCTAGCACAGCAGTGGTCTGAATGCTTTGTACATCAGAGCCGGCACCAGGCTCGGTAATGGCTACTGCACTAACCATATCACCTAAGATCACGGGCCCTAGATACTTTTCTTTTAAATATTCAGAACCATATTTTAATAAATAGGGTGCCGACATATATTGAATTACTAATGCTGATATGGTGAAACCTCCCGAATAACAGTACGAAAGTTCTTCACAAAAAATAAGAGAATAATAGAAATCTAAATCGAGGCCATTGAGGCTTTCAGGATAGTTTAGGCCCATGTACCCCATTTCTCCCATTTTCTTCCAAATGTTTTTATCGATTTGCCGTTCCTTTTCCCATCGATCGATGTGGGGGGTGATTTCTTTTTGAATAAAGTGTCTTAGACTTTCACGGAAAATTTGATGTTCAGCGGTTAATTCTGATGCGCGCATAATTATTTACAGTGGTTAAAAAGATTCAGTAATGTGTTAAATCGTTTATAATGGCCGCAGTCCTGTTTGATAGAAAACTGAGCGGAAATATAGCTGAACCCATACTAATTTAATTGAAATTGATGAGAATAACCAAAGGCGTAAAATATAAATAATGATAATTTAACAAAATATTCATATCATTGAATAATTAAATTATCACATTAACAACAAATAGCTATTCTTATTATATATTTATCAACGATAGATGAAATCTCTTACAACAAGGTTAAGAACTGGCGTTAAATTTGTGCAAATAAATTCATTACATTTACCCATTATTGATACTGCTTATGATAAAACCTTTACAATTTTTATTACTTATTATTGCTTTTTGTTTTTTTCAGTCTTGTGAGAAGTTGGAATCTTCGCACGATCAAGATGAAGAAATGCTCGCCAAAGTCAAGCTTGAGGGCACATATGCCATTCTCAATCCCCTAGCCTTTCTTAATCTGGAGAACGGTTTTGAGCTGTTCAATAATAACGCGATTGCACCAACGGTGAAAAAGATAAACGAGAATACTTACAATATCACTTGGAACCATGCATTGGTGCCAGCGCTAGAAGGATATGAATTTAAACTCATCGGCAATAATGAAAATGGGGATCTCCAATATGTGGCGAGCAATAAAGTTGGGGATGAAGGGATTCTTATGTTTATTATTGATAAGGAGAAAGGGACATCAAAGCTGTCCGTAAATATCAAAGCGGGCGCTGCTAAATATGTGGCAAGTGCTGCGTTGAAAAAATAATATACGAATTGACTCTTGTACTGAACCTGAGAAATGTATAACATTAAAAATGTTTATTTAAAAAAACTAAAGGGGCTGATCGCCCCTTTAGTTTTTTCATTCTTATCACAACTTAAGAATATCTTTAGTTCATAACACAAATTAGCAATACTTAACTATTAAAATAAAGCGCTTTGATTTCCTCAATTTTAGAATCAAAGACATCTTCAGGACAATTCATTAATTGCCGAATTCCATTGATTTGATAGAAGCTCTTTTCATCCAAGATGTTTAAGAACAGGAAGAGCTCTTTCAAGATTAAACGCTCTTTATCGTCCGATCGGGTTGAAAGAATCTCTAACAAGGATAGTTTGATCTCATTCAGACTCAAATTATAATGTGCTAATCCTCCTCCAATACTCCAAAATGCTTGATCCAGAATATCCTTATACTGAATCTGATCGAATAGTTTTACTAAAGCTGTCTGTCGTTCAGGACATAAAGATTCCAGATTGACATAGCCGGAACAACAATTGGACAGTAAGGCTTTAACGCGTTCATTTAAATCCTCTTCCAAAAAAGCTGTGTTTGAATTTTCCATATATTCTGTTTGATTTGTTATTTTATTAATAGTTGAACAAATGTGAGCACCTCGTGCATAGCAGCTGTCTATCATAGCTTTTAACGTGCTGAAATGGCAAAATCGAAAAGAGTTTTAGCAATTGATAGGATGTTTCATCGACTGGGAACAGTGCATCCTTTCACGACATGTGTGGAAACAATTATTAATACTTTACTTATGACCCGAGGTAAAAACCTGTTCAAATATACGTCAACAATAATGAAAATTAAGTTTAAATATATTTATTTATTAATAATTTAATAATGCATTAACACATATCGATAAAAAAATTGCCACTTAACCGAAATTAAGTGGCAAAAATTATGTTTTCCCTAAGTAGTTATATTAATGATTGTAATGCCTCAGTATTAGCAAATTCTAAACCAAAAAACATAAAGCCGAGTAGCTAATTCTTTAATAACCAAATTGTTGATAATTTTGTCGCTTTTATGCTACAGAATGGCAAGTCTATTTAACGCTCGAGATCATGTATATTTGATTATGGAAGATATCACAATTCAATCTGAACGTCTTTTGATGCGGAAAGTGACGGAGGACGATCGCGAACTATGCCTTTGCGAATTTACCGACGGATGTGATTTATGCGATTACAGATCCTCAAAATACTGATTCAAAAAATGATTATACTTCAGCCCTTCAAAGAAGAAGATTTCGACCGCCTGATATCTTGGATAAGCGATGAAAAATTACTGATTCAATTTGCTGGCAGTAAATTTCAATTTCCATTGAGTCACGAACAACTAAAGGCCTATTGCGCTGAAGCCAAGAGGAATATCTTTAAAGTAATCAGCAAAGAGAGTTCAGAAGTTGTCGGACATGCTGAGGTCTACCAAATCGCAGAGGATACAGTCCTGATTTGTCGTGTACTTATCGGCGCTCCACAGCATCGTGGAAAGGGGCTTGGAACTGCCTTAATGAAAGAACTGATTGCTTTTGCTGAACAAGATTTAGGTATTAAGAATATTGAACTAAATGTCTTTGAATGGAATCTTCCCGCCATTGCTTGTTATCAGAAACTGGGCTTTAAGAAAGTACCTGACGGCGACCGCATCACTAGATACGGCGATGAACATTGGCGCTCCATCCGCATGCGCCTGACCGCGACAGAAAGTTAACAAACTAATTAACAGATAAATAACAAATGAAATACACATTAAATTTATTCAAACATGGGTATTCCTGCTAATTAATTTTGTAACTTTAAGAAAGTAACGTTTGTAGATTTAATCATCAATCATATGGCTGCTTTCAATGATAACTTCTCAAAACAGGCGTCGATATACGTTCAATTTCGTCCCTCCTATCCGCATGAGCTATTTGATTATTTACAAAGCTTAACTCCAGAGCACGAGCTTGCCTGGGACTGTGGAACTGGAAATGGCCAGTCAGCAATACATCTTGCCGAATTTTATAAAAAAGTATTTGCTTCCGATCCCTCGGAGGCCCAGATTCAAAACGCTTTCTCGCACGACCAAGTCGTATACCGTGTTGAAAAAGCCGAAGAACCGTCTTTGGCGAGCCGAACGGTTGATCTGATTACAGTAGCACAGGCTATTCATTGGTTTGAAATCGAAAAATTCTATGAATCTGCCAAACGTGTTCTAAAGAAGGATGGCATTATTGCTGTTTGGGCATATGGCATACCGCAGGTAAATAAAGATATCGATAAAATAACGCAGGAATTCCATGACCAAACGGTGGGTCAATTCTGGCAACCGCAGAATAAATTGATCGCACAGGGCTATACCACGATTTCATTTCCTTTTCGAGAGATTGAGCCTCCAGAGTTCTATATTCGCAAGCGTTTTAGATTGGATGATCTATTAGGACATCTGCGTTCTTGGTCTGCAACTCAAAAGTTCATCGATCAAGAACAGATCGACCCTTTAGACGAGCTCAAACAACAGCTGAGCGCTTATTGGAAAGATGCCAATGAAATTAAGAATGTATCCTGGAAAATAGCAATTCGTGTCGGTAAGCTATCGGTTTGATAGCATGATGTTTTGGACTTTAAAAACTATTTTTAAACAGCACTGTTTAATAGCCTAAGTGGGCTAGTGAAAAGTTGTAGTATTTCCATAAAATTGTAGGAGATGTCCAGGTGGGCATCTCTTTCTTTATCAGTCTAGACGTTTTTCGAATGCTTTGCGCGCAGCGCCTCTAAAGTACACTTCACCGCAATACACATAATCCAACTTCTCGAACACCCTGAGCATGCCGATATTATCAAAGTTGGTATCAACTTTTATACTGTAGTAGCCTAGCTCCTTACAGATTGGCTCTACAGCCTTCATCATCCAAGTTGCAATTCCCTTGACATAAGGCTCCTGATTCACCGCTAATCGATGTATACCCGCGTATGGGCGTTCGGTTAACCAGTGACCTTCGATATTCTCATAAGCCGGTTCTATATCGAAAATCAATGCAACATAACCCAATATAACATCGTCCTCATCCACACAGACGTAAGCATAGTTTTTTTCTATATCATTGGCAATCACCTCAGGGTTCGGATAACCATCCTGCCATTGCTCGCTGCCTTCTTCCTTCCGCTTCTGTATAGCCTGTTGAAGGATAGTCCAAATAGTATCCTGTTCTTCCGCTACTGCATGCCTTAATCTTCTTAACTCCGCCATGTGATAATGTGATTTATAATGAGTGTTATTCCTGTCCGACAACAAAAATAAACAAACTGAATTTGTAAAACGGAAAAATCCCCGATTCACATCGAGGATTTACCTTGTAGGGTTTTACTAAACCCTACGGAACCAATTGAATTAATAAAAACGAATAAAATCTTTATTGATAGTCCTTCGGATATTTCCCTTTCTCGTAGGTTCCAAACCCAAACATATTTGCTTCGAAATTTCCTACGGGATTGACATTTAAATCTTCTTTAATAGCTTCTGATTGTCCAAGTGCCCAATACGTCGCATTGACAATCAAGCGTCTTAAGTCAGCGCTTTTCAAGTCAATAGACGAGCCCATGGTCGTCGTAAAAACTCGCCCTTTCTTACCACCGGGAATCTGATAATCTTTAGTCCAAGCAACCGGCATGATAGCTTTCTGCCAATTGAGCGGACTGTCGGCATTCATTCCCAATGTAGGTTGCCCAAAAACTAAAATACGGGCGCCGTCGAGCTTATTACGTATTCCATAGACATCCGATGGCACCCAGATATCTTTGACACCCAATAGGATTGGATTCTTAGCTTCTGCTTCTAAACCGTTAATCAATGCTCTGCTTCCCTCTTTACCATGATCTCCATGGTGGTTTACCCAGGTTTCGCCTAATACTATGCCCCCGAAACCACCTTTCCAAGCTTCGCTCTTCTCATTGTAGGCATAATGCTTATATGGGCTTTTAGATTCCTTCGCGAAATTAAAAGCATGTGTCGCTGTACGTAAGCCTATTACTGGCTTCCCTGCTTTCAAATAATCATCAATATGTTTCATTTGATCATCGGGCAGCTCGCGGAAGCGGGTCGCTATAATCATCAAGTCCGCATCTTTCAGGTTAGAAAGGCCAGGAATATTCTTTTGGTACTCCGGATTGATTTGCTTTGTATTGGGGTCTATGGCAAACAAGACGACAGTTTCAAAGCCGTGATGTGTTGTCAATAGCTTTGCAAGCATCGGCATGCTTTCCTCCGAACGATATTCTTCATCGCCGGAAACCAATACAATCTTCTTCGCCTTCGCTTTTGACGTTTGCGGTTTGAAATGCAGCCATTCCTGTTGTTGTGCGCAGGCCCAACTATTGATTGTTAATAAAAACAACAGTAGTATCGTGGCTGACTTGGCCGTCCATAGGTTTAAGTTGTCTATATACTTGTTCCTTTGTATCATATTAATTGTTTGCAATCTGTTTACTATGCTATTTTGCTGTCACGACGCTGTTTCTACAGTAGCGTCATCCACTGAAACTTCAGGTCTATAAGTTCGTTTTTGCCAGAAAAAGAAAAGTAAAAATAACACAATCAAAATTCCTGGAAATATAGCCAGCTTCGCTAAAGTAGCTTGTCCTACTGCCAGATCAATATTTTCAACAGCTTGTCCGGATGCGACAACAGCTTCTTTTGATTTATCGATCCAGCGTCCGATAATTGGCTGAAAGATAGACGTGGAGAACATCCCTACTCCACCAATAATCGACATTCCTAAAGCACCGCTGAGAGGAACACGCTGCGCTGTGGTAGCAATCATTGTTGGCCAGAAATAGCAAACGCCTATGGCGAAGAAAATTGCCGCCACATATGCCATTCCACCCGTTACAACGGAGAACAAATACACTCCAATCGTTGCGAATACGGCTGAAAACAACAATACGCCCGTCTGTCCTAATACTTTGATTACCGACCCTGCAAAGAAACGTCCTACCGCCATTACACCTGTAACTAATGCAAGAATTAACATAGGGCTTGCGCCGCTATCGGCCATGATAATGCCCACCCACTGCTGAGGTCCAAACTCTGATATAGCCGTCAATGCCATGCAACAGAATAAGAATATAAAGATTGGGGAGAACATTGCTTTGAAATTATTGGATATGGATGCAACCGCTTCTTGCTTAGGCTCTGGATAGGCCTTGCCCCAGAAGATAATCGCATAAAGTATTGTCGGGATCATTATCACCCACATTTGCGTTTGCCAGGAGACGCCGAAGTCTGTCATGAATTTGGAGATCAGGCTACCAAGGACGATTCCGCCCGGAAACCACATATGAAATCTATTTAACATCTTATCCATTTTCTTGCCGGAATATAAGTCGGCAATCAATGGGTTACAGGCAGCCTCGGTACATCCATTTCCAAACCCGATAAACAGTGTGGAAACTAATAGCGAAGTGTAGCCCGTAGCAAAGATGGTCAGTATAATCCCCAGCGTATGGGATATAAATGCGATACGCATAATGTTTGCCGGTCCTACTTTATAGTAAAACAGCCCTCCTAAAATCATGGAAATAGGAAATCCTAAAAACCACATGGAATTGATGAAGCCCAACTGTTCGGCATTGAGATTGAAGCTCTGCCCAAGTTGAGGGAGAATTCCTGCACGGATAGAAAAAGTTAGGCCGGTTGTAATCAAGGCTAAACAGCTCCCTAAGAACAACGCGCTACTGTTAACTTGTTTGCTCATAATATCGGTTTAAGTTAGTTTAAGTTGTATAACGAGCGACAAAGAAAACTTTCCTTTACGCTTGCGAATTATTTATACTTTGTCGAGCATCTTCCTGATAAAACTGTACCCCTCTTCCGCAATTTCCCAAGGATCAGAATATTCACGCCAAACATTAATTGCATTTGCGAAATCAGGATCAGCGCGCGAGAAGGATTCGATCGTATACCAACCCTCATAGTTAGCATCTTTTAATGCCTTGAATACCTCGTCCCATCGTACTAATCCTTTACCTGGCGTTCCTCTATCATTCTCACTGATATGCACATGTGCCAAATGCGGCCTGATGCGTTTAATCGGTTCTGTAATACTCTTCTCCTCTATATTCGCATGATGCGTATCATACATTGCCTTCACATTCGGATGATCTGTTAGCTCCATCAACTTGGCAAGCTGATCCATGGTATTGGCTAAATAGGTTTCGAAACGATTCACCGCTTCCAATGTTAAAACAATATCTGCCTGCTTGGCATGGTCGCCAACTTGTCGGAGTACTTCAGCACTCCACTGATATTCCTGTTCTGTCGGTGCTGCTCTGGAAAAAGAGCCGTGTGCAGAATGGAACGGCCCACAGATAACCTTTGCTCCGAGATCTTGAGCACGATCAATCGCCCATTTAATCTTGTCGACGCCACGCTGCCTGATGCTAGGGTCAGCAGAGATCGGATTGTCATCGGCGCCTAGCACGAATACTCCCGTAATTTCTAAGCCCAAGTCAGCTGCGTATTTTCCTAATGCTATATATTCTGCTTCATCCGGCGAGCCAATCAACACTTCAATACCGTCATAGCCAATCGCTTTCAATCGGTCCAACAACGGAAAAACAGTGGAAGATACTCCTGCAGACCATGGCAATAGATTAAATCCAATTTTATTCATTTGTTCGATTTATCGGTTTAAAAATCCTTAAGCAAAACAATCGCTCAACGCAAAGCTGAGTTTCCCACCTTGCTCAAGTCGACAGTTATTCCTCCCCTTTTTGGGGAGGTTGGGAGAAACTGTCTTGGTTATAATATATGAAACTAAATAGCTTAATGCTCGCTGTTAAAATTAAACGACGCTGATTTCCAACGCCTTCATGATGTTCAAGGGAGACGTGTTAAAGCCTATATAAAAACACTCTCCCTATTCCATCAAATTATTCTAACCCAAATTACTCTTTCTCTAAAGGATGCATCTTCAGTAACTCCTCTGGCGAATAAAAACCCTTTTTATCCTGCACTGCTGCACGGATCGCTTTCACTTTCTCTGGAGAAATTACTCCTGCTTTATTGCCAAACGTATTGCGCACATAAGTCAATACATCTGCTACTTCCTGATCATTCAGCATAGCTCCAAATGGCGTCATCGGAACTTGACCTGGATATTTCTTGCCATTGACCTCTATCGGACCAAGCAGCCCATGCAACGTCAGTTTGATCAGTCGTTCTTCGCTTCCTGTTACCCACGTACTCGCATTTAATGGCGGAAATCCTGAAGCTTCTAGGCCCTTTCCGTTGGGTTGATGACAAGTGATACAGAAACCTTCCTTCGCATAAATGACTGCGCCACGTTTAAACTGTTCCAAATCCTTGCCTTTCAAGGTTGTCCGCAGGCTTCCACCTTCCGACTTCGGCTTGACAGATTTATTGTTTAAATGTGCAAATGAGGTATTATAAGCCGGTTTATTCCATTTATCCAAACTCGTCGTATCTATCGCATTCATAAGCTCCAATCCGGTTGCCGGATTCAACCATGATGCGGCAGCAATCAATTCCAACTTCACTCGTCCGTTCTCGTCCTTCGCCGCTTTCGCAAATAGCTCCTTATAATTCTTGATCTTATCGGTATTATATCGCAACGCATGAACCGCAGCAGCGCGCGCATGGTAGTCGGATGAATTCAATAAAGTTTCCAGCAAGCCTGCATCAATTTTATTCGCACCCCAGGTTACCCACATTGCTTCTGTCAGATGATGCAGGTATTTAGGATCTTTTTTATCCAATTTCTTTGCCCAAGCCAACGTTTCCTTAACCACTTCTGCGTCATCGCGCATGCGAAGCTCTGAGCGACTTCTATAACGTGCTCTGTATTCTGGTAATTTTAAGTTCTCTAATAATTCGGCAATCGTAGCGCCATCAACCTTGGCAGGTTTCACTAATGGTCTCGATGGATAAGTGACGCGATAAATACGTCCATGTACATGATCACGAAGCGGGTCGCGAGCATTATGCTGCATATGGCCGATCAGAATGTTATGCCAATCTACTACATACAAAGAACCATCTGGAGCAAATTCAGCGTCGACCGGACGGAAGTTCTTATCATCCGACCAGAACAGATCTTGTCGATGTTGCGATTTAAAACCCGTTCCATCATCCACTAAGGTATGTTGCTTGGCTCCTAAAAAGCCGATTGTATTGTTGATCAAATAATCACCTTGCACCTCCTCCGGGAAATGTCTCGACGAGACAATCTCCAAGCCGGACGTAGGGCGAACGCGATGCAAACTATCCACAAGCGTGAAAGACTTGTCATTAGACTCACCATAGCGAGGTTTGATACTGCCTGGCAACATCCAACGCACATCAGGGCCGGAGGTTTCGGAATAGATCATCTGCCCCCAATCATCCGTTGCAATTCCCCAAGGATTCGGAATAGAGACTTGCGCAACGCGCTCTAATCGTTTGTTTTGTGGCGAATAACGGAAGAACCCTCCATTGGTGGCACGTACCGGGCCGTAAGAAGTCTCGACATTCGTATGCAAGAATGTGCCCTCCGCCATATAGATTGCACCCGAAGGATCCATCGTATAGACCGAATGCGCGTGATGTGTATCATGGTCGTCAAAGCCACTTAAGATAACTTCTTTTTTATCCGCTTTCCCATCGCCATCCGTATCTTTTAACAGCACCATATTTTTCCCCTGCGAGACATAGACGCCTTCTTTCGTAAATTCAAAACCTATAGGAAGATGCAATTTATCTGCAAATACCGTTTGTTTATCTGCTTTACCGTCGCCATTCGTATCCTCTAGAATGATGATCTTATCATTCGGTTTACCGTCTCCCGCCTTCCAATGCGGATAGCTTGGCATAGTCGCCACCCATAATCGTCCTTTCGCATCAAATGAAATCTGAACAGGGTTTGCCAAATCAGGGAATTCCTTTTCCGAAGCGAATAAGTCAATTTTATAACCAGGTGCGACATGAAACTTTGCTAATGCCTCCTCACCGTATAAATATTTTGCTTCGCCCTTTTCGCCAGCCTCGTAGTTGGTCACTACTTCCGGCAATTTCAAGGTATTTCTGTCCATCGCGGCCAAGTCTACCTGTTCACCTTTCGCTGCTTTCCAAATCGCAGTATCGCGAATCTCCCCCATCTGACGAAGTTTCTTAATCTCAAATGGATAGTTATCCGGACCAAACGGGTTAAAGCGACGCCCATAAGCATGGACGCCATTCGGAATCTTAAAATCTTGATTCCAAATCCAGTCTTTCTCTAAAACTGCTTCCTTTATTTTATCTCTATGCGTTGATACAGGCCCCTCGCCTTTTCCGAAAATTCCCGTAACCAGGTAATCAGCAAATTTTGCATATCCATCTGCCGACAGCTGCGAGCCATCTATAGTGAGCGGCTCAGAAGAGTCGCTGTACCAGTTTTTGCTTACGGAATAGACATCCAAGAACGGCACGTTCTTTTCTTTTGCAATGGCAGCCATTGCATCAGCGTACATCTTAAGGTTGGCATTCGTTTCTTTCCCGTCTGGTAAGTCATACTTATCAGATAGATCCTCAAAAGCAATCGGCGACACTAATACCAGCGTCGTTCCTTTGCCTCCATTATAATCCTGCTTTTTCGTATGGTCGATAAATGCCGCAATTTCGCCTTTAAAGTTCTCCAACCCATCAGCACCCTTAAACGACTCATTATAACCAAAGAAACCGATTATTACGTCCGGTTTCAATGTTTGCAACCAAGCGTCTTCTGTAGGGAAATGCCCCTCACTACCTGTATTAATATCATACTCTGGATTAAATGCCTCTGCCCCATCAAAGGCCCAAGGTGAATTGCGCGACGGGTGTGGACGGAAGCCTGCCGTATTCCCTGGATTACAGATGTTGCGGATATACAATAGGCTATCCGGAAAGCGAGCATGCAGCTCGGTATCAAAATCACCATACTCCATCATGCGCGAACCCAAGTTGTTGCCAATGAGGACGACGCGAGAACCCTTATGTATCTTAACAGGCTTCATGGACGGCTTTTCAGCACAGCTATAAAGCAGCAACAGCACAACAAAAACAAGAAAGGGTAATTTAAGATTCATATAATAAGTAGTATGTATTAGGTTTATGCCCTGAGCCAATCGGCGATACAGATTCAGGTGATAACCAAATATAAACTTCCTATTTGAGAGTGGTATCCTGTACTATCCTGATGATGTGTTTTTTTTCTTAAATCTCTATTTTAAAAGCTTATTATCGTGTTTCGATTCATTTAGCGTTTTAAATGGGAAGATGAATTATCATTGAATAAGTCGGATCGCTCCGACGCATAAAGCAAAAAAAAAATGATTGTCTAAAAGCTAATGCCCCAGACAATCATCTATATGGACTAGAAAAAAATGTAGTCTATGCTCCTAATGCGGTCGATATGGAGTTTGAGCTAATGAAAGCTACACGATGTCCTAGCTCAAGCAATCTAGCTTGAATTTCATCCTCCACTCGATCCAGCGACTTGATGCGCATAATAAATTGCTTATCATCCAAATCGAACGAATGCAATTGTATATGCGGTATTGTGAGCTCTAATGTTCTGATGAGCTCTTCTCTGGCCAGCAAGGTCTTTAAAGGTGCTCTAAACGTTAATATGTAATGTTCCATAATAAATCTGGTAAGGCTGTTAATGAAATTACAATTGAGAACTGTCCGTTTCCGCTCAATTGATAAATCAAATTTAGAAAAGCTTTCTATTAAAACAAGTAATTATTTGTTTTATTATTGTCATGATTTGTCGACACGGTTTAAGCTCTACCCCGTAAGAAGCTCTTTAAATGGCTATTTGTTAAAATATTTCATTAATATTATTTTATTAAAGCATATAGCAAAGGGTAATAGTTATCTTTGTAAACTTGATTAAACCAAGAAAAACATTGGATAATGAAAAAGAAGAGTAGTTCGGAACAATTGCTGATGTTGCTGAAGATGCGCTGTGAATTGGATGCAGCAACTGTAGCGAAGGAGTTAGCGATGACTAAGGAAGGCGCAAGACAACATTTACTGAAATTGGAAGAAGATGGATTAGTGAAGAAGGAATGTAAAAGCATAGGCGTTGGACGCCCCTTTAGCTTCTATTCATTAACGGATGCTGGATTAGCGAAATTCCCGGATACGCATGCAGATGTTACGGTACAACTTCTTGATTCCGTTCGGAACATTTTAGGCGAGAATGCGTTGGAGCTATTGATTAGTGACCGGGAAAAACAGAGCTACGAGCGTTACGAGAATGAACTAAAATCAGCAAAGACAGTAGAAGATAAGCTGGAGCGACTAAGCAAAATCAGATCGCAAGAAGGCTACATCGCAGAATGGACCAAAGAGTCGAGCGACTATTATTTTATCGAAAATCACTGCCCCATCTGCGCGGCCGCGCGCGCCTGCCAGCGCTTTTGCCGCGCTGAGCTACAGAATTTCCAAAAACTATTCGGCGCCCAATTCAAAGTCGAACGGATACAGCACATCCTAGCCGACGAAAATCGCTGTGTTTATAAGATTGGGAAACTCGAAAAAAAATAAAACCCCAGCATTATTTTATTTTAGTTAAAAGCGCACTTCGGGTTGCTTAGTGGCAGTGTTGTAGCTAACTGATTCGAGATAGGTCCTTTTATCTCCTTATTCAAACCCAAATCTTAGCCCTTTCAAAAGGGTTCTGATTTGGGTTTGAATTGGGTTTACATTGGGTTTGAAAGGGAAGTGAATTAAGGTAGTTAGTTGCATGTATTTGATTGAGGCGTTGGTTGGATATTTTGTCTTTATATTTTGTCTTTGAATACCAGGAAAGGTTCAGACAAACCTCCCTTCCTTTCCTAGTTCAAAACAAATCCCCCTTTCTACTTCGAAAGCCAATACTCTAACGTCTAAAATCTCATATCTAATACCTAATCCAGCCCTAGGTCTAACTACTAAGTACTAATTACTAACTACTATTTTAACGAATCTCTCTCGATCGTCTATACAGCTCTTCAACCAGCTTCGAGGAGCGGTAGCTGAAATCCGCGCCAAAGCTATTGATAACTAAGCCTCTAATCAGGTTGTCTCTGGAGGATATAGCAAATAAGATGCTTTCATCTGCGGGGTCGGTCATTCCTTCAAATCGGTAAATTCCGTCGATTACAAATTCTTCAGGCGATAACTCCATCGCATTCTGAGTACAGTATAGACACTCTCCATCCTCGCGGATTAAAAAATCTTCGGTATATCCGATCGCTTGTAAATCATTCACTGCTTCACTTAGGGTGTCGTAAGATCGTTTTTGTAAGGCCATGTTCGATTATAATTTGGTGTATCTCCTAAATATACCAAATATTAACCTATGGACATTAAAAACCGAAAACCATTGACCCCAAAATGACGTATTATTAGAAATAATTGGATTAAATGGTATCACATTTGTCTACCTTTAGTGCACACACAATTGATAAATGGAAATTACGCTATACATATTAGGGTCATTGATCCTCATTTTCTCTATTCTACCCCTTATTAGGCTGGACTTTTGGACTTTTCGGGTCTTCGAATATCCGCGAATTCAAAAGCTAGCATTGACTATACTTTGGTTATTGTTATTTTTCTTACTTGCCTTTCCTGCTATCCTCTGGCTCAACATTATGGCGGTCGCTGTTGCAATTACCGCGATTTGCTTATTATTCCAGATTCTACCATTTACGCCGTTATCCAAAAAACAAGTTTTGGGAACCAAGGAGGTCGATAAGGACAATAGCCTGGCGGTGATGATTTCGAATGTTTATGAAGACAACGACAATTATCAGGGATGCATCAAAGTAGTGAAAAGCAACAATGCTGACTTAGTTTTACTACTAGAAACCAACCATCAGTGGGCGAAGGAGACGGCGATATTGGATCAGGATTATCCGTATCAGATTAAAGTACCAATCGACAACACCTACGGGATGCTGATGTTTTCGAAATATCCGTTGAAGGACAGCAGTGTTGAGTATTTGGTAGAGAAGGAAATTCCCTCTATCCACACAAAAATTGAGTTACCTAGCGGTCAATTGGTGCAGGTGTATGCGGTGCACCCTACGCCGCCGGTTCCGAATGAAAACCCACGTTCTACCGAACGTGATAAGGAATTACTTTTGGTTGCTGAGAAGGCCAAGAAATGCGATCTACCAGTGATTGTGATCGGCGACTTAAATGACGTGGCATGGAGCTACACGACCGACTTGTTTTTAAAGATGAGCAAGCTACTGGATCCGCGTCGCGGAAGGGGATTCTTCAACACCTTTCATGCGAAACATCCCCTAATGCAATTCCCTCTTGACCACGCCTTTATCTCTGCTCACTTTAAGCTTATCTCCCTGAGAAAACTGGACAATTTTAATTCAGATCATTATCCTATATTTGTTCATCTGCAGTATGCTCCGCAAAACGAAGACGAACAGGAGGATAATCAGTTGGAGGCTACAGCCGAAGATAAAGAAGTAGCACAGGAGAAAAAAACAGCGGATACCTCTGATTAAAAAAAGATGAGCAACGAAGAAAACTACAAAGAAGTAAATAGGATACTTTGGAATGATGCAGTGGATACCCACCTATCTTCCGATTTTTATGACATGGAAGGATTCCTTGCAGGGAACAGTTCCTTAAATCCTGTTGAGCTGGAACTATTTGGGGACCTGAGGGGCAAAAAAATCTTTCATCTACAATGTCATTTCGGACAGGACACCTTGTCTTTGGCACGAATGGGCGCTTCGGTCACCGGCTTAGACCTTTCTGACAAAGCGATTGATGCGGCTAATAAATTAGCGGAGCAGCTTCAAATCGATGCTAAGTTCATCTGCACGGACGTCTATAGCACGCCCGAAGAATTGAATGGGCAGTTCGATATGGTTTTCACGAGCTATGGTACGATTGGCTGGCTTCCGGATCTGGATGCCTGGGCCAGAGTAATCCGCCGTGTATTAAAACCGGGAGGTCGCTTGGTATTCGTTGAATTTCACCCGGTCGTATGGATGTTTGATTATGACTTTGAAAAAGTAGGTTACAATTATTTTAATGCCGGCCCAGTTGAAGAAGTAAGCGATGGAACTTATGCGGATCGCGATGCTGACATCAGTAACAAGAGTATCTCCTGGAATCATTCGCTTGGTGAGGTCATGACCGCCTTGCTTGGTCAGGGTTTTCGCTTAGACACGTTTCAGGAATATGACTATTCGCCTTACAATTGCTTTCGACATGGCGTAGAAGTAGCACCTAAGAAGTTCCGTATTAAACATTTAGACAATAAAATACCCATGCTTTATGCATTATCGGCGACGAAGGCTTAGCCGATAAAATCCACGGTATTCAGGGATATATGCTCTGGTTTAAATCAATTATCTTTACCTATCAATTAGGTCAATATATGAATTTTAAATCCATGCCATCCGCTCGCCTGCTAGCATCACTATTTTTGATTAGTTTCTTATGTTGTTTTTCGCACTTTGCGCAAGCGCAAGAGGAAGAGCCCGCAGCATTTGTTGTTGCTGACGATTACAACCTTTGGTATGTTAATACCGAAAAGGACGCTGCCATCTTTGCCAATATGGCCTATGTTCGTAAAATGCCTTCCACAAATAGTGCGCTAGTTGACTCTATTCCTATGGGTACTCCGATCAAGTTCTTGGACAATGCTGGCTACAACCCTATGCAGCTTCGTGGAATGTACCTGCCTTGGTATAAAATAGCTTACAAGATCAACAATCAACAGAAGACCGGCTATATATGGATTGGATTAGTGAGCTTAGATAAAAAAGTGGACCCGTCTACAGGAAATACCTTTCTTTATGGGATTGCCTGGCATAATGACGAGGAATCTTACGATTGGGTGGAAGCGAAAGTATTTAATAAAAACCAACAGCTCATTGCTAAAGCCGGCTTTGCAAACTATCGTGGTGAGCAATCTTATTGCACATCAGAATTAACTGAAAGCGAAAACCTTAAGGATAGCAAACTAATCTATAACGTGATCTTCTCTGGGGAGGCCTGTGGCATCCCGACAACAACCTTTGGCTTTGCTTGGGATGGGACGAACTTAAATGCCCTTCCTAAGATCTCCTCGGTATCGGATGCTGGAGTATATTATTATTCCGAAGAGTTGGAATTCCCAAAGAAATACACAAAGGGAAACCAACTCATCATTAAAAAGATGGAAGAAGGGGAAGTAATCGACGATACGAAAGAAGAGCTAGAGTATAAGATCAAAAAGTCTGAAGAGCGCTATAGTTGGGATGGTAAAAAATACCATTTAATACCTTAGTAGATGCTATTTGCGACTTTCTTAATGGCTTGATAAACCTCTTGCAATTCTTGATCCGAGATGCAATACGGTGGTAAGATATAAACCGTGTTCCCTAAAGGACGCAGAATGACTCCTTCGGCAAGGAAGGCAGCGTATAGCTGCTCTTGTATCTTGTTGAAGTATGAGGTCTCTCCTACTTTCCAATCAAATGCTAATATAGTCCCACATTGACGTACATGTTCCACCACCTTCAACGCGCTAAGTTCTTTAATAAAATCTTGGTGCGAGCGAACAATTCGCTGTATGGAATCCAACGTATCTTGTTGAAGCAGTAGATCCAGGCTTGCCAAGGATGCTGCACAAGCAATGGGACTAGCGGTAAACGAATGTCCATGAAAGAAGGCTTTCATCTTTTCATCCGAATAAAAAGCTTGATACAGCTCTTCGGTACAGCTTGTGATCCCCATTGGCATGGTACCGCCGGTTAATCCTTTAGAGAAGCACATAATATCGGGACTTTCAGTCAGTTGATTGGCTGCAAATAAAGTTCCTGTTCGGCCAAATCCTACGAATACCTCGTCTTGGATCAGCAGAATTCCTTTGGATTTACAGTATGCCATTAATGCTGATAAATCAGCTGCCTGATGCATTAGCATCCCACCAGCCCCTTGGACCAAAGGCTCATAAATGAAACAAGCGACATCATCCGCATGCTGATCTATTATTTGAAAAGTTTCCTTCAGATTGGATGAGTGGGGAGCATCGATGAAGATGACCTCAAAGAGCAAGTCTTGGAAAGGCGCGGTCCATAGACCCCGCTCGCTAACAGACATCGCACCGAAAGTATCACCATGGTATCCATGCTTGAAAGCAATTATCTTATTTTTCTTATCCCCTTGCTGATGCGCATACTGTATGCACATCTTGAGTGCTACCTCTACCGCGGTAGAACCATTGTCGGAATAGAATATCTTTTGTTGATTTGCCGGCAAAATGGCTAACAGGCGCTCTGAAAGCTCTATGGCAGGCTGGTGGGTAAAGCCTGCGAAGATAACCTGTTCTAAGCGCTGTAGCTGCTCGAAAACCTTTTGAGCGATATATGGGTGTGCATGACCATGTAAGGTCACCCACCAGGAGGAAACAGCGTCTATATAGCTGTTTCCATTGGCATCATAGAGCTGAACGCCTTTTCCGGATAGTATTGGAATGTGTTGGCTGGTTTTCATTTGGCTATAGGGATGCCAATTAACCGCACGATCTCTAGCAATTAACTCATCGAACATGCTTCCTTTACCTCCTTCTGCATTGGTTTCAGACCTAGATTTCTTAACATCTGCATATCTTCGTCGACTCCCGGATTTGGGGTCACCAACAAGGTTTGTCGTTCTCCGGTGAAGATCGAATTAGCGCCCGCCATAAAGCACCAAGCTTGCTCGACCTCCGACATTTCAATTCTTCCCGCACTCAGACGTACCATAGAGGATGGCAACACGATGCGAGCAGTGGCAATCATGCGCACCATTTCCCAGATATCAATTTTTGGAAGATGTTCCAGCGGTGTTCCGTCAACTCTAGCTAGGGCGTTGATAGGAACAGATTCGGGATGTTTTTCCATATTGGCTAGCGTGCGTAGCATGGAGATACGATCTGCTGGCTTCTCACCCAATCCGATGATACCACCCGAGCACACAGTGATACCTGCCTTACGCACATTCTTGATGGTTTCAATTCGGTTATCGAACTTGCGTGTGGAGATGATCTCGTCGTAAAATTCTTCGGAAGTATCTAAGTTGTGGTTATAAGCATATAAGCCTGCTTCCTGCAGGCGTTGGGCCTGGCTTTCGCTCAGCATGCCTAAGGTACAGCATACCTCTAGCCCTAATTCATTGACACCTTTTACCATATCGATGATGCGATCGAAGTCACGATTATCGCGTACTTCGCGCCATGCTGCCGCCATGCAAAAGCGTGAGGAACCGTTATCTTTCGCTTTTTGAGCATGCGCAAGGACAGTTTCCGTAGGAAGCAAGGCCTGTACTTTGATATCCGTATGATAACGCGCTGCCTGTCCGCAATACGAGCAATCTTCAGGGCATCCGCCTGTTTTCACAGACAACAAGGTTGAGATCTGCACTTGTTCCGGATTATGCCATTGCCGATGCACCGTTGCAGCTTCATAGACCAGTTCCATAAGTGGCTTGTTGTAAATGGCCAATAGCTCTTCCTTTGTCCAATTATGGCGTAATTCTTTTTCGTGTTTCATTCTGATTTGATGTATTTTGTTTTGTTTATTCTGCTTTACTTGTGTAACCAAGGTATATTGAGGCATGCTACTTCCTCAGGAAGATGCCGACGGATGACCCGTTCCGTTGCACTAGAAAATGGACCATTAAAAACCACGGTGTCCAACACAATATTGTTGGACTCGAGCGCTTTGATGGAAAGGATACTGTGGTTGATACAGCCAAGGTAATCTTTGACGACTAACACGACCGGTAAGTTCAAGTGTTTTATTAAGTCGATTATAAATTTATCCTCATTGATAGGAACATATAATCCTCCTACCCCTTCAACAACAAGGTTATTTGGGCTGTATGGCAGTTGAAAATCGTTCAATTTAATCTCTACTCCATCGATGCGAGCGGACTCATGCGGAGATGCCGCAGTATTTAGTCGATAGCGTTCGGGAAATATGGTTACTTCATCTTCCACAAGCTCTCGCACGGTCATGCTGTCTGTCATATCCAGATCGCCAGACTGTATTGGCTTCCAGTAATCGGCTTGCCAAAGTTTAACGAGCAGTGCAGAGCAGAACGTCTTCCCTATTCCAGTTCCTATCCCTGAAACAAAAACTTGTTTTTTCATTGTGCATATGATTTTATAAGTTCGGCGAGTTGTTTTATTTCCTCCCGACTATTGTATTGATGGATGGATATTCTTAATCGGCCGGTCCCTTCTGGCACGGAAGGCGGCAATACCGCATAAACATGAAAACCATGCGCTTTGATCGCTTTTGTAATACTCCTCAATTTGGTTATATCGGGAATAATAACAGGCTGTATGGGTGTAAGTAATGATTTTGAGACTTCACCAAGCATTTCTGTTTCATAGAAAGTAATACGATCTTGAAGTTCAACTGCCAACTGCGTGTTTTGATCTAAGAATTGATAGGCTGACTGTATGCTCAAAGCCATCATATCAGGCATTGCCGTGCTGTAGATAAATGGAGAAGCAAAATTAATGAGATAACTCTTCAACGCTTCCGACCCTAAAACTGCAGCCCCATGTAGCCCCATTGACTTTCCATAGGTGACTACGCAGGCAAAGACCTGCGATTGCAATCCGTACGTTGGGATAAGCCCATCTCCAAACACACCGACGGCATGCGCTTCATCGACGATAAGGTGGGCACCATATAAGTTAGCGAGTTGGGCGAGCCCCCTTAATGCTGCAATATCTCCGTCCATCGAATAGACGGATTCAACAACGACCCAGCATTGCCCCTTCGCACGTTTCAGCAAAGCCTCTAAATGATTGAGATCTTGATGTCGAAACTTCCATTTATTGGCTTGATTCAGTGAGCAAGCATCATGCACGGATCGATGTATCAATTCGTCCACAATTACCGTATCGCCTCGCTGCGGCAAAGCACTCAGCAGCGATAAATTAGCAATATAGCCTGATGGAAACAGCAGTGCTGATTCTACATCGTATCGTTTCGCTAAAAAGCCTTCTACGTCTTCCTTTATCGATGAATTTCCAGTAATTAGTCTTGAACTAGCACTGCCTGTCATCAAGGCTGGGCTTTGAATAGCTATTTCCAGCAAAGATTGTTGAAACGTTGAATTTCTCGCTAGACCCAGATAATCGTTCGAAGCGAAATCAATCGTCCCCTCTTCAACACGCAATTCCCTTAAGAGGTCATTCGAAGCACGTTTAGTGATATTAGCTTGCCACCTCTGCAATGTGCCCATATGCCTTCTCTATCTCTAATGCAATTGCCGAAAACCAGTGCTGAAACAGCTCCTTTTCTAACGCTAAAATCGCCGCAGCGTGGACTTCCCATTGCTCATCAAATTCTTTTAATGAGGTTATCATTTCTTCCAAATGCCCTTCCTCTTCGAGAATAATTGACTTTACCATCACTTTGGAGTGATGCTTGGTTAAAGCTTCCTGATAAATTGGATAGAGCTCATCCGCACGAACTTCGATAGCGTAGGTAACAAAAAGATAAGCGGCATGTTTCAACGCATTCCCATCTAATTGAAACTGTTTTTTTAAATATCGACAGGCTTGTATATCCAGCGCATGCAAATAATGTTGGGTGTGATTAGACGCTAATAATGTATCGGCAGCGTAATATTGGAAACCGGTGACATCGAGTTTATAAAGCTGCTTCTTGAGGTAATAGGCATGGCGATGTTCTTCCGCAGCATGTTTCAACTGCATGATATTGGTTTTGAACCGATCTTCACAAGCAGAGATTTTACGAGCCCCTGCATTTTCCATGAAAGATAGGGTATTTAGCCATTTCGCGTGGAGGACATCATCTCTTACGATGCGATCTATAATTGTTTTCATATTTTTCTATTTCCAACAAATATATTACCTTGCCGGCAGGTTAGACCCTACCAGTTTTGATATCATGAGTAGTCCGGACAACATTCCTTATCGCAGTATTATCCAAATAGATCGTTCGAATTCCCAACCTTTATACCTTCAAATAGCTCAACAATTTATCCAAGCCATTGGCCGCGGACACCTAAGACCAGGATCGAAACTCTTGGGAACCCGACAGTTAGGCGAACTATTGGAAGTACACAGAAACACCATTACCGCGGCCTACGAGGAGCTGTTCGCGCAAGGATGGGTAGAAATACGCGCTAACAAGGGAACTTTTATATCCTCAGAATTGCCGCTCCTGAACCCTTCCGCGGAAAAAGAAAATAGCTATCCGAAAAGTACAGGCTATCATTTTCGGAAATCCTTCCTTTTAGATAATCCTTTTGAGAAGAATAGCTATGAGCTAAGTTTCAATGATGGCACGCCCGATATCCGCCTAACGCAATTGGACGACCTCTCCAGGATTTACTCCGCCAACCTCAAACGCAAAGTCAACCGCAAGAAAATGGGGTATTACAATTATGACGGATCTGAATATTTTAAAGAGCAGCTGACGCAATACCTTCAGCTTTCGCGGGGATTAGCGATCAGCAAGGACAACTTGCTGATCACACGCAGCATGGAGATGAGCTTGTTTATCATTGCTGAAATCATTCTGGAGCCTTCAGATACCGTCGTCGTCGCAGACTTAAGTTATTTCTCAGCAAACATGATTTTTCAAAAAGCGGGCAACAAAATTAAAACTATCGCGGTTGATGAGGATGGAATAGACACGAATGCGCTCCGGAAATTATGCGAGAAAGAGACTATACGAATGGTTTATGTTACTCCGCAACAGCATTACCCAACCACGGTACCATTGTCTGCTCAGCGGAGGATGGACTTACTGCAACTAGCCAATCAATATGGATTTATTATTGTGGAGGACGACTATGATTATGACTTTCACTATGAAAAACAACCGATTTTACCAATCGCCAGCAACGATCAGAATGGGATGGTCATCTATGTAGGCTCCTTTGGAAAATCATTAGCACCGGGTTTTAGGACAGGCTTCATTGTAGCCCCGACGAATATTATGCAAGAAATGCGGAAACACTTGGGTATTATCGATCGGCAAGGCGATATCCTGATGGAGCAGGCGTTGGGCGAGTTGATTCAAGAGGGAGTCGTTGATCGTCATTTAAAGAAGTCTTTGAAAGTATATAAAGAGCGTAGAGATTACTTCGGAAGCTTACTGTCTGAACATCTCAAGGAATGGGTTGAATTTAGTATACCCAAAGGCGGATTAGCTTTTTGGCTGAACTGGCAAAAATCGATCAACCTTTATGAGCTTGCGAAACGCTGCGCTGCAAAACAGCTCTTCATACCAAAAACCCTACTCTACCAATCCAACAAAACAAGGGGAACACGTATAGGATTCGGCAATCTCAATATGGAGGAAATGGATCAGGCTGTAAAAATATTAAAAACTGTATTAGAAGAAATGGAAAATTAGTTTTCCATACTGAGGCGAACAGTTGGAGGAATGGAAGGACGTTTATAATGTATGTACAAGCGTTTATACTTTATAATCTCTCGAGAGTCGGAAAGTGTAGTCATTTTAACCCCTTTAAAAATCATCTCTGCAGCCTTTCGCTCCATTCGTATGGCAAAGTCTAGAAACTCTTTAAATAAACACCTACGCTCTTGCGTACTAAATTCACTTTGATCACATAACCAGAAGATAATTTCATCATCGAAGTGCAGCGTGATGCGAGCGCTTTTACTTCGTAGAAAATAGACGATTGGCTTAGGTCCATCATTCGTAAATAATCCGAAGCCTGTTTGGCCATCATAATTATTGAACACATAGGCGTAGAATTTTATCGTACCGATCAATGCTGAATCAACCAATATATTTTTAAAAATCATTTCTATAAAAATTAAGATGACAAACAATTGATTACTAGCTCAAAACACCTAAATCAAATATAAACTAATTTTTCAAATTATGATTCAATAATTAAAAACTTGGAATGCAATCAAAAATAAAATTCATTTAATGATCAGCTTGTTCGGCCCATTTTAGTCGGAAACATAACGATTTCGCATTAGAAATCATGCATCAAGGATCTTACACTTGCCTGATAAAAGAACATCCTAATTATCAATAATTTAGCATCACATACACAAAAACATAAAAAGCTAGCGATGTCATCTCTTCATCAGTCGCGTAGAATCTATTGTAGATGAATTGTCTTAATCTGAATTAAATGAGATTTCTTTCTCCATTTTATCGTTCAGAATGCAGAGTTTATAAAAAATATCTACTTAGAAATGAGCCTATTTGTATCAAAAGCCATATTTTTAGCTGAATATATTTGGAGATTATAGAGATTAATTCTACTTTTGTATCACAAAATCACGGTAGGTATAGCTCAGTTGGTTAGAGCACTAGATTGTGGTTCTAGGGGTCGTGGGTTCGAGCCCCATTACTTACCCGAAAAGCTTCTCAGAAATGAGAAGCTTTTTACGTTTATAGCATTTTAAAGGGGTCACGGGAGTTCTCGGATCCACTACCCTTTCAAGAATCCCACCCACTTATCCCCCAACCGCGCATGGGAAATTTCGAAACAAACTGCCTAGAAATCTGTTCTTTAAGAAAAATCACACTGAACTATGAAAGATCAAATCTTTAAGCTGGAGAAAGCCTATTGGACTGGTATGGAAAACCATGATCTAGAAACTGTCACAAACCTAACCTACTTTCCTTGTGTTCTTGCAAGCAAGAACGGACCTCGCATAATGACAGAAGACGATTTTAAAAAGGTCTTCGAGCAGGCGGAAGGGATGGAAATGAAAGTCAACAAAATAGACGATGTTAAATTTCATAACGCCTCGGATGAAGTTGCAGTTATAGCTTACCGCATAGAGCTTATGCATAAGGTAAAGGGCGAGGAAGTAATATCGAAATGCGCTTGCTCATCCACCTGGCTAAAAATTGAGAACACCTGGAAGTGTATTCAACATGCTGAAGCTGATATAGAATTGGAATAGCTGAGTTGTAAAAAGAGGATTACTGTTTAAAATATCTTCATTCTAATCCGGATTGTTAAGGGATAAGTCATATCTAACCCTTCCTTATTGTATTGCCTAACGACCCAACATTAGTGTCACCATTTTACTTTTAACATTATCACCTTGTTGACAACACACATGGATGAATACTTTATTTATTCCGGATGTTGACGTACGCTTATAAACTATTATAACAATATTCAAATTAGCACCATCAAAAACTCACTACCCAGCGAACATTAAGTAAGTATGGAAATTTTGTTGAAACCTCCTTGCAAGCAAAGATGGGTGCAGATTTAGTTGTTAGAACGTATTAGCTTAGATAAAAGGTATTTTTTTCCTGGTTTTTCGATGTAATTATAGGTGACGATCGAAACTGCAATGAGAAGCGGAAAAGCCAAAAAATTAAGCATGGGTAAGTTGGGGAAGTAATATTTAAGCAAGTAAATAATTATGATGTGATTCAAGTAAATGCTATATGAAATTTCGCCTAAATAATGAATTGGTTTCCACGAAAGGAAAGATTTTAAAAAGTCAATTTTAACAATGGCCGCAGGAATACAAATCATTCCTATCACAGTTATAACATCATTTAAATCAAGAACGACAGAAACGATGAAAATTGAAATGAAAGCCCAAAGTACAATTCGAGAAAAAGTAAAGGAATATTTATAAGCAATCAAACCGATAGCATATACGAGAACCGTTCTAATATATGCTAAGTTGCCCCAATTTATATCGAGGTTGTCTTTGGGAGCTACTGTTTCATATCTCATAAAGTGAAGATTTATGTAGTGCGATTCACTATACTGAATGAAGTTTAAAGCTAAGACTGAAATGATTGCTAAAACGATGTTGAAATTTCTATTTAAGTTAAATATCAGATAAAATACAAATGGGAAAATCAGATATACGAACATTTCTGTGGCTAGAGACCAAATAGGAAAATTTAGCGTTTCAAAGTAGGTGTTAAAAAACACTTCAGTGAATGTTAAATGCGTAATTACGTGACTTATTGAAAGGTTCTTTTGATAGAAAAATGTTAGAACAATGGTAAAAAAATAAAGAGGGTATATCCTAGCGATTCTTTTGAAGAGGTAAGTTTTAAACTCATTAAAATCGACATAATTACCGAATTTGTTTTGATACGACAATGAGAGCACGATAGCACTTAGTAGGAAAAATAGATCAACGGCCAAATAGCCATTTTTGACAATATTATAGGTATAATTAAAAAAGCCACCGTGATCCGTTGAAAGATTTAGGAAATGGGTTGAAAAGTAGTGAAATATAACGACCCAAATAGCAGCAATGCCACGGATCCCAGTCAACGATTTAATTTCAGTCATAGGGGCAAATATGCAACTAAAAATGCGAATCTTGAAAATAGAAAAAGCACCGAGGTAGATAGAATCTTACATAAATAAAAAGGATTATTTACGCTGTCCTTTTGCAATGAATATAGAATACTCTGGCTCATCTAAAAATATTGAATTTTGATAATATTTCGAAATCACCTTTAACCCGCAACATTCCTTTGTAGTTGATCTCTTAGAATATCTTGAGCGAAATCAATATGAATTAGTGGCCATTCGATGTTGAGGGGATAAAAGTCACGCTGAATATTGCCAGGCGCAGAGATATACACGAAAAGGTAAATAGAGATGTTACCATTTTTCTTTACACGATTTTTCCAAACGTGCAACTTTGTCGAGAATTTGAACATGAGTTCGGGGGTATGCACATGATTAAACATATCCGAAAATTTATGTCTGCAAAATGTCTGCAAAACTATCGGATTTTGATACTAAACCACCCGTGTCGAAGGTTGCTTTATTTCTCCAAAAACGGCGTTTTTAAACAAATAAAGCGGATGTCTATGACGCCCGCTTTATTGTCAGTACCCAGGGCCGGGATCGAACCGGCACGAATTGCTTCATTGGTGTTTGAGACCAACGCGTCTACCAATTCCGCCACCTGGGCATATTCCGTTTTGGAATGATGCAAATATAGGGCTTCTACTCTATTCTGCAAAAATAAATTTACGCCAAACCCTAAACTAACTGATTCTGAACTTATTTATTTTCAAAACAGCCTGTAAACAGCCTTCCAACAAGCTTCCTAGCACATCTCCGAATTATGCTTTCCATGAGTTCAATTACATATTAATACTATCATAAGCCCAATGCAACAGCGCTTGACGTTGCTTTCTCCGACACATTAAATCGCCAAACGCACAATTCCCTTTCACCTGCGCTACATGCCTCGCCATAGCCTTCCAGCGTTTAATCTGTCGAGCGTCATCATCAGTCCTTCGTCCCATAAAATACCGGCAATACCATTGGAACCATCCGCGAGGATCTTGCGGATGAATCCATCCTTTTGCCTTCCAAACCGCCAACGGCTGAGACGCTTGAACAGCAAAAAAGTTGAGATTCGCATCTCCTTGAGCATGATCCCCTTCATAGAGCTTTGCTTCAGCGAACCAGTCTGCTGGATACTCCGCTCTACAATCGGTCAAATACCGACCGCCAAAAACGCCTAGCGCGAGCATTTCCTTAGGGCTCAACTGCGGTTTAAACTCCGCGTCAAAATCTTCACCCATCGGTGCATGCAATTCGTAAGAATATCCCCGCTGCATTTTATCATTTACTGTAATCCTTGTAACCTCCATCAAGGCAAAGATAGCGCTAAAAACCTATCGCAACGGATTTAAGGTAACTTCATCCACCTGCTTTCCTTGCTGATCGACAACCCTAAACACCGCCTTCTCAGCAGTAATATCCGCTTTAATCATATTTACATTAGAGTTCACTAATAACGGGAACTTGATAGCCGCCGTCGGCATTTGTTTTACATGTCGGTGCAAATGTCCACTGATCATAATCTGTGCCCCCGCCTTATTCAATATTGGAACAAACTTACGCTCGATATCAATCGAACCATGCCAGCCTCCCATTGGCGGCATGTGGCATATTACAATCTTATATCTCGCATTCTTAAATGCCGGACTCTCCACTGCTCGCTCCAACCAAGCCGCCTGCTGCGCCCTATAGAAATCCATATCCACGATGCCCGCATATTCAATATCACTGTCCGGTTTATCCTCGCCCCCATCCAACACAATGAAACAAGCTTCTCCTTGCGTAAACATATAGTACAATTCTCCGGAGCTCGTCGGAAAATACTTTGGATATGCAACTGCAAACGGCCCGCGAGTCTCATGATTTCCACGAGAGAAATACATCGGCTTCTCACTAGCGAACAGTTCCGTCGCCTTATCCATAAAACCAGTGAACATCTGATCTTCACTAATCAATGCATCCACCATATCGCCATTGAAAACCACAAAATCCGTCTTCGTAAGATCGACCTGCCCGATCAGATTGCTCAGCAAATCATTTTTTCCATGAATATCATTTAAAATAGCAAAAGAGACCTTATCAGAAGGCTTTGGCGTAGTAAATGTCAGTGCCGCCTTCGAATACACGTCCGTCGCTACATAATTCCCATATTGAACGCGCGTTCCCTGATGGCTCAACACTTCCTGATTATAGACACGATATCGATACTTCGTCCCCGGTTTTAACCCCTTAAGATCCACTTGGTGAACAGTCCCAACAGTTTTATAACCATACTTGGCTGCAAATAACTTCGGCCTTGCTTCCGCATAAAAATGACTCTCATCTGCCGGAGCTAACTCAACCCACGCAACTGCCGGCTTATTTGTTACCCATACAATTGACAAAGAGCTATCCGTCAGCGCTTGGATATAGGGTTGATGACTGATTCGGATTTTTTCCTGTGCAACTAAAGGCACTGTAAATAAGAATAAAAAAAGAGCTAAAATGTAGGTTCTTGGTTTCATGTTTAATAATTATCGTTTTTTATCAGGTTATTCTACTATTTATTTGTCAATCATAAGGGGCAAAGCCCCTCCTAACAATAAATGTTAAATTTAAAATTTTATTTAGTTTCAACCATCCTGTACTATACACCAATAAGCGACCAAGCCTTTTCTAGCCAATAAAACTAACGTTATGTAGCATTTCGACTATCATAATTATATAAATCAACTATGCTATAAACAAAGGCAGCTAGGATTTAGCATGATATCTGCTTAACCTTAAAATAATGAGCAAATTAAAACCATAAAATCATAACAAAAAAAAACCGTTATACTATGAACGAAGTAATCATCCCCTACAGCGTAAAAAAGCAGAAGAACATGGCCCTCCTATTCCTATTGATTGGAATTGCCGGCCTAGCCATCGGATACTATGTTTTTATCCTTAATACCGCAGGTTATACCATGGGAAAAGTAGCGTCCGTTTTTCTTATCCTTTTAGGATTCGGAGTATTCCTAAAACTATTTCTTGCCCCGAAAAAGGCGACCGATGCAGCGATTAGCTTTTCGAAATCCGGAATACAAGGGAATACGACCCCGGTTGCCAAGGCAGCTGGTCTGATCGAATGGAGCGACATCGCCGATTACCAGATCGACGAAAGATACATACACGTTGCGATCAAAGATCCAGAGAAATATGCCCAACGTATGAAGAATTTCTTCGTTAGAGACACTTTTATGAAAGGGCAAAAAGGGGCTTTGGCCATATCAATCGCAGAGGTTGATGCGACTAATGACGAGATCGCTCGTTATTTTTACCAATATTTCAACGACTCGCTTTAACATTAAGGATAGTCCTGGAAAACAAGAAAGGCAGCCAATGGCTGCCCTTCTTGTTTTCCATTTGCCTACTTCTTTTTAGGCTTATTGCTCATAACGAACTCCAACTTTCCGCCATTCATCAAATCGTCGTGCGAAATCTTAAAATCTTTTATCTCCTTACCGTTCCAACTCACCTTACTCACATACAGATTCTTCTCCCCCTGATTTTTAGCCACGACGTTCAACGTTTTCCCATTCTCCAACTCTACCACTGCGGACTTCACCAAAGGACTACCGATCCAATAATGCGCATCCCCAGGAGCGACTGGATAAAAACCTAAAGAGGTAAATAAATACCAAGCCGACATCTGCCCGCAGTCATCATTTCCTCCTAAGCCGTCAGCGCCATTATTATATTGATGGCGAATAATCTCTCTTACCCGCTTTTGGGTTTTCCAAGGACTCTGCGTTACGTTATACAGGTACGCGACGTGGTGCGATGGCTCATTTCCATGAACGTAATTCCCGATGATCCCTTCCCGAGTAATATCCTCCGTTTTCTCGAAATATTTATCAGGCAGTTCCATGGTAAATAAGGAGTCCAAATACGTTTCAAAACGTTTTTCGCCACCAATGGCATCGCGTAAACCAATAGGATCATGCGGAACATATAAGGTATAATTCCAGGTATTGCCCTCTATAAATCCTTGCCCATGGGTATCTAACACATCGAACGCTGCTCTAAATTTACCTGATTTATCTTTCGGACGCATAAACCCGATAGACTTATCAAATAGATTCCTCCAGTTGTTCGAGCGTTTCGTAAACTCCTCCGCAATATCCGTATGACCTAATTTCTTAGCCACCTGCGCGATACACCAATCATCATAAGCATACTCCAATGTATTCGAAACTGACGAAGTCGAAACCTCATCCGGCACATAGCCTAGATCGATATAATCGCCTATTCCTTCATATGGACGAGCATTTGCCGTTGAAATACAAGCTAATAAAGCTGCCTCAGCATCGCCTTTATAAACACCCTTCAAAATCGCATCCGAAACGACAGAAACCGAATGATAACCCGACATACACCAGTTATCGTTCGCATAATGCGACCAAATTGGCAACATACCTAGCAATGACTGATCGTAATGTGCCATCATCGAAGAAACCATATCCGCGTTGCGTGAAGGATTGATTAGGTTTAACCAGGGATGGAAGGCTCTAAAGGTGTCCCATAACGAAAATGAAGTATAATTCACAAAGCCTTCTGCACGATGAACCTCCTGATCCAAGCCTTTATATTCGCCATTAACGTCCATATAAATCGTCGGCATCAGGCTAGCATGATAAACCGAGGTGTAAAAATTTACTAAATCGGCCTCATTCATCATATCGACCTTAATTTTGCCAAGCTCCTTTTCCCAAGCATCTTTGCCCTTCGAAACAACTTGTTCGAAATCCCAATGCGGAACCTCTTCTTCCATATTAGCCAATGCATTGCGCATGCTAACCGGACTTAAAGCAACCTTCATCATCACCTGCTCTGCATCTTCTGTATCAAAATCCAAGTGCAGTTTCATATTATGTGCCGCCAGGTCCGGAAAGTTGTTCTTTTGGTCAAACTTACGCCAGAAACCTTTATAAGGCGTTTCCTTATCGTAGTAGCGCGCCCCATAATTCTTAAAGGGTTTTGAAGTTTTAATCGCAAAATAAACGGTACGGGTTCTTGCCCACCCGTTCGTTTGCCTGTAACCTGTAATTGTCGTGTCGTTCAAAACGCGAACCACGGTCCAAACGTTCTTCTCATCATAATTATAGATTCCCGACGTCAAATCAAAAATAATATGTGAGGCATCCGATTTCGGAAAGGTATATCGGTGCATACCCACACGCGTACTGGTCGTTAACTCGGCCAATATATTATGCTTATCCAACTTTACTTTATAATAGTTAGGCTCTGCAACCTCATTATCATGGCTAAAGGGCGAGCGGTAACCATCTTGTGGACGATCCGCAGTACCAGGATTCAATTGCACTTTTCCCTGCGTAGGCATCACCAAAATATCACCCAGATCAGAGTGCCCCGTTCCGCTAAAGTGCGTATGGCTGAAACCTACAATCGTCTTATCCTTATATTGATAGCCAGCACAATATTCGTAGACAGTGCCGGTATATTTGCCATTAAAAGCATATGGAATCGTATCGGTGTCGGGACTCAGCTGTACAGAACCAAAGGGAACCGTTGCTCCGGGGAAGGTATGTCCCATTTTCGCCGTTCCAATCAAGGGGTTTACATAATCGGTCAACTTCTTTTGTTGTGCAAATCCCAAACTAGGGAGAATTGCTAACAACATAAGTTTCCCGAATCGCGCATAATTCTTCTTCATCAATTAAATATTGGGGTTGATTTATAATGTTTGATACTTAAAAATACGTAATTATTAAACGTTTTAGCAAGATAAGCTTCAATTATATCAAGAACTTTTGGGAAATCCGTCTTGTTCCGTCCTGCTCAACAAGAAAAGGCCTACTAATTTTCAAAACGGATGATAGCCTCTGGATACAGCATGTTCCAGAAATATAAAGCAACTTACAGAAGAACGGTCTCTTTCAGGATGATATAGATACCGATCATCAGGATCAAATAGCCAAACGCGACCTTGAGGAAGGTATTAGAAACCCGCTCAGCAAAATAAAAGCCTATAAAAATTCCAACCAACGTAGAGCCGGTATAACTCAACAACAAATTCCAGTCAAATTCCGCAAACTTCTCACTATCACCGATTAAACCAAAACAGGAATTAATGGTAATAATAATCAAAGAAGTCGCCACGGCGCGACGCATCGGCAGATGGTAAAAATTGACCAAAGCCGGGATAATCAGAAATCCCCCTCCAGCACCTACCAATCCCGTCACCAATCCAATTAATGCCCCTTGCGCAATAACCAAGCTGATAGGCACATTGACGCGCGGAACCTCCGGAATCAGATGCTTCTTCATCGCAAAAATCATACTGAGCGAAGAAGCGATCATGACCATCGAAAACAATAACATCAAAGCCGTACGTTGCTCGATCGCATAGCCCGCAATATGAATAACATCCGGTACAAGCGGAAGAATAAAGGATCGCGTAAAAAATACGACGATAAGCGATGGAACTCCGAAGGTCAATATTTTCCCTAAATCAGCCTCCTTACGGATAATCCCCCTTAGACCGCCAACAAATGAGGTGATACCGATTGCAAATAAAGAATAGGTCGTTGCTATGACAGGGTGCACCGCCATAACGTACACCAAAATCGGAACGGTAAGAATGGTACCCCCACTCCCTAGCATCCCTAAGGTCACCCCAACAATAACGGCTAAAATACAACCAACTATTAACATCGATTCACTAGTTAATATGCTATTCAATCAATTTCAACTAAAAGTAGCAGAAATAAATCAAACATAAAACCAAGTAAAATGGTAGGCATTTAATGATAACCGGCAAACCGCCAATAGCCCAAGAGCGTAGCTTGACAATTCAAGCTGACTAATTCAGATACTCGTCGACCTACTTCCCTTTCAAAGCCCTTTCAAACCCAATTCATACCCAAAGCAGAACCGCTTCTGAGCGGATTTGATTGGGTTGATCAAGGAGACTGTTAGAATGTAAACCTGACGAATACTAATCCTAGTACAAACGAATAGGCAACCTTTTGAAAGGTCGCCTACCACTATTGACTAACAAATTATAAAGAATGTATGTATTACTTACGTATGCTGTCGACTTGGCTGGAATCAACGGTTGTAGAATCCAATTTCAACACACTTTTGTCTGGTTCATTGATATTATAACGCGATACTGCGTCTTTTTCAACAGGTGGAGGGGTTACTTCGTTTGTACTTTCTTCCTGATTATTATTACAGGCAGTAAGAAATAAACCCGACATTAAAATAGATAATCCGTATATTTTTAAATGTTTCATGTTGTTTACCAGGTTGTCTATTATTAATAACTGATGAATAGGGAAATAGTTTGCACATAATTAAATATCTTGAAAACAAGGGTGTTCTGCTCAGGAAAGTAAATAAAAAATCCTGCCTTCCGGAGCGGAAGACAGGCATAATTTAGGATATAATGGAGGGAAAATACTATAATTTCTCGCCGTGCTGCGACAGGTCTAATCCCGCTTCTTCCTCTGCTTCACTGACGCGTAGCGGACTGATCATATCGCAAATTTTTAACAGAATAAAAGCTAAAACAAGTGTAAAGACGGTGGCTCCGATCAAACCGATGACATGCGCTGTAAATAGCGATGTCTCACCGTAGAATAGTCCGTTGCCCTCAATTGCGGGGTTGATCTGCTTGCTCGCAAAAACGCCTGTAAGCAACATACCTACCATCCCTCCGACACCATGACTAGGAAAAACATCCAAGGTATCGTCGATTTTGGAACGCGTTCTCCAATCGATTACAAAACGGCTGATTAGAGCAGTTACTGCGCCGATCACCAAGGAATGCCCAAAGGTTACAAATCCTGCAGCGGGGGTTATGGCGACCAATCCAACAACAGCACCTATGCAAACACCCATGGCTGAAGGCTTGACGCCGCGAGCAGCATCGAGAAAGATGTAGGTTAAGGCGGCAGCACCGGAGGCGGTCGACGTCGTAATCAAAGCGGTTGCGGCTAATTCGGATGCCGCAAAGGCAGAGCCTGCATTAAACCCGATCCAACCAAACCATAGCATTCCTGTACCTAATAATACGTAAGTTATACGTGCAGGTGTATGCTCATGATAGTTTTTACCTTGTCGTAAAAAAATTGCCGACGCTAAGGCAGTCAATCCTGCCGACATGTGCACAACGGTACCTCCCGCAAAATCCAGAACGCCCATTTTCATCAGGATACCGTCCGGATGCCAAGTCGCATGCGCCAATGGGGCGTATATAAAAATGAAGAATAAACAGATGAATAATACAAACGAAGTGAACTTAATGCGTTCCGCAAATGCTCCGGTAATCAGCGCCGGCGCGATGATAGCGAACTTAAGCTGATAGATCGCAAATAAAGCAAATGGTATAGTCGATGCGCCATCCCAAGGCTTCTCTTCCAACACGCCATTAAACATAAAATAGGTTGTCGGGTTACCAATAACGCCGCCGATTGACTCACCGAACACTAAACTAAAGCCAAAAACAACCCACAACACTGCAATTACAGCCATACAGATGAAACTTTGAAGCATTGTTGATATAACGTTCTTCTTTTTCACCATTCCGCCGTAAAAGTAAGCTAATCCAGGCGTCATAATTAAAACTAGCGCTGTAGAAGTCAACATCCAGGCAACATCAGCATAATTATAACCGAAATTTCCCTCAATTGAGGGTGCTTTTGAGAAAAACAGCGAAACTAACACCACAAATCCCATCAAAACAATGGGTAAATAAGATTTTTTACCTGATAATGTCATATATTTTACAATTATTACATCAAAAATATAATTTTAATATGGTTTACAAAATATATTTTGAGTTTTATTGAAATTTTATCTGATTTTCACCCTTAAAATTACATAAACAACAATGAATTAATAGAAATAGCATTCTTTAACACAGGTAAGCACCTTCATTTCAAGAATTTTAGAATATAGCATACTGCAAAAACAATAATTCGGTAATTTTTATTAATAGATAGAAAACAGAAGAAGGAATTAAGCTATTTTGGCACTTGAAAAGCATTATACGATATGGAAGAGCTATTTAAAATCTACAAAGTCGACAATCAAGAAGCTTTACGCATTCAAAATCAGAAATATGAGCCTCATAATCATAATTTTGAAGAGCTTGTTATTGGCATTAGCGGTCAGATTGAACATTTTATTGATTTCGACTCGGAGATATATGATGCTCCCTTCGTTAGTTTTGTGAGTAAAGGAAAAATACATCGGGTGGTACCTTTGCTCAAGGATGGTCGTTGTGATTTTTGGGTATTAAGATTTAAAAGCGAATTCATTCCTGAAACAACTTTTAATTTATATGCCTATTATCATAAAAGTGCGACGCTGCAGTTCCCCGCAAACCGCTGTTTTACACGTCTAGATCAGCTTTGTGTTATGATCTATGAGGAAATGCAGCAGGAAAATCCAGAACTCTCGGTGGTTCGTGAATTGCTTAACAGTCTCTTCACCATGATCGAAGTAGAGCGAAAGAAGCAGCAACTAGACAGCAATTTGGTCTACAAAAACCAAGATACCACCTTTAAGAATTTCCTTTCTATACTGGAAGAGAACTTCCGTAGACCCGAAGGCGTGAACTATTATGCCGAAAAACTCTTTATGAGCGCTAGGAATCTCAATGCGATCACACAGAGTATTCTTCAACAGTCAGTTTCCGAAATTATAGAAACAAGAAAACTGATTGAAGCAAAAAATCTACTTATAAGCACCGATAAGAGCATTTCCGAAATAGGATATGAAATTGGCTATACCGATAAGGCATATTTTGCTAGCGTCTTCAAAAAGAAATCCGGACAAACAGCAACAGAATTTAGAGAGGAGATGCGGAAGCTTGTTTCCTAATTCCTATATCTTTTGTCCAAATATTCATACCTACCCCCTGCTTGCATTGCCGATATTTGTTTTATCAATTGGAAAGGACATTGACAATGGAAGATATGAATAGAAAACAATTTTTAGCTGCTGCCGCTACCCTACCTTTAGCGGGCGCAGCAATGAAGCTAAAATCATTAAATAAATTTATTGACGGGTTGGACGCAAGCTCAACCATGCCGGTTTTATTCTTAGGCCACGGAAGCCCGATGAATGCTATTGAGGAAAATGAATTTGTGCAGGGTTTCAGAAATATAGGTTCCGAAATTGAAAAACCAAAAGCCATTCTCGTGATTTCCGCGCATTGGGAAACGCGTGGAACCTTTGTGACCGCCATGGAGAACCCCGCAACCATTCACGACTTTGGCGGCTTCCCACAGGCACTGTTTGATGTGCAATATCCTGCTCCGGGTTCTCCTGAACTTGCAGACGCTGTGAAAGAGACCATCAAGAGCAAGGAAGTTCATTTAGATGATAAATGGGGATTGGATCATGGAAGCTGGTCTGTCGTAAAACACCTATACCCAAATGCCGATGTGCCGATCATACAAATGAGTATCGATTATAGCATGTCGCCAGCACAGCACTATGCCTTAGCGAAAGAACTGGCTGGGCTCCGCAAGAAAGGCGTGCTGATTATAGGTAGCGGAAATAACGTACATAATTTGCGTATGGTTTCCTGGCAGCATTTGAACACCGTCGGATATGCGTTTGATTGGGCGAAGGAAGCGAATGAGAAAATGAAAGGATACATTCTGGATCGCAATCACCAGCCGTTGATTGACTTCCACAAGCAAGGACGAGCTTTCGAATTGGCGATCCCGACCCCTGAGCATTATCTGCCGATGATTTATGCTTTGGCGCTGCAAGATAAAAACGAGGATTTGTTGATATTCAACGACGAAGCCGTCGCAGGCGCATTAACCATGACCTCATTAAAAATAGGATAATACCATAAAAGCTGTCTCCCCAGGCAGCTTTTTCTCTTATCAGCCTCCTCCGACTACCCTATTGACCTTCCAAATCAGGCTATTCGCCGAACAGCAATTTTACCGAGAATTTTCACCGAATTATTCCTGCTTTTAACCGAAAAATTTCACGGCTACGCCTATTCACTATGGTGCTGCGTTGCATATTGATATACCTTTGAATCAAACAATTAACAATAACATTCACTAATTTAAATGTATAACATTATGAAAACTTTAATCACTTTAATCGCCTCAGCAGTATTCACTTTAGCAACTTACACATTGTCTGCTGCTAACCTTCCTGACCCATTGAAATTTGCAAAAGTAGAGACGATCGTTGACCACTACATCGATGCAACCGTTAATGGCGAAACCGAATTATTAGATTATCTATTTACAAATGATTTCAGCCAAAGCACGCCAAACAACAAGAACAAAGAGATGCTTTCTAAAAACCAGATGATGAAACATCTAAAATCATTAAAAAACGTAAGATACGCTTGTGATACGGACGTTCAATTTGTAGAGAAAAATGAAGATTGCAGTATCGTAAAGGTAACGAAGTACTTCTCCAACTTTAAACGAGTAGACTACGTAACGATGTGCAACACCGAAGATGGCTGGAAAATTAACAAAGTATTGGTGGCTTACCCTGAGAACTAAGTCTGGAGAGATAGAATTAAGCATGTCCGCTTAAAAAAAGGTATCAGCGTATGATACCTTTTTTTTATTGTACGTTTTTAAGTTCATTGCCCATCAAGACCTTTCATGCCTGTTGCTTTTTCAATAAAAACAGTAAGATTTTATTCCCTATTCATAAACCAGGCATCCACTGGTATTCCAAAAGCTTTGTCCATCGCCTTCTTTAGGTCCTTGTGGAATCTGCACACGAATCGTATGTTCACCTGCGGCTAAATCGCCTAGGTCTATGAAAACTGGGTTTGTGATCGTACCGGGACACCAGTTCGAACGGCTTAGATCAGAAGAAGAGAGACCGTTTTCAAAGTTGCCGCTTACCGGATTATAAAGTCTATTACTACCACAGTCTAAACGCCATGGTGTAAATTTCATCTTTAATTCGCCATCTAAAAAGATGCTGTTCGCTTTAGGGACAAACTCATCACCATTTCCCCAACCTCCGTGTCCGGTCGTGATATAACGTAATCTAACATTATTGAGGTCCTTGTCAAGCTTGAATTTAACTTCCAGCCCTTTCTCATAGGCATACATCGTCGGATATCCTTGCCCGCCCATCTCCATAACATTGGTCGTATTGAACAATGGCATAACCTGAACGCCAGAAGCATAGTTCGAGCCGCCGGGATGGATGGTTAGCTCCAGACTAACCTTATGCCCGCCTTTGTCGTAATTACCAATGTAAGTCCCGATATAAACTTCTTTTCCTGATAGGCTGCTGATGAATTCTGAAATATCTTGACGATAGCTTACGCTGTCTTGCCAGGTCTTCCCTTTTAACTTCACGCGATCGTTAAAATGAGATACGCCGAATGGTGTAAAGAAGCGCATGAGCTCTAATACCGGAGAAAAGCCTTCCGTACGCACCATTCCTGGATAAGCCAGGCCCTTCTCATCGGTATACATCGGCAAACTGTTCATTCCGTTTTGCATGCCGTCAAAAAAGGTCTGCTTCTGATCATCGGATACCAAAAACACAGAGCCTGTACGATCGTATGCATCACCATTGGATTTCTGAACTACCTCAATAAATGCTTGGCTATCGGAGCCGATTTCCGGAATCTTCACTCTTTTAACGATCACCGTTCCTTCCGCAAATCGCAGAACCGAATCGGATTGAATTCCCAGTTGAAAACAGATTTGCTCATTCTGAAAGATAGGAATTTGGATAAAACGACTCTTCCAGAGTTGATCTTTATAGCTTAAATCATCCAATAAAGTAGATTCAGTGGGCTGTGCGAGATTCTTTGGCCAGCTTTTCAGCTTCTCTATCGCTGCGACCCGAATCCCCGTATTACCATTGCGACGATATTCTAAAACCAAGCCTAAATCCTGCCCTATAAAATTCGGAGCGGCGTTCAATCCAAGTGCATTTGTATACCATACTTCGATCGCATTCGAGTTGATGGAGGTTTTAGCTAACTTCGTATCATAGCGTAAGATTTTCTTCGCTCCCGTGTCTTGTTGAACAAACGCTAGCTCCTTGTAAATTCCGGGATCATAACCAGAGATGGAACGTGCTGCGGAAAGAAAGGAAGTTCTATACCCTTTCCTGTTTTTAACATCCGCAAAAATCTGTTCAGCCGGATAACGAACTTGCCCCGAAATTATGCTCTCTTTAGTGATAACATACTTATCCTTGCTGACAAACAGTACGATTGGATCCTGTTTCATCATCGCGCCGTCGCGAAAGGCATGATAAGTTATTTTGTAGGTCTCCTGCCCTTTCAGGCTTCCAAGAATGCAGGTCAGGAAGAATAAAAGAAGAATTCTATTTAACATAAAAAAAATTATAAAACCTCAATAGTAGTTCCATCCTCCAAAGGATGCGAGGTACATATTAAACAACGGCCGTTATCTACCTCTCGATCTGTCAATACTTCATTGTAATCCATGCGAACAGAACCCTTAGTGACTTGGGAAATACAGGTACTGCACATTCCTGATTTGCATGAATAAGGTAGCTTTAGCTTATTTTCTAAGCCTACGTCTAAAATGCTTTTGTTATAAGGTATGGTCAGCGGGTGGTCAATGCCCTGAAAACGAATAGTAACGTCGTAACTTGTCGTATCCACCGGTTCTTCTTCCTTCTCATCCTCATCCTCTTCTTCTTCCGGGAAATGGAAGGTCTCACGTTTGATATGATCGTCCGGAACGCCCATTCCTAATAAAGTAAAACGGCATAAATCCATGTAAAACAATGGACCACAGGTATAGAAAACATCGTCCCCCTCCTCACTCTTATATTTGGCAACTAATTCCAATATATAGTCGCGGTTTAATCTTGCTTTTAAAAGGTTCTTCGTGTTAGACCAAATCCACTCGATGTGTAAACGATCGGGATAAGCTTCCTGCCATTTCAAAAGTTCATCATAGAATACGGTTTGCTCTTTCGAGCTATTGCTATAAACCAAGACTATTTTCGTATGCTCCTCACGAACTAAAGCAGTTTTCAATATGGAAAACAAGGGCGTGATACCAACACCCGCACCGAATAGGAAGATCGTTTGCTTATGATTTACATCCGGCTCATACACAAATAGCCCCTGTGGATCCATCACCTGTATGACATCGCCAACTCTCGTCTGATGATGTAGCAATCTTGAGATTTCACCATTGTCGACGCGCTTTACCGTAATCTCATATGGCTCGTCTACATCAGGTGAGCTGCTAAAAGAATAAGAGCGACGAACTTCGCGCTCGCCAAACGTGAAAGACAAGGTCAAGAATTGTCCTGCCTTATATGCCGGAAAGCTATTGGATAAGTCTTGAAAACGAATAGAAATATTATGATTTGGATGCTGAATGATCTCAGAAATCTTAAAATTGTACATGTTTCAAAGATAGGAATTAGATATTACAGATTTGTAATCCTACCGTAGATATCATTAACACCAAAAAGGCCGCACAGTTACTGTGCGGCCTATATATTTTATCTTGCTTAAGCAAATTACAACTTACGCTTGATTTCAACTTGCTCGAATGCCTCAACAATATCTTTCTCTTGTATATCGTTGAATCTTTCAATGCTAAGACCACATTCGTAGCCTTGTGAAACCTCCTTAACGTCGTCTTTGAAACGTTTCAAGGATGCTAGGCGGCCTGTATGGATAACAACACCGTCACGAATGATGCGGATATCGTTGTTTCTGTTGATTTTACCATCAAGAACCATACATCCTGCGATGGTACCAACTTTGGAGATCTTGAATACCTCACGGATCTCAACTTCCGCAACGATCTTCTCTTCCAATTTCGGAGCCAACATACCCTCCATCGCAGATTTAATCTCTTCGATCGCATCATAGATAATCGAGTAAAGGCGGATATCGATTTGCTCATTCTCAGCAAGCTTACGAGCACCTTGCGTAGGTCTTACTTGGAAACCGATAATAATCGCATCAGATGCCGAAGCTAATAATACGTCTGACTCGGAAATAGCACCCACTGATTTGTGGATAATATTCACTTGAATCTCATCCGTAGATAGTTTCAATAATGAGTCAGATAACGCCTCGATAGAACCATCCACATCACCCTTAACAATAATGTTAAGTTCTTTAAAGTTTCCGATTGCCAAACGACGTCCGATCTCATCCAATGTAATGTGCTTAGTAGCACGCATACCTTGTTCGCGTTGCAACTGAAGACGTTTATTCGCTACTTGACGTGCCTCCGACTCGCTCTCTAATACGTATAGCTTATCCCCTGCTGTAGGAGCGCCAGCCATACCCAATATCTGAACTGGAACAGAAGGTCCTGCCTCTTTAACGCGCTCTCCACGCTCGTTGGTCAAAGCCTTCACCTTACCGGAATAAGAACCAGCAAGAATTGGATCTCCCACACGAAGAGTACCACCTTGAACAAGTACTGTCGTTACAATACCACGTCCTTTATCTAATGCAGCCTCAATAACGGAACCTACGGCACGTTTTTTCGGATCTGCAGTTAATTCTAACATTTCAGCTTCTAGCAATACCTTCTCTAACAACAGCTCAACATTCTCACCTGTTTTAGCAGAAATTTCTTGAGCCTGGTATTTACCACCCCAATCTTCTACCAAGATGTTCATCGCTGATAGTTGCTCACGAATACGGTCTGCGTTTGCACCTGGTTTATCAACTTTCGTGAAAGCAAATACTATCGGAGATCCTGCAGCCATCGCGTGGTTAATAGCCTCTTTTGTTTGAGGCATCACAGCGTCGTCCGCCGCAATAACGATAATTACAATATCCGTTACTTTCGCACCACGAGCACGCATCGCTGTAAAGGCTTCGTGACCAGGTGTATCTAAGAAAGTAATCTGACGACCATCATCTAATTTCACAGCATATGCACCGATGTGCTGAGTAATACCCCCCGCTTCACCTTTGGTTACATTTGCCTTACGGATATAATCTAATAAGGAAGTTTTACCGTGGTCAACGTGTCCCATCACCGTAACAATTGGAGCACGAGAAACTAGGTTTGCCGCATTATCTGGTTCTTCTAATTCTGCTACCTCTTCATCCTCTGGTTTGATGAATTCGATTTGATATCCGAACTCATCTGCCACGATTGCTAAAGTCTCTGCGTCTAAACGTTGGTTGATCGAAACGAACATTCCCAAGCTCATACAAGTTGCAATAACCTGAGTTACCGGAACATCCATCAAGTTCGCCAATTCGTTTGCCGTTACGAACTCCGTAACGCGCAATACTTTAGACATCGCTTCTTGTTCTAGTGCAGCTTCTTCCGCAGATAAAGCTATATCATCACGTTTTTGACGACGTAGTTTAGCACGTTGAGCGAATTTACCAGATTTACCGGCTCCACTCAATCTTGCTAAGGTTGCTTTAATTTGATCTTGGATTTCCTTTTCTGTAGGTTCTTCTTTTGCTACTTCAGGTTTTCTACGATCATGGTGGCGGTTATTTCCACCTCTGTTACCGTGACGATCATTTTGTTGATTACCTCCGCGACCTCCAGGGCGGTTATCGCCTCCCGGTCTCGGGCGGTTACCGTCCGGTCTATTTTGATTTGGATGCTGTCCTTGGCCAGTATTTTGGTTTTGGTTATTTCTATCGCCACCATCATGTTGCCCTACTGGACCCGTTCCTTTATTCGTACGCTTGCGCTTACGCTTATTGTCATTGTTGTTTCCTGCATTCGCGGAGGAAGAAGCCACCGGCTTATGCGGTTTAGAAACTGGCAATTGAATTTTACCTACTACCTTCGGACCACTTAATGTTTCCGAACGAGCACGAATAACCTCATCTTGAGGCTGTTCTTTTGTTGGCTGTTGAGCAGGTTGTTGCTTTACAGGTTCTGGCTTTTTCTCTACCACTGGTTGTTGTTTAACTTCTTTGACAGGAGCTTCGACTTTAGGCTGTTCCACCTCTTTCACCGGCTCCTTCTTTTCTTCTACTTTTGGCTGTTCTACTACAGGCTTAGCAACAGGCTCTTCCGCTTTCTTAACTGGCTCAACCACCTCTTTCTTCTCTTCCACTACCGGTTTAGGCTTTTCTGCCACCGCTTCCTTCGGCTCCTCTTTCGGAGCTGCCTTCGCACCACGCTTTAAGCTATCCAAATCAATCTTCCCAACAACCTTCAAAGCAGAATGGTGTTCTTCGGCTTTTTTATCCTCCGCTGTCTCAGCGGCAGGTGCTGCCGTAGTATTTTTAATTAAAATCTCTTTTACATCTCCACTATCCTCACGCTGCTCAGTAGGCTCATCAGGTGTCGAGCCTTGAGTAGCAGCTGGACCTTCTTCACGGCGAATCTTGCCAATAACAATTTGTTTAGCTTCATCTTTGACATTCTTGTCGCCCTGAAATTCCTTCAAAAGAACCCCGTATTGATCTGCACTTAATTTAGTGTTAGGCTTTGATTCAACATCAAATCCTTTTTTCACTAAAAAGTCAACTGCAGTACCAATCCCAATGTTGAGCTCTTTTGCCGCTTTAAGCAAGTTTATACTTTTACCTTCTGACATCTACTAACTATAAAATGAGTTTCTTTTACAAAAATATGTTTTTTTACACGTATTTAACAATTTTTTACAAATTGTTAAGCAAGCAAAGCTTGGGCTGAACCTTATTCAAATTCAGCCTGCAAGATCCTAACGATCTCGCGAATCGTATCTTCTTCTAAATCTGTACGACGGATTAATTCGTCTTCAGTTAGCGAAAGAACCGATTTTGCGGTATCCAGACCAACGCGTTTTAATTCGTCGATGATCCAGTTGTCGATTTCGTCTGCGAATTCTTCGATATCCACATCCTCCTCTTCTTCTCCCGTCTCACGGTAAACATCGATTTCGTAGCCCGTTAACTTACCGGCTAATTTAATATTGTGACCACCACGACCAATTGCTAATGACACTTGATCAGGTTTCAAATATACCGCTGCAGTCTTGTTCTCGTCATCTAATTTGATCGATGTAATACGAGCAGGACTTAAAGCACGCGTAATATATAATGAATTATTCGTTGTAAAGTTGATTACGTCAATATTCTCATTGCGCAATTCACGAACTATACCATGAATACGAGAACCTTTCATACCCACACAAGCACCAACTGGATCGATACGATCATCGTATGATTCAACAGCTACTTTAGCACGTTCTCCTGGTTCGCGAACAATTTTCTTAATGGTAATCAAGCCATCAAAAATCTCTGGAACTTCCAATTCGAACAAACGTTGTAGGAACTCAGGCGCTGTACGAGAGATAATAATCTTAGGATTACTATTCATCATATCGACCTTGTGAACTACCGCACGAATGCTATCTCCTTTTTTGAAATAATCCGCAGGGATTTGTTCAGTTTTCGGAAGAATCAATTCGTTGTTATCTTCGTCTAACACCAAAATCTCTTTCTTCCAAATTTGGTAAACCTCACCAATCACAAGTTCGCCTTCGCGATCTTTATATTTTTTGAATACTTCGTCTTTCTCTAATTCTAAAATCTTCGAAACTAAGGTTTGACGAGCAGCTAATATCGCACGGCGACCGAAACTCTCTAAAGTAATCTGTTCGATATAATCATCTCCTACTTCAAGATCCGCATCATATTGGTGCGCCTCAGCCAATTCGATTTCTAAATCGTCATCTTCTGAAAAACCATCCTCCATAACAACACGCGTACGCCAGATCTCTAAGTCTCCGTTGTCAGGGTTCACAATAACATCCACATTCTCATCCGTCCCGAAACGCTTACGAATCATACTACGGAATACCTCCTCTAACACCGTGATTACTGTAGGACGGTCAATGTTTTTAAAGTCCTTGAACTCCTGAAAAGAGTCTATTAAGTTAATATTACTACTCATTTTTATTTAAATGAAATTAACACCTTTGTTTCTTTTATTTGATCATATGGAATTTCGACCTCAACCAACTGAGCCTTCTTCCCTTTTTCTTTTACTACTTCTTCCAGGTTGAAAGATGAATCTCCCGCAGCGAGCAATTTCCCCTCTCGTTTTGTTCCATCAAGCATCTGCACCTTCACATTGCGTCCGACATTCTTCTCATATTGTCTGCTTAACATTAAAGGCGTATCAATTCCTGGAGAAGAAACTTCCAATCGATAAGCTTTATCAATTACATTTTCTTCTTCTAAATGATAACCCACATGTCTGCTCACTTGAACACAATCTTCAATTGCGATTCCATTATCGCCATCAAGAAGGATTTCCAGAACACCATTTTTCAAAAAACGGATGCTCACAATAAACAAATCCTCTCTATCGGCAATCTTTTCTAGAACTAGTTCTTTTACGCGCTCTTCAACCTGCATAATTTAATAAATGAATTAAAAAAGGGGGCATACCATGCCCCCTTCCTTTCAGATAGTACAAAGGTATAAATATTTTTTCAAAAACGCAAAACAATAATGTTTGAGTGCATTTTAAATTAATTTTTATCGACGACCGCGTTGATCGTTTTCTGCATTTGCGCCATCATCGAAGACAGACCTTCCAAGGTAGGCTCCGGACTTGGCTCAGGCAGCTCCGTACTGATAAAAGCTTTTGCCTTCCAGACTTCGATGATATCTCCAGCTTCCACCCAATAAGGTTCATAGGTTTTATTATCAGAAACCAACTTCAGGCCCTTATCCTCTTTATATTTTTGTCCGATACGCTTGTAAACAATCCCATCATTAGAAGATACAATAATATAAGTTTGTCCAGTCTTAATGTCATGCCAGTTCTCCACATACTCTGCAATGATCAACGAGCCTGATGGCAAAGGCAACATCGAGTCACCTTTGATTTCAAAGGCACGGTATGTTCCTTGAGTAAACATCGGCAGGGAGAATTTAGGTAATTCCTTCACATATTCCGGGTCGCCATAACCGTTTAAATATCCAGCACTAGCCTTCACCGGCACCAATTCTATGTTCTCGCGATCGTCTGCATCCACCGTCACACTCAATACACGAAGGTTAGAAGCATTGCTTTTTGGCGTAGGTTTCCATTTATCATCGATCACATCGTTTGCTAATTCGTCCATCGACAACTCATAGAATTCTGCTATTTTTTTTAGCAATTCATATTTAGGTTCTGCCCGATCCTCTTCATACGCTCCTACCGAAGCACGTTTAATTTCCATTAAATCAGCAAATTGCTGCTGCGTAACTCCCTTCTTCTTTCTTAGATACTTCAGATTTGATGCGATGTTGGACATATAAATATTTTTAAAATAAATTTTTCAAATACTAATATTATTAGTAATATTGTGCCAATAAAATTAGTAAAACATATTTAAATAACCAAATATTTTAGCTAAAACAGGATTTAACATGAAAACATACCACCTTTACATCAGCACAGACGCAAACAGAAGACATCTTCAGCCGGGCATCACAAATGATATCATTGGATTGCAGCAACAACTACAGGATCCGACGAATGCTAGTATGTTCTCCTCTGCTGTATTAAATAGAATAGTGTATTTAGAATCATTCGCATCGGAAAAAGATGCAGAAAGAAGATATCAAGAATTATGCGGATTAGGTCGCATGGTGCGTGAAAGACTTGTCCGCAAAAACAACCCCAATTGGTTAAGTCTAGGCCTGCCGTTGCCTGGACTTAACCCAATGAAAAAAGCCGTTGTTTTCGCATAACGCTAAACAACGGCCTTAACAACCTTACTCTCTAAAACTCTTTCAACCTTCAATCATACTTTTGACTACCATCCTGGCGCAAAGTTTAATCCAAAGGTTCCAAATTTCGAACGTGTCGGATTATTCAACGGAATGGCATAGTAAGGTTCTAATATCATCGCTCCAAATAGATTCACACGAAGAGAAACACCAGCGCTGAACACCGGCATACGAATGGCAGGATCATAATAATACTTGCCCGAGTTAGGATCCTGAAGCCTGTCTTCATCCGTCTTCGACCATTTAATCGTACTACCATTTTTCCACGCCAAACCTCCATCAATAAAGAAGTTCAGATCCGAGAACAATAATCCCGAAGGAAGCACAGCAAGCTTTTCCGGTCCTGTGAATGGAAGCCTTAATTCCAGGTTCCCAACCACCATTTTGGATCCGGAAAGGTCATTAAAAGAAACCTTACTATTCGGTCCGAAACTATTGTTCTCAAAACCACGAATCAAATACGGGTATCCAATGTAGATGTTGTATAACTGATCCGCTCCATCACCTACGCGCATGTACGAATAAACACGTGCTGCCAAGGTAAATGGCTTCATGCGGTGGTATTTTCTTAAATCAATATTGATTGCAGTAAAATTGAAGGTTCCGAAGTATTGCTCCGCTCCTAACCTGTAGCGAAAACCTTGCAATGGCGCAGCAATCCCGAATACCGCATTATCTCCTACAAAGCCAGCATTCACCTGAAAAAGATTAAACGGATCTAAACGGGCTCCTAAAAGCTGGCTCGCTTCATCTGTAGGAACGCGCTCTCTATTTGCGTAGTAAGTCCGTAAACTCTGATAATAACGATCGACACGGTATGAGTTATACGAAGCAGCGGCACCCGTTTCAAAACGATGATGCTTATTAAATGGATAGGCAACAAAACCGTCCAACTGGGTTTGGAATGAACGCACTAAATATTGATCAAGTACAGGTTCTTCCATTCCGCTCCCAATATCACGATAGTCATATTGATAAAATCCAAATCGATACGGGATATGCGAAATCGAACCACCCCAATTCCAACGCGATCGTTGATTGATATAAGCTACCTGGCCACCGAAATCATAAATCTCACCATTAATATTCAATGCCGCGAAAATCTGGTTATAGCCCAAGATATCCGAAAACATCCCTTGCACACCCGACGCAATTCCCGCACCATAGCGCGAACCCACAGACATCCCCACACCGCTATTCGCCAGGTAATCTAACTTAAACTTCGGCTTATATGGAATGCTATTGATCTGCGAATCTGAAATTCTACCATATGCATTAAAGTTCTCTAGGTTCGTATTGACTACATTAACACCACGGGCTTGAAGCGGAGGAAGCATCGCAGCTTCGAAATCAACAGCACCCGCACTAACAGGCTGCGCCTCAAACTCCGTTGCTTTAGCCTTATAGACGCTATAGGCATTATTCTTAAAATACGAGTAAACAATATCATCGTTCGCAGAAATGCTCATCGCCGGAGAGTATTCGGTGATACCAGAAATCCCGGTAAAGAAATCTGTCATACGTGCTACTTCCTGCGTTTCAAAGGTATAACGATACATGTTTCTATAGCCATCACTATTGGATAGGAAATAGATATCCTTTCCATCGGATGAAAAGTGAGGATTCAAGTTATTAGCACCTGGAAACACATCCAAATTTGTAATCTTCTTTGTCGCAACCTCAACGAACGCCAAGTTCATCGGAATATCCACTGTACGGGAATCCGAACTTAAAGCCACGCGGTCTGTACTGAACACGATATATTTTCCATCACGCGAGAAACTCGGTTGAAAGTCGGAAAATTTATCATTCATCAACTGCTCAACTTTTTTCGTCTGTAGATTATAAAGGTAAATATCAGAATGGCCGTTTGCTAAACCGGAGAAAGCAACATGTACGCCATCCGGTGACCAAGTAATATTCGTGAATTCCGAAATCTCGCCCATCGCCTCAACCGAGACGGACTTCCCGGTCTCCACATCAACGACCATCAATTTATTCTTACCCTCGCTAAAAACCGAGAAAGCAAACTTCTTGCTATCAGGCGAGAAAGTTCCGGCGGATTCTAAGAAGCTAAATTCATCAATATCTTTATTGGTAAGCCGGCTGCCGAGCTTTCGAATAATCTTCCCGGTCTCCGCATCTGCCAAAAATAAATCTATGCTGAATAAATCAAGCTCCGATAAGAAGGCTACATATTTACCGTTTGGCGATATCGCCGGCGAAACGTTCATTCGATCAGCATTCTTCGTGGTCAATAAAGCTTGACCGATCGGTCTTGATGTCGTATCCTTACCAGAGTTTCGGTAAGTGTTCTCCATACTGTTTTTCCACAAAGTAGACATCGTTTGCGCATCATATCCAAAAACACGACGTATACCATGCTCATAACCATACTTCGCCGTTTCTATAAACAACGGCATAATTACCGTATCCCCGTAGGTAGACCCGATGTAGGACCAAAAGGCCTGTCCATAGCGATATGGAAAATAACGGTTCATCTGCTGTGTCATCTGCCCTAATGAAGGCAGATCGTTTCTAGCATAGGCATCGCGCATCCACATGGAAGTAAATGCGTCTTTTTTTCCGATGGAAAAATACTCCGCCATCCCCTCTACCATCCATAAAGGAATATTTGCCACATTCTCCAGGCGCGTTGAATCTCCGCCCTCGATCAATACACGATATTGAAATGCATGCACCATCTCGTGACCCAATACGTGACGTGTTTGCTGATTGATCTGCATAATTGGCATCACCACACGTTGCTTAAAAGCTTCCGTCACACCGCCCGTCCCTACGCTGATCTCACCGCTAATCGCAGTGGTCTGTTGAAACTCCGGATGATTGTTGTAGAATATGATAGGGTTCTTTCTGAAGAAAGTATCTTGGAATACCTGTTGATGTAACTCATACCAAACTTCACTTTCCTTAGCCAACCAATTCATCATCGAATCGTTCTTCAAGTAGTAGTATAAGTTAAAGTGCGGTGTTTCATACACCTTGAAATCCAATTTCTTATAGCGCATTTTGTTCTGCCCAAAATATTGCGCATTCACCATCTGAGGAAACATTCCTAAAAACAGTAAAAAGCATATTGCAGCAGCAAATAGCTTCGATAAGCGTGTTTGGTTAAATTTCATAGACTAAGAATCAGTATATAAAAGTAAGTATTTCAGCCAGTATTTTCAATTACTCTTGCCCTTGCTGTTCGCCCTCAATCTCCTGCAGGATCTCCGGCAAAGTCAGCGCCGGCACTTCCGTTTCCCCTTCTACAGCACCTGAATCCTGCGTATCGCGTGTCGAGCGAACGCGAGGTCCCGGACAATTATAGGTCTTTTTAATCTCAACTGTTGGTTCCGGGAACTTCCCAGTTGTAATGCCCAATTCCGGACGTTTATAAAGTTCTTCCAAGTAGACTGCGAAGATCGGCAAAGCAGTTTTCGAGCCTTCTCCCGTCGCTGAACTATTGAAATGTATGCTCTGTTCATCACAGCCAACCCAAACACCAGTCACCAAATCCTTTGTTACGCCCATGTACCAGCCATCCACGTAATCGGAAGAAGTTCCAGTCTTTCCACCTATCTCGTTCTCGTTATCGAACAAATCCCATTCCCATAGCGCCTGCGAAGTACCGCCAGACTCTTCGATCGTACCACGAAGCATATAACCCATTAGCCAGGCATTCTCCGGACTAATAACCTGCTTCTGCTCGGATTTAAACTCAGCTAATACCTTCCCATCTTTATCTTCGATGCGCTTCACCAAAATAGGCTCCGTCTTTTTACCAGCATTCATAAACGTGCTATATGCACGAACCATCTCAAAAACAGAAACCTCATTCGACCCCAATCCTACAGAAGGAACAGATTCTAGTTTGCTGTCAATTCCACAGGTATGTGCCATCTTGACGACATTGTCCCAACCCACTTCTTCTGTTATCTGAGCGGTTACTGAATTTAATGAACGAGCTAAAGCATGTCTTAGCGACAGTTCACTGTAAGAAAAACTCCAATCGGCATTTTTAGGCTCCCAAATCTCGTTCTCGCCTTTGTTATTAACAAATTCTATCTTAACCGGTTTGTCGGTATATTTATCGCAAGGCGTTTTCCCAGCTTCTAGTGCGGTAACATAGGCAAACGGCTTGAATGTTGATCCCGGTTGACGCTTGGCCTGGTTGACATGATCGAACTTATAGAAATCATGATTGATACCGCCCACCCAAACTTTGATCTCACCGGAATACGGATTCATAGACATCATGCCTGTATTCAACATGGAGATATAATGTTTTAAGGAATCCATTGACGAATATTCTACCTTTTCCATACCATCCCAGGTAAATACTTCCATCTCCTTTTTCCTATTCAGCTCCTCGAATACCTTCGCCTCATCCTGATATTTCTCTTTTAGATACGCAAAAGCCGGTAATTTCCGCGCCTGATCTTCCAAGAAATTCGGAATTACATTTCCCTCCTTATCGCGCCAGGGTTCTTGACCAGACCATATATTGTCTAGCCTACGCTGCAAATCCTTCATTTTTAAGGCAACAGCATCTTCGGCAACCTTTTGCATACGCGAATCAATCGTCGTATAGATCTTTAAACCCGAAGTATAAATATCAACTTCGTTCTCTTCAGCCCATTTTTCCAACCACTTCTCAACGGCGGTACGCAAATACGAATCGTTCGAGTTGCGAACTTCTTGATTATTCAAATTCAACCCCAGAGAGTCCTTCGACAAAGTCTTTACCTCCTCCGGCTTCAAAAAGCCCTCTTTCTGCATCTGCCCCAACACGACGTTTCGACGAGTTAATGCATTTTTAGGGTTGCGAATAGGGTTGTATAGGGTTGTTCCTTTCAACATTCCGATGAGCACGGCAGCTTCATTGACAGACACCTCCGACGGCAACTTATCAAAATAGCGCACCGACGCCGACTTGATGCCGTAAGCGTTATTGCTAAATGAAACGGTATTCAGATACATCGTAATGATCTCTTGTTTGCTGTACTTATTCTCGAGCTTGAATGCCGTCATCCATTCTTTGTACTTCGTCACGATAATTCCCACGCCAGGAATCTTACCGAGTAAGCCTTGTGAATCTTTATATCGAGTTCGGTATAGGTTTTTCGCCAACTGCTGGGTAATGGTACTTGCTCCACGATCGCTTCCTCCTACCGTAGACAATACGCCGCCGAATAAGCCAATAACATCCACGCCATTATGCTTATAAAAACGCACATCCTCTGTCGCAATTAATGCGTTAATGATATTGGGAGAAATACTATCGAAAGGAACCGGATCGCGATCTTGTTTGTAATAGCGACCAATTAAAACGGAGTCTGCAGTATAGAGTTCTGAGGATACATTTAAGCTGGGCAACAAAATCTCTTTCTTCGTGGGACATGCTCCAAACAGGCCTAGAAAGTTGATTTGTACCGCGCAAGTAAATAAAATAACAAAATAGATAATTATCAGTGCGATACGCAAGAATTTGTTTTTAACCCGTCTAAACATGAGGTAAATATGAGCAAAACTTTGGAAAAAACTGTATTAAAACGCCTAAAAATGTACTTAGGTTTAAAAATTAACGAATTTTAACAGTTCGTGTTTTGAAGTACATTTCTCCTTGTGAATGAACAAGTATTGCCACAAAAATTATACCTAAACCCAATTCCCTAAAATAATATATTGATCTCCATTAAATAATATTCGCTATTTTTACCATGATTTATAATCGGGGACATGTTAAAACAAACGTTACAGCAGAAATTATTACAAAAATTATCGCCTCAGCAGATTCAATTTATCAAACTTCTTCAGGTGCCTACGGTATCGCTTGATGCTCGTATTAAAGAAGAATTAGAAGAGAATCCTGCGCTTGAAGACGGCAGTTTGGCCAATATGAATGAGCCTGTCGAGGAATATCCAGACAAGGATCCTGACGATGATTTTAACGCAGAAGATAGCAGCTACGAAGATGAATTTTCCGTAGATGAATACATACAAGAAGATGATTATAAGGACTATGGCGGCGGCTACGATTCGGATGACGATGATAATAAGAAAGAAATGCCTATCGCTATCCAAGATTCATTCTTCGAAAATTTACAGAACCAGCTTGATTTATTAGCCCTTTCCAATAAAGATTACTTAATCGGTCAACAAATCATCGGCAGCTTAGACGACGATGGTTATTTACGTCGCCCTATCCCCTCATTGATTGACGATTTAGCATTCTCGCAGAACGTTATCGTTGAAGAAAAGGATGTGGAAGAAATGCTGCGTATTATTCAGGAGTTTGACCCAGCGGGCATTGGGGCGCGCAGCTTACAAGAGTGTTTAGCAATACAATTACGCAAAAAAGATCAGGAGAACCCGATTATACAAAAGGCCATGCAGGTGGTGGAAAACTATTTGGAAGAATTTACGAAAAAGCATTACGACAAAATCGAAAAGCAGTTAGGCGTAAATTCGGAAGAGCTGCGAGACATTGTCAATGAAATTCTTAAACTGAACCCCAAACCGGGAGATTCGGGAGCAGCAGCAGGAAAACAACTTCATATCATCCCCGACTTCCATATCAGCAATAACGACGGTGTGCTACACCTAACGCTTAACGGCAGAAATGCTCCTGAGCTACGCGTATCCCGCTCCTACCAGGAGATGTTTGAACATTATGAGAAAGCGGAAAAGAACGATAAGAAGATGCGCGAAGCGGTACAGTTTGTAAAACAGAAACTCGACTCCGCAAAGTGGTTCATCGATGCCATCAAACAAAGACAACAGACACTCCTAAAGACCATGAACGCCATCATGGAATATCAATACGAGTATTTCCTAACCGGAGATGACCGCATGCTTAAACCTATGATCTTAAAAGACATAGCTGACCGCATTGAAATGGATATTTCAACTGTATCCCGCGTCGCAAACTCCAAATACGTACAAACGGAATTCGGCACGTTCTTGCTTAAGTCTTTCTTCTCGGAAGCTATACAAACAGAATCTGGCGAGGAAGTATCCAATAAAGAAGTAAAGAAAATCCTTGAAGAATGCATCGCCAACGAAGACAAACGCAAACCACTTGCCGACGAAAAACTTACTGAAATCCTAAAAGAAAAAGGTTACTCCATCGCTCGTAGAACGGTCGCAAAATACCGCGAAGCCATGAATATTCCGGTAGCGAGGTTGAGGAAGGAACTTTAGGTAGTGATTAGTATTTAGTAGTTAGTACTTAGTATTTAGACCTAGGGCGGCTATAGATTTTGGACATTAGACGTTAGATATTAGATTTTAGAGCAGGGCGCCGATTAGGCGCCTTTATTTTTGGTTGATTGTTTTTGAAGAGACAGGAGATATTTTTTTCAGTTGTTTTGACACTATGGTTTGTCTTGAAACAGGAAAGGAAGGATGCAAGGATAGACCAGGATCCTGTCAATCCTTAAATCCTTGCTTTCCTGGTTCAAGACAAAAATCTAATGCCGCCCTAGGTCTTTATATTAACTACTAAGTACTAAGTACTGAAGACTAAATACTAGAGACTAAATACTAAAGACTAACTACTATCACCCAACAGCAACTCAACCCTTCGTCGACTCAAACCCAATGCAAACCCAATGCAAACCCAATACATACCCAATTCAAACCCAATGTAAACCCATTGTTTAACCCTTTATCAACCCAATCATAACCGCTCCAAAAGGGCGCTTATTAGGTTATAAAAAGCTTTTGATAAAAGCCATATATCTACTAGTATCATTTGAAGCATCTTGCCTCTCCCTACATGCTTCAGATCATCCTGAAAAATATTTTTTTTGAAAAATTTGGAATTTTAAAATAATATCTACTAAATTTGTAGAGTATTCAGAATTGCCATAGCAATACCAACCGAGTGAAGACACCGCGGTGGTAAAACAATACGGGTATCATGCCAAAATAAACGCAATAGCTTTATTTCACCCTTTCTGAATGCAATTATGGTTAAACCCTTTTAATTCTTAATTGTATGTCAAACACAAAACCATTACAACAGCACCTTGAAGAGCAGTTTAAGAACTACTCCACTCAAGAACTTGTCATTCTCAACAACGACATCGTAAAAACAAATTGGGGAACAAGTAAATCTGCATTTCGCACTGCCTTATTATCTGCATTATCAAAAAGAGGAATTGATCTTTCGGCAATTATCTCGAAGGAAGATGGAATCACACTGATACAACGAGTAGCAGTACGCTTGGAAGCGAATAGACTGGTTGCAATCTAATAGTAGTTAGTATTTAGTAGTTAGTAGTTAGTATTTAGACCTAGGGCGGGAATAGATGTTTTACGTTAGAGATTTGGTTTTGTCTTTCAGCTAGAAAATGAAATGACAGGTTGGCTTGAACCAGGAAAGGAAAGATAAAAGGATATACAGGATCCTGCTAATCCTTAAATCCTTCCTTTCTTGGTTCAAAACAAACTTTCCTGATTCAAGACAAACTCTCTCTTCCTGTTCAAAAACAAACCAGCAAAAAGAAAGGCGCCTAATCGGCGCGCTGCTCTAATTTCTAACATCTAATACATCACTCCTATTCCCGCCCAAGGTCTAACTACTAACTACTAACTACTAACTACTAACTACTAAATACTAAGTACTAAAGACTATTCCCCAGCAAGCGCATACAACGCAAAGGTCCCTAGCCAGTGTGAGCCCATGTAGTCATCTTTTGCAGAGATATTTCCGATGGAAAATGCGATATGGTTTTCAGCGATTGCTTTCAGGGCTTCCAGTTCTGGGATTTGTTTTACGATTCCTTTTAAGCAGACAGCTCGGCTGTAATTTAGACCATCTAGATGCACTAACTTTCCATCAGTCCGATCTTTTACTACGGCCGGCTCTAACTTAAAGTCTTTATCAAAAAGAACGGGCATAAATGTCTTTAGCCAAGCATTATAATCCTGCTTATTCATTACTTTGCTCATCAGAAATGCTTCTTCCAAACAAGGTGAGAGGAAGTCATTTCCACTAGGTTCATATGCCAGATTACAGTTGACATCCTGTTTGTAGTAACGAAGGCTATGTTCTTTAATTACTTCTTCGAAGGATTTGTCGCCCACGGTACGTGCATAATCTAGCGACAGGGAAAGACCGAAAGCTGTGTTATCATGCTGCCCGGTACGTATCGGGTAAAGTTGCTTCGGAAGATACTCCTTGTAGCGCTGTACTAGTAAATCGACTAAGGGTTGTAAGGCCTGCTCCCAGCGTTTTGCATCCGGGTCGTTCCAAGTGTGCAGCTCCTCCTGCAATTTAAAAAGCCATGCCCAACCGTAGGTACGTTCAAACCCGAGATTATTCTTATCCTCAAAAAAAGCTTTCTCGATGATTACATTATCAGCAGTAATATGCTGATTAAGAACTTTACGAACCTCTCCATTAGCGTCCAGTTCTGGAAACTGCTTCATGAGCTTCACGATAGACCAATATCCGTGGACTGAAGAGTGCCAGTCGTAGCATCCGTAAAACACGGGGCGCAGGACTTTAGGTGTTTTTAAATCGACTTCCGATGCAAGAACCTGACCAAGTTTATTCGGATACTCTATCTGTAAACAATGTATTGGTAGAGCAAAGATATCTTTCGCTAGCGTTGCTGTAAGATGAGTTTTTTCAATTTCGGTTTTTTCTTTTTTAACGGTTTCCGATTGACATGAACTAAAAATACCGGATATCAATACTAACCCTAAAATCGTTGTACTTATGCGCATTTACTTTGGCTTTATATTTGATTTATAAGCAGTAAATTTATAACAATAAAACAAAATAAACCAAAACATGAATATCACAGATTTAATTTCCGGCAATATCGGCTCCCAAGCTGTAGAGAGTATTTCTCAAAAATTAGGCGTAGACAAAGATAAAGCACAGTATGTAGTTGCTGCCGCAGTACCCTTGATGATGTCTGCTTTAAACTACAACGCGAACAAAAGTCCCGAGCAAGCGAATGGCATTCAAAATGCGATCGACAGCAAACATAACGGTAGTATCTTCGACAATTTGGGTGCATTGTTCAACGAAGGCCCTACCGAGGATGAGGATAAGATCGTAAACCATATGTTTGGTAGAAACACGGATAACGTAAAGGAAACCTTATCGGCAAAAACAGGATTAGATATTAAGAAAATCGCAGGAATTTTAGCTTTAGTAGCTCCGCTTGTTATGGGCTACCTAGGTAAGAAGAAGCAAGAAAGCGCTGGTGAAGCGGGATCTTCTGGCGGTGGTATCGGCGATTTAATCGGTAGTGTTTTGGGCGGAGGCGGTTCGGGTGCTGCATCCGGCGGTTTAGGAGGTATTCTTGGTAACATCCTTGGCGGTGCGGGCGCAAACAGCTCCCAGCCAAATGTTGGAGGTGGCTTAGGCGATCTAGTTGGTGACTTCTTCAATCAAGATAAAGACAAAGAATCTAAAGGTGGAATTTTGGATGCTTTAACTGGCATGTTTGGAAAATAAGACATAAAACATAAACATATAGAGCAGGCTGCGCATTGATTTGCTGCAGCCTATTTTGTTTTAAACGATGCATGACCTTTGCCAGAAAAACAATTGATAGCAAATAGTATTTGAATTTCACCCTTGCGCCCTTATTTTCCGCTATCTTTGAGCTAATGGGAACCAAAGTCAGTTTTAAGAACGATTATTCGGAAGGCGCACACCCCCGGATACTCGAAGTGTTATTAGAGACAAACCTGCAACAAGAGGCAGGGTATGGATACGATCGCATCAGTGAACAGGCGAAAAGATTTATCAGAAAACATCTAGAGAACCCCGATACGCCTATCTATTTTGTTTCTGGAGGTACACAAGCCAATCTTCTAGTGATTAGTCACTTATTGAAACCTTATGAATCAGTAATCGCTGCGGACACGGGCCACATTCATGTACATGAGACTGGTGCTATTGAGTACGCGGGGCATAAAATTAATACGGTTCCGCATATCGATGGGAAATTGACGATCGAAGGAATTCAATCGATATTGGACTTGCATAATGACGAGCATATGGTAAAACCCGCTCTGGTCTATATCTCCCAAACGACGGAACTGGGAAGCATTTATACAAAAGAAGAACTTCAACTTATTTCTACACTGTGCAGGGAAAAGGGACTAAAACTGTTTATAGACGGAGCAAGGATGGCCGCCGCCCTCTGCAGTGAGAAGGTTTCCCTAGTGATCCGAGATGTTGCTGCGTATGCGGACGTTTTTTATTTGGGTGCGACGAAGAACGGAGGCTTACTTGGGGAAGCGATTATATTTACAAATTCCGCGCTTGCAGAAGGATTTTCCTATGCGATGAAGCAAAAAGGGGCATTGATGGCAAAAGGGCGCCTATTAGCTGCACAATTTTATGCTTTATTTGAGCATCAACTTTATTTTGATCTGGCAAAACGTGCGAATCGCCACGCTATGCGCATCGCTGAGGCACTTCAGTCGGCAGGATTTTCTTTTTCATTGTCCCCAGAAAGCAATCAGCTATTTCCGATCCTGCCCTACAGCGTCATCAATGTTCTTTACGATGAATTTGAATTCTATGTTTGGGAAAAACTGAATGAGCAAGAAGCAGTCGTCCGTATCGTTTGCTCATGGGCAACAAACGAAAACGATGTTGATTTGTTCATTAAAAGAATAAAGGACCTGAGTAGCTAGGTCGGTAGGACATTTGAGATTTTATTTGTTATATTTCACACTTAAATATTAGCGAGCGTAACGATGATGAAGGAAGAATACGTAATATTAGTCGACGAACAGGACAATCCCATTGGCGAGATGGAAAAGCAGGCTGCACATGAGCAAAATAAAAAGCATCGTGCGTTCTCTGTTTTTTTATTGGACGAACAAGGAAGAATATTGTTGCAAAAACGAGCTGCTGGCAAATATCATAGTCCAAACCTATGGACCAATGCCTGCTGTGGGCACCCCCGCCCTGCTGAGGAAACGATTGATGCGGCAAAACGGAGAACATTTGAGGAATTGGGAATACAAGTCGAAATCGAAGAACTCTTTACCTTATCTTACGCTGAGGAATTGGAAAATGGTTTATGGGAAAATGAGTATGACCACGTTTTTGTTGGAAAATATACTGACCCGATAGAACGCTTTAATCCAGATGAAGTGCGGGCAATTAAATATGTAGCCGCCTATGAATTATTAGATGACCTAAAGCTTCACCCGGAACAATATACATTTTGGTTTAAGAAAATAATGCCGAAGCTGCTTCCCTATCTTGAAAAAGTAGATTAAAGTGTCTGCAAATTTTCAAAATTTAAAACAAGTAGAATTTCTGTCATCAAAATATTATATTGCATCATCTACAAGAAGCAATATCATATTTTATTTTCAATTTATTATTGTTATTTTTGCGCCTATAAATTAATGCAATTATAACATATTGAATGCTGCTTTTTTTAAAGGTAGCGTCATTTTTAAGGACTGAATCTAGTCTGGACGCACTTCGAAACATTTTAACCATCCTTTTACCCAGCACTTTGCTATTCCTTTTTTGGGATGGTCATATCGCAGTCGCTTTTGCTGTGGGCACTTTATTGGCCTCACTAACCGATCTACCAGGCAATAAATCGGACAAACTAAGCACCGCATTCTATTGTATCCCGATCTTTTTCGTTACAGCAATAACAAGCTCACTAGCTTTACATTATAATTCCTGGACTATAGTATTACTTTTAGGAATTTTTGGCTTCGTCTATACCATTATTGCCTTACTAGGTTTTCGCATCAATGTTGTTGGCAATTTAGGGTTAATCGTCGCCAGCTTTACCATTGGGCTACGTCCTGAAGACCCCATACAATTCAGTCTTTCTGTAACGGCAGGTGCGATATTCTTTTTCATCGTTTGTATTGCCCAAGTCTATCTGTTCCCACATCGCTCCTTACGCTATGCGGTGGAAGGCGGAATCAGTAATATGGCGAAACTCATACGTCTAAAGGTTGATTGTTATGATGAGGATGTACCTCTGAATAAAACGTATAAACAACTAAGCGCGCTGCATTCGCGGGTGAGCGATCAACTAGAATCTGTACGTTCCATTCTGTTGCGCGACAAACGTCTTCTCGCAGAAGGGAATGCATACAGCAAGCGCTGGTTGGCTAAGCTCTACCAATTGGTCGATCTTTATGAGCTATTGATGGCCGTAGATAACGATTATGAGACGATTAGAGAGACTTTGAGCGGTGGAAACACCTTACACAGCATCCGAAGGTCTTTAGCGATTCTAGCCTACGAAACGTCGCGATTGATGCAATCCAACAAAGAGAGAACTTTCCGCAGCATAGGTACGGCAGAACTGAAAAGATTATACGCGCAGCTAGAAGCAGAGCAGCGTCAGGCTTCTCCAGAAAAAGCGGCATTAATTTATTCTATAAGTGCTCAATTAAAGCAGTTGTCGGATATCCTTCAGCATATACATATCAGTAAGTTTGCTGCTGATGACTCCTGGATAGAATCTAAAAACTTTAAGGATTTTGTTGCTCCACAGAGCAGCTTCCAAACCATTATTAAGAATTTAAATTTTCGTTCGCCTATTTTTTCTTATGCGGTACGTATGTCGATTCTCTTGATATCGGGTGGTTTGATCGGGTTTCTCCTGCCGGAGTATCGTTATGCTTCCTGGATTTTGTTGACCATAATCTTAGTCGCCAGACCGAGCTATACCATTACGCAAAAGAGAAATTACCAACGAATTGTAGGTTCTTTGATTGGTATTGCGATCAGCCTACTTTTATTGCTGCTAATCAAAAATACCTTTGCCCTTTTAGCGATCGCCGCATTGTGTCTCTACCTGTTTCTTCTTTTCAATAAACCCAATTACTTGGTATGCGTGATTTTCATTACGATTACGATCTTGCTGGGACAGAAACTACATGAAGGAGAGCTTCATGATATTTTAGGTAGCAGATTCGCCTTCACCCTCTTAGGTTCTATATTTGCGGTTCTGGGTTGTTTGGCGATTCCTATCAATCATTATCGAAGCGTAGAACAAACGACAGCTTCTCTTTTCAAACATTTTCGTGATTACCTGGAGAAGATACAGGAAAGCTACCAGACCGCGAACTTGAATCACTACGACCTTCGCCTGCTGCGTAAATTTACGCAGGCTTCCTTGGCGCAAAGTTATGATTCGCTAGAGCAATTTGGGAAAGAGCCGCTTCGCGGAAAGGCTTTCAAAGACGATATACAGCATTTACAAACGCTCGCTTACCGCATCAACGCATTGCTGGTTGGCTTATCGGTCAACATCACCAAACTTGGGCTAAACTGGAATTCTGATGCCATGAATTCTCGGGTGAATTATGTTCAGGTGCTCATCGAAGAAGCGGAAGAGCTATCTAAGAAACTCGCACAATCCAAGCGTGCGAAGGATAACAGCAAAGTTAATCTTCAACCCTCAAAGTAAGGGACACCCAGCATTTCTTGCCTTAAGACAAGCGAACTTTGCATAGTATTTGAGATATTGCATTAAAGCAATGTACTATGGAAATCAATCAGCAAATATCAAGGGAGATTACGGAGGTTTTTGATCAGCTTAAGACGCTTATTCAGGATCTCACGGATGAACAGATTAATAGAAGGCCCGAAGCTGGCGGATGGAGTATCGGCCAAATCGTTGAGCATATTCTGCGTAGTTCGAATGGTATTCCGGATCGTAAAGTGCAGACCTATAATCGCGCTTTTGACGAGCAAGTGCCTGCTATTCGATCGCTGTTCTTGGATTTAAATACTAAGTTTGAAGCGGATAAAAGCTTGTTGCCTAAGGAGGATAATTATACGAAGGAGGACCTGCTAGAACGTGTGTTGGCTCGAAAAACGAAGCTTGTTCTGGATGTGAAGGATAAGGATTTGACGCTGATGTGCATGGATATGGAATTCCCGAATCTTGGCTATCTGACCAGGTTTGAATGGTTGACGGTGATAGCGGCGCATAGCAAACGACATTGTTTTCAGATTGAGAGTGTGAAGGGGGAATTATAGCGGGGCGAATAAAGGTTCTTCACAGCTTTCTGTAATAGATATTGAACAATCTATTTTTTGAATAGATCGACTATCGTCTTTAACGGCAAAAACATCCGTTTTGACGTTTTCAAAGGTAGAAAGCCTAGTTTAGTGTAAAATCTCTCAGCAGGCTCATTGGTTGGATCAACAATGACGGCATGGTTCCCCACGAGCGTGCTAATTTCTAGGATTCGTTTAAATGCATCAATTAGTATCGCTTGGCCTAGCTTGTTTCCCTGATAGTACTGGTGTATTGCTAAACGTCCAATAATGATAACAGGCACCTCAGTATATGATAAAGATTTCGCTAAATTGTCGGGGATATCGGATATATCTATACGATTGGACGAAAGCGTGTAATATGCAATTACATCATTCTTTTTGTCGGCAAGGACATAACAAACCGCCAAGCGCCGTTTGATATCTTGATTTGTACAAATGTACGGAAAAGATCCGTACAGCAAAAGGTGCTAATTATTGAAAAGACTGGGTGTATTGAGGATGGCTAGCGTTTTTGGGCATTACATCTCCACAAACTACCACCACTGCGCAATTGGTAGCTTATAGAAGTTTAGGTCAATCTTAGTTTGCCATGGAGCCATGGGGAAAGACCAACTTTCGGGAGTCTTATCGAATCGGCGACCTATGGATTGGTCACCCCATTGATACTCTACTTTATATTTTTTGCCATTATAATCGATAGCTCCGAACAGGCAGGGCTTCGAGCTTCCGGACACACCATTCGTATACATCGTTGCTTTGGAAAAAACTACTTGCTGACCTGCGGGAATTTTTACGATAAATCGTGCATCGGGTACTTCAATGGTCAAACGCTCGTGCAGGTATTGATAATTTCGCTGATACCGGTCGGTAATCAAATGAGGAAAATCGTCGTTGGTTGGGAATTCTTCGATAAACAGTTCGACATCTCTAACCAAGCTCAAGGGTTTGTTTAATATCTCTTGGAAGGGAGTGATTTTGTTCAGACTAGTAGACTTAGTTTTTACCGACGCATAAAGCATGAAGCAGAAAAGAAATATTGCAGCTACAACAACTAAGAGTGCAATTTTTAGCACGCACTTACCAGTTAATTCCTTTTTCTGCTTCATCTATTATTTCTTTTCCGTGAGGTTTACTTCAAGTAGACCATCCGTTGATTTTAAACGGATATTATAGCTTTTTTGTTCTTCAACCTTCATTTCGTCCGCCGTTTCCTCGAAATCCGTCGAGTTCATGTTGGCAGGAGTTTGGTGGTGAATCTGCATATCTTTACTCATCGCCAATTTTACAGTACCATTAGCATTCTCTGTTACTTTAAACCATCCAAATCCGGTCTTCGAGGGTACTCGATTCCCTTCTTCGTAGCGCTCGAAGCGACCAAAATATATATTGTTTGGCTCCATAGGTAATTCTAATGGCTGAGCTGCCGTTAAATTAGTATCTACAGGCTTGAAGAATGAATCATAGGTTAAATATGCGAATAGCCCGATAACACCAAGTAGCATAATATAACCAAGAGCTTTTATTTTAAAACGATAGGGTGCTTCTGGTACCTGAGATTCTTTTTGTTGAACAACATTGTGCATGCCCTCCGTCCAATATTTTTTCCCTATTCTTTTATTCGTAACGGTATCCACATAGAATGGAGCTGCGTCCTTCGATGTCGCTGAAAAAAATGCAGAACTTGAATAGTTACGAACAAAGGATAAAACCATCGGGTTTCCGGGGTTTACCGGATTTACTAATTGATCTACCGCAAAGGCAGCCTCTTCATGTTGTCGAATAGAAAAAAACATAGAATTCGATTTAGTTTAAGTTCAGCAGTTCGATTTTCGAAAAACTGTTGATATACCAAAGGTAGGTCACTCCTAAAAAAAATACTATCTGATGCCTTGCGGATTTATATAATACAGGTAGGAAAAACGGCTGGATATCATTTAAAACGCTATTTATCGACCTTCATCCTTTAGGTAATCTAAAAATTGAGAGGGTGTCACACCTGTACTTTTCTTAAATGCTTTACTAAAAATACTATGTGATGAGAAGCCTGATACTTCCGCTAAATAGCTGATCTTATATTGTTCAAACTGCGGTTCGTTCTTGATACGGTCGATGATGTAACGAATACGAAGACCATTAATATAATCATTGAAGTTCATCTCTTTGAACGTGTTGATAATCTTTGAAAGCGTAATGGTGTTAGTCCCAAGATAACTTGCCAAGTAAGACAAGCTCATGCGGCTATCAACGAAGAGATTGCTATGTTCAAATTCCGTCAGCTTATCTAATATCTTGTTCGTCTTATCATCAATTTCTTCATTGGCTTGGGATCCCCTCTGCTCGTTCGTGCGACGCTCCTTTTTCAAAGGTACAACTTTTGTTGCCTCATCAACAGCTTCGTTATCCATCTGATCCATGTATTCCTCAATCCTCGCACGGATTGCTTTATTCTCTGAAACCTGATAAAAAGAAAATAAGATCAAACCGACCGTAAGAATGCCAAAACCGATCAAACCATAACGAAGGAGATGATTGCTGTTACTGGTCGATTTAATGTCCTCCTCGAGTTTATTGACTTCTAAATTGTTGATAAAGGAATTGATAAAATTGGATTTCCGATTATCATTCATTGCAGCGTCTTGTTCGATAAAAAGGCGAGAATATTCCAATGCCTTCTCGGTTGCTCCCAATTCCTTACTCGATAAATAGGCATAGCGCAATGCCTCCATCTCAAAGTCAATATAATCAGCGACAGCAACTTGAGAATGAATCGCTGTTTCCGCCTGTTTCAAGGCTTCTTTATAATTCCCCTGTTGGTAATTTACTATGGCCAGAAATACGCGCGCTTTATATTGATATTCTTTAAAACTGTGTGAATCACCAAGATTAATAACCTCCTGAAGATAAGGGATCGCCTTATCAAATTCTTTCTTAAACAAATACAGCTGACCGAATGCTAACTTGCGCATTAAGCTGGAGCTATACAGATCATCGGGAAAATGCTTTTCGATGATTGCTTTCGATTCATTCAGATACTTTTCGGCAGATGCAAAATCCTCTTTCATCGTATATCCATGCGCAATAAAATTGATCAGTACTGACTTTCCCATCCACAAAAAATCTAAATCAACGCCTTTCAGCGCTTTGGACTCTTCAATTTTATTGATCTCTTGCAGATTCTTGAGGTTCTGCTCGATAAATAGGTCGAATTTACCGCTCAAATAATAGAAATAGCTGTATTCGGCTTTGGACAGCACCTTATTCATGCCCTCTGGGAGTTTCTCGATAAGCGGTTGAGCAGCCTCAAATACCATTTGACTTTTCTTGTATTCTTTCTTTCGATAATGAAGTTCCGCAATAGAAAGCTTTGCGACAACCTCATTGGTAAGATCGTCGGTATTTATTGCCGAGGAATCAAGCTTATTGTAATAAACTAATGCCGAGTCTAACTTACCCTCCGAGATTAACATCCGTCCTAAATCCTGATATAAAAGCTTCGTTTCATCAACGCTCAACTTTCGTTTTTCTAAATATTCCAGATAAAATGTCTTATGCGTAGAAAATGCCCTGTCTAAAAGTTCCTCATTGGAATACTTCGCTAAAGTATCAGGTAGCGGATTACTTTGTAAAGCTGTGGAGTGCAAACACAAAAAGGATAGAATTATTAAAAAAAAGCTATAGCACTTTAATCGCATGGAATGAAAATAAGATAATTGGAGCATCTTCACTGCTTAGGTCGAAACTTCCGAAAATAAGTCTTAATTAAATAATACTATAGCCAATATAATGCCACAATAAAACTATTTATAGACATTATTGTTATTCGATTAATTACAAGTTTAAACACAGAATAACAAGCACTTAACAAGGTGCGAAAATGACCTTATAAGCACAACAAGATTAGATATCTATCGTTTTATAATAAACAGTTAAATCAGCGTTTTTAAATATGCTCATGGATAATTTTTTCATTCTTACAGGCGGACCGGGGGTTGGCAAGACGACTTTGCTCCGCGCACTGGAAAAGGAAGGTTTTACAATAGTCGACGAAGTAGCACGTCATATTATTCAAGACGAGGTGCAAAAGCGTGGCGACGCCTTGCCATGGGCAGATAAAACCAAGTATGCTGAGCGGATGTTGTCCGGATCTATTGATACCTTTGAAAAGCAACAAATAGCATGTCCACATAACGTATGTTTCTTTGATCGCGGTATTCCCGACACATGGGCGTATGCAAAAATGGAAAAACTAGATCTATCTCCTGAGCTCCTTGAACGGACTACGGATTACAGATACAATCCTATCGTATTTATCCTCCCTCCTTGGGAAGAAATATATGCAACGGATGAAGAACGAAGACAAAGTTGGGAAGAAGCCCTGAGAACCTATCATGAAATTCAAGACACTTATATCTCGGCTCATTACCATTTGGTAGAAGTACCGAAGACAGATGTTGACGCAAGACGAGACTTTGTTATGAAAACCATTGTCGCTGCGATGAAGATGAAAAGCAACGGCTAATACCCAGCTCACAAAACTATCCTCCAGCGCGTGAAGCACTGGACTCCATAAAGAATCGGCCATAAAATTGGCGCTAGCGAATAATATTATTTTGCTATGCGTTAAATTTAACTATATTTATGTAATGATACATGTAGCCTGCGCCCTGATAGAGAAAGATAATCAAGTTCTAATTTGCCAACGATCGGCGGATATGAAACTTCCCTTAAAATGGGAATTTCCCGGTGGCAAACAAGAAGAGAATGAATCCTTGGAAGAATGTTTACTTCGCGAGGTTGAAGAGGAATTGAAGTTAAAGATTAAGATTCATCGTCCCTTAACCAAAGTAGAATATCATTACCCTGACTTCTCCTTAACGCTCTACCCCTACCTCTGTAGCATCCAATCCGGTGAACCTACTAAAACCGAACACGAACAAGTCATTTGGGTCGATCAAGTTGACCTAGGGAAATACGACTGGGCAAATGCCGACCTCCCCATCATAGAAGAGTATATTCGTATTGTAAGGGAAGCAATTTAAAACAGAAAAGAGTCTAATAAAGGCTCTTTTCTGTTTAGACAATAGATATAAGACATTAGACTTTAGACCTTGACCGGTTTAAACTAATCTAATTATGTCTGATGTCTACGGTCTAATATCTGACGTCTAACATCTCATATCTATATAAGCTGCTTCAAAGCAATCTCATATCCCCTCGACGAAATACCCGTCTTGGAAGTCGGATTAGCAGCATGTATAGCCTCCATGGCCTTCAGAATTATCGCTGATACATCAGAGAATAACGCATCGTCACTGATTTCAATATTGGGTTGCATCAGGTAAGCAAATACTCGCGCCATGCCGCAATTCGCGATAAAGTCTGGGATAACAGCGACATGTTGATCGGCATACTCCATCACGGGGCCATAGAAGATCTCTTTGTCGGCGAATGGGACATTGGCGCCAGAAGCGATCAGCTCTAGTCCGTGGGCTACCATCGTGTTGACTTGCTCTTTGGAAACAAGTCGCGAAGCGGCCGCAGGAATAAAGATATCAGCTCCTAATTTCCAGATGCGCTCATTGATCTCTTCGAATGGTATCAAATGGTCTGCAGCAAGGGAGTTTCCCTTACGCGATAAAAATAAAGCCGCAATCTCTTCTTCGGAAAATCCTTTCTCATTGATCAAACCACCGACGCGATCGATAATCCCGATAATCTTTACGCCAAATTTACTCAGGTAAAATGCTGCCGATGCAGCCACATTACCCCAGCCTTGAATGATCGCTGTCTTCTCACTTATCTGGCCTCCAAATAGCGAATAAAAATGACGAACTGACTCCGCAACACCGAATCCAGTAATCATGTCAGCAACCTTATATTTACGCCTCAATTCCGGACTGTATGTACCATCTTCCAATACCTTGGAAACACCATAACGAAGCTGTCCGATTTGATGTATTCGGCCATTCTCTCGCACATCGAAATGTCCGCTAAGCACACCCTCCTGCGGATGCCAAAGGCCGTATTGCTCCGTTAAAGGAATAACATCGGTTATTTCATCGATGTTCAAGTCTCCACCGGTGCCATAATAGTTTTTCAACAACGGCGTTACAGCCTTAAACCAACGATCCAGAACGTCTTTTTTACGAGGATCTGATGGATCAAAATTAATACCCGATTTAGCTCCGCCGATAGCCGGTCCGGACACTGTAAATTTCACCTCCATGGTCTTCGCAAGCGACTCTACCTCATTACGATCTAATCCCAAACGCATACGCGTGCCGCCGCCTGCGGCACCACCACGCAATGAATTGATAACAACCCATCCTTCTGCATCCGTCTCCGGATCTTTCCATTCAAAAACAATCTCCGGACGCTTCTCTTCGAAAGCTTTCAATAATTCTTTCATTCTAACTTTGCAATATGTTAAAGGTTTCCTCTCTTTTCTTGTTCTCTTTCGATGGCTTCAAATAGTGCTTTGAAGTTTCCAGCACCAAAACTCTGTGCGCCTTTGCGCTGAATGATCTCATAAAATAAGGTCGGACGATCCTCTACTGGCTTGGTGAAGATCTGAAGTAAATAGCCTTCCTCATCGCGGTCGACTAAAATTCCCAGATCCTGAATTATCTTGATTTCCTCATCAATAGCGCCAATACGCTCTGGTAACATCTCGTAGTATGCCTCCGGCGGTGCTCCTAAGAACTCCACGCCCCTAGCTTTTAATGCTTTTACCGTAGCAACAATGTCGTTGGTAGCTAAAGCAGCGTGCTGAACGCCTTCTCCCTCATAAAACTCCAAGTACTCTTCAATCTGAGACTTCTTTTTCCCCTCGGCAGGCTCGTTGATTGGAAACTTCACATAGCCATTCCCATTGCTCATTACTTTACTCATCAATGCTGAGTATTCCGTATTGATCTGCTTGTCGTCGAAAGAAAGGATGTTTACAAAGCCCATCACATCCTGATACCACGCTACAGTCTCGTTCATTCTTTCCCAACCCACGTTGCCCACGCAATGATCGATATACAATAAGCCCGTTTCCTCCGGGTTATAATCAGACTCCCATACTTGATAGCCTGGCATAAATGCACCCGTATAATTCTTACGTTCAACGAACATATGCACCGTCTCACCGTAGGTGTAGATACCAGCCGTACGAACTTCGCCAAACTCATCTTGTTTAACTTCTAGTTCCTGATACACTTTAGCACCACGGCTAACCGTTTCTTTGAAGGACTTCTCCGCGTCGTCAACCCATAGTGCCAACACTTTCACACCATCGCCATGCTTTTTAACATGTTCGGAAATAGGGTGATCCGATTTCAATGCTGTTGTCAGGACTAAGCGTATTTTATTCTGTTTGATAACATAAGAAGCGCGGTCGCGAACTCCTGTTTCCGGACCAGCGTAGGCTTCAGATTGAAATCCAAAAGCAGTCTTGTAATAATGGGCTGCCTGCTTTGCATTGCCCACATAAAATTCAACGTAATCAGTTCCGTTAATAGGTAGAAAATCCTGCGCTAAGGCAATCTTTTCTGCGAATGTTTGTGCCATAATCAATAATTTATAATAGTCGAATGTTTTTAACTTAACCAAGAAATGTAATAGTCCGGATCCTCTAGTTCCAAAGCTTCCTTCGTTAATTTAAGCGGACGGAAAGGATCGATCATCACTGCTAACTCATCTGTTCGCGTTTGCCCGATGCTCTTCTCCACGGTACCCGGATGCGGCCCATGCGGAATACCGCCCGGATGCAAAGTGATCTGTCCCTTTTCTACAGACTTACGGCTCATAAAATCGCCATCTACATAGTAAAGCACTTCGTCGGAGTCCACATTGCTGTGGTTATAAGGAGCAGGAATAGAATCTGGATGGTAGTCATAAAGACGCGGACAGAAACTGCATAACACGAAAGAATTGGTTTCAAAGGTCTGGTGAACCGGTGGCGGCTGATGCAGCATGCCAGTAATCGGCATAAAATCATGAATTGAAAATGCCCAAGGATAGTGATATCCATCCCAACCGATAAAATCAAAAGGATGGCTTCCATAAATGTATGGATAGATCAAGCCCTGCTTTTTAATCTTGACTTCAAAATCCCCAAATTCGTCATAAGTCTTCAGATTCTGCGGACGCTTGATATCTCGCTCATAAAATGGCGCATGTTCCGCTAATTGGCCAAACTCATTTCTATAGCGCTTCGGCGTACGGATAGGCTCGAAGGATTCAACGATAAACAACCTATTGTTCTTATCATTGAATTCCAACTGATAGATTACCCCTCTTGGGATAACTAAATAATCACCATAAGCGAAGGGAATTTCCCCATACCCGGTTTTTAATGTTCCTGAACCCTCATGTATAAAGATCACCTCATCAGCTTGGCTATTTTTATAGAAATAATCCTTCATCGAATCCTCTGGGGCTGCCAGTGAAATATGTAAATCGTCGTTAACCAATACTGGCACTCGGCTTTCTAAATAATCTGCTTTAGGTTTTACTTGAAAACCCTTCAGGCTCGTATGTTTTAGATGCTTGTCGCGTGCAACTGTTGGCGAAACATCATAAGGTTCTTGTATTTGCTTAACTAAGGTTGGCGGATGACAAGGGTAAACCAAAGCATAAGTGCTCGAGAAGCCGTGCGTAGATACCAACTCTTCCGCATAGAGCTCGCCATTCGGCTTTCTGAATACGGTATGTCGTTTTGGGGGAACTTGTCCCAATTGATGATAAAGTGGCATATTAAAAAGATTTATAAATTGATTATTAACCCGATTGCAATACAGCAACGGATAGTTTATTTCTCGAAATCGTAATGAGGAATTAGTATTGGGCAAACACAACTTCAGCAATAAGTGCCTTCGTAAAAGGCATCATTCCTTTTGGAGGAAAGACAATATTTGCTCTACTGATGTTCATAAATGGTTATTGCTATTACCCAAATATACGGCATTTTATTTTATATTTACGTCGGAATACAGAATATATCTTTTATTTAACAAGTCATTTTCAAATACTTAATAAATAAAAGCGCCAATTGTAAATTTTAAACATTCGAAGATCATCCGTTATGAAAATCATAACATTCCGTCATAATAATCAAGAATCTTTAGGTCTTGTTCATCAAGATTACCTCATCCCGATATCGAATATTGGCGATAATCTACCGGATAGCATGGAAGCGCTTCTGAACGCCGGACAAGAAGGGTTGGATAATCTATACCAAGCCTTTCAAACCTACTTAGAAAACAGTCAGCAAACTGCTAATTTATCATTTGAGGAGGTCGAAATACTTGCTCCTGTCCCGAGACCAACATCCTTAAGAGATGCTTATGCCTTTCGGCAACATGTGGAAACCTCACGCGCAAACCGCGGATTAGAGATGATTCCCGAATTTGACTTATTCCCGGTATTCTATTTTTCCAATCATCGAGCAATTGCCGGTCCTGGAGAAGTATATTGTATGCCTGATCATTTCGATCGAATGGACTTCGAATTGGAAGTTGCCGTTGTTATAAATAAAGAAGGTAAAAATATTAAAGCCGCAGATGCCGATGAATACATTGCCGGTTATATGATCATGAACGACCTGAGCGCACGCCGCCTACAGATGGAGGAGATGAAGCTTAATCTAGGCCCCGCAAAGGGAAAGGATTTTGCTACTGTAATCGGCCCATATCTAGTAACAAAAGACGAGCTAGCAGCTTACAAGGTCCCTACGCCTGCGGGTCGCGAAGGCGACTTATACGACTTAAAGATGGAATGCTTTGTCAACGACATGAAAGTATCATCAGGAAGTTTGGCAAGTATGAACTGGACCTTCGCGGAGATCATTGAACGCATATCCTACGGCGTGACGATCTACCCAGGAGATGTCATAGGCTCCGGAACTGTAGGAACAGGATGCTTCTTAGAACTTAACGGAACCGGGAATCGCAAAGACCCAAACTACCGGGAACAGTGGCTGCAGCCCGGCGATAGTATCCGCATGGAAGTTACAGCCTTAGGATCTCTTGAACACACTGTTCTCCTAGATAAAAACCTATAAAAAAACTAGCGATTGATATGCAAAATCTAGAAACCAAAACCTTTGAACCCGCTGTACATGGACGCGTATTCGACAACCTGATAAAATATGCTGTTGCTCCTCGACCTATCTGCTTCGCCAGTACGATTGACGCTGCGGGCGAAGTGAACTTGAGCCCATTCAGCTATTTCAATTACATGTCGCAAAAACCGCCCATCTGCGTATTCTCACCACTACGCCGAGTACGCGATGGTTCTACAAAACATACCTTAGACAATATTAATGAAGTGGCAGAGGTTGTTATCAATATTGTAAACTACGATATGGTACAGCAGCAGTCCCTCGCCAGCACGGAATATGCTAAAGGAGTCAATGAGTTTGATAAATCAGGGCTTACCCCTGTCCCATCACAACATGTTAAACCACCGCGTGTCGCGGAATCTCCAATACAGTTAGAGTGCAAGGTACGCCAAGTTATTCCGCTCTCAGAGGATGGTGGGGCTGGTAACTTAGTTATTGCAGAAGTCGTTTGTATGCATGTGAAGAGTCATCTTCTTAATGAGCACGATCAAGTCAATCAAGCAGACTTAGATCTTGTTGCACGTTTAGGTGGAGACTGGTATTGTCGAATAACGGAAGAAAACCTATTCGAAGTCCCAAAACCATTAAGAAAGTTAGGAATTGGTGTGGATCAATTACCCGAGCATATCCGCTTGTCCAGTATCTTAACAGGAAATCAATTGGGGCTATTGGCAAATATAGAAGCGCTTCCCGAGGAAAGTGATCTAGCAAAAAATGACGCACACGTGCAGCAATTGCTTACTATGTGGCAGAATGATAAGACTCAATTAACAAATGAGCTGCATCGATATGCAGCCCAACTTCTTGACCAAGACGAAATAGACTTCGCCTGGCAGGTCTTATTACTGGCTTAGCGTCAGACTGATATTCCTGTCTTTCGCCAAACGAATACCATCCTGAATAAGTTTATCTAATTCAGGATGTTTTGTTTTCATCATCCTTAAATAGCCCTCTGCATCGATCGCTAGGTCTTGCTTCTCCTGATCCAATGCGATTTCTAAAATTTCCAAAGCCGCTAACCAGGTATCCGAAAAATTCGCATCTAAACCTCTTAATTTATTAACTAAACTGTCCACATTACCCTTTTCGGTTCGCACAGCGCGGATAGCTTGATATACTTGTTGTAAAGCTAGAACGCGATCCGAGTAAACGCCTGCAGCGATAGGCTCGCCTGTACCGCCTCCTGCTCCTTCATAGGCATCCTTATCTGCGGCGCCTGCAAAAACAGATACTATTTTATGACCGACCGCCATATCGTAGGTTCCCCATTCGGGTTGAAAATATACTTTCCCAGATGCATCATTTACTGTGCAGTCGCTGAATGAAATCATCAATAAACGCTCGTTGCGATAGGTCAGCCCATCAACAACGCCGCGTACTGCTAATCCTGATTCGAAATGTAGCTCAGCAGGCTTTCCCTGGACAATTCCCAGTTCGCTCAACTGTTGCGTTGAAAAAACTTCTAAAGGCTGAGAAATGCCTTTTAGTAAGCCTACAGGCGAGCTGAAACCATCTTTATGATAGTTTTTCCCATGCCCATCGAGCTGCTTGTCTTCAAATGCAAGCGAGGTAGGGCTGTTCGTCTTGATGCCGATCAGCTCTTCGCTATCTGCGAAATCTACGAATACACCCGAAACCTGCAATCCCGAACTATATACCGCAGTACATACCGTCCGACTATCAATCGCCTTGTCCATACTCGCCTTCCCGCCAACGCGGAAAGCCATTTGATTCGCGAACTCATCCAATACGTCGTAAACCTGATGGAAATCTGCTGTCACAAATAATTGGGGCTGCGGCTGCGTGATATCATATGCATATTTTATCGCATCTAGCGTAAAAGGTAGCTTGCTGACCTCCGGACGCATGCAATTCGCGCTTTCACCGATTGAAGAAAGCAATCCTGCACCATATATTTTAGGGTCTTCTAACGTACCTATCAGGCCGTACTCCACTGTCCACCAGTGTAAGCGACTCAATATAGCCATTTCCGACGGCTCACCCATGTTCTTGGAGATAGCCTCAAACTTAGATTCCGCCGCATCGATTTCCTCTTGCGACGCACCTTCCTTTTCTTTCACGATCGAGAGCTCCCGGATCGCTTCATAAAGTTCCATATCTTTCCCCGAGCTTAAAGCTTTGGTGCCGACAGATCCAAAATACTGCAAATAATCAGCATATTCAGGTTCACCAATAATCGGAGCATGCCCGGAAGACTCATGAATAATGTCCGGTGCCGGCGTATATGAAATATGATCTATACTTCGGATGTCTGCCGCAATGACCAGAACGCGGTATGCTTGAAACTCCATAAATGCCGAAGGCGGAATAAATCCATCAACCGTAACTGCACCCCAGCCTATTTTTTTCAAAGCATCGTTCATCGACTGTAGGTTCGGAACCTCCTCGATACTAAGGCCAGCTTTCGTCAACCCTGGAATGTATGGGTAGTAGGCTATTTTGCGCAAATAGGCATAGTTCTGCCGCATAACATAGCGCCATACTGCTTGATCAATTGCTGTATATCGGGAGTAGTCTTGCGGAACAATGTATTTTAACAAATGCTTAGGTAGCTGAGCAACTACCGGATTATCATAATGATTCATTTACAACCGTTTTAACAAACATAATTATTTTAATTATTAATCACAAAGAATATTAATTGGTGTAAAGATAGAACAGTTAAATATCGCTTAACATTCCCTGTCCTTGGGTTTCAATGAAAAACTTAACAATTTCATAAATTACAACCCTTTATAAAGCAACATTTTTTTATTTTTGCAAACTTCTACTCATAGACAATGTTTAAATGAGGAGGAAGTCAGTCCCTAAAAACGACTGGTAATTTGATTTGAAATGGATGAAAAACTTAGACTGTTCGATCTAGCGTTTAGACAGGTCGAACTATTCCCTAACCTTGATATTTTCTCGCATAAAAAAGAAGGTGAGTGGAAACCAATAAAAACCGAACAATTTTTAACGGAAGTAAATGCAATTTCTAAAGGCCTTATTGAATTAGGTGTCAAGCCTGGCGAAAAAGTAGGTCTAATAGCCGATAGCAGTGTAGAATGGCATATTGTAGATTTTGCAATTCAGCAAATTGGAGCCGTAACGGTAGCTATATATCCGAATATCACTGATGCGGACTATCAATTTATCTTCAACGATGCGGAAATCAAACTATGTATCGTCAGCAATAAATCCCTTTATAACCGTATTCTTTCTTTAAAAGACTCCATCTATACGTTAAAATTCGTATTTGCGATGGATAAACAGGAAAATGTTAGGCATTGGGACGAGCTGAAGACCTTGGGTGAAAAGATACCTGACGAGCAATTGAATTTGCTTCGTGATGCCGTAAAACCAGAAGATCTGGCTACACTAATTTACACATCCGGAACTACCGGGAAACCTAAAGGTGTGATGCTAACACATAACAACATCATGGCCAATGTGGAAGCCGCGAGAGAAATTACCCCTTGCCAGGCCTACCATCGCTCCCTTACCTTCCTCCCTCCTTGCCACGCCTATGAGCGGATGGTCATCTACACCTATCTCTATATCGGTATCACGACGCATATCGCTGAGTCCTTAGACAAGATAGGACAGAACATTAAGGAAGTGCAGCCACATATTATGACCGCTGTTCCTAGAATTCTGGAGAAAGTCTATGAAAAGATTATGAAAACGGGTCTTGAGCTGACCGGTATGAAGCGTAATATCTTTGATTGGGCGGTGAAAGTGGCGGAAGATTATGACCCTGATCCCAAGAAAAGAAGTTTTGGGTATAATATAAAATTGAAACTCGCTAAGAAATTGGTGTTAGATAAATGGTACGAAGCCTTAGGCGGTCAGTTAATGACCGTAGCGTCCGGTAGTGCTTCCTTGCAGGCGAAACTTGCGCGCGTATTCTTAGCGGCGGGCATCCCACTTTATGAAGGCTATGGAATGACCGAAGCATCGCCACTGATTTCGGTAAACCATTACATTAAAGGAACCCGTGTCGGTACCGTGGGCCTTCCGGTAAAATATGTAGAAATTAAATTAGCCGAAGACGGCGAAATCCTGGTAAAAGGACCCAACGTCATGCAAGGTTATTATAAGAATAAAGAAGAAACGGATAAAACGATTATTGACGGCTGGTTGCATACCGGTGATATCGGAACTTGGGAAGAAGGTCGTTTCTTAAAGATCATTGATCGCAAAAAGGAAATGTTCAAAATTTCCGGCGGTAAATACGTCATCCCACAACCTATCGAAAAGAAACTGTTAGAGTCGAACTATATCGAACAAGCGATGGTCATCGGCGATGGTCAGAAGTTCGCTTCGGCCTACATCGTACCTAACTATGCTCATTTAATCGACTGGAGTAAATCCGAAGCACCAGAGCTGCGGGATCTACCGAAAGATCAGTTCTTGAAGCAGGATAAAGTTGTTAGAAAGATAAATAAGGAAGTACAATTCGCTAATAAGCATTTCGGAAACTGGGAGCAGATTAAGCGCCCAATTATTCTGACGAATGAATTTACAATTGAGGACGGCGAACTGACACCGACATTGAAAATGAAGAGAAAGGTCATTCTCGAAAAATATAAGAAAGAGTTCGAAGACCTCTATCATACAGCAGAATAACAGGCAATTGCCTTCTGCTAAATTATTTCGAGAGCCCTATTATTAATAGGGCTCTTTTTTTTTCGCGAAGCTATTTGTTTTTAAAGGCTTCATCAACTTTCCTACTTTTTGCAATTTCATTGAAACCTGAAAGATTTCTTATCTTACATCAACAATCATAAACAAAATCTTTCCGATTTTGTGGTACTATTAATAAATAAAATAACACAGCATATGAAAGAGCAATTCGAACCCATCCCTGTCGTGAAAAACGAGGAAAAGAGCAGATTTGAGCTAGATGTAGATGGCCATATCGCCTTTATAGACTACAAAGAAACCCCCAGCAATGTTGCATTGATCCATACCGAAGCACCGGAGGAACTCGCTGGAACAGGTGCGGCAGCAGCATTAGTAGAAAAAACGCTGGTATACATTCAAGAGTCAGGCAAGAAATTATTGCCTTATTGTCCTTATGTCTTTGCATTTATTAAAAAGCATCCCGAATGGAAGGCTTTGGTCGCTCCCCATTTCCCAGGATACGATAAACTTTAACAATCGCTATCTTTGGGATTGCTATTGAAAAAATCGTGAATAAAGGAAAAGTGGAATGGATAAAAAAGAACATCTAAGTAGAAAAACATTTATTAAAAACACCGCATTGGGAATCGCTGGATTAAGCGCAGGATCGCTATTGACAGGTTTTAAGCAAGCAGAATCTAGAGAAAATAAAAGCAAACCTATGAAACTGTTAAAAAACGTACGTCTTGAGACAGGCTTTGACTATGATGGCGATGAAGTGGTTGGAACAAAAACAGATCTGTTTTGTGTTGAGCTTGCTGATGGCAAAATTACCAGCATCAAAAAGAATGACCCTCAAGCAGATGCTTTTGATGCCAAAGGCATGCTTATGTTACCTGCCTTCAAGGATATGCACATACACTTGGACAAAACCTTCTACGGTGGGCCTTGGAAGATCGTTAAGCGCCGCCCAGGCGGGGTAAAAGGAATGATTGCATTAGAGCAAGAAATCCTTCCGGAAATGCTGAAAACATCGACTTATAGAGCGGAGAAGCTAATTGAACTTTTACAAGCTAAAGGATCTAGTTTTGCCCGAAGCCACGTCAATATCGAACCCACATCCAAACTGCAATCTCTTAAAAACTTACAGTTAGCTCTAGAGAACAAAAAGGCTGGTTTTGAAGCGGAACTCGTGGCTTTCCCCCAACATGGACTTTATTATACCGATTCTGTTCCTTACATGAAGGAGGCAGCACAAACTGATATTGACTTTATTGGCGGTCTTGACCCCTATACGATCGACGGGTCAATTGAGAAGCCCGTTGATTTTACTGTACAACTCGCATTGGATCATACCAAAGGTATCGACATACACTTGCACGAATCCGGGCAATCGGGAGTGGCTACCATCGAATACCTTATCAAAAAGGTCTTGGAGAATCCAAGTCTCAAGGGCAAAACCTATTTGAGCCACTGCTTTGCCCTGTCGGCAATCGACTCTGCCAAGCAAGAGGAACTCGCGGAAAAGCTTGCTGAGGCACAAATAGGGATTATTTCAACCATTCCTTTCGGAGGAAGGGTGATGCCGATTCCAACCCTGTATAAGCATGGCGTTCATGTCGCTACGGGTATCGATAGCGTTATTGACCATTGGGGAATCTATGGTACCGGATCGGTATTAGACAAAGCTAGTTTAATGGCCCAGCTATACGGTTTTGGAAATGAATTTATGCTTTCCCGAAGCCTTCGATTGGCGACTGACAATATGTTGCCGCTCGACGACAAAGGAAAACAACAGTGGCCGAAACAGAATGACAAAGCTAACTTTGTATTGGTCAATAGTAGTTGCTCGGCAGAGGCAGTCGCGAGAGTTCCAAAAATTGAGCACCTGATTCATGCAGGTAACCTAGTGTATTAAAGTCAATTTTCACCCGAATATCATAAAGCTCCTTATTTAAGACAAAACAGTCTTAAATAAGGAGCTTTTCTCTTATCTTTGTTAAAAGAACAATTAAAGCAATAAATTATGTTCTCAAAAGCAGTTGAACACGGTATTAAGGCTATCATCTATATTGCAACGCAATCGATGGAGGGCAAGCGGGTGAAGATTGGTGAAGTAGCCGAACATACCGCAACCCCCGAAGCTTTTACAGCAAAGGTTTTAGGCACTTTAACGAAACACGATATTCTACAATCTATCAAAGGTCCCTATGGCGGTTTTGAAATGACTGGTAAACAGATTGAGCAGGTAAAAGTGGCTGATATCGTGAAAGCATTGGACGGAGATAATATCTTTACCGGCTGCGCCTTAGGCTTAACGGCCTGTAACCATAAAAACCCCTGCCCTATGCATGAACGTTTCGTCAGCATTCGCCGGGAACTGAAAAGCATGATGGAAAGCACCACGATTCACGATCTTGCGACAGGATTGATTGCGGGAGAAAGCGTGCTTATCCGCGCCTAAAGCCTGGCAAAATAGAAAATATCGAATTATAATAAATAGAAAAACCAGCCATGAAAGCAGATATCCAACATATAGAAGACGTCAAATTACTTGTGAATACCTTTTATGATCGTATTCGTGAGAACGAGCTACTGGGAAAGATCTTTGATAATATTATACAAGATCGTTGGCCGGAACACCTCGAAAAAATGTATCGCTTCTGGCAGACGGTGTTATTCGACGAACACACTTACTTTGGAAGCCCCTTCCCCCCGCATATGCACATGCCCATAGAGAAACAGCATTTTGATACCTGGATTGCGATCTTCAGCAAAACGGTCGATGAACTGTTTGAAGGGGAAAAGGCTGAAAGAGCAAAGTGGCAAGGCGCGCGCATGGCTGAAATGTTCCAGCATAAAATTGCTTACTACAAGCAGCAAAGCGGAAAGCCTTTAGCTTAAATTTTATTTTCTAACCCATTCATTGAAGAAGGCTAAAACTTTCTTTTCATCGTAGCTCTTATCTTTCTCAAGATTACCGCTCTCACGAACTTTCAATACTTTTCCATCTTTACCCAAAACAATAAAGAACGGAAAACCTAATGCTGGTCCATCCGGAGCATATTTCTTAAAGAATGCCTCGTTTTTATTCTCTTTAGAATAGTTTACATGGTAATACAAAAACTTATCTTTCAATAATTTGCTGACAGCAGGATTTTGCTGAATATAATTATTGAATCGAAGGCACCAAATGCACCAGTTCCCTCCTGCTTGCACAATAATATTTTTATTCTCCTTTTGAGCCTGTACAATCAACTTATCAAGATCGGCCTGCGCATCCGCCTCCGGATGATAGGGCTTCGCATACGTGTCTATCTCCTTCGGTTTTTCAGTCTGCGCATTTACATCCGTCGACCAAATTCCCAAAAACAATACGCATGCCGTGTAAACTAATGGTAAAATCTTCCCTTTCATAACAAATCTCATTTAATTACTAAATCTAAATTAGCTATTCTCACCTACTTTTATGCCAATTTTTTGTCAAGCTTTTTATACATTTAGATTATAGCTTCTTTTTATTTCAAAGGTTGACAATTGAGGCAGTAATAAACAGTCCCGCCCATATAATTTTCTTTAACTATTTCTCCTTGGCATTTGGGACAAGGATTGCGATAGGTTTTCTTCGACATCAATGTTTCATAAGCACCCCAGCCATGGATCGTTTTTTCGGTATCACGTCCGCCAGCCTCAGTCATTGCGCGAAGTGTCGTTTTTATCGATTGAAATAGGTTTACCTTTTCCTGATCGCTGAGTGTTGAAATTTTGCGTTTAGGGTGAATAGATGCATGGAAAAGTATATCCTGCAGGACGCCGTTGCCAATTCCGGGAATACGTTGCTCTGTTGCTAATAGCGCTTTGACCGATATATCTTTCGTTTCCTTTTGGATTAGGCGCTCAAAATATAACATATCAAAAGCATCGCTCAATGGAGAGATGCTTTCTATACTTTTTGTATAATACTTGTTATCGCATGCTCCCTGATAAGCTGCTATTAGGCCATACATAGCCACTGTAAATGCAAGAAAGCTTTCATCGTCAAAAGTGATCAACAGCTGATATTTAGCGGGTATCTTGGACGCATTCCTACTGTATTGAAGATTGATACCATCATTCAAACTAATGCGGATATTATCTTCTAACACGATATCCACAAATATACCAAATCCGATTGCTGAGAGGATTTTTTTACCTGTCAGTAATTTGCTGTATGCTAACGGATCAGCATAGAAAAACGTGAATCGATGAGGACTATTGGAATTGAATACATCTGTTATTGTTTTTCCGGACAGTGCATCGTTGAGCTGACGTCCCAGTGTAATTGCTTCAGGTAATTCAATCATGACTTTAATGTATTATGTTTTTTAAATGGGATATATTTATCCAACACCGATAAATCGTTATCGCAATATATCTTATAAACAACAAATTAAAATGACCTGATACACTCATCGTATTTTTGCCGTAGCTAATAAGTTGGTAACGAAACTTTGTTTTACCTTTGTGTTTTGCTATCCGAAAACGACAAGCCAAATCAGGAGTTACTCCACTGTTATTATTTGATCGTTTTCAGTTGGCTATTTCTTGCTTTTTTCTCAGACTATTGTTCTAAATGAATTATTCGCACTGGTTACTCTATCATTCATACTACCGTTGGATCGTTTTAATCGCCATGCTTATCCAAATTGTTTGGATATATATTAATCACCGCAACAAAACAACCTTCGAAATAAAACACTACCAATGGCTTGTACTATTTTGCATGCTCTATAACATTCAATTGGTACTCGGTTGGATGCTCTATCTGACTAGCCCCATTAGCAATGCCTTTTGGGATGACTTGCCAGCGACCCTTAAAAATCGACAACTCCGCTTCTTCGGTCTCGAACATATGAGCATGATGACCCTAGGAATTGTCCTGATGAATACACTGACCTTTCTTGTAAAGAAGAAAGTCGGAACGCCGGCTTTCACGTACCTCTGGAAGCGCTATATCTTTATTTATATCATCATTCTTGCCTCCGTTCCCTGGTCATTTTCACCTTTAACGAGCCGCCCTAACTTCCGCTAGGAAACTAGTTCCTGTCTTAGCAATTTCTTAGCTTATTCAAACCCATATCAAAGCCCTTTCCAATCGGCTTTGATTGGGTTATACATTGGGTTTGAATTGGGTTTAAAAGGGGATTGAGTAGTAGTTGGTATTTAGTAGTTAGTATTTAGACCTATGGCTGGCTAAGATGTGAGATCATAGATTTTAGACGCTGGTGTCTTGAACCAAGAAAAAAAGGGAAAGTTTGTTTTGAACCAGGAAAAAAAGGATGTAAGGATGAGGAGGATCGGGTATGGTGTCGCGTTAGTTGAAAATGTCGTCTTGAACCAGGAAAAAAAGGATAAAAGGATTTACAGGATCCTGCTTATCCTTTTATCCTTCCTTTCTTGGTTCAAAGACAAAACATCCTGCTTATCCTTTTATCCTTTTTTTCATGGTTCAAAACAACACTCTAATATCTCACCTCTAAAATCTAATATCTAATAAAAAAAGAAGCTGCCCTTTCTAGAACAGCTTGCTTTCAAGTTATCTTCACCTCATTTAACGAGGAAAAGATAGAGGAAGTGTATCGATTCCGATACTGTGAAGATTCTTTGTGGTTATTTATCGTTAAAACGTGATTTTAACATTAAAATTATCTCCATCCGCCGCCTAGTGCGCGATAAAGATCAACATAGGATTCCAGGTGTTCCTGTCGAAGTTCTACGAGGGCTAGATCGGAGTTCAGGGCATTTCCCTGTGCCGTGATAACCTCTAAGTAGGTCGCATAACCACTGCGGAACAGGAGGTTGGCATTTCTAACGGCTTTCGCGGAGTTCTCAACGCGAAGGCGTGCAAATTCCAACTGCTCGCGTAGTTTGTCAACGGTAATTACCGCACCGGAAACTTCAGATACCGCTTCAACAACGGTTTGCTGTAAGGCAAGCTCTGATTTCTCGCGTTCAATTTTTGCGACTTCCCAGTTAGTCTTCAGAGTTTTATTTTTAAAGATCGGTGTTGTTAATTCGCCGGTAATCCCTCCTAACAATGCGCCCGGAATGGAAAACCAATTTTTCGGTAACATCGCATTCACCCCTAAGTTACCGCCTAAGGTTAATGATGGATAGCGCATCGCTTGCTGAATGTTGGCTGCGGCATTTGCTGCAATCAAATCATATTCTGCCGTTCTGATGTCCGGTCGATTACGAATAATCTCCAAAGGCGATCCGAGAGAAATATCTTTGTTCTCTGCAAACAGGTGTTCAAAGCTTGTTCCGCGTTTGATGGAATCGGGCATTTGCCCCGTCAATACACGTAGCGCATTTTCTTGGAGTATGATCTCGCGTTCCAATTCAGGCACCAAAGAGGCTGCGATTAAGCGCTGCGACTCGGTCTGCTGTATCGCAAGCGAGGTGATTTCACCTGCTTCATATTGTAGCTTGATCATCTGCAGGGTACTGTCGTTCAACTGCACGTTACGTTTGGCAACTTCAATCTTTGCGTCAAGCATCAGCAGATTGAAATAGCCTTTGGCCACATCGCTTACAATCTGTGTTTGGATTGCATTTTTCGCTTCGCGCGTATTCAGGTATTGCGCTAGCAACTGATCTTTGGAATTCGCAATCTTTCCCCAGATATCGATTTCCCAATTGAAACCGATCTCGGTTCCGAACTGCGATAAGTAGGTAAACATATTCTCCGAAGCCTTCGTTCCATGTCGCTCATACCATTTTGTTGATGGACCTGATCCGAACTCTTTCGAGCGCCATTGTTTGTTCGCGCTTGCAATCGTCATATCCACCTGTGGTAAATAATCCAGTTTGTTTCGGCGCAGATCCTTGTTGGCAATTTCGATATTCAATAGCGCAGTTTTCATATCGAAGTTATTGCTCAAGGCAGAGTCGATCAGGTCCTTCAAAGTGGGATCATGGAAGAACTGCTTCCAGGTTGTTTTGCTGATGCTGGTTGTATCGCCAAAATAGGCTAATGTATCTCCGCGATAATTCTCGGGCAAATTGAGCTCAGGCTGGCTATACTTCTGTCCTACTTTACAGCTTTGTATAAAGACTACAGCAGCAAATAAGCAAGCTAAGCTTAGTTTTGTTATTGATATCTTCTTCATTATTCTTCCTCTGTTTTTATTTTACTACGTACTAGCTCGTCCAGCGATTTGAACACAACAAATAGCATCGGTATAATAAAAATACCGAACGTTACTCCGAATAGCATCCCTCCTGCAGCACTGAAACTGATGGAATGGTTACCAATGGCTGATGGTCCTACCGTCCACATTAATGGAACCAAACCTGCCACAAAGGCTAGTGAGGTCATTAAGATGGGGCGTAGACGCAATTTTGCACCGTTGATAGCCGCATCGACAATGCTTAATCCTTTCTGCCGCTCTTGAACGGCAAACTCCACAATAAGGATGGCATTCTTCGCCAAGAGACCAATCAACATGATCAAACCAACTTGTACATAAATATTATTTTGTAATCCTACGATCGCAATCGTTCCATATACGCCAATTAATCCAACCGGTACGGAAAGTAATACCGCCCATGGTAATATATAGCTCTCATACTGCGCTGCCAATAGGAAATAAACGAATAGAATACTCAAGGCAAAGATGAGAACGGTCTGGGAGCCGGATTGGCTCTCCTCAAAACTCATCCCTGTCCACTCGTAACCGTAGTTTCCAGGTAGCTTTTCTTCCGCATACTTTTCAATGGCTACCATCGCATCCCCGGTACTGTAGCCTTCAGCAGGTTCTGCATTTACGGTGATGGCATTATACAAGTTGTATCGTGTGATAGTCTCCGGCCCTACGATCTTCTCCAGCGTCAGGATCGTGTTGATGGGCACCATCTTGCCCTGATCGTTACGTACGAAAATTGAATTGAAGGACTCGGGATCTTTACGGAAATCAAAGTCTGACTGTACATAGACGCGATATTGCCTACCGAAGCGACTGAAGTCGGATGCTTGCACCCTCGCGAAATACGAACGAATGGTAGACATCAGGCTGTTGATACTAACACCCAATGCTTTAGCTTTGACCACGTCGATATTTACTTCATATTGCGGGAAGTTTGATTTGAACGAGGTATAAGCATTCCCTACTTCAGGTAGCTGATTCAGCTCGCTGATAAAGGTGTCGGCAACAACGTTAAAGTCACGTATATCTCCGCCTAATCGATCCTGCAATACCATCTCGATTCCGGCAAAGTCTCCGAAACCTTGTACTGTAGGGCGTGGGAATACAGTAAACTTGGCCTCGTGCAATTGGGATAAATCCTGACGGATGGTATCCATAAAGGCTGTAATATTTTTGATCTTCTTACGCTCGGCATGAGGAACCAAGTTGATGTATCCTGCAGCAAAGGCTGGACTGGAACTAGCATCTAATGCATTGTATCCGGATACGGTGGTCATCCCGGCGATGTCTTCATGCTTCTTCAAAATGCTATCCGCCATTCTTAACACTTCCGTTGTACGGGCTAATGAAGCCCCTGGAGGCATCGCCAAGTTGTAGGTGATAAAACCGTCGTCTTCTGTAGGAATAAAGGCTTTTGGCGACTTATACATAGCAAATACGCCAATCGCGGTGATTAAAGCTAATCCTGCCCAAGCGACATGCTTCTTTTTGATCAGGTACTGGACACCAACAATGTATTTGTTCGTGAAATTGTCAAATGCTGTATTGAACGCCTTAAAGAAACGGCCCTTATATTTTTCAAATTTGTTTTTATCCTTCTCTTCCTCTAACTCATCTTGCGCGGGCTTCAAAAGCAAAGCACATAAGGCCGGACTTAGGGTCAGGGCGTTCAATGCTGAGATTAAGATAGCGGTTGCCAAGGTGTAGGCGAACTGACGATAGAAAATACCTGCCGGTCCTTCCATAAAACCTACGGGCAAGAATACCGCCGCCATGACCATCGTAATGGATAGAATTGCTGATGTGATTTCCGACATCGTGGATAAGGTCGCTGCCTTCGCCTTTAAGCCGGTATGGTGCATCTTCTGGTGGATGGCCTCGACGACGACAATGGCATCATCGACCACAATACCAATCGCGAGCACCAAGGCAAACATCGTTAATACATTCAATGAGAACCCGAAAAGACTCAAGAAGAAGAATGTACCGACCAAGGAAACCGGGATAGCGATCGCCGGAATTAAGGTCGAACGGAAATCTTGCAAGAAGATAAATACTATAATAAATACGAGGATAAATGCTTCGAATAGCGTGTGCTTCACCTGAGAGATGGACTCATCAATCTGGTCGCGCACCGAATAGGTAATCTCGTAATTGATACCCTTAGGGAATGTTTTTGCTTGTTCTTCGAGAACTTTCCGTACTTCCACGTCAATATCGTGGGCATTGGATCCACTAGTCTGTGTTAAGTTCAATGTTAATCCCGGATGGCCATCGACTTTATTGTCCGAGTTTAGGTTGGTCGCGCCAAACTCCACACGGGCAACGTCTTTTAGATAGAGTACCGAACCATCTTTATTGGTTTTGATAACGACATTCTGGAATTCTTCGGGTTGTGTAAATCGTCCTTTATGTTTAATTACCGTTTCGAACGCCTCCTCCGAAGTTTCACCGAACTTACCTGGAGCGATCTCAAAGTTTTGATCTTTAATGGCATCCGTTACATCTTTTGGCACTAAGTTATAGAGCGCAAGCTTCTCCGGGTTCAACCATAAGCGCATGGCATAGTCACGCGCCCCCAGGCGGGACACTTGAGCGACGCCGTCTACACGTAGCAAGGGTCGCATTAAATTAATCTGCGCATAGGCCTGCAAGAAGGTCTCGTCGTAGATACTATCCCGATGATCGGAGAATAGGTTAATGGTCATGATAACCCCACTCTGCCTAGGCATCGTGGTAATACCGGCCTCATTTACTTCGGCGGGAATAGAACTGATTGCCTTTGAAATACGCGTTTGGACGTTTACTGAGGCTACATCGGGGTTGGTTCCCGTTTTGAAATACACCGTCACATTACCTGAACCGGAGTTCGAGGCTGTAGAGCGTATATAAGTCATGTTCTCTACCCCGTTGATGGCTTCTTCGATAGGTAAGAGCACACTCTTGGCCACCGTTTCGGCCGTTGCACCCGGATAACTTAGGGATACCACTACCGAGGGCGGTGCAATTTCGGGGAAACGAGTTACCGGAAGCAACTTCATCCCTACTAATCCGAGGATAACTAATATGATAGATACAACCGTTGCAAGGACGGGTCGATTTACGAATGTCTTTAGCATATAAAATATTTAGATAGACGATGCTATCCTACCGCTCTGGCGAGCAGTTGAAATAGCTTATATAAGTCTTGAGTATTCTTATTTCTTTTGATCAATTGGGATAATAGCAGATCCGTCAGTTAGTTTATCAAAACCACTTAAGATTACGCGATCTCCTTCCTGTAATCCCTCAGATACAATGTAGTTTGCTTTACTCTTGCCGGCAATTTTAATGTTGCGACGCTGAGCTGTATTGTTTTTATCGACAACAAAAACAAAGGTTTTATCCTGCAGTTCGCTGGTTGCGACCTGTGGGATTTGAATGACATGGTCCTTGACTTCTGAGATTTTCAAGGTCCCTGTACTTCCTGAACGCAAGATATTATCTGGGTTCGCAAAAGATGCACGCAATGAGATGGCACCGGTCATACGGTCGACTTGCCCATTTACCGCATCCACGGTACCTTTGTATTTATAGTCCTCTCCGTCGGCTAAAACTAGCGTAACATCCGGGAAAGTTAGTTTTTTGAGTTTATCATATTTGCGGCCTTCGACGCTATCCTTTTTCGCTTGAGCCTTCGAGAAGTATAGGAAATCGGATTCGTTCATAGCAAAATAAACGTAGACTTCTTGAACATCGGATAGGTAGGTTAAAGGCTCTTTATCGCCTTTAGATACTAAGTTACCGATACGTTTCGGAATACGCCCGATGTATCCGCTTACTGGTGCTGTAACGATGGTAAAGTTTTTCGACAATTGTGCCGAGCGAACTTCTGCGTTTGCTTGATCTAAAGTTGCTTTAGCTACTTGGTAATCCGCCTGTGCCGATGATAAACGAACTTCTGAGATAACCTCGTTGTCCACCAATGGCTTTAAACGATCTACTTCCAACTGTGCATTCTTTAGTTTCGCACGGGCTACCTGTTGGCTAGCAACCGAGTTATTCAAATCCTCTTGGTAGAAAGATGGGTCTATTTTAAATAGCTTCTGTCCTTTTTGTACAAAAGCACCTTCGTCGACATAGATTTCTTGTAAGAGCCCTTCCACCTGCGGACGTACATCGACATTCACTTTACCTTCGATAGTACCTAAATAGTCTTTCACAGTAACGGCATTATCACGCGTTACGGTGTAAACTGGTAATGCCAATGCTTTGTTGGATTCTTTTTCTTTTGATTTGCTTTCTGAACAGCTTGATAAGATACTTAATGAACTGAACAATACGAGCGTTCCTTTTAAAAATGATAAATTTAGTTTCTTCACAGTAATTGTATATGTTTAATTCTTCCTTCGTAATATTTTTATTACACTTCCCTCTTATTAACGTACTATTTAACAATTATTGTACCGTTTAACATTTGTTAACATATTATTTTATAGTTAAGAAATTGAGAATTTTGGAAGCTACTTATGTTAAAACATTGGTTTTCAATGCATCTAATATCCAAGACAAACGATAGCGTTAAATCGTTGGAAAAAAGAAGATTATTTTTTGAAATTGTATTTTCCCTTGATCAGAAAGTGGGTTGAACACAAGTTTGTACAGCGCAGAAGACGATGCATATCATTTGACAGGAATCTTTTAGCAAAGATTTGAATAAGATTAGATCTGCGTTGTTGAGTTAGCGTGAAGATTGTAGGTTTATTATATTACTCCAAGTACATTCCTTGACGAACTAACAGCCCGCGGTATTTATTGAATACGGAAGATTTGGATACAAAGCCTAGATATTGACCATCTTTATTGACTACGGGAAGTATCCAGACGTCGTCGCGATTCATCTTCGTCATTACCACTTCCATATTCTCGTTCTCCAAGATTATATCGTGTGGTTTCTGTGCTAAGACAGCGAAGTTCTTATCCTTACCCTCCTGCTCCGCCAAAAGGATGGAGAAGAGTCGCTCGCTATAAATAATACCTAAGAGCTTTCCGCCGTCATCAACGATAGGAAAAATATTACGTTTAGAATGGATGATGTCAGATTGCCGATCTACAGGTGTTTCTTCCGGCTTCAATACAACAAAGTTGGTTTCTAGCACATATCGCAATTTCATCATGCTGAGTACCGTACGATCTTTATCTTCATAAGATAGTAAGTCGCCCGATTCCGCTAATACCTTCGTATAAATCGAATGCTTCATCACTGCTCTGTTAATAAAGTAGGATATAGAAGCGACCAGCATTAGGGGTACCATGAGCGTATATCCACCGGTAATTTCTGCAATAAGGAAAATACCCGTTAATGGAGCATGCATAACACCTGCGAGGGCGCCTGCCATACCTGCCATTACGAAGTTAGGGACGTTCAATTGCACAACGCCAAGCTGATTCATTCCGAATGCGAAGGCGAAGCCTATTAATCCGCCCATCACAAGACTAGGTCCAAAGACCCCACCATTACCACCACCATTAATAGTAAACAAGGAAGCAATAGACTTGGCAAACAATGTCAAGATGGTATAACAGATAACCACCCATGCCATATCTTTATAATCCGCAAACAAGCTATTCTTGACTATGGAATCAAAGCGCCCATCTAATATTTGCTGTATGGTGATATATCCCTCGCCATAGAGCGCCGGGAAGATAAAGATCAATATCCCTAATGATACACCGCTGACCCATACTTTATTGTATGGGTTCTTAATACTGGCAAACCAGTCTTTTACCCATTGTGATATTTTAGAAAAATAAACCGTATAAATCCCGATGATCACCGCCAAGAGTAAATAGAAGAACAGTGCATCTACTTCCCACCCTGTGGTTGCCGTATGGAATAATGGCTCACTATATAACAGTTTAGAAATAACCGACGCTAAGGCTGCAGAGATCAACAAAGGAATAAATGCCGGGATTGAGAATTCCGGAAGGAGAATCTCGATTGCGAAGATCATCCCAGCCACCGGACTGTTGAATGCTCCGGAAATACCTGCTGCAGCACCACAGGCCAGCAACATCGTAATCTCCTTGTAACTCAAGCCAAAAAAGCGTCCTATATTGGATCCTATTGCCGACCCGGAGTAAGCAATCGGTGCCTCCAATCCTGACGATCCTCCAAAGCCGACGGTCAAAGCACTCGTGACGATCTGCGAGTAGATGTTATGAAAATCAATACGGCTTGATTTACGCGAGATTGAATAGATAATCGGAGTAATTCCGTGCTCCAGTTTCTTGCCTCGTAAGAACTTCCGCACAAAGACTACACTTAGAAAGATACCTATTAATGGGAATACAAGATAAAGCGAATATTTATAATGCCATTCCACATCGTCCTGAAGGGATGATGCGATAAAATGAGTCATTCCTTTTAGCAAAGCGGCTGCTAATCCGCCGACTATACCCACCACAAAAGCTAACACTACCAAGAAGTTCCGATTGGAAATCTTCTTCATCCGCCATTGATTAATATACTCTAGTCTTTTTAGCAAGCGCTGTCTCATATTATATGCAAATATAGAAACACTTTCGCAGATACCTAAAAGGATTCAACCCTCCCAAAAACATTTTGTATTTTTGGGCTGAAACAAATACAATGATTATGATGAATATGTTAAAGACGGGAGTCTTGCTCTCGGCGCTAGCGCTTGGAACATTCAACTTCTCGGCAACCATTCCTGATGAAGGAATGTTCCCCCTAAGTGAATTAAGCCGTGCCGGATTGAAAAAAGCGGGTCTTAAGATTAGTGAAAAAGATATCTACAATCCTGGACAAATTGGTTTAGTAGACGCTCTTGTGCAGGTTAGTGGCTGTACGGGATCTTTCGTCTCGAGAACCGGATTGATCATTACCAACCATCACTGTGCATTCTCCGCCGTTCAATTAGCATCTACACCAGAGCACAACTATCTACAGAATGGCTTTGTCGCAAATTCGCACGAGCAAGAAATCGAAGCAAAAGGATTAACTATTCGTATTACAGACTCTTACGAAGATGTATCGAAACAAGTTCTTGATGCTGTCGCTAATATTACTGATCCTATTCAGCGTATTGATTTAATCAATAAGAAGCGAGTGGAACTCGCGAAAGCTGCAGAAGCTGCTGATCCTACGATCAAAGCTGAAGTTTCTGAAATGTTCATCGGGAAAAGCTATGTGCTATTCAAATACAAGACTATTGAAGATGTTCGCTTAGTTTATATCCCACGTCAGGACATCGGTGAGTTCGGTGGCGAAACGGATAACTGGGTATGGCCAAGACATACAGGCGATTTCTCATTCCTAAGAGCCTATGTTGCTCCGGATGGTAAATCTGCCAAGTACTCAAAAGACAATGTTCCTTACACGCCAAAGAAACACTTAAAAGTAAATCCTAAGGGAGTAAATGAAAACGACTTTGTGTTCATCCTAGGCTATCCAGGACGTACGTTCCGTCATCGTCCTGCCCAATATATTGAATACCAACAGAAGTTCTTATTACCTTATACTTCAGAACTCTACGATTTCCAGAATCAACAGATGCTTCTAGCTGGTAAAGATGATAAAGCGACTGAACTTGCGCTGGCAACACGTATTAAACGCAATGCGAACGTGATGAAAAACTACCGCGGCAAATTGAAAGGTCTAAGAAACATCGACCTGATCAATACCAAAGAAGCGGAAGATAAAGCATTATTAGATTTCATCAACAGCAAACCCGAGTTAAAACAGAAATACGGTACGCTGATGGCGGATATCGACAAACACTACGATGTGGTATTTGCTGATGCAGAAAAAGAACTATGGTATAACAATATCTATTCGGGAATCCGTTTACTTCAAGTGTCTAGCTTAGTGAACTCATTTAAAGAGGCGTTAGGAAAAGAGCTTTCAACGGCAAAACGCGAAGAATTGTTCAAAGTCAACATTGATCAATTTAAGAAACAGTTAACTCCGTTATACGAAGGCTACAACTTAGCAGTCGATAAAACGATTGGTGGCCATATGTTTGAGCAAGCCTACCAATTAAACGGTGCAAACCGTATTGCTTCTGTACAAGCAAAAAACTTTAAATCGCAACAGGATGCTGCAAACTATATTCAATCGGCTTTAGACAAGTCTGCAATGAACGACATGGATAAGTTTGTAAGCACGGTATTGAAAAATGCTTCCACCCTAATGGCGTACAATGACGACTTGTTAAAGTTTCAAGATGAACTTTACAAAGAGACTGCACCTTTCCGCGATGAGCAAAAACGTCGTGAAGGAAATCTGAATAAACTGATGGCGGACTACGTAGCTGTTAAGGAGCAATTCCAATCGAAGAACTTTATTCCGGACGCGAACTCTACACTTCGCTTAACTTTCGGAAATATCAAAGGATACAGCCCGGTTGATGCAACTTACATGGAGCCTTTCACTACAGTACGTGGATTAATTGAAAAAGGAAACTCAGGAGCACCTGAATTCGCTTATCCTCAAGCTATTAAACAAAACTGGTTAGACAAAAACTTCGGCAACTATTTCAAAAAGGAAATTAATGATGTTCCTGTCAATATCCTTTACAATATGGATACTACCGGCGGAAACTCCGGATCGCCAATCATGAATGCACATGGCGAATTAATCGGAGTTAACTTCGACCGCGCATACGATGCCACCATCAACGACTTCGCATGGAACGAAAGCTATAGCCGCTCTATCGGTGTTGATATCCGCTATGTATTATGGATCGCAGACAAGATCGATAATGCACAGTTCATCTTGAAAGAAATGGGAATTTAGTAGTAGAGATTAGATATAAGACATTAGATATTAGACTTTGATGCGCGAGCAGACGGACCTTTATCTAATGTCTATATTATCTTAGATGTTTGATTAGGACGATATAGGTCTTAATACTAACTACTAAATACTAATTACTAATACCTTATCGACTTATTTTCTTTGAAAAAGGCAAATACATGGGTAGTGCTGCCGAACCGTACCAAGGGTAAATCCTAAAGTCCAATAGACTGTTTTTAATAGCCGGATCTGTATTCAAGATGATTTCTAATTCGGACTCATTAGCAACATTATGGAATATAAATAATCCACGGTAGTTGTCCTGGTTTTTCCCAAATGGACCGGCAACAATTAATTTATCTTCTTTTACAAGACGATTAATATTCGCCATGTGACCTGAAAAGCTCTCATTGATTAGGTTCTTATCTTTAGTTTGATTAGTCCCCGTCTTCAAAACCACAAAGAAATAGGACTTCATTCCTCGCTCATCAGCTTTTAATTTCTGTGCTAAAGCTTCATCGTACGTTGTATCTACAGCAGCAGTTGAAACCGGATTGCTAGTACTTACTTGACGAATCATCTTAAAACTGTGCTCCTTCTCTCCTGCTCCAACTGCGACATGCATCGTATCCGCGCTAATTTTCTTGTATAAAATCTTCTTAGGAAAGTCATGCTCTGGGTTTAAGAAAACATAATAATCTTTACCGCTACTACCCTCAAATTGAATGGCTTTTCCCTCATTCTGTCCCAAGACAGTTGCCTCTAAGACGAGCTTTCCATTCGCATCTTTTACGTCGAGATATTCAATTGTTGAGTTCCCCTGGCCCGCTGAAAATCTGTAAGAGAAACCTTTCAGATGATGATCGGAAAGCCTATCCCAATGTTCATACAATTCTTTCCCTTCAACTTTCCATGTTCCTGAAAAGAAAGAAGATATGTTTTGCTGAGCATAGACGCCCTGCACGACTAGCAAGCTAAGGAATGTGAGTAGGTTTTTCATATCCAAATATAATTATAGTAGTTAGTATTTAGTAGTTAGTATTAAGACCTAAGGCTGGAAATAGATTTTAGATATTAGACCTGTGTGTCTATCCTTAAATACTTCTTTTAAGATTAGATATAAGACATCCGATATTAGAGCTAGACATTTGATTGTAGTTTCAAATAAGAATGGGAAACTTTTCTTTGAACCAAGAAAGGAAGGATACAAGGATATTCAGGATCCTGTTAATCCTTGCATCCTTCCTTTCCTGGTTCAAGACAACACTCATCCTTCACAACAACACTTATCTGTCACAATAACACTCATCGTTCACAACAACACTTACTCTTCAAGAAAACACTACTACTTTACCCTCACTCCTTCTAAAGCAAGAAAACAGCCCGCTACCCTACTCTCAACCATTTCTCTAATTAGCACAAAAAAAAATAGACCTATGTCGTCATTTCCAGTTGAGAAACTGGAAATGACGACATAGGTCTAATTACTAACTACTAAGTACTAAAAAACACTATACCAAACTGGGCTCCGCGTCTGCAAATTGGTGGATATACCTTTCTACCATTTCAACCATCTTTTCGCTACCGATGATCAGTGCTGTTCTTTGGTGCAGTTCTTTAGGCTCAATATCCATAATAGGCGACACGCCCGTAGAAGCCTTTCCTCCTGCTTGTTCGGCGATGAAGGCTAAAGGATTACATTCGTACATTAAGCGTAGTTTTCCGTTTGGATATTGTACGGTGCTTGGATATAGGAATATCCCGCCCTGTATCATGTTGCGATGGAAATCGGCTACCAAAGAACCGATATAGCGCGATGAAAACGGTCTATTTGTCTTTGGATCTATTTCCTTGCAATATTGTAAGTAATGCTTAATTGCGGAAGAGAACTGATTGTAATTACTCTCGTTTACTGAGTATACACGTCCGTCTTTAGGAATGGTTAGACCAGGATGTGACAGGCAGAACTCACCAATAGACGGATCTAATGTAAAGCCATCCACTCCTTTTCCAGTGGTATAAACCAATACGGTCGACGAGCCATAAATGACATAGCCAGCAGCAACCTGCTCGCGGCCGGTCTGGGCGAAGTCTTGCGCCTGCATCTCTCCTTCAGCGCTTTTGCGCTTGTAGATGGAGAAGATCGTACCTACAGAGACATTTGAGTCAATGTTGGAAGAACCATCCAATGGGTCGAAGTAGACCATGTATTTCCCTACACGATAACGCTTCGTCTGTGTTAAGTCGATACCATCCTCATGCTCTTCTGAAGCAAGATAACAACATTCGCCACCACGTTTAAGTGCATCCATAAAATGGTTGTCAGCAAAAACATCAAGCTTCTGTTGCTCCTCGCCTTGCACATTGCAATTGCCTTGTTTCCCAAGAATATCGGCCAATCCAGCCTTATTCACTTCGCGATGAACAATCTTTGCCGCCAGGGAAATTGCCTGCAACAAACGGGTAAATTCACCTTTTGCGGTTGGAAATTGAGCTTGCTGCTCAATAATAAACTGTTCTAATGTTTGTATACTCATTATTCTATCCGCTTTTTTCGATTAAGCTTCCTCTAATTTGACATACTGTACATAGTTTTCTTCAAACATGCCCTTTAGCTTCTCAGCCATTTCGACATAGCCTTCTTGATTTGCCCATACACGTTTCGGATTTAAAAGCTCCGATGGTACGCCCGGACATTCTCTAGGCATTTGAAGATCGAAGATTGGATGCACCTCATAACCAGCCTCGCCGATGACATTTTCCATCGCGCTGCGGATTAACTGACGGGTATAAGCCAATTGGATTCTACGCCCAACTCCATATGGCCCTGCTACCCAACCGGTGTTTACCAACCAAACTTGAATATCTTGGTGATTTTCTAATCGTTGCTTCAACATTTCTGCATAACGCATCGGATGTAGCGGTAAAAAAGCTGCTCCAAAACATGCTGAGAAAGTCGCCGTCGGCGTCTTTACGCCCATCTCGGTACCTGCCACTTTCGCAGTATATCCGTTGATGAAGTAGAACATCGCCTGCTCTGGCGTCAACTTTGAAATTGGAGGCAAAACGCCAAATGCGTCAGCACTTAAGAAGAAAATATGCTTTGGTGCGTTGCAGCAGCTCTTGTCGCTCGTATTCTCGATAAATTCCAAAGGATAAGAAACGCGTAAATTCTCGGTGATGCTGATATCGTTATAATCAATCTCGCGAGTACCCGGTTTGAACTTCGCATTTTCAATCAATGCGCCAAACTTGATCGCGTTGAAGATTTGTGGCTCATGCTGATGCGTCAAGCCAATACCTTTTGCATAACAGCCACCTTCGAAGTTGAAGATTTCGTTATCCGCCCAGCCATGCTCATCATCGCCGATTAAATAGCGTCCTTCATCTGAAGAAAGCGTTGTTTTTCCTGTACCTGACAAGCCAAAGAATAGAGCGGTGTCATTGTCCTTACCAACGTTTGCAGAGCAGTGCATAGTAAGCACATTGTGTTTCAGCGGCAATAAGTAATTTAAAGCACTGAACACTCCTTTTTTAATCTCGCCTGTATAGGCCGTACCGATAATCAGGATTAGCTGGCGTGTTAAATCCACTGCAACGCAGTGTGATGTTGGCAAGCCAAGCTCTTCATAATCCTCCAATTGTAAATCTGAAGCCACTAAAACCGACCAATCTATGCGTTCTTGCTTCTGAATATCTGTTTCGATAAACATATTGTCAACAAAATGGCTTTGAACAGGACGTTCACAAACCACAAGAACCTGTTGTGCATAAACCTGATGGTTACAAGCTTGTACCGAGCGGATATACAACGGAATTTTGGACAAATAGCGGCTAACGCGATCATGAAGCTGATCGAAAAGCTCCACAGTCATCCCTTTATTTACTTTTCCCCAATTAACTTGGTCGAAAGTAAACTCGTCTTTAACGATAAAACGGGACTCTGGTGAGCGCCCCGTAAATTTTCCGGTGGCGAAACTTAATGCACCACTATCCGTAAGAGTTCCTTGATTTTGTTTTACAGCGTGTTCCACTAATTCGGGAACCGGTAACTGGACATAGATTGGCTCTTCTGGTCGAATGCCAAGAGCCTCTAATTGAATACTGATTACGTTTGTCATTATATAGGCTTTATTTTGCGACAAAGCTAGATATATTTTTAGCAACTAAAAAAGAAAATTTAGCATATTGTATGAAATACACAATTTTAAAACACTGTATTTCAAGTTATTATAACTTAAAAAAATTGTCTCACATTTTTAGCTAAAGAAAGAATTAACCTTTAGCATTTGAATATTTTTTAAATCAGACAAAATAGGTTTACTCAAACGGATAAAATACGTGTAGTGGTTAACTGACAAGGCAATTTGTGTGTCATAACATGGAATTTTTGACCGGAATTATCATAAAATCGTCAAATCGAAGAAATGCCTCTTTTTTATCTAAAGAATAAAGCTGTTATTTGCATAACTTTTTGAACAAAAGGATACAAAAGTCAAAAAGTAAGCATTATGAAATCACATATACACGGCCTCCTATTCGTCCTGTTTACACTCTTTGGAATTTCGGCTGCATGGGGACAGCAGACCATCACTGTAAAAGGCAGAGTGATGAACGCGGAGACATACGAAGCAATTCCCTATGCATCGATTAGCATTATCGGAACCAGCAAAGAGTCGGGCGCATCATCTACTGCTAACGGTACTTTTACGCTTACCCTTCCGAGCAACTTAAATAAATTACGCATTAGTTCCGTAGGATTCGATACGGAAGAATTTGTGGTAACGACGGATAATGCCGGCAATGCTAAGATATTCTTATTCCCTGCTAATAAAATCGAAGAGGTCGTGATTAAGCGCCCTAGAAGAGGAAAATATTCGAACAAAAACAATCCTGCGGTTGAATTGATCCGCAAAGTTGTAGAGCATCGTGATCAAAACAGATTGACTGGTCAGTCTTTTGCTGAATTCAACCAGTACGAGAAGATAAGTTTGGGTCTGAGTAATTTGGACTCAAAATTCAAAAACAAGAAGGTCTTCAAGAAGTATCAATTCCTATTTCAGGAGGATGATACGGCTAACGTAAATGGCAACTATGTTTTGCCAGCATATATGGAGGAGAAATTCTCGAAGGTATATTACCGGAAAGACCCCAATGCGAAAAAGCAATACGTAATGGCCGAGAAGAAGGCACAGTTTGATCCAAAATTTGTAGACAACGATGGTTTGAGCAAGTATTTCAATCGCTTATATGATGAAGTCGAAATCTACGATAACAATATTGAGATCTTGACGAATCAGTTTTTGAGTCCGATCGCAAATACTGCACCTACCTTTTATCGCTTCTATATTACCGATACGATCAAAACAGCGCAGCCGAATTTAGTGGAACTGAGCTTCTTTCCTCGCAATAAAAGCGACATGCTATTTACGGGTAAGCTCTACATTACTTTGGATGGAAACTATGCCGTACAACGCGCTGCTATGACGGTTGCCGACGACATCAATTTAAACTTTGTGCGCGATCTTGACATCGAGCTAGCATTCAACAAGGATCATAACAATAAATTTTACCTAAGCAAATCTAGTCTGGGTATAGATTTTTCGATTACGGGCAAAGGAAAGGGAATAAAAGGAAAGCGCGTTGTCTTGATCAATGATTATAAACAAGGCGTACAGCGTCCTGACAGCACCTACCAGGTGCCCGACATCTACCTTGTAAAGAAAGAGGCTGAAATTGAGGCCCAACCCGAGAGCTATTGGGCTACGCTAAGACCAGAGCCATTGAGCAAATCGGAGAGCTTGATTTACCATAACATCGATAGTTTGCAACAAATGCCATCGTTCCGAACGTTTATGGACATTAGTGCTCTATTGTTGTCGGGGTACAAACAAGCTGGCCCTGTAGAGATTGGTCCTGTCAATACCTTTTATTCTTACAATCCTGTAGAGGGTTTTCGATTGCGCGTGGGTGGTCGGACGACAGACCGGCTGAGCAAACGGTTCTATCTTGAAGGATATACAGCTTATGGCTTTGACGACCAGAAATGGAAATATTTCTTAGCCGGAACCTACTCATTAAATAATAAATCGATTTATAATTTCCCGCAGCACTATATCCGTGTTTCTGCATCCTATGATACAAAAATCCCTGGCCAAAAGCTAGAATTTATTCAGGAAGACAATGTTTTGTTATCCTTCAAACGAGGCGAGAACCAAAGCTATTTGTACAATGAGGAATATCGCGTGGACTATAAAGTAGAATTCAGCAACAACTTTTCCGTGACCGCAGGCTTAGGGCGATGGAAACAAACACCTGCTGGAGTTCTATCCTATCATTTACCACAGGCAGACGGTAGCTTCGAAAATCTACCCTACCTTCAATCTACAGAATTTAATATAGGGCTGCGTTATGCACCTAAGGAAGAGTACTATCAGGGAAAATTATACCGTACACCGTTATTTAACAAATATCCGATCTTCCAGTTGAATTATACTGCTGGGGTAAAGGGATTATTTGGCGGTGACTATAACTATCATACTCTTTCTGCGGATATTTTCAAAAGGTTTTATTTATCGCAATTTGGTTATGCTGATGTTAATTTAGATGGATCTTATACTTTCGGGAGCAATATTCCCTATCCATTCTTAAATATCCATCGTGCCAACCAAACGTATGCCTACCAGTTGCAGTCATACAACTTAATGAACTTCATGGAGTTCGTATCCGATCAGCATGCGAGCATCAATGTACAGTATTATATGAATGGTTTTATTTTCAATAAAATTCCATTATTAAAGAAATTGAAACTTCGCGAAGTGTTTAGCTTCAAGGGTGTATATGGTGGCTTAAGAGACAGCAACAATCCTTCGCTGAACAATGAGGTTTTTGCATGGCAAACAAACGGTAAAGGCGAGCAATCGAGCTTTACGTTTGGCAGCGAGCCTTATATGGAAGCCAGTGCCGGTGTATCGAACATCTTTAAAATATTACGCGTCGATTTAGTAAAACGCTTGAACTATTTGGATAACCCTGACGCTCCAGAATGGGGTATCCGCGCCAGAATTAAATTTGATTTCTAGGAAGCCTAAGTACGAATTGAAATCAAGTTGAAGTCAAAGAGGTACCTAGAAGGAATCGAAGCTTTTTAACAACCCTTACAGACCCCTATCATACCCGCTCCGAAAGGGTTATGATAGGGGTTTGAATTGGGTTTGAATTGGGTTTGAATTGGGAGAGTAAGGGGATATACTAGTAGTTAGTATTTAGTAGTTAGTATTTAGACCTAGGGCGGGAGTAAGATATTTGGCGCTTGTTTTGAAAAAGTATTTAGTAGTTAGTACTTAGTATAAAGACCTATGGCGTAATATCCTGCAAATCCTTAAATCCTTCCTTTCCTGGTTCAGAAAAAGTATTTAGTAGGTAGTACTTAGTATAAAGACCTATGGCATAATATCCTGCAAATCCTTTTATCCTTCCTTTCCTCGTTCAAGACAAACTTTCCTTTTTTCTTCAAAAAGTCTAAAATCTTATATCTAACATCTAATGTCTATACCAAAAAATCAATTTTCATAAAAAAACTTAAAAAAGTTTGCATACAAAAGCTTGATACATTACATTTGTTGCATTAATAATATGAAGATCACTTGCACATACCATTACAGTATTCATCATCGCCATTGTGGCGATAGATATTAGTATTGGCTCTACGCGAGGCAACATTCCCCCCGGATCGTATTTTATTATTAATTCTTTACTTACAAAAACCGACATTTTGAAAAATCTGAAAATTGCTATCCAGAAATCGGGTAGATTAAATGAGAAATCTGTACAACTATTAAAGAACTGTGGACTCGATTTCGAAAACTATAAAAGCTCCCTTATCACTACGGTATCTAACTTTAACCTTGAAATCTTATTCCTTCGCGACGATGATATCCCTGGATATGTAGAACAGGGTATTGCCGATTTAGGTATTGTTGGCGAAAATGTGATCGACGAAACGCTCTCCAAGGTTCAATATCTTCAACGTTTGGGCTTCGGGAAGTGTACTTTAAAATTAGCGATCGCGAAAGACTCCCCGATAGAACGTCTGGAAGACCTAAATGGCAAATCAATCGCAACCTCCTACCCCAACATCCTTCAACAATTTCTTAACGATTTCAAAATCAAAGCAGATATCCAAGAGATATCCGGCTCGGTAGAGATTGCGCCCGGATTGGGCTTGAGCGATGCTATTTGTGATATTGTTTCTACAGGCGGGACGCTAAAAAGCAACGGCTTGAAGCCATTTGCTGATGTTCGTTCTTCGGAGGCTATCCTGATCGCTAGAGAAGGTATTGAAGAAAATCCTATCATTTGCGAGCTGTTGCAACGTGTTCAATCGGTATTGCGCGCAAAAGAAACCAAATATGTGGTTTTGAATGTGGAGAAGAAAAATTTAGAGCAAATCACCGAACTATTGCACGGTGTAAAGAGTCCTACGGTTGTTCCCTTGGCGGAAGAAGGTTGGGTTGCTGTACACACGGTAATTTCGGAGGATGATTTTTGGGAGAAAATCAATAAATTGAAAGCTGCCGGCGCACAGGGTATAGTGGTGATGCCGATAGAAAAAATCATAATGTAATATGCTAAAGACTTATTCATATAATCAGCTTGATCAAGCAAAGATTCAGGAGCTTACCAATCGAAATACCGATCCGAATAACGCTATCCAAGATACGGTGTCTGCGATCATCAATGAGGTAAGAACACATGGCGATGCAGCACTGAAATCCTATGCTGCACAGTTTGACAAGGTTGAATTAGAAAAATTATATTTAGACGCTTCCGATATTGAAGAACTGGCGATGGGAATTTCCCGCGACCAAATGCGGGCATTGGAAATAGCGTTTCAGAATATCCATAAATTCCACTCCTATCAAACCAAAAGAGAGCGGACAGTGGAGACGATGCCCGGCGTAAGCTGTTGGCGCGAATTACGTCCGATCGAGAAGGTGGGACTTTATATTCCTGGTGGCTCCGCGGTATTGCCGAGCACATTATTGATGTTGGGAATTCCAGCGCGCATTGCAGGCTGTAAAGAAATTGTGGTTTGTTCGCCGCCTCAAAATAACGGCAAGATTAACGGCTTTGTTGCGTACTGCTTGAAGCTTTTACGTATAGAACGCGTTTATTTAGTTGGTGGTGCGCAAGCGGTTGCTGCTATGGCTTTTGGCACGGAGAGCATCCCGAAGGTGAATAAGATCTTTGGCCCTGGGAACCAGTTCGTGACGAAAGCAAAAAGTCTAATTCAAGGGATTACGGATGTGGCGATTGATATGCCGGCGGGGCCTTCAGAAGTGTTGGTTATTGCCGACGAATCTGCTAATCCTGCTTATATCGCTGCTGATTTATTGGCGCAAGCGGAACACGGTATTGATAGTCAGGCGGTGTTGGCGACGATCTCCACAACGATTGCAGAGCAGGTGAACGAGGAACTTAGCAAGCAGTTGTCGATCCTTCCGAGGAAGGAACTAGCGGCGAAGGCGCTGGACAATTCCTATATCGTCGTATGTGATGATTTGATCAGCTGTATGAACTTCTCGAACGCGTATGCTCCAGAGCATTTGATTATTGAATCGGATCAGTGGAAATCTTTGGTTAACAAGGTTCAAAATGCGGGGTCTGTATTCTTAGGACATCTGACGCCGGAAAGTGCAGGTGACTATGCCTCCGGAACGAATCATACCTTACCGACATCGGGATATGCACGCTCCTATTCTGGTGTGTCTGTAGACTCGTTTGTAAAGAAGATAACTTTTCAGCATATTACCGAGCAGGGCTTAGAACAGATTGGTTCGACGGTCGAAATATTGGCAGAATTAGAAGGTTTACAAGCGCATAAAAATGCGGTAAGCATTCGGAAGAAAGCCTAAAGAAAAAGGAGTCACAGCGAACTGTGACTCCTTTTTTATATAAAGAAATGCAGGTTTCTTATTTCTTTTTCTTCTTAGCTTTTTTCTTATCATCTCCAACAATCTTGCTGTAGATTTCAGAAATCGCTTTCTTTAGCTTTCCGAAAGACTTAGCTTGTTTTTTATCTTGTTTTTTCGGCTTCTCCTCTTTTACTTTTTTCACTTTCTTTGCCGAAACTTTTGCTTTTTTCTTGTCCTTGCTGTCTTTTTTTACCTTCTCAGCTTTTTTATCGTTCGCCTTTTTATCGTCTTTTACAGCTTTAGGATCTTTCGCTTTTTTCTTCTCGCCTTTTTTAACTTTAACTTCTTTTACCGGAACTTCCTCTTTATATGAAGCTTCTTTCTCCAACTTGGCTTCCTGCGCTGCTGGCGCTTTTTCTACGGTTTTCGTTTCAAGCTTATTATCAGGAGTTTCAGGTTTTGCCGATGCTGCTTTTGGAGCGGGTGTCTTAGCACCTAGGCCATCACCATCCGTTTTTGGTGCTGCCGCTTTGTTAGCTGTTGTAGACGAAGCATTTGCTTTTGCTGCTGCCGTAGTCTTGGTGGATTGGTTTCCTGACGCTAATGGCTTCGCAGGCGCTGCCTTTGGCTTCGTAGCTGTTGTGCTTGCTGTAGTTTTAGTAGCCGGCGCTTTTGATGATGCCGCCGTTGCTTTCACTGTTGCAGGTTTTGCAGCTGAAGTTGCTGGTTTTGTCGCCGGAGCTGCCTTCGCTACTGGCTTTGTCGCAGCCGTCGTTGTCTTAGCCGCGGGCTTAGCAGCTGTTGAGCTTGCTGTTTTCGCGTTGGATGTGGCAGGTTTTGCCGCGCTTGCCGTAGTTGCAGGCTTTGCAGCCGTTGTTTTATTTGCTGCAGGTTTCGTAGCCGCAGTGCTAGCTTTTGTTGCCGCAGGTTTCTTAGCAGCGTTTGCAGGTTTTGCTACCGATTTAGCAGCGGGTTTTGCTGCAGTAGTTGTTTCCTTTTTATCATCAACAGCTGGGGTTGATGGATTATTAGCATTTGTTGGTTCTGCCATATTCTTTAATGATTTGCGTTTCTGTGATTTAATGGTGTTATTCCGTGATGTTTTTCTAGGGTAGTCTGACGTTTAAATAGTTTAAATGCGTCTAAATTTTCCAAAAGTTTACATGTCGCTTATCTTTTTGGTTTCTACCACTTTAAAAACCTTAATATACCAAAAATGTTTGCAATAACGCGCACAATTAAACTTTTTCTTGTTTCAGAGGTCAAATAGAATGATTACATTTGTAGCCTATACATAACTGGGGTCGACCGGAATTGACAGGATAGCGATGGTTATGTAAGCATGCAGTGCATTGTTAGTCTAGCACTTAAATCTGAACTTTCAACTTTATAACTGGCGAAGAAAACTACGCCTTAGCTGCTTAAGTTAGACTTAACATAGCTATTTGTCCCGTTAGATCCTGTTCTTTGGTCTAACACCTGGGGCATCGAACAATAGAACTGGTCTTTGTGATGTTGCTAAGCAAAGACGAGAAACAGCAACTACGGAGAACGGTATAGGTAAGCGACTCACCTTCCCTCTCCCGACAATTAAAGAGAAGCTAAGCATGTAGAAAGCGTAGATCATACTATGTTTGGACGAGGGTTCGAATCCCTCCGGCTCCACAAAACAACTTGAAATTCAATAATTTACAAGATTAACACCCAAAACTACACCCAGTTTTGGGTGTTGTTATATTAATACAATTCAAAATTATGTTGAAGAGTTTATTTAATAATATTCATTAATCGTAATTTGCTGTAACTCGCGAAAGGTGTATTAAAAGTTCGAATCCTGCCACCCCGACAAAAGCCACTGATAATCAGTGGCTGTTTCTGTTTTCGGACGTATTTCGGACAATAATAGGCAGATTTCGATAGTTGTTAAGTTGTAATAATTACATTCCAGTATACTCGCTGGAGGAATCTAGTTATAATTGATACAACTATTAATAGCGGTTATATATCTCACAACCACAATTTATCCAATAATCTAAAATATTTGATTTAGTTCAAATGTTTTACAAAGTTTAAGACTTATTTTTTTGAAACATTTTTAAAGTTCTGATAAGATGAATTAGAACTTATTTTTTGTGGTATTATGTTAAAAGATTAGCTTATTCCAAAATTGTATTATGCACATACTAGATTCTTTTACTTACTAAATTAATATCAAAAATTTTGCATTTTACAAATTTTTGTTTGGAAACAAAAATACCTAGTTAATATTGACTACGAAAAATCATCTTAAACTCAAGAATTTCATAATTCTGTATGCTTTAATTAATATATATTTGTGGTTAATAGTCATAAATAAACCTATCTATTATGAAAATAAAATTTTTACCCGCTTTTAACGGTGATTGTATCTTAGTTTCATTTGAATATGAAAATAGAAAAAGAAATATCCTAGTAGACGGGGGTGTTCCAAGAACTTATCTTCGTCATTTAAAACCAGAACTTGAAAAACTTATTCAGCAAGAAGAGAACATAGATTTACTAATTGTAACTCATATTGATGATGATCATATAGGAGGAATAAAAGAACTATATCAAGATGCTGCTCTCAATAAAGATTTCATTAAAGAAGTGTGGTTTAACTCAGGAGATCTATTGTCTGACTATTTTAATTCAGCAAGAGAATCTATAAGAGCGGTAGAGATTATTAAAACTGATCAAACAAATATGAGTGTTGGTCAAGGAGTAACTTTAGAAAAAGCTTTGAAAGAAGAAAAGGGGAATTGGATTCAAAACCTCATTCAGGTATCTGAAAATAAAATAAGTTTCTTAGGATTATCAATAACTATTTTATCTCCTAACGAGAAAACGCTTGAAAAACTTCATGACCATTGGGAAACAGAAATAGATAAAAAAGTTACCATGTCAGAAGAACATGATGATTTTAATGTTTCAATTTCTGAATTGATTAAACGCAAGTTTAAAGAAGATAGAGCTGTTCCCAATGGTAGCTCAATAGCAATTCTAATGGAAGAGGGAAGCAATTCTATTCTTCTACTTGGTGATGCCCACCCCACTGTGGTTTCTGATTCTTTAGAAAAATTAGGGCTGGCTACCGAAGAAAAAAAACTGAAAATTGATTTAGTGAAAGTATCTCATCATGCAAGTAAAGGAAATACTAGTCCCAAGCTTTTATCCTTAATAGAAAGCAGCAAATTTGTTGTATTAACTGATGGAAGTAAACATGGTTTACCGGATAAGGAATCAATAGCTCGAATTATTGCTTCACAGCCGAATTGTAATATCTATTTTAATTATGATGATATCCCAAAAGAAATCCTCATACCAGAAGATAAAGAGAGTTATCCTTTTAGTTTCTCTCTACTTTCCGAGACCGATTATTCAATAGAATTGTAAATATGCCGACAATAGATGAACAACTAAGACATTTTGCTGTAAAAGTCAATAATGGAAGCGGTTGTATATTTCAACCTGATTCCAAAGAATATACTTACGTACTTACCGTTAAACACAATCTCGAAGTCACAAGTGACGGAGAGAAAGTATTAATTCCTACACAAAACATTAAGATATACAGAGGAAATGCCGATGGAGATCCTATTCCCAATATAGTAAGCTATGAAGTGCATGACACATTAGATTTAGCTTTAATTGTAATTCCATACATTGGAGATTCTGAAATGGTATTGGTACATTCTAACCCTATAAAAGATGAATCAATCGTCCTTTATGGATATCCTTCGAGACTGAGCAAAAACATAGAGAAAGGAGAAAAAAGAGAAAATGTCCGCTGTTTTTGTGATATGCAAAGTGAAGATAAATTAGGTACGGAAATAAGAACAGAGCAGGGGCAAAATACATGGGATATTAATACACAAAAAGCTATGATTGGTTTTTCCGGTTGCGGGGTGTTTGCAGAAGTTAATGGTGCTTTGGTTTTAAAAGGTATATTTCCTGAATTAAAAGATCCGTCAGGAGCTAATAATAAGCTTATTACAATCTATATTTCTAATTTTAATTCTATTATCAACAAATTAGGTTTAAAACATCTCATTCCATCAGATCTCCTAAGTTTTAATTCTTATGTAGCAAAGGCATTTATGAGAATTGATCCCCAATTACATGGATTTTTTCGATCAAAAACTGAAAATATACATAATAACGGTATTACTCCCATAACAATAGCTGATCGAAATAAAGAAAAGCTAACACTACCTCTCTCAAAAAATTATTCAGATAGCCTTTCTCAATCGAAACTTTGGGAAGCGTGGTTGGAGTTACTTACTTTCTTAAATATTGCAATTCCAGAACTACAGGATTTGGAATCTTGCTGTAATAAAGTACCATTATATTTTTCAGCCAATGAGAATCATATCAAAAGCTTACTCCGATTATTCTTATCCCAACACGATTTACAAGCTGAAATAAGAAAGAATTCATTAATAGCATTTTCAAGTACAGAAAGGACTGGAGGTAATGATTTTTTAACAAAAGAAAAAGTCAAGAATATTGTTGCGAATGTTGATCGATCGAATTTTTTCAGTAACGGTATGATGATTGACAATGCCTTACAAATTCCAGAATTTTCCTGTATACATGTTGATCATTTTTCAACAAAAATTGATCAAATAGATATAGACGACTTACAACCAAATGAAATATTAGAACTTATAAAACAAGAAATTATAAATATCCTTAACTATGCTTCGTAATCTAGAATTACCGGAAAATATATTGCAGAATGCAAAGAAAGACTATGTTGAAAGACAACTCCAATATTGGGCTTATCGAGTGGATGCAAAAGTTCCATATACCTGCCACCTATTTACGTTAACTTGTAGTAACAATGATGCTCTAAATGATTATTGGGAAGATCTTACTGAAAACATTGCTATAAATTTTCAAACAAATTTAGAAAGGGAGATAGAAAGGTGGAACATATACCTACTATTCTTGTTGGAAAATGAAGTTCCAAAAGAAATAAAATACAAAATCGAGCAAGATAAATATTGTTGTAGAAAACTGGTGGAAGACAATTTGAAAACAGTCGATTTCTCTGAAGATTATATTTCACAGTTAATAAGAGAGAAAATTTTCGCAATATATACAACAGCAAAGGAAGTGGTTTCTTCTTTACCTCTAAAAGATAAAAATATAGAAACAATAATAAAAGAAGCCGATATTAATATTCTGACAGCCCTAAAAGGATTTAAAAGCAATAAGCAAATTACCCCATTCTATTCTAAATATATAAGGAAATGACGACGCAAAACAACAATATTAAATTAAGTAAAATAATCTTGGAGGCGTTTAGAGGCTATAGAGATAGGGTTACTTTTGATTTTACGTTACCCGATAATAAAATTGCTGACATAGTTGCTATATATGCGCCGAATGGTTTTGGTAAAACATCTTTTTTTGACGGTATTGAATGGAATACAAAAGGAAAAATTGAGCGTTTTGAGGAAAACTCAAAGATTAAAAATTCAGCAGAAGAGTTTGGTGGTGCAATTCTAAAAAACAGAGAATCTAATCTTAATAATGGAAGTGTAAGTCTGTTTGATCAACAAAATTTACACTTTACCCGTATAACATCAAGCAGTGATAAATGGGATTTACTTCCAGGGAGATTAGATTCCAATAATACATCTCCTCTGAAAAATATTGTTAATTATAAAACTCACAAAAGGATAGAGATTTTACCACAATCAAGAATTGATTCATTTTTAAGCTCCAAAACACCAGAAGAAAAATATCAGGCATTATTGGATTTTTGGGATGGTAATGATGAGTCAGATTATTTTGTTGGAGTTTCTAAATTTTATGAAGAAAGTGAAAAAGAACTAGTACATATAACTGCCGAGATTGGAAAAATATCTAGTAAAATTTTGGGGTTAACTAATTCTGAAGGTAAAATTCTCTTTTTTAACAGCTTAATAAAGCAGATTAACTTTAATAAAAGTAATAATATTATTATTCAAGAATTTACAGAAGATACTACTGATTCTGAATTTGAAAATACTGTTAGAGAAATAAACAATAGTATTGCGTCTGTAGTATCTAAATTACAACAATCGGAATCTGAAAAAGAACGCATGATTGCTTTGAGAGAAGGACTTTCTTCATATTCCCAGAATATTGAATTGGTTGTAAGCCTAAACAATGAAGTTAAAGCCTTACAATCGGTATTAAGTGTGTTCGCTCAATTGGAGAACAAACAAAATGAGAAAAAAGATTTAGAGTCAAAACTTCAAAAGGAGGTTATTAATTTAGAAAAAATCAACGCAATAGAAATTCTAAAAAATTCTTTTTCTTCTATTATTGACGAAACCAATCGATTGACAGATGAACGAAAAAAAATAGTTGAAGATAAAATAAAATTTGTAGAACAAAAAAACACCGCTGACAAGGAATTAAAAAATAAAGAAGATCGGTTAAAAAGTATATTAGTTAATGAGAGCAAGTTCAGTGAAAACTACGAACGTCTGGCTGAACTGATGATCGCAATAGAAACAAACAAGAAAAAAGGAGATTCTTCTAATAACCGCTTGTCTCTTTGCAAAAGAATAAGAGAGACGAGAAATAATATTGTAACAACCCTAAGAACTGAATTAAATACAGTTCAAAATATATTATCCCTTAGTCTGGAATCACTCTGTAACATCGAATATACTTACAGTGATTTTTCTGAACTGGTTCTAAAAATAAAAGAAGAATTTTATGACATTGAAGCGGATAATAAAATGCTGGCAGGCTTAAGGAAAGAGTATAATAAGAAAGGTAGCCTTAATGAAGATCTACAAAAAATAATTGAGCTTGGAAAGAACTTTATATCCAATACCGAAACAAATACATGTCCTCTATGTGATACACCACAAACTGATTTTAAACAATTACTATTTCGAATTTCTAGTCAAAAAGATGATGCTCTAAGTCTTAATCAAAATTATGAACGGATACAATCACTTCAGACCGGTATTGAACAACGGAAATACAATATTAATATACAACATGAAGTATTGTTAAGTCATTTAAAACAACAATCTTTGGAATTAACAGAAAGCTTAACCATCAATAGTTCAAAGTTATCTGGCACAGAAGGTCTCATTAATTACTATACAAGTATTGAAACAATAGTTGAGAACGAAAACAAAAGGCTCAATTCTCAGTACAGTGATATAGAAATCGAAAATGACTTTTTAAAATTACTGTTAGAAGATTCCGATAATTTAAAGCAAGGTTTATCGCAGTCAATTACAGATGCTAAAAAGCAAATCGAAGACGCAGGAAAACGAATATTAGAAACAGAGCATAGGGTCACCGAGATTGTTGCTAAAATTGAAGAACTCAATCAAAGAGATGATTATATTACGGTTGATACATTTTTGCAAAGTGAATCTATCATTCAAGCTCAATATCTAGAATCTGGATTACAGGAGATAACTAATAATACTCAGGGAAACATTCAGAAGTTAAGAGATCAGATTTCATTCCTGAAAAATCAAATAGACTTACTAAGAAAGAATACAGAAAACAGCAATAAAGAAGATATACAAAAAAATCTGATAGAGAAAACGACAATCTTAAAGAGTACAGAGGATAGAGTGTCACAATATAAGAGTCAATACAAGTCCCTCATTGAAGCAGATGATATTAAAGCCGAGATAATTAAACTAAGACTGTCAACTATAGAACAATCAACCTCAAATTTAAAAGAGAGAGATATAAAGCTTCGGGAATTGCAAAACAATATTGAATTCATGCAGCAAAATTTGGAGCTAAAAAAACTTAGAGCAGATTTTAAATTTTATAAGGAAAAATTAGAGAATATAAATGAAACAGCGGAAAAGCTTAGTAAGCTTAAAGCGGAGTTGTCTGATTTTTTGACACAGAAAATAGATTCGGTATTCAATCAGGAAATAATAAATGATATTTATAAAAAAATTGATCCACACCCTGATTTTAAAAAGATAAAACTTGAACCTCAATTTGATGGGATAAAACCCAAGCTATTTATAAAAGCTGTCAATGAAGAAAATCAAGATGAAATTGACCCTATTCTTTATTTAAGTTCTGCTCAGGTAAATATTCTTTCTCTTAGTATATTTTTGGCAAAAGCACTTCAGAATAAAGATGTAATGATCAATACCATCTTTATGGATGATCCTATTCAATATCTAGACTCTATAAATGTATTATCATTTATAGATTTACTTCGTAGTATTACGACTGATAAGCAATTAGATAGACAATTAGTGATTTCCACTCATGACGAGAATTTCTTTAATTTATTGAAAAAGAAATTCAACCCTCATTATTATAATTCAAAGTTTATAGCGTTTGAATCTTATGGCAAATTAGAAGCAAATTAAAAATAAACTTGCAGTGGGAAGACAGATTTACAGTGTAAAATTAATTATTTAGCTCGTTCCTTAAGGGCTATTAAGACGGAAATAGAAATGAAGTATTGTAATACTATCATTAATAGGGATCTTCTTAAATTAAAAGGCCAAATAACAAAAAAATATTGGTCTCTTGAGGATTTATGGTATGATGAAGATGCTTGCACTGATAGAAATTGATATCAATAAAATTTTAATGAGATAAATTTATATGTTAGAAAATGCTGAAAAATATTTATTCGAATTCAAAAATCGCAATCATGGACCATCATATGAAATTGCTATGGAAATTAAGCCTGACCGTTCCGGTTGGACACCATATGGGACATATGATGAGCAGTCAGAAATCTATGTCGTGACTAAAACTTTCTCTATAAATTTAGACACCCCCTTATATAGCGGCAATTGGAAAGTAGAATATTACAGTCCTAATCAGCTTGTAAATGTAATTGAAAAAGAGATTGATTACTATTCAAATCAACTCGAGTCGCTAGAAAAAATTAATAGAAAATATAATGGTCAAAATATACCAGTTCATTACATATATTCCATTTGTAAAGAACTTGTAGATCTCTTAAATTATATCAGAAATGATGACGAGTATAAATTGATTCAAAAACAAATTAAAGTCTTAAATGAAAATAAATCAATGAAAATTTTTATTTCACATGCGAGTATTAACAAAGACTATGGAACAGCGCTCGTAGAACTTTTAAAAGGAATAGGAATAGATGATATTATATTTACTAGTAATGTAGCTTATGGTATTCCGATCGGAGAAAATATTTTCAATTGGCTAAAAAAACAAATAAGTGAAAAGTGTTTTGTTATTTACCTTCTCTCGTCAGAGTATTACAAAAGTGTAGCATGTCTAAATGAGATGGGAGCTGCTTGGGTAATTGAAAATGACCATGCAGTACTTTTCCTGCCAGGCTTTGATATCTCAAGTTCAGGATTTCAAAATGGTGCTATTGACCCTCGGAATATAGGCTTCTATATTGATAATAAAGATAGGGTTACAGAATTTTGCACCAAGTTAAAAACTCACTTTCCAATAACAAATAACACAGTATTACTATCTCAAATTATAGACAAATTTATTTTACAAGTCAACGCGATACCTAAATCATAAAACAATGAAGTAAGTAATATTATCCTGCAATATTATGAGTATCATCCAATATTTTTAAGAAGTTATTCTCCATTTTATGGACGATTTCAAATTTTAATATTAACAGTTACATTTGTATGAATTTCCTTAGTTTTAGAAAACCAAAGTAATAATGATTAATGAATTTATTAGTGAATATAATTTTAGGTACTTGGATGTCAGGTGTGATAAGATTTTAGCTTACAGTGAAAAATTTAAAAGATATAGCGAAGAACTTATCGATAAGATTGATGACGAAACTTTTTCAGAATGGAAGTATCGATATTATGTCGCCGGGAAGTATATTTTGGCTACGACAGTGTTGGTTAATTCGTACCGGTATGCTAAAAAGCAAAATTTGAGCATGGTAATACCTTATTTAGGATACTATAGTTTGTTTACTGCCTCTCGTGTACTACTTTTGGTCAACCCGAAAAACGAATGGAGAGATGGCGACTTAATTAGAAAAAGCCACTCTAAGATTGCGAATTTAGTGACCGATGAAATTGAAAGAATAGACAAAAATATAGGTGAAAAATATAAGCAGTTTTTTACACGTTGTAAGGATTATCGCGAGTTGTTTAGTTATAATTTTGCACTTGGTGGATTCGGAACAGTAGCCTTAGAGTCCATTTTTAATGATGAGGAATTAATTAAAAGTGTTGGCTATTTACTAGAGGTCGCGCAATTCCAATCTTGCTTATTTGCACAAATATATCAAGCTAAATCCCCTACTCATCATAAGCTTCTTGTCGAGCCCTTTGAAAAAGGGTTTATCCATGAGATTGGTGATATATCTGCTTTTGATGTGCAAGATGCTTTCCGAATCCGTAAAACATTTAGAAAACCTAGCTCATTATATCCACTTTCATATCAGGTATCTGCTGGTGTATTGGAAGACTTCGCTGATGGATTAATGATAGTTGATGAATTGATCGATGGTCAGTTTGACCCCGACGAAGATTTGAATATTATATTTTCATTTGACTAATATGACAAATAGATGATTATGTATTTTCAAATGGAAAATATAATATATTCTCTGTTTGGAATATCGCAGTGTTTTTAGAACTTTAATATTAATAGAAAAAAATTGAAGATGAAGGAAAGTTTAAAACTCCCCTTCATCTCAGAATGAACAGTAACTATCAACAGTCTAGCAATACAAAACATAAGCAAAAAATGGACTATGCCAAATCGTAATTGGGGCTTGACAATGCACCAACTCCACCTTAAATTTGGTGATAGAATTAAAGCCTTCGGCGGCTCTAAATAGATATAGGTCCGAAGGACCTATATCTATTTAGAGCTCAGTGACACAGTTTGCTTTACACTTCCATGAATTATTATAAGTACATCTCTGAAATGATTCATATCTATTAATAAATTGAGCCCATTGTGAGCCCATTACTATGTACGTATTGTTTCATAAATATTGATAAATCATTCACTCTGGAATTAATCCATTTATTTGTGAGTCGATTGTGAGCCCATTTATCTGTGGCTAAAATTCAATTAAGAGCTTTTCAATACATAGATTGTTCCTGCACCAGTAATTCCGATTTTAGTAATGTATTCTTTTTCTAGCTCGGCTAAGTATCTTGTTGCCGTAGCTTTACTAACTTTACTGATTTCTTGGACGATTGAATTTGAGATTGAACCGTGTTCTTGAATATATAGTATGATTGTTCTAAACTCTTCTTTTAGCCCTTTCTCTTCAAGATTCTTATTGCTATATACCGTGATTTCAACTTGAAAATCAGGTGGTTCATTTGAAAATATAGGTGGGGCAATTTTATGTACTTTGCAGGAATTAATTATTTTAATGGTACCACGTCCCCATGATTCAATGTAGCCCGCTCTAAATAATGTATTGGCGATATCAGGATTGAAAGGTTTTGATGGGTGCTTTTGTGCAAGCTTTGCCACAGTCCAATTATCAGGCAGCTGGCCGTCATTCCAAAAAATAATTTTGTCAGGGTAGACACTTATCTGGGTAGGTATCCCACTGCTGTAGTCTTTGTGCGCGATGGCATTGTACAATGCTTCTCTTATTGCCTCTTGCGGAAATAATGGGATTTCTTCACGTATGCCGTCTTTATAGGTTATCGTAGATTTATTATATTTTGTTGTTAAAAGATTGAGTGATAGTTCAGCTTGCTCAATTAAGTTCCCTTTGATTTCATCTTGGAATTTTAAATCATCATTTGATTCGAAATATCCAATTTTGATATATGCACCAGTTATGTATTTTTCTGGTTTGGGGTGAAATAGCAATATTGCTGCTCGTTTGAGCATATTTGTTTCTTCTGCTATGAGCTGCAGATTTTCTAATATCGCATAGTTATCATCGTAGATATCTTGTTCTTCTAATCTTCCGCTTTTAATTGCTCTCTTACGAAATAGATCAAAAGTGTCATTTTTTAAATCTTCTACACTGATGTTTGGAACGGGAACACCATCCCATTTTTTACCTTGCCTTTGTAATAGAAATTTGGATAACGCAGCACCTTTAAATTCTTGAAGTGTACTCCCAGATCTGTAATAATATTTACCTCTTAGACTGATTGGAAATGGATAAGGTTCAACAGTGATTTCTAAATAATCATTGTTGTTTTCGGTATGAAGGTTTACGTCAATCATTAGCCCTAATAAGTCTCTTGATTGATTAGGGATGTCTTCAAGTAGTTTTTTTGCATTTTGGAGATGTTTGACTTTTCCATTATCGTCTTTACCAATAAATAAGGTTCCACCTTGTGCATTTGCAAAACCACATATCCATTTAAAATAATCCTGATGCCATGATTCTTTCCACTCTGTGTTTTGTGATTCGCTGTGCATTATTAAGGTTAGAAAATTGGATCTTATTTATTTATTAACTTTTCTAGTAATTCAACCTTCGATTTTTCGGCTTCTAAAAGACGTTCGTACAGTTCGACAATTTTATCTGCAGTATTAAAAGTTGGTTGATAGTTTACAGAACTTGCAATTAAAGTAGAATTATCGCTACTAGTATTGTGATATGTATTATTAATAATATTGAACACAGCTTCTTCGTCAAAATTCTCAATCGCTTCGGGAGTAACGCCTAATATTTCTGCTACTTGTGCTAATAAATCAGCTTCGATAGTAGCGTTTTTTTCGATATTGGATACCGTCTGCTGACTTACACCCAATTCAATCGCTAAAGCTTCCTGCTTCATTCCCCGCAGTTCACGGATACGGCTGATTTTTCTTCCTATGTGGTTTGTCGTGTTGGTTGTACTCATAAATCCAAAGTTAACAATTATTCAGCATTCAAGATACGAAAGATATTCAGATAGTACAATACATGATAATTCTAGTAAAATACCAATGTATATTGTTTTATACATGCTGTTTTGGTTCACTACATGAGTGATAATTGGCTTTTTTGTGTTAACTAAAAATAAAAAATTATGGGAAAGAAAAAAGACATAATTGTGGAGGTCGATATGTATAATAAGTATGCTGAAATCGATGAAATGTATTCTACGAAGTGCAGAAAAATAAAGCTCTCTGTTCCAAGTAACTTTAGAATGTTGTGTGCAATATTAGATGTCAAAGTAGAGCAAATACTCAACGATTTTATGTGGATGTTAAGCTATTCGTATCATAAGACAGCAACAGGTAAACAACGCAAATTTGCACAAAAGTTTTTTCAAGTCTGCAAATACGGTGAGCATCTCTATACTAAAAAACAAATCGAAGAGATGTTTGATGAATTGAGATGTGAGAGAAAAATATATGAAACTATAGATACAATGGAACATAATGATTTGAGATTGTTTTGGAAAAATAATCATATGTACATGCAGTATTGGTATAAGCGTTGGTTCAATAAAATAGACAGAGCAAAAGGTGATATATCTGTGCTTAATGAGCATTAATCAATATCCTTTAATGCGTTTTAATAACTAAATTTTAAATGATTAGTGGATTAAGATATATAATCAATGATTAATCTAATAAATTATGGAAAAAGAAGAAAATCAACAAGATTTAGAAACTATTGTTTCATTCATTACTTCTAGGTTTAATATTGTACAAATCTACCTTAATACGTATGATAGAGATGTAGCTCCGTATGAACTTATAATATTGGTTTCGAATAAGTATGTAAAAACTTTAGGGAGTGAAGTCCCTAAAATTATGAATGTAATTAGGGACTTTCCGCAATATAAAGTTATCTGTTATGTAGCGTTTCAAGCGAGGGACAAAATCAGGGGAGGAGGATTGTTTTTATTCAACACTTGTCAGCCAGCAAAGCTTATCTATAAAAAAGAAAATTCAACATTTGAAGTTATTCCTAAGAATTTTGATTACCAAAAATGTAAAGAGGCTGCGATTAGTGTAAATGAATGGGTAAAACAAAAAATTAATGAATTTAAGGATGGATATTTTCATTTTAAAAAGATTGGAAAACTTTCTATAGCTTCTTTTATGTTGCATCAGGTTATAGAATTAACTTATCGAAATCTCGAATTGATTATGGTGTCTAAAGAGCGAATTACACATTCCATACGATGTCATCATGTTTTTCTAAAGGAAAGCAGTGCAATTTATTCAGGGGTATTTAATGAAGAAAATGATAATGATATTGCATTATTACAAATTTTAGAAGATATCTATCGCGCGACCAGATATGAGAATAATTTTGAAATCTCTTTAGAGACATTAAATGAATTAGAGCTGAAAATGGAGGCTTTAAATAAGAATGCTGAAGAACTCGTTATAAATATGTTTGATGTTTGCGAAGAACAATTCTAATATCTTAATTTCTTTACCGTCACTTGGAAAATAATATTTCATCATAAAAATAATATTTCATTAAGCAGATTATTTATTCCCCACCTTTATTATTTATTCATGTATTATAAAATTCCCCAACCTAACTAAATATTGAACCCTTCCAGAAAAAACAATATTGAATTAATAATTTCACTTTTATCCTCATCATCTCCACGAAACAACTTGTAAATCAATCATTCACAAGTTTTACACCCAAAATTACACCCGATAATTTTGGGTGTTTTGTTTTACCACACATTTATTTAATCATTCTTTTGTAATGTTCTTCATAGCCATTTTCTTTGAATACAAGAGCAAAAGCATCTTTAAAATCATTATAATTGAACTCTTTAATATCAAAAATATTTTGGCCTAATGAGTGCGACTCCCTATTTATATATCTGCAAAAGGCCTGAAATCGATTTTCTTGCATCGAAGGTTTCTGAAATACATTATTTAAATCTTTCTTTTCTACAAAATTGAAAAAGTATTCAATGATATTTCTCATACAATTAGCAATTAATGCTGCAGGTTGTTGGTCATCTTTCACGATAAACCAATAAGAATGATAGTCATTTTGAATTTCTTCATAGCTCATTTCAAGAATTTCGCTGCCATTTGATATTTTTCTAAGTCGAAACAATTTTTGATTTTCTTTTCGTCTTTCTTTGTTTGTATCAGTCATTTCGTACAAAAAATACAAACTATGTGTAAGTAAGAAAACTTGCTCGTACTTATCATTTCTCAAAAACTCGTTATGAATTAATCGACCTACATTAAATATATAGATATGTGATAAGCTTGAAATCGGGTCATCTATGACAACGATTTTCTTTTTCCCTACTTCTGTCGCTTCTTTTTTACCTCCGCATAGTTCAAGAAAATAAAGAAAACTAATAATCATCTTTTCACCTTCGCTTAAAGAACGGAAAACTTTATCTTCGTTTTCTCCTCGCACTATTTTGTACAAATTATCAGTGTGCTTTTTTATTTCAAAATCTGTAATTCCTAAATCAACTAAACCATTTTTAATATTTACAATGGCATCGTCAATATTGACTGTCTGCTTTTGTTCTTTTGAAATGATTGCATTTTGAGTCTTTATTTTTGTTTCTGTGTCTTCTAGGCTTGTGTCTAATACGTCAATTAACCTTTTTGACGTTACTTTATCAACATTAAAACCACTGATGGTGTGATCATAATCCCAACGCATTATTTCCCAAAAAGTACTTTTAATATTTGATTTTACAGCTGTTATTTGATCTATATTTTTGTTGTGTTCAGAGACAAGCAAATTGATTTTTTGAATAACCTCGTTTAATTCTTCAAGTGCTTTTGTAGAACTTTTGAGCGTTACAGAAACACTTGGTGTTTTTATTTTATCTTCAATCAGTTTTTTATTATCCTCAACTACTTTAGTGAAAACGTTGTATTTAATTTCAAAATCCTTTTTGAGTGTTTCAAATTTCGGGTTTGCTTCAAATATAGCTTTATTTGGAATTGATTGAATTGCCTGTATATAATCATCTAAAAATGCTTTTAAAGAATTTATGTCTGCTTCGTAAGTGGCATCAAAATAATTTTTGATACTTTCTATCAATTTATCTGAGATAGTTTTTTCTTGGCAAAACGGACAAGTTGAATTTTCCTGTATTTCTTCTTTGGGTAAATATTGTAACCCTGCTTTAACCCAATCAGAATTACCAAGTTCTTTGATCAACTGTGAAACTGTGCTGTTTTCATTCCCTACTATTTGTTTGCTAAATAATGCCTCTGTTTCTATGCTTTGAGAAGGAAAAGTAATTTGCGATAATAGAGAATACTTTTGAGCATTGTCGCCTGAAATCGATTGTAAATCATTTTTTAAGTCTTCAATACTTTTTGTTGGCTTGGCCGTTGGCTTTGCTAAACCAACAATGTGATTAAACAAGTTATCTTTTGAACCTTTGTAACCGTCTAAACAAAATTCAAGAACCCTATCACCACCGCTGTAATCGGTTTTTATTTTCCAAATCTCATTTTTAGCGGTCTCCTGTTTTTGATTTATAGAAGATTTTTCCGTTTCTAGTTGTGCATTTTTGATTACTTTATCTTCCTCAAGTTTTTTAATTTCTTTCAGAGCATTTGCAATCTTTGTTACTGCTTCTTTGTTTACTTTTGAAAGTGTGAAAATTCCTTTTAAGTTTTCAGCTTCAAAAAAGTTTTCCTGAATGAAAGTTTGATTATAAACGAGTATTTCGTGATCGTCGTCCAATCCTTCAATCGAACAATTTTTAAATCTGTCGTCTGTTCGTTGGTGTAAATAATTTGATAACGTACTTTTTCCTGTACCGTTTAAACCATATATTAAGTTAACCTTTTTGTCAGTTATTAAAGCTGTTTGGTTTTTGTAGCTTGCTACTTTGTTTAGGATTATCTTGGTTATCATAACTGATTAAACTTTATTCGTAAAGTTTTGGTAATAATTTGAATCTTTAATTTACTTTAACACAATTTTCTCCTGTGTGTCATCATACTTATAATTGAAAATAGTGTTATTGAGTACAAGTTCAATAGCTTCATCGATAACATTAATAGGAACGCAAAACCATTCTCTTGGAACATATCGATTTCCACTCTGATCATAAATATCTAGATTTAAGCATACGGCTCCGAAAAAACGGTGTAAAAGATTTTCTAAAGCCTGTACCTCAATCCCGTAGCAATTATAACTAGCCACTATTTCCACGTCAGCAAATAGATACGTTGCTTCTTTAGCTGCGTTTTTAATCCGCTCTTGAACCGGCAATTTGGAAAACCCAACTTTATATAAGTTTTTTAAGCCATTAATTTCAAGATTTGATGATCTAGATCGTAGTACATAGATCCATCCTGATTGTAATGCTCCTTCTTGGGCAATATTGGCATTCTTAAATAATTGATTCTGCTGATTCTCATCGGTATCTGTAATCATTTTACCATTTTTATGAATAGCTTTCCCCAAGGATCGAAACAACATATTGCTAATAGTCCCATTTTCAAATATAGTCACGGTTCTACCCTCTAAACGCACTCTATCGCCTGATTTGTTTTCTTTAAGTACTTGTTCTGCCTCGGAGACTTCCAAATAAGCAATCAATCCATCCACAAGATAGAAATTTCCTTCTTTTAGGTTTCTTTCAGCATCAGAGAATGGCAACAAGCGTCGTTTTCCATGTTTTAATTCCTGATGTACCTGCTTAAACATCCGATCATAGCGCTGAAATTCTTTTTCAGGCAATGCTTTACGCTGTGCGATATACTCCGCGTCTGCACGTCTCCCACTTTTTGGGGTGTGGACAAAATCAAAAATGGATGTATCACCTTCCATATCCAGCAATCCCATATCATCATTTTCCAAAATGTCTTCTATAGATTCAATTTTGGAATGTTCTTCATCTCCTAATAAGTTAAATCGATCAAATGGTTTAAGTAAACTCTTTTTTGCTGGATTGGAACGCCATTCTTTTAATTTGGAAAATAGTGCATATTCCGACATCGATGTTTTGGCGGGCTCTCTGTTATTCTTTTCAAAAAAGGTATTTAGCTCTTCAAATGCATCGACCAGACGGTCTTCATCTGTACTTAAATAAGTAGCATGGGGCTCTTTGGCGTTTAATAACCCGAAGTCGTCATCTTCGAAAATATCGTCTAATGTCTTAGCCATTGTTATGCTTTTTCCGTTTTGCGTCCTGCAAAAATAATAAAGCTTGCGCTAACCTTTGCTCTTTTGGATCGTAAGAATTAATATCAGGAGCCTTTCCCGTATTTAATTTCCATCGCTTTATGGCATCCCAAGAGGCTATTGCCTCCTCTTCAGTCATCTCAATCCTTGTAATATTTATGGCGTCTTGGATAGACTTTAATACTGACTTGGTCACATTCTTAGATAGGATTTCAAAAGCCTTTTGGAATGGATTGATTGTATCAATAAGATCAATATGTATGTCGTCAATATTGACAAATGAACCAGCCATGCGGATAAATTTCTTTGAACCATGGTCTTCTACTTCTCCATTTTTTATGACAGAATCGACAACAACGTATTGACGTACAGCTTCAACGTCTTCTGCACTCAAGTCGGGATACACCTCTCGGATAATCCGTGGGATAATGACCGTATTGATAACTTCAGGTTCTATGTTGCCAGGCATTGCCTTCAACATCGTGTCATCTTGCAAAATTTTAGCTTTCAGATCATTTAGATCACTTTCAATAATATCTTTGGCTCGTTGTGAGGATGGTTTCTTAAATCCACGAATTTTTATTGTATTTTCATCATCATCCGGTTCATCTTCATCGTCCATGGGCTTAAACTTAAAATTCGGAGCCAGCACCTGTTCCATCAACAAAGAAGCTGTAATAGCTTTCAACATATTGTTGACAGCCAATTTGACATCGTCATCAACCGCATCAGGTTGAGCGATCAAATTAGTAAACTGCGCATGTGATTTGTTATTGCTGTCGCGCGTTGCACGCCCGATGATCTGTATAATTTCTGTCAATGAGCCACGATAGCCTATTGTCAAGGCGTGCTGGCAATAAGGCCAGTCAAAACCTTCCTTTGCCATCCCCAGTGCGATAATCATATCAATGCCATCAGGCGAACTGACTCCTCGCAAATAAGCTACGATTTTATCACGTTCTTTTTGGTTATCATTTACCAGATCAGCAATCTTCAATATCCGTCCTGACCGTTTACTTTTCACATATAGAACACCTGTTTCGGTGTCTTGATATTCCAAATCCCCTATGCAGTCGATAATATGATTGACTTCCTCTAACTTCTCTTTAGAGGATTCAGCAGAGTTAACACTAGGTATATGGATAATAGTTTTAAGATTTTCATCCAGTATTTCCTCTAATGCCGAGGTGCCTTTTTCGGGATCATATTTGTAATAACGACCTCTGTAGAAATGGTATCCAATTCCTAGCGATTTAAGATATTCGTAACCATTAAGCTGATCGTAATAGTTGTAGGTTACAGGTGTAAATTTCTTTTCATCTTCTGGTAGCAGTACGGGAACACTGTCTCCTCGAAAATAGGAGCCTGTCATCGCCACAATATGTGCGCTGGACTTGGACATAACGTTGCGTAAAACGTTTCCTAAAATATTTTCGCCGTCAGCAGAAACATGATGGAATTCATCTATGGCCAATAAACAACTATCAAAATCTGTCTCTTTTAAACCTTCAAAAGCGAACCGGAGCGTGGCATGTGTACAGATCAGAATACGTTCATCGGATTCCAGAAATTCATGAAAAGCTTTTACTTTGCTCTTATCGCTTCCAGCGGTACATAGATTAAACCGTTGATTAGGCTCCCAATTTGCATAAAACCCATATTTCGTCAATTCGGTTGGTGCAAATGAATTGCCGATCGAACGCTCCGGCACGGCGACGATTACTTTTTTGATTCCCTGATTAACAAGTTTATCCAAAGCTAAAAACATCAGGGCTCTGGATTTTCCTGATGCAGGAGGTGCTTTTAAAAGCAAGTATTGAGCGGATCGAGCTTCATAAGCTTTTGCCTGCATTTCACGCATACCTAAAGCGTTCGTCGATTTGCTTTGACCAGTTTGTGAATAGGTCACGTTTACCAAGTTAATCGGTTTTATATACTCGGGATGTTTAATGTCTTTTTTCTCCATTCTTTATGACTTTCTGTTTTTAAGATACATTAAATTCTCTGGAAAATTACGTGTCTTCCGATTTATCTAATGCCTGCGCCAATTGATGTAGTTTCTTTGCCAATACCTTTTTGTCTATTAGTTTTGTTTCGTAATCAGCAATTATCGAAGGACTGGTATTGCGGGCCATAGCATATTCAACGACTTCATTATCCTTTCCTTTGCAAAGCAAAACCCCAAAACTTGCCTGTTCGTGTGGTCGCTTGACATCTCTGTCCAACGCCTCCAGATAGAAATTAAGTTTTCCCAAAAACTCTGGTTCAAAATCACCAATCTTTAACTCGAATAATACCAAGCACTGTAAATCCCGGTGGTAGAATAATAAGTCTGTATAATAGTCTTTGTTGCCCACTTGCAGACGATACTGATTACCCATATAGGTGAATCCTTTTCCAACTTCCAGAATAAACTTCTGTAAGTTGCGTATTATTGCTTTTTCCAGATCCTTTTCTGAATGTCCATCAGGCAAGTCTAAAAATTCAAACATGTATGGATCTCTGAATAGATTTTCCGGTAACGTTGATTTAGCTGATGAAATCAGTTTGTTCGATAATATAGTGCGCTCGAAAGATGCTGTCTTTATTTGCCGGCGAATTTCCAGCTTATTCCACTTTTCTTTGATATTCATTAGCAAATAAAACAGAATTTGTTCAGGCTGTTTTACCGCCGAAAATATCTCAAGATGGTTTGCCCACGCTATTTGTAAAAGCACAGATGTGATAAAGCTTGAGTATTGATTATCTGTGTTTTGTAATTGTGTCGCCGTTGGCGACACAATTGCTTGCTTGTCATTATTTATTTGTGTCGCTACCGGCGACACTGTTTCTGCCCAAAGTTTAAAAACAGCCGAATCTGCTGTGTACAGCTCGTAAAATTGCTTCATCCGGTAAAGTCCACGGCGATTAAAACCGGATAGATTTGGAGCTTTAGACTGAATGTAGTCCGCCAATTGTTGAACCGTATTATCCCCCCAGGTTCCGGCGTGTACTTTTTGTGATACAATTTCACCTACATTGAAGTATAATAGAACTAGTTCGCTATTTGCTTTGCTATACGTACGATCACGAGCATCCTGTATGAGTTTAAGGATGTGCTCGAAATCTTGTTTATGTGAATTTTCTACACTCATTTTTTCTTCCTCGTTTTCTTTTCTTTGGCAAATAGTGTATCTCTCTTACTCATCTCATCATACAGCTTAAAGAGGTATTCCAAACGCTCCTCGTCCGAATGAAACGGTGCCAATCGGTAAATACGCTCAATGGCTAAATCTAAGGCATGATGCGCTTCCTTCAATCCAGAAGGCATGGTTTCGGGATTATACATCCAAGCCATTGTTTTCTCACTATATTTCGCACGCTGATCCAAGATGTCAAAGACGTATTGGGTGATCAGCTCTTTCTGCTTGTCGTTGATCGCCGGAAAGGGAAAGGTATTGTAGCAGACCTTTGCTGAATAGCGGTAACGTGTCTCTAACTTTCCTCCTACTGCATCCACCCAGACCATGTGCATCTTGGAGTGTAGGACACCGAAAAGCCAAGGCTCAGCGTCGTAGACACTTTGCACAGAATTTAATGATACATACTCTTTATCAAATACACCTATCGGAATATAATCTCTCGACTCGGATGAAGTACATGGAATAACAAATTGATGATAAGTTGGCATATGCCTATACCTAAATTGGTGGGATTTTTTAACTAAAGTTCTTGCAACTTCTCCTCCATTAGTTCTAAAGTCTCTCACCAAATTAATTCTTTTACAAATTTCATCAAAGGATAATGCTTCATCTAAATCTTTGTCTTCAATCCAAAAACAATATCTATTTTGACCTTTAATGAATTCCTCCCCTCCAACAACTTTTTTAATAAATTTTTCAATACCTTGTTGAGATTGTATTATGCTTTTTTTCTCTTCTTCTGAGAACCTTAAAAAACCACCCTCTAATGGCATATTTCCATAAATCATCAATGGCAATTCAAAAATGGGCTTAGTACTTCCTGTTATAAAAATATCAGGTGCGTCCAATAGATAAGCATTAATATTTTTAACTTCTTTAGAAACTGTATCGGTAAATAATATTTTAAAATTAGGAGATTTATTACGTAAACCCACAATAATCACCATAACTCCCGCATTTCCTTTAGCATTGTTTACCCATTTAAAAGATTGATAAGCGAAACCGACTTCAATCTTTGCATTTAAAAATCTTTTCCATATAAGGGCTACTTGTTCACCTTGACAAATTGAATTAGTTGAAACAAAAGCCAGTTGAGCATTGATACCCTCAATGTATTTCGCGCCTTTATAAAACCAAATAGACACGTAATCCATACTTTTATAATCTTTACGGAATACAAATTTCATATCGGATTTTTGTTCGGTATCTTGGTTCCGACTCCCCAAGTATGGTGGATTACCAATAATATAGATTTCGTCATTATCGCTTCTAGGGCAAACTTCTTCCCAATTCATCCTTGCGGCATTTCCCTGCACTATATTTCCAGCTTCTTTGAGTGGTAGTATCGGCTTGGACTGCCCGTAATCTAATAGTTCCGTCTCGAATACTTGATTCATTTGGTGTTCGGCCAGCCATAGCGATAGTATCGCCATTTCATGCGCAAAGTCCTTGATCTCTATTCCATAAAATTGCGTAAGGAGTATCGACGTGAAATATATTTTCCGTTGAGATTTATCTAGGTCGATTAATTGCTTAATGATCTGGATTTCCAGATTACGTAATTCTTTATAAGTAATGATTAGAAAATTACCGCTTCCGCAAGCCGGGTCAAAAAACTTGATTTTGGCTAACCGGATGAGTAATCTCTCCAACGCACGCGGGTTTTCTTTGTGTTTTTCAAAATCTTCATACAACTCATCCAAAAACAATGGCTTGATCAGTTTAAGAATATTTTGCAAAGACGTGTAGTGCATCCCAAGATTTGTACGTTCGGAAGGATCGGCAACAGCTTGTATCATCGACCCAAAAATATCTGGGTTGATCTCTGACCAGTCCAACTCGCCCGAATCCAACAGGATCTGTCGCGATTTTTGGGAGAATTTAGGACAGATAATCTCGTCACGGAACAGCCCCCCGTTTACATACGGAAACCGTTCCAAATAGCCGGACCCCCCCCCATCACCTGTTTCAGTATTTAGTTTTTTGAATAATATGGACAGGAACTCAGCCACATCCGATCCATCGGAATTGGTATTATTTGCTAAAGCTTCGGTGAAAATGCTTTTGGTAGAAAAGATACCTGTATCTTCCGCAAAATAACAGAACAACAGCCTGGATAAAAATAAATTGAGTTGGTGACTTCCTTGTGCTACCCAATCTGGATTGTCAATAACCAATAAATCATAGAGCTCGGCGAGCTTATACGCTGCATCCCTATCCGCTTTATCATCGGTACTAACTCGATATATTTCGGCACCAGATAGTGGAAGAAAAAAATCAATCTGATCAGCCAATTCGACTATCGGAAATTCTTTATTTGTTTTTAGCTTAGTATCTGTAGCAAGTACCTGCTCAAAATCGGTTACTATGATAAAGCGAGGCTTCTGTTTCAAGATTTTATCATCCTTACTTAACTCATCAATCGTATGAATAAGTTTCTCAGATTCCTCTGCCTTGAAAAATATTTTTCCCTTGTAGAATAATTCCCCCTCTACTTTAGAAAGGTTATAGTCGCCTTTTCGTAAGCGAGCAATGGTTGTTTTGGATAATCCAAAGCAAGACAAGAAGTCGTATATGAAGCTATTATGATCGATAAGCTGCGTAAGTTCAGCTAACTTATCTCTAATTTCCGATTTTTTCATGCATTAAAACCATAAAAAGGTGGATAAAGATACTAAAATCAATTTAGTGAGACAGGCTGTTTAGCGTATTGATTTCCTCCTGTTTCAGCTGAATCTGAAATTTCAGTTTCTGTTCCTCTTCTCTCTTAATTACTAGGTTCTGGAATTTATCCGGGTTAACGGAAAAAACGGAATCGATATGAGCCGTTATATTAGGTAAGTCAAGTTCCATCATTCTGTAGCGCAATTCGTATGATTTTCTGTCACTGAGCTGTTTATCCTTTTCGTGTAGCATTCCGATCCCCAATGATATCATCACCGAAAAAAATATCATGATTATGATAATGGGTGTTGATTTCAGGTCGATGCCGTAACGATGTCTTACATTGATCCTTTCGGGAACCTCGGCCAGTTTGGCAACAATCTCTTTCTCCTTGTCGATCAAAATGTTGAGTTCTCGTTCCGTGGCATCGACAATTTGGACAGCTAAATTCTGTAAAGAATCATAATCACCCACAATTTTGGTAAGGAGGTCGTTTTCCTTCCTGATAAAGGTTTTGATCTGATGCAATAGTTCTTGATCCTTGGAGCGCATTTGCTGAAATTCCTTCAAGTTCTTTTCGTTTTCAGAGAGCAGGGATATCATGGTCGGCATGATCCGTACAATATCTTGTGTGATCAGATCTGCATTTTCCTCCAAATTTTTTACCTGTTGCTGTAAATTCTCTAATTGTGTATGCATGATATTAACGTTTTAATCCGTAGTTCTTTTTCTTTTTTCTTTTTTTGTTAAGGGGTTCGTTTTTAGCAGACGTGCTTTCAGGGATCGAAAATAGGGCCGAAGCTAAGTAACCGATGGTTTCCCCGATATTGGAATCCATAGACCGATCTGTCGAGACATTGCTTTCTATCCGATGGGTTTGTCCCATAGCGTTATCGATCCCGTTTAACGCTCTGTCGATCTGTCCATAGCTCAATGAGCGGTCAATGGCCGATCCCCGAAATGTCTGTCCGTTTTTACTGAACGAAATACCTTGAACCTCATCCGAACGAGATCTATATTTAAACTGCATTTCCACACCCCTGTAGCGGATATAGTTCTGTAGTTCTGTCCAATTTCTACTAATACGGATTCCCGCCTTCAAGGTATCGTATATCTGATACCTTGTCCGATCGTTTCCCTTTAACCTTCCCCTGTTGACGTTCTGCTTCCCGTCGGACTGCTTAAAACCATATAGGGCATTGAGTTCCTTGCAGGCTGTAAAACTCTTATACCGCTGATTGCTGTTGGATATGGTCTTGCCATGATTGTCCACCCTGTTATAGATAATGTGGATATGATCATGTTCGCGGTCGTGATGCCTGACCATCAGACACTGTGTATCCCTGATGCCCATTTTGGCGAGGTAGCGTTTAGCCGATGACACCATGATATCGTTGTCCAGCATATTCTTATCTGCCGTATTCCACGATAGGATAATATGCCCGACAGCCTTTCCCAATCTGGGTTTCAGCATCCGCTGAAAATTGAAATCCTGTGCAATGGTCGTTGTCGAATCTGTCCGCAATCCATTAGCATGGATAATCTCACTATCTTCCTTTAGTACGTATCCAACGCAACCGCCGAATGACCGCCCCTCAATGATCTTCGCTATCATGGTGCAGTAGTATATCGATACATTGGTTGATATGGCCGATCGTATTTCGGCATTCCTGCGCCACTTCAAACAGCCCTGTCTGGTGGGCTTTTTTCGTCAGTTGGTTAAGGTTGTTCGAAGCACCTGTGATTGCCCTGAACGCTTTCAACTGTTCTTCGGTAAACCTCGGTACGATCTTTCGCATAATGGCGCTTTTGCGTACCCATTCCGATTTGCTCATACCTGCCGTTTGTGCGTTCTGCAGAACCCTTTTATGCTCCGCTTCATCGAAACGGACATTGATCCTGAACTTCTTTTTATTTTCCAGTGCGGGTCTTCCGCCCTTGTTCTTGGTATCTTTCATTTTGTTGTTACTTTTAGCTGTGACCATCGGGAGCCTATAGGTTTTGGGGTCACCAAAACACAACCTTGCTCCCTACCTATTCGATAGTTTTCTGCCAGTTGGACGATTTTCGATTTTGGTGTCGGATAGACCATGCACCAGATAATCATTCACGTCTTTTATCGTACTGTTTCTGTGCTGTAGCTCCTGTATTCCATTTTTGAGACTATGGGTTTTTCCAAAGCGGATTTCCAAGTCTCTGTATGCTTTTGTTCCCGACTCGTCCGTGTCCAGATAGCTGACGATAGTTTTGTGCCGTTCCAAAAAAGGGAATGACCTTTTCAGGTGGGCGGTAGTGTTCAGTATGCAATAATCTGTACATGGAAACGGTCGGTCTGCAATCTTCCTTAGTGTCAAAAAAGAAAGCCAGTCTATAAATCCCTCGAACAAAATAACCCCGTTGCTTCCGTTGTCTACGGTCGTAATGTCTTTTGTCATTAACGACCGTTTGTCATAGGGGTTGCGCAGTTCAAATCCTCCCGAATCATTGACAGAGCATACGGCAAAATATGTCTGCCCGTTTGCTGTCCGGTAGTAGATTTCCTTGCAAAAAGCCTTGGCAATATCGGGGTCGATCTTACGCTCATTAGACAGATAGTCGAGCAATGCTTTGTTTTTAAGCGGTTTTACGGACAGTATGGTGTAGCCTGTCTCTTTTTCTGTCTGTACGGCGTGCCAACTATTCGAGACGGTCTGCTGTTGAAAAGAAAAAAAATTTTTTCTCTCATCAGCCCACTCCAAGACTTTTGCGAGTTCGGATGTGCCTAAGAACTTCATCAGGAAATCAATATTGTTCCCTCCGATACCCTCGGAATGGGAGTACCATATATTTTGGTGTACATCCACCTTTGTCGATGCCGTCCGTTCATCTCCTCCGTTAAAGGGATTCTTGAACCATGCTTCCCTGCTGTTCATCTTTGCACAGGGAATCTGTAAATGCTGTAAAATGGATATGAGCGGTATTCGCTTTAAGTCTTCACATGTCATATTCTTAATTTTTAAAAGGGGTTTAGTTTAGTCTATCTATATATAGGGGCAGACTAAACTAAACCTGTTTTTCAGTAATAGAATTCGGGGTTGAACCGATAGGTCTTATCGTTCTTGATAATCATCCTTTTGTTTTCAAGGAACGTCTTTAGCTGTTTTGCTTTGTTCGTTCCGAAATTGAAACCTTTTGCTAGATAAGCTTCCTTCAATCTTCGGACAAAGTCATCATATGTACAGGTAATTTCACTGTCTTTGAACATTTCCTGTAACACTTCTCGATGATTCTCTTTAGAAAGTTCTTGATAATCGAAGCCTTTTCTGGATACTGTGCCTGACAGATCAAAATTTTCGTCCAAAACTGGTAAACCATCATCAATAAAAAAGGTAAATGGCTCGAATTCAACATCTCTAATAAACTTTGGGGCAACAGTGCTGTAGTTTGCATCCATATCGCTTTTGGTAACCTGTAAGATAGATTCCGCCTTATTGTTCAACTCTGTTCCCAAATGCCCCCGTGTGTTGTCATCTCCTTTGTTCAGGTGTAGCACGGTGTGGATATGGATATTCAACTCTTGTGACCATTTCATCAACTTACCTGTAATCTCCGTTGCTTCTGTAGCATTATTAATATCGTAAACTAGGTCCCTGATGCCGTCAATTATGACCAGACCGACCCTGTCTGCATATTTGAACAAAGCATATTCGATGATATTAAGACGTTCTTTCGTAGGATACTCTCTTAGAGAAATCAATTTTAAGTTCCCGTGTACTTCTGTCGGTGGATAATCAATAAGTTTATATACCCGTGAAAGAAGCCTGTGACAATGGTATTTACTCTGTTCGGTATCAAAATACAATACTAAGGGACGGTTTTCGGGAACTTTAACTTTGTACTCTAATATTTGCCTACCGCTCAATGCCGCCGCAACCAATGAAATCACATTGAATGTTTTCCGACTCTTTGCTTTCCCTGTAGATGCGCTAAAATTGCCAAGCGTTCCAATGACGGAATCCGAATTGATGATCGTTATCATGATAGGAGGTTCTTTAAATTCATCTGTTATTTTAACAGTAGATTTTTCAAGAGCTTCGACAATATTCTGATTAAATGGAATCATACGAACCTCTTTTTCTTTTGATTGGTATACTCCTTAAACAATTTTAAAGCAAGCCGAGTATCAACAATAATTGTCCGTTGATCCTGTTGAATCGCACCAGTAATTACACCACTGTTTTTTATTTTCTGTGCTTTCGATTTGCTACAATTAAACAATTGCATAATACCCGAAATACCATATACGAATTCAGGTAATGTGCTTGTTACTTCTTCTTTAGGTATTTCTGCGATTGCTTCTCGTTGAATAGCCAGTAATTCCTCGCCAGTCATCATAGCGACAGGCTTTGATAGTAATTCACGAATGTCCATGTTCTTTTATTTTGAATTAAACCATTGCCGTGCGCATCGGCTTTTAATGTTCGAACATGAGCTAAGGTAGGAGGTTAATATCGTGGTAAATATGTGGTAGAGTCAAATACAACGATATTTATTTGACTCGTTATCAGTTGGTTAAACAAGGACGGGTGATTTTCTTTGTGGTACGATTGTAAACTAAATCTTAAAAAGCATTCAAAAACTCATTTAAGCGGATTGTTATTTGTTTGAATTGTTGAATAAGTCTTCTAAGTGTTTATATAGCTTCTTCCATTTTCTACTACTTTGGATTTGTCGATAGTGTGCTTTATACGATGATAGTTTGATATTCTGCATATTATGGATTTTTTCTACCCATTTATTTCTGGCACTGTCATCAAGACGTTTAGAAAAGGAATCTACAAGAAAGTACAATATAAAATCTGGTGAAATTTTCAGATTGGTTTCTTTATTCAGGTTGATTACCCCGTGAAAAGTTTGAGCATCTACTTCGATAATCTTATTCTCTATTAAAGCTTCATAAACAGCACCTACCAAAGACATTGGAAAATATTCATGATATACGTCGTGTTGGGAATTTTCCCTGTATATATCAAAGAGTGGCTTTATCCTAACCTTCAACACATTAGTCACCTTTTCAAGGATAGATTTTGTTAATTGAAAATCATTCTCAAAAAATTGATTCGATTCAAGGATTTTGGCTTCATAGTCCTTTAATTTAGACTGAAAGATTGGTTCAATCCGGTCAATTTCCAATTCGGTCTTTATCCTACGGGTATCATCACCTCCGTAGAAATAACTATCCAACGACCTTTCAAGTGCTTCTTTTTTCTTTCTAACTTCTGTAAATTTCTTTGTATATTCTTTGACTTCAAGTTCAAAAAGTTCATGTTCCCGACGAAATAATTCTGTGGATGAATTGGTCTCAATCTCAAAATTTCTAGTATTAACTAGTCCAGCTAGTCCATTATAAACGGCATCAAAATTTCTCGTTAGTCCTATGATTTTTTCACGACTAGAATTGACAAGAAGATAATTTATAACTTCTTCGACGGATGGGGAATCCAAACGCTCTAATAAAGCTCGCTTTACTTCGGCTAACTTATTCCAGTCAAGATCCTGATTGTTTATCTGTTGGCGTAGAACCTCTTCATACCGACGTATTAATGTTAGAAAAGATATTAACTCATTTTCTTCTTTTTGCATACTCCTTACATTTTATTAAACATTTCCATAGCTTCGCTACGCATTTCGTCCACGGTATCGATATAGGGTTGCATAGATTTATAATCTGAGTGTCCAGTCCATTTCATCATAATATGGACAGGTATTCCAAGAAACAAACCGTTGCATATAAAAGAACGTCTTCCAATGTGAGAAGTTAATAACGTGTACTTCGGAACAACCTCTTCTATACGCTTGTTTCCTTTATAATAGGTTGTCATAATCGATTCATCAAGTCCAACTAATTCGCCAAGTTCCTTGAGGTATTCATTATATTTCTGGTTAGAAATTACCGGTAGAGCCTTGTTGTTCGGAAGTCTTTCGTCCTTATATTTGTTTAAGATTTCTTTTGTGTGGTTATTAAGGTCGATGATGAGTTTATCATCTGTTTTGATCGTCACTACTTCTATAAATTTCTCTTTCACAGCATCTTTTGTTAAAGCATATACATCTGAGTGTCTCAATCCTGAATAACACGTGAAAATCAGTATATCACGAACACGGTGTAAGTATGATTTTTCTTTCGGAATATCGAAAGCCTTAATATGATCAATCTCTTGCCCTGTAAGAAAAACGACTTTTTTTTCTATTTTCTTAATTTTTGGGCGGTACGACAGGAATGCTGAATTCGTAACCGTTCCGTTTCTGTATCCCCAACGAAGAAACCATTTTAAGAACTTTAAATGTTTTTCCAGTGTCGAGTTTTTAAATCCTCGCCTCTTCAAAAGAAAATCCATATACTTATCAAGCGTAGTATTATCAAAATCGTTAACACCGATGTTTGGTTTAAATTCGTAGAGGTGATTTCTGACCGTTCGAAGTTTTTTTAGTGTGCCTTCAGTCCAATTGTTAAGTTTACGGTTCTCTCGAATAAATTGATCGTAGTAATCAAAGAATTTACTTTGTATTCTTGCTTTCGAACAAGTTTCATTTTTTGGTTTTATCTTATCATTTATCTCATTCCGTAGTGTTGATTTTAAAGGGACTGACCCTTCAATTTCATAACTTTTGAAGATATCCTGAATGACGCTCTCGATTTTTAGGAGTGATGCATTTATTTCGCTTGCAGACTGTTTAATTTTATTTGTTGTGCCATTTTTTACACGTTGCTTTTTATCATCCCATTTAGAAACGTCAACTCGAAAGCCACTGGATAAATCCAGCCTGTCACCGTCATAGTTGATTCGGACTCTGATAGGAACATTTTCTATGACCTCTAAACCGTCCTTTTTACGCTTTTCAAGTGAAAAAATAATATTTCTTTTGATGTTCATTTTTGGGTGCATGTAAATTATCTACACCCAAATTTACACCCAATTTTTCAGAATACCTAAAAATTCACAAAACCCTTAAATAAAATTATAATATTGAATTACAGCTATTTATATATTCAATTAAGTGTATAAAAATCTTTAAAAATCTATAAAAAAAGAGCCTCCGGCTCCACAAAAATAAAAGCTCAACGAAAGTTGGGCTTTTTTTTGTGGAACGAGGGGGCGAGAAATTGGGTTGGGCGGGTTCGATTCGAAGAAGGTTCAGGGTTTGAGTGCGGGGTTGTGGGGCTGAAACAATCCCTCCGGCTCCACGGAAATAAAAGCTCAACGAAAGTTGGGCTTTTTTTTGTGGGACGAGGGGTGAGAAATTGTGATGGGCGGGTTCGACCCGTAGGGGTTTCAGGGTTGGAGTGCGGAGTTGTGGGGCTGAAACAATCCCTGTCACTGTACGAAAACATTTGCAAATGAATAGTTTGCAAGTTTTAGACCAACATATGCACACCTTTTAGAGAAGGTACTGAAAAAGCTCTCTTGAAAAATTTCGTTTCAAAAAATGATGAAACCCATGTATTAAGCCCTCTGAGAATCGACTATTTAAGTAGCAAAAGATAAAGGCTTTCAATTAGATAATAGAAAAGGGCTTATGAACATATAAATTCGTAAGCGTTTTTAATGGTTAATTTTTCACTACCCTCGATCGGGCATCGATAGTTTTTGATCAAAAAATATTTATAACTAAACCTCTCCAATTACTCTATATAGTTGGGATCGAACCTGTATTCAGTTGCGTAGTGAATCATATTCAAATATTTCGCTAACCCAAAGCTGCCGGTGACCGAAAACCGTTGGTTTGAAGTAATTTGTTTATAGAGGAAACCTATATTTTCTTGGGTGAATGGAGGATTTTGAGATGTCACTATCGTCAAGTTAACCAATTCGCGTCTACCATTGACGATGTAATAGAATTTTATCCACGCGTTTGTCTTAGACAGTTGAGAATAGTTTGGTAATTGATTAATGGCTAGTTCCTCTCGATAGAACGTGCGCACTACTGCGTCAGATGCAATAATCTGTTCAGATAGTCCCCTGATTGTTTCAGGATTATACTTGAAATTTGGCGTGGTCGCTAGGGTGATAAAATAATTGTTTTCAGGGTTTTTAGTGACTTTTAATGTTAAACCATTATAAGTAAACTCTCCGACTCTTAATTTCGTTTGTCCTGTGGTCGAGTTAATAGCAAGGAAAAACAACGTGAAAATTAATAATAATGTACTTTTCATAAGATTAATCACAATTCTCCATTTTTCAGTAATTGTTTTAGAGCTTCCGGTTTCAAATTTGGAAGGATCTCTGAAGTTTTATCGGCGCGACGAGTAGATTGCACCCAATCGTTTAGTCGATCAAAATATTCAATAATAAAATCTTCACTCTGAATATAAGTATTTATTTCGCTTCGGTCAGGCAGTGTTCTCATAAAAGATAAATACCTTTCCAGAGCGGTAGAACTACCAGGTCTTTCGATTTATAAAATTGCTTAGAATCTCAATCATCTTGAAATGATACTATTTTAGATTTTAATCCGTTAAAGCCTATAATTTATATGCTTTTTAGAATTCTTAAAAAAATCTTAGAAGATACTTAATAAAGTTACGAGAAACCTTGATTGATATTTTCCCAAAACCTTAGCTATATGCCTGAAGATCATTCAATTTATTAATAAGTTTCCCCTTCTCATTACTTTCATTTGTTTTGAAACGTATTAACGGGAAGTTATAATTACTTAAAATAGCATCTTTCATTTTATCCCTGTCAGCTTGTTTTGTTCCATCTTTATGAAATTCAAAACCATCAACCTCTATTCCAAGTACTGGAGTTTTACTAGGTTTATTGTAAACTATAAAATCAATGTGTGTCAATGGATTAGATGCGTACTTTAACTCCTGTTGATCAAGCTTCGAAAAATCATTAATAAGTTGCCTCATCGGGAAATGCATCAGGACGTCGTACTTAGAAAAACTACTATCTGCTAAAACCTCTTTAATTAATGCATACATTAGATTTTCACTATCATATGCTGATACCTTGCCCGATTTACCTATGATTTTTGCTCTTTCTTCTTCATAATCTTTATATAATAAATCAAATATCGATTTCAGCTCACTTTGCACGATAGAAAAGTTATTATACTCGATGTATTTTATCAAGTCTGAGATATTACTATCGTTTTCATGCTCATTCCCATTAACAACTAAAATCAATTGCTGAATTGCTCTAGATACAGCTACATTCAAGCGATTAGGGTTGTCGGTGAAGTCGGATATCTCATTATCAACAGTCGAAAGAATAATAACGTCATTTTCTCTTCCTTGAAACTTATCTACAGTATCAGCTTTTATTGAGGATCCATGAAACGTATTCTGCAATGCATTTGTCTGATTACGATAAGGTGTAACAATTCCTAAATCAACATTTTCAAGCTTTTGCATAGGAATAATCTCTTCTTTGATGATATCAATCTGTCTTTGATTCATTCGTTCTCGCGCATGATTCCCTTTTGCGGTTTTATATACAACAAGCGGTTGTCGTTCTCTATTAAAATCTGTATGAACAATCAATTGATTATTATAAAACTTCTTGTTGCAGAACTCAATAATTTTAGGATGACAACGATAATGTTCTTTCAATAGTGTCTTTGGAATATTTGGAAATAATTCAAGTAATGAGGACAAAAGACTATGACCCGAAAAACGATAAGATTCTTTTAATTTATAGGAATCGAAAATTAAATCAGTCTTTCCTTGCATATTAGCGTCAACAACATTAGGAAGTTGTTTAACATCACCAACAATTACTGCCTTCTTAGCACAGGATAAAGCTAGTGCCCCGGTAGCTAAATCAACTTGTGATGACTCATCGATAATGACATAGTCATAAGAGATGTCATCAGATAAGCTTTGTCTCAATGAGTATGTTGTACTCATTATAACTGGATAGTCCTTAATAAATTCTTTGGATCTACGCTTTAATTCTGGGATAGTGTACTCATTTCTCTTCTTTTTGTAATAACGTCGAAACAATTCTGCCTTAAGAATTCGCATTGAAATATCTGTATACTCTTTCATTTTACTGTCAAAAGCAAAATGTTTTAATGCTGATTTTAATGATTCAATCTCCTTAGTCACCTCCATTAATTTGGTCGGGTAATACTTGGATTGACAAATAAAAATCATTTCATTAAGTGGATTATCATAAAAGGATTTATCCTTTATGCCGTATTTGAATCTAAATAGAAGTCTGTTTATAAAGCCAACTTTCTTACTTCTTTTTGCAAATGACTCCAATGTAATCCATAGTCGAAGGATTTGTCCTGAACTAATCTTCCTTTTGAATTCTACAGAGTTCGATTTCTCGTTTTTATAATTTTCTTTGAAATGCTCATATTCAGTTTCTAAATTATCAATCTGAAGCTTTAATAACGCTAAGCGATTCTTTTTATCGAGCTTTTCAGATAGTTGCCCAGAAAGTAATAAAGCTTTTTCTTTCAACTTTGATTTTTCCGAACCAGCTAAGTCAAACTGTGCTAAATCGGGAATCTGTTTTTGAGAATCAATAAAATCTTTTTTATTCTGCGTATTTCCTAAAAGTGCAGCGATGAACTCAATGCCATTTTTTTCCAGCTTTTCATAGACATTTTTCGTTGCAGAGTTATTACTAGACACAATAGCTACACTTTGACCTCTTAAAACAGCATTTACAATAATGTTCAAAATTGTTTGTGTTTTTCCCGTTCCCGGAGGTCCCTCTATTACACTTAGATTATTTGCGAAAGCTGTATTTACTGCATTTTGCTGACTCAGGTTAAACCCAAATGGAAAAAAGTCTATACTTTCTTTAGTGTTCTCAAAAGAGGATAATGAGCCATTCAAAAAACTAGCTAAAACGCTATTCTTAGATATGTGTTCAATGTTCTGATAACTTCTTAAAAGGATATTGTCGCCTTCATCGGTTTTTAAACCAATCGCATTTGCGATGTCATTTAGATAATTAAAAACATTGAAGGCTTTGTCACTAGTAATTGCTGTTCTTACGACTTTCGCTCTGTTTTTACTGTACAAAAACTCTTTGTTACTATTTTTAAAAACGATAGAAATCTTATCTCCCTTGTACGAATATTGGGAGATTCTATTCGCTTCGTCTTTATCGTCGATATATATTAGTTCTCTTTTAAGCGACATATGACTGTTTAAATTTTACATTGATTTAGCTTGGCACAATAAATCACGTCCTCTATCAACACCCTTTCTGATATAAATATCAGATAAATAATCTATTTATATAAGGAGCGAAGCATTATGAAATCAGATATCGAAATCATAATATCCCAATAGAAGTTTAAAATAAATCCTTATTACTCAATCCAATTAAAACCTCTAGCCACCTGAAAAAGGGAAATAGTGGCTTTGATTTGGATTCTCCAAAGTTTCATTTACAATGTTTTTGTGCTATATTTAAATCACCTAATTATGAAAACATTAATCTATCTGTGCATGGTGCTTTTGCTAGGCTTAAGTTCATGTAATAAAAACGATGAAACTGATAAAACTCCTGAAGAAACATATTTAAATATCGAAGGCAAAACCTATTCATTATCTGAACTTACCGAAATAATGGTTAAATATACGCGAGTTAATTCCGATCGATTAGTGTATAATGCCAGCGACACTACCTTTAACATTAAGACTTATGAAGGATTGAGGTTCAGAGTTGTAGATGTTTTAAGAGATTTAGGTTATTGATGTTAGATAGGAAATCGTTTGGATATCTATCTAATGAACGGCAACAGCTATAATGAAAAACGAAAAAGAAGGAGGAAGCAAAACCTTGAGATCGAGATTTTCAACAATCCTCCTTTGTAAACTCGCGCAGCAAATAGACGGTTTATATTAAAAAATCAACTTTTGTCTCTAGTTGTAGCACTACGAAAAACGTTGAATTATTTCGATTCCAAAAACTCCTCTCTCCATATCCCTAGCTTTCTTTCCCTCGCTTCTACTTGCGCTTTATACAGTCTTTCTTGATATTTAACATTAGGCGGAACTGTCATCAAAACAGCATAGCCATTCTTAACCATTATCTCGTTTACAAAGGTTCCATCATTTAGATAAACGTAAGCGAGCGTTCGACCATACTGATCCAAAGAATCGACGTCGAAGTTTAACTTCACATAAGGATTAGCCAGTAAAATACTATCTAAATACAATTTGGACGTCATTCCGAAAGGGTGCTTTTTCTTTTTAAAAACCGTTCTTGTCTCTGGCGCGTCAATACCAATTAACCGGATCTTCAAATGCTCCCTCAGGCTATTCATAACCCAAAACGTATCGCCATCGATTAGTTTCTCCACTTTAAAAATCGCAGGATTTTGGAACATCTGCTGTTCAAAATCTATATCATCATAATATTCGGCTACCGGAACATTCTGTGTTTGGCAGGAGACAAAAACTAAGAAAATTAATAAAAGTTTATTCATAGATAAGAAGCTAATTCTAACGTCCATCATATATTGTAGAGTCCATCATGGGTTGGATAACTTCGTCCTCACTATCGGAGAAATTTTCGCTACCATCTACGGTGTAAGCCTTATCTGTAACAACTTTCAAAGAAGGAATTTCATACATTACATAATAGCCTTCGCAGTAACCTCCTTGACAATATTGATGGTCCATTTCTAGACTATAGCCTAATGTAGTCATTTTAAAATTCAATGCTGTTGGTTGGCCCCAACTACCCATCCCTCCGTCCCATCTTTCTTGGAAATTTTCAAGATGCCAACCACCCTTCTGGTAATACCATTTAGCGATTGAAAATTCAGGAGTACAAGCATGACAATCTTCAGGCTCTTCCGAATAATAATCAAACGGATAGGAAACTAGAACGACAAACGCCTTTTGTTTGCCTTCATGTTTATAATAAAATATACGATGAATCGTAGAATAGAAATAAGTTGATTCCTTGTTCACTCCTTTTTTCACTCGCATAATCGCTCTATTAGAAATCCCTCCATATTGGTTTGGCTTACTTTTCTTACCTGGATATAACTCCGACCATATGTTTTTCTCAGTAAGTAAATGAGATGTTGTTGTATCGATTAAATTAATATCAAATCTTTCATCAGAAACAGTATCCAATAATACTTCATTTCGGCTGCTAACAGAATTTTTTGGATTGTCGTTCCTATAATGGAAATAATAATAAACTCCCCCAAGTGCAATTGCAAGCAAGGATAAAGCGCCAGAGTAAATCAAATCATTATTTATTTTCATATCAATTCGTATATAAACTAATTACACTTCCGTAAGTCGTTCCGTATGCATTTGTAGCATATGCCCGAACGTAATAATAGGTGTTTTTTGATAAACCGCTAGCCGATAAGCTAAAAGACCCCACAGTCGAAAGTGTTGTATACGATTTAGTCGCGTTGCTCAACGTTGGAGTAGAATAATATGCACTATAAACAAATCCTTTTTCCGTGATTGTACTATTCCCATTGCCACCGACATAGCCATTAAGTGTGACCGTGTTAGTCGAGATATTAGAAGCAGAATAGGTACTAACATCTGTAGGCGCGGAATATGAAGGAGACGTTGTAAAGGATATAACCGCCCCATAGGCTGTTCCAGCTTCATTTGTTGCAAAGGTTCTTGCATAGTAGGTCGTATTGGATGAGAGATTGTAGACTGTACTTCCAATACTCCCTGTACCACTTCCACCGGATAATATGGCTCCATTGTTAATTGTCGGTGAGGACGTATTAGCACTATATACAATCCCTTTTGATTGAATGGTCCCACCGCCTGAATTTCCGACATAACCAGATAAATATGCGGAATTTTTGGAAATTGAAGACGCCGTATATGTTGTCAAGCTTGTTGGTAGACTTGGTAATAAAGTTCTAAATGTCTCCACGCTTCCATAACTAGTGCCAGCCGCATTCGTAGAATAAGCACGAACATAGTAAGTGGTATTTACATTTAGGTCGGTTATCGTTCCGGAAAATACCCCGATACCTGAACCAAGATTAATGGAAAATGCATTTTCTAGGGAAGGGCTCGTGGTCGTTGAACTATAAACAATTCCTCTCTTTGAAATTGGCGACCCTTCATCATTGACAACATTTCCGCCAACTGTTGCAGCGTTCATTGTGATATTCGACGGACGATTTGTCGAGACTCCGGAGGCTACAACGGGAGCCAAAGTCTTAAACGTCAGCACATCTCCATATCCTACTCCGAAGCTTGTTTCGATAAACGATCGAATATAGTAGTTTGTTCCGGCATTTAGATTGGTTAAGTTAACCGAATAGGTAGAATCAGCATCGTTTGAATTTTGATAACTCATAAGAACTGTAGGCATAGTATTCGTCGAACTATAACAGATACCTCTTCTCTTGATTGTATATCCACCACTATCTTTAACCATTCCTTTCACCGTTGCAAACGTACGTCCGATTTGTTCTGCATCTAAGGTCTTTGAGACAGGTAGGTATCCCCTTTCTGTTGTAAAAGAACTAATGTCCCCGTAGGCAACTCCATTTTTATTAGTCGCGTAAGCTTTATAATAGTATACTGTCGAAGGTGTCAATTCAGCAATCTTCAACATGAATTCACCTGTGTCTAAGCTCGATGATATTTTCAGTTTTATCCCGTTAGAAAGAGTACTATTTATTCCGTATAAAAAGCCAATTTCTTGAAGTTGTGATCCATTTTTCGTATTAACGCGACCATGGAGAGTTGCTCCATTTTTAGAAACATCGTCTGTTAATCTCGTAATCACAGCGACTTTATTATGTTGGTTAAAATCGAACTCATCCTTTTTAGAGCAAGCTAATAGAAGGAACACGACTAAGTTAAAAATAGCCGCCCTCTTTATAAATTGATTCATATATTTCTATCTAAGGTTAATTGTAAATCCTGCTGTTAATTCTGGTTTTTTAAAGGTTTTATCGGAATACTGTTTCGCAATATCTATAAACGAAGCTCCTCCATTGAGGTTAATGGATTTTCCTAAACGTATCGTGATTCCAGAGTATCCTGCCCAATAATTTGATCTGCTAATGCCTTGGGTGTTGGCATAATCATCACGGAAAATATGTTTGTAAAAACCATATCCCCCACCAATATTGAAGTACATCCAATCAACAATTTTAAGATTAGGGCCAAGCAATAATTCACTTTTGTTCGCTTTAGAATTACCTGTATTATAATATTCGTCTTTCAAATCATTATCGGCAATCAAACCAGTACGTGCAATAACAAACATACCAAGTATTCCTCCTCCAGTTTCGAATCGCAATCCGTACGGCGCATATTTCCCATATTCATAGCCGACGGAAGTAAACATCGAGCGTTGCGAGCGTCTTATAGCTTTGGCTCTCTCCTTTTCACTCGCTCTTTTTTCTTTAGCCACTTGCGAAATAGCGTTATTCTTCAATGAAGTAAATTCCACTTTGTTCTTGCCATAATTAAGATTTAGATTACGCATATATTCCTGCACTTTCGCATTATAGTAGGAAGAGTTTGTCCGGCGATCTAGATAATTCTGCAGAAGTGACCTCGCATCCTCCACATCTTCACTTGAAATATTTGAAAAAACCCTATCCTTTCTTTTATTGAGCATTAAATAAGGCGATGCGGCCAATAAAAATCGGTACTCTTGCAGTTTTTCATTATCACCTTCAAAAATATTCTCTACGGTCAATACATAATTGTAATTTTCCGCCTCAAAAGCGTTGCGCATATAAGTTAATCTGTCGAAACGTCTTTTTTCTTGTCGAATAGCCTCTTCTCGCCGTAGGTTAGCATTGAAAGCATCTAATGATTTTGGTAAGCCCTCAAGTATGTTGCGGACTTCCTTGCTCATCTTCGCGTTGGATTTAACGTTATTTACATATCGGTTACCAAGTGATACGATTTTTTCGTTTTCATGATAAGATTTCTGCTCAGATCCGATGTATTTCGTATATGTGGACATAAATTCATAGTACAGAATATTTTCATCGTCGTAGCCTACTTCTTTTGCAGAAATAATCTGTTTTAAAGCCTCTTCATAGCGCTTATTTTCAAACAGTTGCTTGATTTTATTAAGAATAATGCTGTTTCGCGCATCCAATTCTTTTTGCTTTCTGTCCGAAATGAATCGCAAATACTCGTCATAAGTTTTCGGATAATTTCTATTGATATCATCATTGATCTTAACGACTTCTAAATTTTTACTTTCTACCGTTCTAAAATAGAGTTTCAAATCTTCACGAATCTTAGAAATATTGTTCCAAGATGGCTCTTTCGCGTCCTGAAGGATATGGTATCGGTTATAAACTAAATACGTATAATAGTGTTCGTTTATTTTTTCCTTACGATTAACACGAGCCAATGCCTCCAATTTCTGAAGTGACATTTCGTACTCGCCATTTTTATATAACAAGGCAACATCGTCTAATATTTCCTTTACATTTACAGCTTTTTTTTGAGCGTAGAGCGATAAATTCACAGTTAAAAACAGGAATGCTAGGATAATGGTTCTCATTAATTTCAATTTATTAAGATAGATTAATAGGGTTGCTATTGCATAATTAATAGCAGTAATTCATACGGTGGTTTGTTAATAATAAAATACATAGGATCCTAACGAACAACAGCTTTCGCACCTCGTAACAGAGGATGTTATTTCGCTACATTTGGATCTATTCTTTATTCGTTTGCGAAAAAAAATCTTTCGTCAGGGATTAATGCTCACACTATTATCCCATTCTTCAAATTCTTCTCGATAGCTATTTAAATTATTTCGGAGCTTTGCAATTGAAGAACTAATAAATTTCCTTTTCATCAAGTTTGCTGGAACAGTATTTAGTTCTCTCATTAAATTTTGATAAGTACTCTCTTCAAAATTGCCGTATCCATCATTTATGAAAGCATTTATTTTCTGCGGAAGTGTAACATTATAATACTGGATAGCTTTTATTTTGCTTTTTATTTCCCCAATCTCTTTTGATGCCCCAAATACCCCATCAATATGGCTTAAATATTTGTCTACTTCTCCAAAATTGACAGGATCGACATTGAGGTATCCATTTATTTTTTGTATGACTAACGATTGATATTTTTGATTTAGATTATTGAGAAGCATTTCTTTCATATCTTCGTTAAATAATCCTTGACCGGCGCCATTCTCTATTTCGATCAATAAAATATTATATAAGCTTGGATCGACATTTTGGATAGAAAGCTCTCCAATCTTCTGTTCAATGATTCCATGGGTATTAGATTTACTCGTTATATTACTACTATTTTCATGGGTTTTCACTGCATGATTTTGGTTTATCAATCGCATTACTCCGATTATCAAAAGACCCAATATAATCGTAGCTCCTAAAAAATATAAACCTCGATATTTACTATTCATGTTCCTTATTGTTGTGCCTCATTAGATTCATTATGAGCTTCTTTTTTTTCGGGAATTTTCCCGGCCGGAGAATTTTTCACATTTTGTTGTCCACTAGCCTCCGTTTGCTTTACACTCTTGTTGGAAGTGGAAATTTCTTTTTTCTTCGTATTGCTTTCTATCCCATTGGCATTACTGCCTACCTGTGTAGAATTTTGATTGGATGAATCCGCAACGTTCTTCAAGTTTTCGATCATATTAATCGAACCTGGCGCAATTTCCTCCATTTCGCTAAGAAAGTCAGGTATTAAGGCACTGTCGGGACCTAATACTTCCTTCAATAGCACTTGGGTTAATAATTTGTCATCTTTAGAATCATCACTTCTTTTTCGAACTTTCCACGACTTAGAACTTGAGTCATACTTGAAGGTATAGTTATTAAGATTGGAATGATTGCTCTCTAAAACAAAAGATTGACTTTTGTCGGCCATGACTTTCAACTCAAATTCGCTTGTTGCTTCCTGATGTTCAAGTGGATCTATCGCTAAAACTGTTTTTGGTTCAGACTTTAGAAAATACTTCGGAAGAAAATAACCTCCGGCAGCACCAATTAACAAACTAATAATCCCAATCAGAATCATTCCGCCAGAACTACTTTTTTCTCCTCGATAACCATGATTCTCCGAATAAACTGGAGCGACGGGCTCAGGTCTTTTCAAAGTAAATGGGCTGCTATTTACAGTATGTGGTTTTAGAAATTTATCTTTAATTGTTACCTGCTCGCTATTTAAAGCATAAACTTGAAAAGATGCCTCGCCAAAATTGCTAGTGGTAATTGAATTATTATTGATATTTATACTCGCTATAAAATTATCCGGATTCTCAATGTGAAGCTTCCTAACACTATTTTCCAATAAACCAAAATCAGTAAATCCGATTTCCTTAAAGGTATTAACGTTAATTGCTTCAGCCCTATTAAAGAGATAGGTCTTTTTCACCAATTCCAAAATTGGATCGTTTAAAACAGCGTCTAGCTGTTGGTTATAATCTACTACTTTATAACAGGTCTTGTCAAAAATTGCACGGGTCAAAATAACTGTTGAACCTTGGGTATTATCGTCAATCTCATTCAACAAATCTGAATAATCTTGACTATTCAACGTACTCTGTGAAATATGTTGCACATATCTCGCTGCAATTTTCTGCAAGTAGTTGAATAATCCATTGATAATTGTTCCTTTAGCCACGAACAATCGTATTGCGTAGAATCCAGCTCTGCCGGCTCTATCATTCCCTTTTCGGATAAGTGAAATTACCTTTTGGGTTGCAGTATTTGTGATCGAGATATTCCAATCAAACTGATTAAGTTGAATTATTTCCTTTCTTTCATCATACAAAACACCGAGTCTTTCCAGCTCATGTTCGTTTAATCCATCAGTTTTATATTCAGTATCTAAACCATTTAAGGTTCGTTGTATTATTAGTTTTGACATATCGTTATTTATTTAAATAATTTATTCCAAAAGGCTCCACCATTAACGACAAAGCTATCTTCAAGTAAATCGTCGACAATGGTTTTCGAGTTCTTGCTATCAAAAGTCTTGAGTAGTTTATCCAAAACAACCTCCCCTATTGAAAATGGAATAGCTTTAATTTTAAATTTATTCTTATTGTTAACTCTCGCTTCTTTGGATGCCGAAAGTAGGGAGGCAAATTCTTGTTCAATGAACTCCAAAGCTAATTCCTTGTCCGGACGCTCATCAAAGGCATAGCGCTCATTCTTCAATACATCAAATTTGTTTACTACAAAATAAATGGCATCGGTCCGGTCTAATATTTTGTGATCTCGAAACATGGCCAAAATATTATTATAAGCTATACTTTGATCTAATTTTCCAAATAATTCTGTATTAGTGAATCGTTGTAACTGAGCTACAGAGTCAATGACGAAAACTAGAATCTTCTTATTGCGATTTTTAATATAATCGACAAAATCACGGATGTAATCTGTTTCGCTGTCCATGCCTTCTGAAAACATGCGTTGATAGTTCTCGCCAGGAACTTCCACAATATTAAAGGGATGTTTTTTTCCCGATTGATCTTTAAATGAAGTAGCGATATAATTATAAGTTCCCTGAGCGGTACCAACAGGTAAAACACCATAATCCAATTGTCGCTTCAACTGCTCCATATATGCGTTTCCGTTTTGATTATAAGTATCTGGCAAGAAGATACCCTGGTCATTTACGTACTTAAAAATACCTGACAACATGGTTGATTTTCCCGAGGCTGCCATTCCGACCATATAAACGTCAGTACGACCTTCCTCCATTACAGGCAAATCTTTGATACCATAAAACCGAGTAATCGCTTGGTTTGAGCCAAAGAATTTCAAAGAGAAAATAACTTTTGGATCTATCCCATTAATTTCTAGATCCTCATATGACAATTTATTTTCTTTTATTAATCTATCTAGTTTTTCTGCAGCAATTTCATTGTTTTTTATTTGTTCTATCACTGAACTAAGGTTAAATGCCTCTTCGCTTTTCGTATTCGCGGCCGACGTTAATGTTGGAATAGTGGGTATGCTCGGAATACTTGGAATTGTAGGAACAGTTGACATCCCTGGCGTATTAGGAATCGCAGGCATAGCAGGTATTCCCGGGATATTCGGTATTCCAGGGATTGCGACCGGCGTGGTATCAGAAGACGGATCGATGAAAATAGCGATCTCCTTAAGCTTCTCCTTTGCAAGTCCATGACTTTCGAGTTCAGCTAACGTAATACTACCTTCCGAAATTAGTTTATATAAGCCGTCAGAAGGAACGTTATTACAATTTTGTAAAATGATTTGTTTTTGATGTCTATCCATAATATGTTAAAGGCTTATTGATCCAGAACTCGTATTATTATCAGTCGTACTTTTGGAATACATCCTGATTTTATAGGTAAAGAATGGTATCAGAATAAATAAGTGCATAACGATCACAGCAATAGCAGGCAACAAATATTCTGGTCTAAACAGTTTCGCTAGACGTATAGGGTTGTTCAGCGGCAGGTCATCCATTGTCTTATTAAATTCTATGCCCTTCTTCTTAGCGGGCAATTCATTGATCTTTGCGTTTATATTTTTTTCAATCGCTTCTAAATGTTTAGATAAGTTGGCGTAGGATTGTGAAATATTCATTCGATCCCAAGCTAATATACTTTTAGCGTCAGCATCCAATTTATTGATGTACAAGCTGTCTATTTCCTTTTTATTCTCGCGGGCTTTGACTTTATAACCCTGGAGAATTGCGTTGGTACTCGCAGCAACATCTATTGAACGTGATGGACTATTTAATATAGATTCTGGAAGCTGATAAGGCGGATTGGATAACTCATTCCTTAGATTATTAGTCCTGGTATTTTTATAGCCTTGTAGTTTATTCTTGAACTTAGCTTCAAATGTTTGAAGTGCGTCGTTTGCTATCGTATCATAAGAATAAGAAGCAATAGTAACTTCGTCTAAAGCAGTCTTAGCCTCTTTTTGAATCACTCCTTTTACGTTCGTTTCTATATTATATAGATGCGTTATACAAACAAAGCTAAAAACACCAAAAAGAATGAACACTAGAAACAGCCACATACCTGAATCTTTATATCCTTTATTCGCCATCCGTTCCTTATTGCGCTTAAGCAATTGCAAAATGAAATAGTAGCAGATGACAACGAATAAACTAGCGACTAGGCTAATCAAAAAGTTTGCATCGCTTAAATACATCAATCCCAGAAAATTCCCTAAGAGGAGTATTAACAAAAAGATTGATGATACGATATCAACAAAAAGAAAGTTATCTTGCTTCATATCTTATATTATTTGGTTTTTTAAAATATTTAAATGATTGAATTGGACAGTGTTTTTCAAAAGGAGGTTGATAACTTCCTGATTATCTGCTTGTGGAAACTTTGATTTGAGTAAGCCTAAATACCCCGCAACCAAAGGTGCAGCCATACTAGTCCCCGTCATAAGTTCTTCTTGATTATCTGGCTTTGCTCCCATGAGACGGACTCCCGGCGCATAAATTGTTGTGTAACTACCATAATTTGAAAATGAAGCTTTACGATTAGCATCATCTATTGCACCGACTTTGATTGTCTTTGGCGATCGTTGAAAGGGATCAAATCCCGTCAAGATATTGCTGTTACCTGCTGCTAGAACACATATGGTCCTGTTTTTTTCCGCATAGGTAAACATCTCAGACCAAAATTGCTCCTCATCCTTTCCTTCATGCTGTATAAATTGATTTTGGAACGTTTCGGGTAGTTGCGAAAGGTCCGCCATAGACAATCCCAAAGAAATGTTAACAATGTCAGCCTGTTGCTTGATTGCGTATAAAATACCGCGGATAATGTAAGAAGATGCAATATATCCATTTGTGTCCTCAGCCTTTATTGGCATTAGCTTACATGAGGGGCAAACCCCCTCACTCTCGGTATTGTTATTTGCGGCACCTAGTGCAAGAGAAGCCACATGCGTACCATGATTTACAGCGGCATATCCGACGTTCGTAGAGAAATCAACGCTATTAAAAGGTTTGATTGCTTTGTGCTTCAAGCTTGGGTGTTCTAGGTCAAATCCATTATCAATAACTGCTATAACGATGTCATTACCTAAAGAATGACGCGCCTGATTGGGAATTTCGATTGCTGCAAACTGCCAATTAATAGCCGTGTTTTTTATCGTACTCGATGTGCTGAATAAATATTCATCCCAAACCAATAACGGGAGATTGGCAAGCTTCGCTTTTACCTCTTTTTTAAAGTGTTCTCTTTCAGGAGTCGGAACTTGAATTTGAACATAGTTTATAGTTGAATCCAAGAATTTAAATTTATATATCGACGTATCATATGCCGTCACAAAATCGTTAATTAGCGATTCTAATCGGGGTGAGGTATCTTTAACCGCAATATTTATTAAATTTGAAACAATCCTCCGCTTGCTCTCATCATCAACAATTACTTCATCGGGCTCTATGGGCAAACTCCTAAATTCAGGATCTAACTTAATCGAACCAACGCTAACATTAGATTGTCCAGTATCTGACGAAAAAACACCGCGATTAACATCATTATGTAAAATGACCCACCAAAAGAGGATTGACAGCACTAGTGCCAGTATTAAAAGCAGATAATAATAGACGGGATATTTATTATTCATAGTTCATGAATTAGATAGGACAATTCAGTAAATAGTCCCAAACGGTATGTTCTCCGGGTGCCGACATTTCAACGATACAGAAATCAGGCTTCCCAGCTTTTGCTTCATATTTCCATTCCAAATTTCCCTCACCACTGACCAGGCCATCTGTACTTGCTACATTCTCATTATCATATAGAATTCGTATTTGATCTGGAATATTTTGCATATCATATTGAACTTTAACCAATCCAGATTTACTTCCTAGAACATGTTTAGTTCGTGTCACTCCCTTGCCTCCGGAAGTTACTACAGCATCACAATTGATCACATTTGGATTATTAGCGTCCGAAGCATTTTGACATTCGCTCAATTGCCTTTTTAAAGAGGCTATCTCAGCATTAGCATTGGATTTCCACAAAATGGCATACAGCAAAAGCCCTAGTAGTAGAAAAAATAACAAATAAAATAACCACCAATTTTTATAAAAAAACCTATTCATGACTTTAGAACGAGTATTGGTTTAAGGATTTAATGAAGAAAACAAGTATAATGGCAAATAATAAAATCAATAACAACCACCAATATTTAGATGCAAAATCTTTCAAGAACTCAAGAAATCCTCTACGTTTTTTTTCTTCCTTGATAGGCTCCGCAATTACCGGCAGTTCTTCCTGTTCAGAAAAGTTGAATTCCTCGGAAACATTTATCCACTCCTCTTTAAGCTCAACGGGGATATTTTCCGAAAGTTCATTGTCATTATTAGGCTTTTCTTGCGTTGGTTTAAATGGTTCCTTCCAAGAAGAATCAATAAATTCCTTTTCTTGTTCCGGTTCATCCAACATCTGGCGGTTCGATAAATCAGGTCTTATAATATCATTATTTTCAAATTTCCATCCCCAAATTATTGAAATCGCGGTACCGTTCGTATATATCACGTTATCTGTTGGGTTAAAAACTTTGTGCAAAAGAGCAATCCAATCTCTAGTATTGTCATCATTTCGCACAGCCAATTCGCTTATCTTTTCTTGCATAAAATGATAAAACTCCCAATACATTTGATTTGCGAGAGCGGGATTACTTGTCAAATGATTAGCTTGTAATCCATCAACCGCGGAATACCAGTCAATTTGATAATTGTTCTTTATTGGTTTAGCGAGGATATGTCTATATTTCTTATCGACATTAAAAGTTAAGAAATTGACAATCTTATCATAATGAACGAACAAATAAGCATTCTCGTGTGACAGCGGTAGATAAGAATCTGTTGGCGTGCTGTGGAATAATTTCATGTACTATTTAAGTTGAAATGAAGAAAACTGGTGAATTAAACTAGATAATTCTTGATTTGCCTCTTCGTCATAATTAATCGATCCAGCATTGATGCCTAAAGAAATTCTAAAAAATTCTATCCATTTATTATATTTCTCTAAAGTAATCGAACGAATATCCAGACTGGTATTATCAAAAAGTTTAGCAATTGTAGGACTCGAAATATCCTTTATGTGTTGATAAAATGTCAGATGGCTTCGCATCCCTTCCGCTTCATTTTGCTCTTCATCGGAGAAGTAACTTAAATCGAAACCAAAGACTAAATCATTAATGATCAATGAAAATGTCTCAGAAAGAAAAACTTCATGACCATGATTTAATTGAATTTGAGACACCACATCATTTAAAATATTGATCAGCTTAGCGCTAATTTTTCTCTTGTCAAGAATTAATTTCAAGTGGTCAATTAAAAACTGAACATTTCCTTTCGTAAGACCTAGCTCGTAAAAAAAATTAAAGCGCTCAAGATTTAATATTTGTTCTAACCAGTAATCCAAGACAAGTCTAGTGTAATATTCAGCCTTTGTTTCTGTCTTTTGCGACACGAACAAATCTTCCAGTTTGATATTATTAGAATTCAAAAAATGAATAACAGCATCATCTGTTGGCAGCCATAGCTTCATTTTTAAAATTCTGATAACATCCTCTTTACTGCTTGCGCTTCCCAATTCTGCATATTGACTTCGAAAAATACTGGCTGCTGTCGATTGGGGATCCACCGCATCATTCTCTCTCACATTGGTCACCATATGATCATTAAGAAGATGATAGATTTTTAGAGAATCAATGGAAAGATGTTTCAAAAAAACGTTGAAAGCACTTAAATCCTTTGCTAAGACCTGATTAAAAGAAAATTGAAAACCACTTACCTGCACATTATTATTTGCCCGCAGGGCTGCAACATCATCACTTTGCACATATTTGGTCAATAAACCGCTTATCTCCTTAATAATAGTATCAAGCCTTTGTAAGTAATGATTGATTTTAGTCTTATTATTAGACACAAGAGATAGGTTATCAATTATTCGTTGCGACCCATCCTGATTTAAACTTGCAGAAGCTTCCCAAATAGCGAGCGGATCCTTGAAATGCTTTTTTACGAAGCCGAAGTCCGAAAAAGAATCTTTTAAAGAATTTAGAAACTCTTTCCGATCGGGGTTGACAGCTTTTTCCTCCCCGAATTCTTCAAAACCAGCAAAACTATCTTCCGAATATTTATAATCGCGTAAAAGGTAAAAATTATTGAAATTTACCGTATTGTAAGTCCAGTCTGTATGCCAATCTCGTGTTTGAGTAACTATTTCATTCTCGAAAAAACGTTCAAACCGAGTATGCCATTTATAGGCTAATTTATCCGGAGACAACTGAAATTCGAAATCATTTGTAGAGTCAAATTTCAATTGATTATTGAAAAATGTAAAGATTACGAATAAAGGTGGTACTTCACTTTGCTTTAGTGATTTACTGCGCTCTTGCACATCTTTTCCTATATTGTTGCCGATCCAGTCCGATAATAAAGTTGATATTTCATTTACTTCCAACTGTTTATCATTCGTACAGAATAAGAGATTATTAATATTAAAATCATCAGAATACTTATTAAATAAATAGGACACTTTCCCACGCAAAAGCATAGCGTCTATATTTTTTTCTGATATATCTTGTTGGTCTAACGCCATACGACTGCGAGCGCCAGGGAAATCTAATAAATCGGAATACTTTAAGAAAGCCTTGGTATCGGATAACTCTTTGGGAATTGTAAATACCAACTCCGCAATTATTGCTGTTAAAAATGAAATATTAATGTCTATAAGACTACCATCTTCTAACTTAAGTAATGTTCTTTTTTCACAAAATGATAACTCTTGCAAGCGTTTAACATCCAAAATCTCGCCGTGACCTCTAAGGACATTATCAAAAGCTAAATATCCTTTTGTTGCGAATTTTATATTCTCAAGCTGTTGAATAAGCGATTTGAATAATGTAGAAAGATGTTCGTCACGATTCCATAATACACTAAACAAGTCGTTCCATTCCGAAGGATGATAAGATGTGATAACATGGCCAATCCTCTCAAAAAATCTCAACTCGTATAGGCCTTCAAAAAGAATGGTATGCTTTGACAGGTGTTGTTGGAAATATTCTTTGATTTCCAATACATCAAATTCGGTTAGAAAACCCTGAACCGGTTCACCAGATCGTTCCTCTAATTTTTTCAGATGCTGCTCCAGCTCCTTCTTCCCGATAAACGCAGTTATACGTTTCAGATCTAAAAAAAATGAATCCAGTACGATGCTTAAAACATCCTTTGCGGAAAGTAATATTACTTTTATAGGGAATCCTTCAAATTTGATAGTTTGATCTATTGTAAAACGGGTCACAACACCGGTGCTTTCAGCTCCAGTTCCTGGAGGATTGATATCCTTTAAAAAGTCATAGTGATTCCGGCCATCTGAAATGAGAAAAGGTTGACCATGCTCACTGAGCAAGTTTTTAATAAGATATGATTTACCGACTTGGCTAGCTCCAAACACCGCCATAACAGGCTTACTATCAATACCTTTATTGATTTTACCAATAACATTTAAACTATTTTTCAAAGACAATAAGGTTGTTGAGCGGTCTTCAAATTGCAAGTTCTGTTCTACCCAAGCGATCATCTGTTGAATAATGCTTGTCTTTTCGGATATTGATGACTTAATAGCAATTAAATCATTCGCTGAATAATTTTTCATAATGGGTAACATACTTTATAAAACAAACTCACAGGTATCCAACCAATAGCCCAATTCCTGTTCTAAAGTTTGATAGCTAAGTAAAAAATACTTATTAGGTTTGCTATTACCCTCAACATCCTCTACCTGCAAAATCTTAATTTCTTCCTTACTATCCTCTATTTCCCGACCAATCCGGACTCGGATCGGCATTTGTTGAAGGATAGCATTTCTTTCCAAATTAGTTTGTTGTTGAATCCAACCCTCATCCCGCCCAGCGTGTTTTTGTCTGACGCTACGTTCAATCTCGAGTAAGTTTATCTCCAATTTATACAATGACGAATACGGGTAATTTTGAGCCAGATATTGCGTGTATCCCAAATGATAAGGCCATTGCTTCACTAAGAACTCGTGTTCATTCAGTAGTGGACTTAATATAGCCTCCTTCGTATTGAAGTTCTTCTTAACTATGTAATCTGCTGTAGAAATGAGCGATTGTTTTAATTGTTCGGTGTCTAACTTAAAGTCTTGAATCTTCTTCAATTTGCCCGCCATTAAAGCAATGATAGCTCCGACACTTACAATAGTCTTAGGGTCATTGATAACACCGGAGTTATCAGCAAAAGGATACCATTTACCAACCCAATAATTATTGAGGTTGACAACATTACTTTGCGAACAGGAAAGGTACTTTCTAAATAAATCCTCAAAACTTTTTAAGGAAGCTGGTTTACCGGATAATACAACATAATCACAATCATACTGATTTAACACAACCGAAATCTGTCGAATTAAGCTATCAAATACATCAGTTACGATAGCGTTGATTACCGATGGCGAAAAGCACCATTGAACATCTAAAAAACTAAAACCAAAATAGTTTTCGAAATATTGTTGAAGCTCTACATTTTTAAAATTTTCGCCTAATAGATCTTGAGTGCTAAAGCTTACATCTTCCTCTGTATTTGCGAGAGCTAAACATCGGTAGATAATGGGTAGAGCAACTTGATGAATAAAAGCTTTACGCATCATCTTCGCTAAATAACCAGTATTATTTGTGTTTTCACCAAAAAATCCATTGAGTCTATCTCTAATATTTGCAATTCCCATTGTTAGTCCATGGTTTTCTAATAATCCCATGAACTGACTTTTTAGATTACCATCAGCAGTTCCCTTAATGATAATTTTTTGAATCAATTCTTTTACCAAATCATCTCCAGCCATCTTAAAACTATCCCAGAACAAGGGTTGTGGTTTAAAGTTCTGAATGGTGTATTCTTCATTTAGTTCATACTCGTTAATCATCAAATCTGTAGTACCCGCACCGATATCTATCGATCCAATTCGTATTTTATCCTTGTTCTTGAACAAGAAATGTTCGATAACATAGCTGTTACCTCTAAGCTTTTTCGCCAGAAGACTATAGATAAAAACTAGTTGACTACAGGTAGCTTCATCGTAAATCCAATCTTTTCTATCTTCTAGTTGACTGATTTTTTTTGAGATGTCTTTAGTGGCTGGAATAATTTCGGGGGTATCAAACCAGTTCTGGAAGTTGTCGATATCGAAATAATATTTTTGATAATTTACCAATAACTGGCAGGCTTCTTCGGCAGCTTGTCGTAAAGCGATTTGCTCATGTTGAATCATCGCCGTAGGACAAGAAATAGTGATACGACGAATGCTTCTTGGAACAGTCATTTCCCCATGTTCCTCTCGGAATCCATAAGAATTGATTTGGACATGTGCATGTATCAATAGTTCCAAAAACACAAACTTCATCAATGATGATTTTGAAAAAAGTGACTTAGAACCAAAGAAACCATCATTTTTCAATAAGGTACCATCGCTATTCAGCTGTTCTGAAATCCCATTCAGGTAGACTTTTTTAACTTGTTTATCGTAGATCGTCGGATGAAACTCCCATTCCCTTTCAGCAATACGATCGTCCCATAAATAACGCTTTGGACTCGAATTAAAAGTTTTTAGTTCATAACCTAAATCCAAATTCACAATAGACTGGTTTATCAGTTGTTCCGCCTCATAGCCTATTCTAACCAAACTAGGAATGATGAACTTGTTATTGTGGTAAGAGTCCTTATTGATGTTTCCAAATTTTGATTCTGAAAAGACCACATGCATAGGAAACGATTGATCATATGAAACGTGGGGGTTTGAATAATCTTGGATAATGAGTTTTTTAACACTATCAAACTCAAAATTGTCATCATCTTTTGTTTCAAACAAAAGCGCACAGGTAGCAGAATTTCCTATATCTATGACCAAGTCTACTGTTTTCTTCCGAAAATCATCGGTAAACAATTGAAGCTCTGGAAAATTAGGATGTGATGCCAACCACTTGACTAATAATATATAGCTTGCTAAATATTCCTTTACTGGCTGCTCATAACGGCGTTCATCTTGCTCGCCGTAATAGGAGTCTGCCAAGTATTTATCAACCCAACTATCGTTGCTACTGCCCGCGTAAAAACTACGTGCAATATTTACCTCTTTTGAATGTAGCTTGAATATATTTTCATCGGGATTCAAACTTAACATGGGACTCGTTTTATCGCTTTCATTTCTTGCCAAAGTCGTATCGATGGCCAAAGCAATTTTCGAGACAGTATAGGAATCGTCACAGGTAATAAATGCACGAACCCAATCTGTAGGATACATCAAATCTTTATTGATAGAGTTGTCTTTGAAATAGGGAAGCGGTATCCACTTATTGGAAAAATTGCGCAAAGCCCTTTTCAAATTAGTCTCCTCATAAACATCATTTATAACTGCACAACTGTCTAAATCCACATCATCTTTCAGTCGATTATTTACAAGGAAATCTTTATCCAGCAACTCCTCAGTACGATAAAAACGCTCATCACCAGACTCAACAACCTTATAAAGGGGATCTAAAATAAAACTCAATGCATTATTATCGAAAGGTTGATGATAATACAGCTTATTTACTTTACCAAAAGACAAATCAATCTCGATCTCATATTTATAATATTGAATATGAGAATTTGCTATCAAAGAAATTCTTTTCATTTTTTAAAGGAAAATCAGGGATTAACGTTTTGGATTAGGACCGTACTGATTATAGTTAAAATCTCCTTCTGCAAACGCCATCCAAAGACCATAAAACGGAATAATTTGAAACCATCCTGAATTCCCCCGATCATGACAGCGTTTTGCAGCTTGTACAATTATAAACCAATAAGCCGGAATACTTAACAGAACCATGAACAGAGCCTCATCTCCACTTGCATGATCCTCAATCCCTCCCGTCATTGCGCCAACAACTATGACGTATATATAGAAAATAAACATAGAAAGCCAATATTCAGTTCGGCGAATGCGGCCCTTAATGCCAAACGGATTTGAAAACATTCCTTGTCTTGTAGTGACCAATTCAGTCGTCGATTCCTCCGAAGCGTCAGGTGCCGTATGGCTATCCTTATTCTTCACCGCTTCTTTTATTACATCTTCTTCCTTTACGTTAACTAAAGGAAGCGCGGGTAGAGATTCTACAGACGGTTCGGTGATCCTGGGTTCGAAAATTTCATCTAATTCGGATATATCTTTCGCAAATTGCCATGAAGAAAGACCTTCAAACCAGACAAGCGTATCAGGTGTAATTCCTTCTGCCTCCAATTGACTGTAAGAATAAGGTCCCATACGCTGAGAATCCTTTACGTAATAATATGTTTTCATAATATTGATGGTTGGTAAATCCGGTTGTTAAATAAAGAAACTATATAAATCCCTTATCTTTACAATAAGCAACCAGCTGTTCATTTTTGTTAAAAGCTAAAACTTCTCGCATCATGTTCAATCGCTTTTCAACACTACTCAATCCCGATGGCTTTATATTTCTTTGCTTGAGATGATTTGGAATCTCTTTCTGTAAGACACCTTCCGACAACAATTTCACAATTTGAATGTCGATATTTGAGAATTCATAGGTATGGCTTTGCTTTAAGGATTGTTTAATATCAAAGGAAACATAGGTATGCGCTTGATCGATCGCTATGAATGCTTCCTTGAGATGTTGGGCATCGCGCCTAGCCTTTCGAACATACCCATCTATGCCATATTCACTGAACAGTCTATCAATGATGGCAGGTCTATCTTCACCTGAAAAAACGATAATCTTTAAGTTTGGTTGAATAACTTTTACAGCCTGAATGAGTTCAATACCACTTGCAATACGTTGTTTATTGAAATCCTCTTCAAATGATAAGTCCGTAATTAATAAATCAAACGCATCCCCGTCTTGTAATGCACGACTGATCCACGCCAAAGCATCATCACAGTAATAAACATATTTGGCTATTTCTACACCAATATCACTGATGGTTCGTTGAACCGAAACATTAGTGATTTCATGATCTTCTGCAATTAATACTTTTCTAAACATATTGGTCAGTTTTGAGGAAGCGGTAAATTCATTTCTATTTTCACTCCTTTCCCTTTCTCTGAAGCAAAATTAAATTTACCCTTTAACCTTTCCATACGGTTTCCCGTATTCCGAATACCATTCCCCATCTTTTTTGGATTTGTTAAACCAACACCATTATCCTGATATAAAATATGTAAGTAATTGTCCCGTTGTTCGAACCTAAATATCACCTCGTTAGCTTGGCTATGTTTGCGCATATTCACCAATATCTCTTGCAAAATTATCAGTAAGTCATTCTTTGCATTTTTTGATAAATTATGCCATAGATGTGGATCATTACCGACAATAAACATGTGAATATTTTCATTTGCAAATGATCTGATCAATGTAGAAACATCAGTTGCAAAGCTTTCTTCGCACATTTCTTTAGAGGATTCATAGGAAATATCTCTAGATTTTTCATACATAACTTCCAGCTTATCTAAAATTTCCGATTTATCAAATTCATCCTTATGCTCCAATTCCGTCATCACGCGATAAATACCGTTGGCAACCACATCATGTACTTTTTTAGAAGTGGTCAATTGTATCTCTTTAACTTTATTTTCCGCTTCCATAGTAATCCGCTGCTTTCTTCGTTGCGCCCACAAAATAAAAAATGTAAGAGCAGACAGAACAAAGCCAATAACAGCCACCATAATGATCCGCTCTTTAGAAATTCGCAGATCCCGATCCAAAACATCCTTCTGAAGCTTTAGATTATCAATCTTATTTTTCTCTGCCTCATAACGAATCAAAGCATATTGATTCTTTGCTTTCAAACGAGCCGTTCGAACGCTATCAGACAGATGCTTATAGATTTCAAAGTAGTATTTTGAAGAATCGGAATTAACCCTGATTAATTTCTCTGCAGCATTTATTTGATCCGTACTAAATTGAATCTTGTTTGCTAAATCAAAAGATTTCGAAGCATAAATTTTGGCGGAATCCAAATTTCGTCCATCGTGATATTCAAATAAATGTGACAACGTGGAATTCACGCCCAAATCGTCTGATTCGGATTCTCTTATTTTTAACGCTGTATGTAAGTCAGGCAACGGATTATACGCTTCATCTATCCGCCATCTTGTATTTGCGTAGTTGGACAAACAACGTGCATAATTCTTATCTTTTCTATCAGCAGATTTTAAGTTCTCTTTATGAATAAGAAAAGCTTCCTTAAAACGCTTCGCCTCAAAAAGAGTTACAGCTTTATTATTCTTATAGGTTTGTGCATGATCCTTATTGACCGCATATTTTACGGCTAGATCGTAGTAAAAAATGGCAGCCTCATTATCTCCATAACCAGAAATCGCATTTCCCAAACTATTATAGTTAAAAGACAACAAGTCTAAATGCGCCTTATTAGCCGTATCTAAAAGCTTGTCTGCCTCCAATGATGTTTCTTGTGCAGCATAATAATCCGCTTCTTCAGACAACGTAATTGCCATCTGAATTAAACATATTGCTGCATGAAGACTATCACCGGCTTGTATAAAATCGTCACTTGCTAAATCAAAATAAACAAAAGAGCTATCGTTCATCCCTAACTCTAGAAAGGAATTTGCTTTAGAAAAATTGCTATTACTATCGGCAGTTAATTCTGTATCAATTTCGGCGAATTGCGGACTCTTAGAATGGCACCCGAAAAACAGTATTATGCTGAATAATAGTGTGATTATTTGAAATCGCATGGATAATAATTTGGTAAGCAATATTACCAAATAAAAAATACAGGTAAAAGTGATTTTACCTGCATTTTTACTAAAGGATCTTAACCTAAGAAATCAGGAAAGATCGGCGGAATCGCTGGCCTAGTCGGAGGACGTACGGATCCCTTATCACCACCATTCGTCTGAGGATCACCATCGCTAGTTGCAAAGGAGTTTGAGTATCCTGCAGAACACAGCATAGTCAGCAGCATAGCTACGAACAAATTTTTCATTTCTTCTAAAATTTAAAGTCAAAAAACTATCCCGACACCATTGTTTCTAAATGGTATCATTCATTAATTTTTCAGAAGGCCTTCTGATTTTAAGGAAGAAGTAAACTCATAGGAAAATCAAATAATCTTCCTCTTTTTCATAGGATTCAACTACAAGCCTACCATACGAATTCTCTACAGTTGCGTTAATAGTAAACGAGCTATCGAAGAATTCATAGGACAAAACTAAAGGCGTTTAACAGCTTTAAATCAGACATTTCCGGTATTTCCGATATTTCTTATAGATTTCCGATATTTCCTATTTTCAAGCAGACAATTTGTACATCTTAGATATTATGCTTTATTTCGAATGACGAAAACCAATTAGTTCAATGTTTGAATTCGACATCTTTAGGGAGGAAGTTTTAACAGATTACACGAAGAAACGCAATGAAGGGACTTTACCTACTAGCCTAGAAAATCCTTCGCCAGCGAATCTTCGAAACTATGCACTATATCTATATTGCAAAGGACTTAACAAGGAAGACAGAATTGTCTTTGAAGAATACTTTAATTCAAATGTGAAAGTAGATGATCTCGAAAAAGCTATTAAAACTACCGAATTAGGAAAACTAAAGTCTGTACAAAACTTCCTTAATGGTACAACGAGAAATCCAGACGAAATTATCGCCAAATTGCTTGCTGTTTTAATCGATTTTAAACCAAGACCATTTGTAGAATGGCGAAAGTCATTTCAACAGCATCAACAGGTAGAGTTTAAGACGTCAGATCGCATAGAATATGCTCAAAAGGATAATAACATTGTTCAGAGTCAACCCTTTAAACCAACAGTAATTGCTAAGCCGAAAAAGAAAAACGGCTTAAACAAAATACTAGTTATATCGGCCGCAAGCCTCTCTTTTGCTACGCTTTGCTATATGACCGTTTCTCAGCTTAAAACTGATGGCTGTATGTACTGGGATGGAACAAAATATATAGAAATTGACTGCAAAGAAGAAATCAGACATGCTGAGAAACTTGTCCTCAACCCAATAGATTTAGAACATTTTAGAAAAATTACTCAAACAGATACCCTCCAGGAAAAGCATGTGAACAAAGTTTGGTATTCAAAAATCAACAATGAAGTTGAATTTTTCACAAGTGCAGGACGACACCCAATTAATAAAGAAAGAACATTAAAGCCCGCAACTTGGTATATGATCAAGAAATATAGAACTTCATACCCGACGAAATAATTTCAAAATAAAAGAACTAACAATATTAAATTCCAAATTTCTATGGAATTAACTCACTTAAATCATCATGATATAAAACCAATATATCATGAAATACTACGCCATTTTTGCCTTCATCTTTTTAATTAACTATTCTTTTTCCACTTATGCTACTGAGCAGGAACCCGACAGACTAATTATCAAAGGAGACACTATCTTGCTACACGCTTTACCGTTGGAACAATGGATTGATCAAAGCAATTATAATAAACCCTTTTTCCCCGACTCATTAAGGGGATTTTCAACAGGCTGCTGGAGAGCATATGTCGCCTATTGGGAAATTATCGATAATCGGTTGTATCTAACCAACATTTATAATGAAAGTAAAAGTGCTAAAGCAGATCTCAACGAAATGTTTGGCAAAAAGGTCAAAAACGGACGAGTGATAGCAGACTGGTTTTCGGATACGGTTATCGCATTTAATGGTAAACTTCTCACTTACGATCATCATGGATTCTCAAGTGTTTTCGAACATGAGTATGAGTATGTTTTTGATAAAGGTATATTAAAAAGCACAACTTACTTCGACAACTCCATGTCTAAGAATACACCGCTGTTCATGGGCGATGCTCTTCTAAATGGGCACATCGACACGCTGATTAATTGGTCAGCATTACCAACTATTGAGGAATCAGGATTTGCCGCAATTCATGTACTTGCTAATGAACAGGGCAGATTAGATAGCATAATACATGTCTATGGATCGTCTGAAATTTTCAAACAAGAGGCACTACGCGTAGCGAAACTGATAACAAAGTTTCCAGTTATTTATCGAAGAGGAAAGTTACAAACCCCGGATATACGGGTAGAATTCCTTTTTACGGCAAAAAAACAAAAGAAGTACCGGAAGGATTAACAAAAAACTCTACCGATTTCTCGGTAGAGTTAGGCTAACTCATAGGAATTAACAACGTTTTGTGTGATTTTACTTAAAAATTTAACGTTATACAGAATAAGTTTGTTGTTTCTTAAATTGTTAATTGTAAAGAGATGCCCTACTTTATCGATAAGTCAATCTGACCCTCCTCTACTCCGTCGATTGCATCTTTCGAGAGAATTCCTTGAGATTTCTTAATCATCTCATCAAGTAGCTCATTACTACCACCGGCATGCGATACGATAATTTTTGAACTGTTTTTGTTAAAAGCCACATTCGTTGCGCTGACTCCCTGACAAGATTTCAAACTCTTGTTCAGCTGATTCAGTTGCTCGTAACTGATACCCTCAATCTTTACGACAGTTTTGTTAATTCCAGCTTCTCCCTCCTTGCCTTTACCGAAAAATCCCGTAAGCTTCTTTCCAACCTTACCCGCCTTATCGGCTTTATTCGCCGCACGATCGGCGGTATTCGTTGCTCTATCCAGTTTATCAGCAGCACGATCTATCTTATCTAAGAATCCTTGCGCTTTTACCTGTGTAGCTGTTAAACAAAACAGCATCAGTAATGATATACAAATTGCTTTCATAGTATTCGTTTTTATAGTTTCAACAATGTTTTAGTTCTTATTATATGGTGCGGAAAACTCACCCTCAGTCACCGTAAGGAATTCACCTCCCCCCTCCAATACACCCGAGAAAGTGCCTTTTACCCCCCATTTGGTCAAGCTCGTAATATTTAATGTAAAACTTGAACCATCACTTCCGTCTCCACGATAGCCCGTTGTACTCACAATCTTTCCGTCTACAACATTTTGAATATAGTATTGCCCAACTAACTCAGGACCTTCACCATTCGCAGTCACATAAGTTGTCTCCTTAGCTCCCTCATCAGAAACCAATTGAAACCCAAAGCCTGGCGAGGCCATATCTTTTGACTCGTGACCACCGACCGTCACGAAGTGTATCTTATTCCAATCATCAGGTTTATCATTTGCACTCAAACTGTAATTGAACTCATGTAATTTCCCATTAATCTTACAGCGCAAAAAACCATCAGAATCGCCAGATCGCGAGTCATCTTTACTACAGGAAACCATTAAAAGTGCTAATACTAGAAATAAGCCGATCTTGTTAAGTGTTTTTTTCATTTTGCTATCCATTATTAATATTCGTTTTTAATATTTTATGCTTATGGCATTTATCCATGATTTCCTTGCAAAACAAATATGCGCTTGTCCATAGTTCAAATAAGAACGGTTTAAATAGACGACTTAGAATTTTTAACGAACGACAAGCTATTTTCAATGTTTACATCCATTGATAAAAAACAATATTCTATTGAAAAATATTGAGGATATAACAGCGTATTACTAACTTGAATACTATGGTTAAATTTTTCGATAGGGAGGTTTCTCTGGTCAAGTTGCAAGTCATTACTTGGCTTTTTGTGATGGCACTAACTTTCGCATCTTACCTCCAAAATGCCGACTTCGGCTATGCATTAGTATTTACTATCATCAATATGTTTAGTATGCTAGCGGTAATCTATGGCAACGCCTGTTTTCTTCTGCCAAAACTTTATTTTAAGGGCCGCGTCTTTACTTACCTGCTTGCAACGGTCTTGTTGCTCGGCATCATTTGTTTTATTCGCGTAGAACTTCGTTCTTACTTCCATGAGCTCTACTTCCGCGGAGAAGACCAGAGCACCAGTTTTCAAGTATACGCGAGTATAATGACTTCCTTAATTATCAACTACCTTTTCAGTTTTATATTTAGGTTAGCTTTAGATTATTTTAATGTGCGTAAAGATCAGAAACGGCTTAAAGAATACACGTCCAAAGTGGAACTCGATTTATTAAAGGCACAAGTGCAACCACACTTCCTATTCAATACGCTTAACAATATCTATTATGTAGCACAACGCGAGTCGCCACAAAGCGCCCAACTGATTGAAAAACTCGCCAATATCATGCGCTATTTTGTGGATGAAGCGTCGAAGGCGCTCGTCAAGCTCCCAATCGATATTCAATTCCTGAAGGACTATATTGACTTAGAGCGGATGCGAATGTTGCACCCGATGCAAGTAGATTTCGAAATGAATGTGGTGCCCAATGCTGTGGAACTGCCACCTATGCTCATCATTCCACTAGTAGAGAATGTCTTCAAACATGGAATCGACAAAAGAAGCAAAGAGAATTATCTGTCGTTAAAAATTGAATCATCAGACGGAAAATTAAAAATCAATGTATCGAATAAAGTTTTTGAAGAAAAAAATGAACAGCAAGGCGGCAACGGCTTAAAGAATCTTATAGCTCGCCTGGACATACTTTATGGGAAAAACTATAAATTTGAGAGAACACTAACGAACAATATCTTCAATGCCAATTTAGAATTACCTTTATGAAAATAATTACTTGCCTAATAGTCGATGATGAGCCAAATGCTGTTCAGTTGCTTGAAGATTATATTCAAAAGATCCCCTATTTGTCATTAAAACAAAAGTGCTATGACGCTTTTGATACAATGCAGTACCTGGAAAAAGAAAAGGTTGACTTGGTTTTTCTGGATATCAATATGCCCAAAATGTCTGGGATGGAGTTGGCGGCATTGCTCCCAAAAGGACAGTGTATCATTTTTACTTCCGCCTATGCCAGCTTCGCCTTGGAAGGCTATGAATACAATGCCTTAGATTACATCCTAAAACCTATCATCTTCAAACGCTTTGTACAAGCGGTAGAAAAAGTTAGAGATTATTTTCTCGCTCAAAATCCAAATAAACCCTACGTCATTCCTGAAAGCAAAAAGGAATTTATGTTCATCAAATCAGATCGAAAACATATTAAAATTTACTACGATGATATCTTATATTTTGAAGCACAACAAGAATACGTCAAAGTAGTATTGGCAAATGACTCTCCAGTACTGGTTTATAAACGCATGAAACAACTCGAAGAACTGCTCCCGACGAATTTTATCAGAATCCATAACTCCTTCATCCTGAATAATAACTACTTGGACTTTCTTGTCGATAACCATGCGTCTGTAAAAGGCGAAAAACTCCCCATAAGCGCTAGCTACAGAGCAAAACTGATTGCAATTATTGAGAATAATGCGCTCTAGAGTGACGAGGATTATGGACTTAAGGGTATAAATAAAAAGAGGCTGTGCAAAAACACAGCCTCTCCTTCATTCCCCAATCTTGTTTTACTTTTGAAGAACAAAACCGCCAACATATTGTCCATCCATATCCCAAACTGAATAGTAGAATGTTCCTGGAAAGATCGATGACTCACTAATTGAAAATGAATAAAAAGGGTTTCCTGGTAAAGGGAATGTTCCTGGAGGTAATGCCTTTCCACCTTTTACAGCGTTTTGTTCTTTAATCTCAAATTTCGAAAGATTCGATAATGCCTTCATGCGCTTAAGTTTTAGTTTTATTTATAAATATAGAAAACGCTGAATTTAAACCACTTCCACATCTAATATTCGAACACTTGAAATCGACATTTGCACTAATGATGAATATATTCGAGAAATTATCAATAAATCTAATCCCTAACTTCCAAACGTAATTCCTCCTGCATCACAATCGGCGTTTTACCGACCTGATATTCATATTTCAAATTGAAAACATGGAATTTCCTACCGTAAGTTTCTTCCAAATGATACGTATTCGGGTATCTTTCATCCCCTTCCAATTGCTTGATCTGAAGAGTCTTGTACGGTTTGATCGTCACCTTGTTATCTGCGCCCACCTCTAATATCATCGACGTCTTTGCAATGGCGGTTTCGTTATTTTCAAAATTCTCATTCCCCACAACTACACGAACGGAATTCTTTGTCAATGGATATAACTTTTTATTCCCTGCGGTCACAATATCATTTGCCGAACCAGACATCGTATAAAAAGCATCGGAAGCCTGTGAAGCATAAGCATTCTTAATTTGAATTTGGTATAGAATCGTTTTCTTCTTTGCATTGATTTCCACCGCTCCCACTTCATTTGCTTTCAACGCGATAAAATAAGTCGAATCAGGAGAGAGACCATCAACCAATAGCTTTACCTGCGTCTTTCCTGTTCGCTCGCCAGCCTTGATTTGAATCTTATAATCTTCGATGCTATACTTTTCCTTTGGCAATAACTTCGCATAGAGTCTTTCGTCAAGATCAAAAAGCGATCTATTGTAAGCGTCTAGCGGCGCCTGATCCTCGGTAAGTTCAATAAGCAAATCGTTCTCTGGAAGATGCGTACCGCCAACCGATGCTGCAATGTATCCCACGGTCTCCCCTCCTGTCAATGGCACAACCTCTTGAAAAGTATTGTGATAGGAACTGCTGATTAAAGCAACCACATTCTTATACATTTCCTTTTCAAACAACTCGTTGTCTTTGCATGATGATAGCAACCCCGCTAAGGCTATCATGGCTATATATCTACGTTTCATGTAATTTCGATTAATATGATTTTAGTATCCTGGATTTTGATCTAACGATGGCAATCTGCGTAACTCTTCGCGTGGAATAGGAACCCATACCAATTTCTTGTGAACAACACGTTTTAAGAAGGATGAAGTCCCCGGGATCACACGTTTGTAATACGTTTCTTTTGTCGCTCCATCAGGATTCATCCCGCGGATTGGTTCACGCTCGGTTTCTTCATAGATTCCCCAACGACGAACATCATAGTACCGTCTGTTTTCCCATAAAAATTCAACCATGCGCTCGCGCTCGATCTCACTTTGTACTGTTTGCGCGTTGCCTACTTTTGATGAATTTAAACCTGGCAACCCTGCTCTATAACGCACTTGATTGAAAGCATTCTTAATTGCCTCTTCTTCGCGGCTTACTGTATATTGTCTCCCTCCTAAGTCCACCGTATGAGTCCCCTTTAAATTATTCAACGCTTCGGCATAAGATAATAAGATCTCAGCATAGCGGATAATCGCATACGATTTTTTCATACGACGAGCACCTGTACCGCTCCAAGCATCCATCGGGTGAATAAATTTTTTGATTACATAACCTGTGATTGGATAATCAGGCGAAGTCGCCGTAACTCCACCACGCCCGTCCGCATCCTGATAATAATATTTTGCAGTATAGTTATTCAGAGAGGCGCTAGATTCAGCTTGCCAAACAGCTTCGTTAAATCCAACCGATGCATAAAAACGCATTTCGCGGTTTGCATACATATTGTACACCCCTGCATTTAAAGGATATCCAGAAAATCGCTTCGCTTGTGTTGTAAAACCAATTTCCGAGTAATAACCATCAACCGTTGCCTCTTCCTTCGTGCGACCATCATCCATTAAATAAGCATCTACAACCTTTTGTGTCACACAGAAACGACCCCAACCTCCCAACGATGGCGGGAAAGCCCCTTTAGTAATATAGTCATTGATATAATCTGTATTTCTTCCCCAAATAACCTCCTTATTGGTTGCAGGAACGGCTTCGCCAGTAAATATTTCTGAATAGGAACGAAATGCATCAATACCCGCAGCACCGTTCGGAAACTGTCCATAGAAATTCGGATCAGAAGTTACACCCTGAGGGAGTTGTTTTGTCTTATCGTCTGCTACCGCAGTATAAAGTTTATATTGCCCCAAATCCATAACACGTTTTGCTGCTGCTGCTGCGACTGCCCAACGCTTCTCATCATATTGTTGCGATACATAATGTACTCCATCTGTTTTGCGGGTCCAACTACCAAAGTAAGAAGCAGCGACAGGGCCGCCATTGAACAACGGACTCGCATGAATCAAACGAAGACGCGCAATCAAGGCATAAGCTGCTCCTTTGCTAGGTTTTCCAAAATCTAAAATCGACACTTCGGCAGGTAAAAATTGAGCTGCTTTTTCAAACTCTTCGACCGTATAGTCCATCGTCTCATCGTAGGTTGCTCTTGGGCGATCGTAATACTCAATCGGCTCATTCGTATTGACGATTTCATCGCCCAATAGAATGGCAGGACCATAATCCACTAAGATATTGTAGTATGCATAAGCGCGGATAAAGCGAGTATAACCTTCAATACGATGGCGGTCGGCCGTACTTAGATCCCGAGGGACATCGAGATTAGCCAAAATGCTATTGCACTTACGAATAATCTTATAGTATCTCGCCCATTGATTCAGGTTATAATTAGACGCGGACGAGCCTGCACCGAAGAAATCCGGATTGATATTCCCCGTCACATAATCCATCCCGTAATAAACGTTGGTCGAACCACCACCTGTCAATCCGTTGAATCCCTCATCCGTAGCCATCGGTCCGGGCGTGTATCCAAATCGAACGGTATTGGATTCATCCGGGAACATCGAGGCCGCCCCCCACATATAAGCTTCGATATTTCTTGTACTGCTGAATGCAGAGTCTATATTGAATTCATCATCAAAATAATTATCGATGTTTAGATAATCTTTACATGAGGATGTTGAGGCAATAGCCATTACCAAAACCGACAGTTTAGCTATTTTATTTATGATCGTTAATTTCATTTTATTTATCACTTTATCCATTAAAAATTAAGATATACTTGCATTGAGTAAGTTGATGGAATTGGATATTTTCGACCATTCCAAGCAGCTTGCTCCGGATCAAATATCTTCACCTTGTCCCAGATGTACAGGTTAGTGCCCACGAATTGTAAATCAAGCGATTTTACGCCTATACGTTTTACGAAATTCGGCGAAACATTATAGCTGAGAGTCAATTCTTCGAAACGGATATATCGAGAATCCCCCTGCCAAAATGAGGAAAGCTGACTATTGTTCGCATTATTACCATATTGTAATCTTGGAAATAGCGCATTTGGATTCTCGGCTAATGAAGGGTCGATACCATTCGCAACTGCGTAATCCATCGGTATCCAACGATTGTTAGGATCGGCCACTATAGAAAGCACATTACCTTCATTCCCGTTGAAGAAAGGCATATACCCCATACCATTCACTTTTTTCTCTTTGTTTACCTCCATCGTCTGTCCTACATAGAAGAAAGATGTCCGGCCGGTTCCTTTAAATAAAAGGCCCAAAGTCAGGTTTTTAAAGCGAAATTCTCCACCAAAGCCAAACATCGCTAGCGGATAGTTACTGTGTGTTAGAGGCACTTGGTCTAAAGCATCTATTACCCCATCGCCATTAACATCTTTGTATTTGATATCGCCAGGTAACACTTCTCCAAAAGACTGCTTAGGACTGTACTTTATATCCTCTTCGTCTTTGAATAGACCTAAGGCTTGATATCCACGAATAGACTTATGAGGGAATCCATTAAATTCTAAATAAGGGTACTCTAAATAAGCTTGCTCCCAATTCTGAACGAGGTTTTTTGTATATGTGAAGTTTCCTCGTAAGGTGAAGCCCATTCGATCTGACAAGTTATGTGTGAAGCTAATGTTACCATCGACACCTGAGCTTTTCATACGCCCAACATTTGCAAATGGGTTGGAAACGACGCCCACATAAGAAGGCACTTGTACGCGTTGTTGGAAGATACCGTTACGCTGATCTTTGAAAATGTCAAACACAAAATCAATCTTGTTATTGAATAGCTTTCCTTCAAAACCGATATTTGATTTTATAGCTCGCTCCCACGCCAAATTGTCTGCACCAATACGCGTCTCATTAATCGTTTCAATTCCCGGAATTCCCCACACATTAACATCGTTTTGATTGACTTTCGTTAAATAGGGGAATCTGATTTCGGAAATACGGTCATTACCAACTGTCCCGTAGGAAGCACGGATCTTAAAATAATTAAGCCATGGTGCATTCTCTTGTAAATATCTATAGCCAGTTGGAACCCATCCTAAAGCAATCGACGGAAAGAATCCATACTGTCTGCCTGGCTGGAAGTTTTCAGATCCGGTATAACCAAAGTTCACATCAAGTAGATAGGTATCACGGAATCCATAAGTCAATCGACTGGATACCCCTTGATAACGCAATGGAATCGCCTCCAGGTTGTTCTTAGCGTCATCCGTATGCTTTGCATCGCTCAAATAGTAATATATCAATGCAGATGTGCGGTGATCGCTGCCAAACTGCCTATCGTAGTTAATAACGGATTCAAAGTGATATTTACGGTACTGCTTAATTTCTTTCTTATATGTCGCCTTCTCCTCTAATACAGTCTGTTGCATAATAAGCGAACCGTCTGGAGCACGTCCTAATGCTTTGGAAAGTCCTGGCTGCACCTTTCTACGCTCTTCAAAGAAACTATGCACATCATAAGCACCTTGTGCTCTAAATTTTAAGCCCTTAACCCATGGATCAAAATCCTGATTCAAGGCCAATGTGACCTTGCCCTTGAAGGCTTCATCCAATGCTTTACCTGTACGGTTGATCATCACATAAGGCGATGATGCATCCTCGCCGCCTAAGCCTGGCAGCATACCATTTGAATATTGTGTTGGAATCGCTAAAGGCGTCAATCGTGATTGCGCACCCCAAATGTATTCTGTATTGGCAACACCAGGTTGCTTCAGTTGCGATAAGAAACCATCCGACCCTAAGTAAACCTTTGTTGTTTTCGTTAAGTTAACATCAAGATTGATACGGTAGTTATACGTATTGAAACCTACATTGGAACTATAAACGCTATTTGGATCAACTTTGTAAGCTGCAGACTCGTTCTTCCCGCCTAAGCTTAAGAAGTAGCGCGCCACTTCCGAACCTCCACGACCACTGACGTAGTAACTTTGTCTCCAAGAATTTTTATTTAATATCTCCTCTTGCCAGTTTACATCCGGATACATGTCCAGATCCAAACCATCGCGAATAATACCCATTTCTGTCTGATCGTACAATGGACTCTGGCCGCGAAGTGCTGTTGCCTCATTAGCTAATAAGGCATAGTCATAAGCACGTAGATATTGAGGCAATCTATTCAGATGAGAAAGTGTAGAATTTGCTCTTGCTGTAATTTGAATACGGTCTACCAATCCGCGCTTCGTTGTTACCAATACAACACCATTTGCTCCTCTCACCCCATAAACTGCCGTTGCCGACGCATCCTTCAAGATCGAGAAACTTTCCACATCGGCAGGATCAATCGTATTCAGATCACCTTCGAGTCCATCAATCAAAACTAGCGCCTTGCTATTGGCACCAAAAGTACCGATTCCACGCACCCAGAATTCAGAAATGTTCTTCCCAGGTTCACCGCTCGATTGCATCGAAATGACCCCTGCAGCGCGTCCACCAAGCAAATTGGCAATCGAAGGAGCCGGAGTTTGTAAACTCTTAACATCAACCGTAGTAATCGCCCCTACGGAGCTTATCTTACGCTGAACATTTCCAAGGCCGACCACGATAACCTCATCGATATCAGAACTCTTTTCAACAAGCTCAATAACTAAATCAGCCTTCGATTCAATTGCTAAATATTCTTGGAGATCATAGCCGGTATGACTAAACACCACTTTATCACCATAATTGACCGTTATCTTAAATAACCCGTCATTGCCTGTCGATGTTCCAGCGGAAGGCTTGTCCTTCACAAATATGGATACTGCCGACATGGGATTTCCTGCAGCATTTATCACCTTTCCGGCAATGGTTAATTCTTTTGTTTCCTGCCCATTGGCAATCGAGAAGACTGAACAAAATAGCAGCAAACAGATCGCATGAAAAATCTTCATTTTATTTTATTGCTTAATTAGTTTGTGTTGGTTTAATATTTAAATGCTTCCAAAGACTACTCAATAACAAGTTTGCGGATTCTAGCGTTGCTCCAATCTGCGATATAGATATCGCCTTGTTCATTCACCGCAACACCCCAAGGTTGATTAAATAATGATTCAGCAGGACCACCGTCTTTATAGCCAAATGTTCCAGGTCGGCCGGCAACCGTTGTTACGATATTATCTGCCGATACCATTCGGATACAATGGTTCCCATAGTCTGCCACAAACATGTTCCCATCGTTATCGAATTTGATGTCCTTAGGATAATTGAATAAAGCATCTTCAATCGGACCATCCCGAAAAGCACTACCTCCTGGTGCATTCATTCGTTTGAAACCTCCCGTTCCGTTGGGATCGCGAAGGTCGAGCACAGAAATCCCTTGTCGAAATTCAATAGGGGTTGCATTGGAGTGTAAAGTGATATATAATAGCCAAGGTTTTTTAGGGTTTATTGCTTGCCCATATTGCGAACCATAGGGGCCTTGATGGACGATCTTTGCCTCCATTGTTTCGGGGTTGATCTTCGCTATTTTACCATCACGATAACGCGTGTAGAGGTGTCCATCATAGGGACAAAAAGTAATAAAGTTCTTATAGCGATCTGCATCAACAATAGATGTTAGGTCAGCGGTAGAATATTTCACATTTCGTTGACGGGGGTACCACGCTTCGCGAGGGTCAAATGTAAAAATCACCTCCTTCGTCGACTCGTGTGCTGCAGTCAACATCCCTGTTGCACGGTCGACCGTTAATCCATTCGCGTATAGAATTCTTGTAGCAGCCTGAGCTTCAATTAATGGGGTAACGATGTTTTCCCGCTCATTTATTCTAGCTACACCAAAGGTAGCAGGGTTACCGCCATCGCGCCAGGACATGAAAATATTGCCTTCCGCATCCAATTCCAAGTATTTACCATATACCTCTGCTTCCGATAATACCCCCGGTTTAAAATTCTTTTGCCCATTCCCAGTTACTGTACTAACCTGCGCTTGCGTATGATAAATGAAAGTATTCTCATAAACTAATGAATCTTTACCCACGACCACCGAAATCTTAGGGTCGGCCCCAGGCATGCGCGGTACAATAGCATAAATGCGATTGCCGCTGGAAGAAATAATGGAAGCCTTCGCTTTGTTGAAGTAGACTTTAATTTTAGATGGGTCAGTTCCAAAGTTTTCACCATCTAAAAGTATTTTGGTCCTCGCTCCGCCCTCTAACGGAAAGTACGAGCTAAGCACAATCGGCTTGGAAGGATCATGCTCACTTTTCTTCAAAGTCTCTTCGTCTTTGCACCCTGCGAGCAGAAGCAAAAATCCGAGAGGCATCATTAGTAAACTACGAATTTTCATAACATTGAGATTAATATTTACTTTAAGTGTTTCAAAATTTCATAAACCCTTGAAAACTGAAAGATTTCTTTCGATAACGAAAGAGAACAAAACAAACAAGTCACAACTCTAGGTTAATTTTATGATTGTGTTTTTTCAAAAGTTTGTGCAAAACTAGCCAATACACGCTTTGGGAATGTTTAGAGGCAGTTACTAAATTGTTAATGTTCTATTAATAGAAGGTTTGGGAGGAAACTTTAATTTAACTTTTAAAAAGCATAGAAATTTAAATAGAAAGAAAATAAAAATCAGGGACACACGATTTATTACTTCCTTATTCGAATCATCTCATACCCGCATATAAGCCCTGGATTCTGATTGGGGTTTGCCTAAGGTTTGTATTGTATATGAGGGGGATAGAGCCAAATTTGTTGTTAGAATCTATACGGTTTGTCTTTAACCAATAAAGGAAGGATGCAAGGATTGGCAGGATCGTTTTTCATGAATCAGGAAAGGAAGGATGCAAAGATTGACAGGATCTCGTTAATCCTTAAATCCTACCTTTCCCGGTTTAGGACAATTTTTAATTTCCTGCTTAATTTTTGGGGACAAATTAAGCAATTATACATTTTATGTCTATTATATAGGCGTTAATCGCTATTTAGACAATGAAAACGGCAGATCTCCTCTGCTCACGCCTCGCTTTTTATTAGGTTCTGCGCCCATATCAAAGCTGAGGTTTGCACCTTTCATGACTTCGCTATGCTTGATAAAGTTTTTGCTATAGTTTTTGCCGTTGAATTTCATGCTTTGGATATAGCGATTCTGATCGGAGTTGTCCTTTGTTTCTATAATGACTTTCTTGCCACTGTTTAAACTGATGGTCACCTTATCAAATATGGGTGATCCTAAAACATACTCATCGGTAGCTGGCGTCACGGGATAGAAGCCCATTGCTGTAAAGACATACCAAGCAGAAGTTTGTCCATTATCTTCATCGCCACAGTAGCCATCGGGATTTGGGGAATACATTCTATTCATCGTCTCTCGTAACCAGTATTGTGCTTTCCAAGGTGCTCCAACATGATTATACAAATAGATCATGTGCTGTATAGGTTGGTTTCCATGTGCATACTGCCCCATATTGGCAATCTGCATTTCACGGATCTCGTGTATAGGGAAGCCATAATAAGAATCGTCGAATACCGGAGGAAGATGAAATACAGAGTCTAGTTTAATTTCCATGGCCGCATGACCGCCCATCAGATTCGCTAATCCTTCGATATCTTGAAATACCGACCAGCTATAATGCCAACTATTGCCCTCAGTAAAGGCATCGCCCCACTTAAATGGATTGAATGGTGTAGCCCAAGAACCGTCCTTGTTTTTTCCGCGCATCAGCCCGGTGGAAGGATCGAATAGCTTTTTATAGTTGAAAGAACGTTTCTGATAAAAGTCAAGTTCCTCCTGAGGTTTATTTAGCGATTTGGCTAATTGATAGATAGCAAAATCGTCGTATGCGTATTCCAGCGAGCGAGCAGCATTTTCATGTATTTTTACATCATACGGTACATAGCCTAACTCATTGTAATATGTCGCGCCTGCGCGCCCTACAGCCGTCATCGGTCCTGCATTATTTGCGCCCTTCTTAACAGCTTCATATAAGGTTTCAATATCCTTCGATTTAACACCTTTTATCCAGGCATCTGCAACAATCGACGCAGAGTTATTTCCAACCATAATATTTCTATAGCCCGGGCTCGCCCATTCCGGTAGCCATCCGCCCTCTCTGTAAGCATTTGCAAGTCCCTCTTGTATCTTCTCATTCACATCCGGATACATCAAATTCAGGAATGGAAAAAGACAACGGAAGGTATCCCAAAAGCCTGTATCGGTAAACATATAGCCTGGAAGCACTTTTCCGTTATAGGGTGAGTAGTGAACGACCTGGCCTGCAGCATCAATTTCATAAAACATACGCGGAAACAAAAGCGAGCGATACAAAGCCGAATAAAAGGTGCGGATCTGATCGATGCTTCCACCTTCCACCTGTATCTTTGCGAGCTCGCTATTCCAACGTTCTTCGCCCTTTGCTACCTGTTCGTCAAAGCTAGTGTTATCGAGTTCTTTAAGATTGAGATTAGCTTGTTCGGGACTGATGAAGGACGATGCCACTTTAACGAGCAGCTTTTCCCCGGCATTTGCGGTTTTAAAACCAACCAGGGCGCCTACATGATTCGCTTGTATCTTCAGGCGGCCATCGGTTAACACGGAGTCAGCGAAGGTTGCAACGTTCGCAAATGGACGGTCGAACTCCATAACAAAGTAGTTCTTGAAATTATCCGGAACTCCGCCGCTATTCTTAGTGCTATAGCCGATGATCTTCTGCTCGCGAGGGATGATCTCGACATAGGAGCCCTTGTCGAAAGCATCGAGCAGGACGAAAGCAGAATCTGTCTTAGGAAATGTAAAACGGAAATATGATGCTCTTTCCGTCGGAGTTACTTCGACTTTGGTGTCATAATCAGCCAGATAGACGGAATAGTAGTGCGGCTTTGCAACTTCTGCTTTATGAGAAAAATAACTAGCGCGTTTATCCTGATCAAAGGTTTTATTGCCAACCATCGCCATCACTGAGAATTGCCCATAGTCGTTCATCCAAGGCGAAGGCTGGTGAGTTTGTTTGATTCCTCTTATTTTTTCAGCCGTATAAGTATACATCCACCCATCTCCCATCTTGCCGGTCTGTGGGCTCCAGAAGTTCATGCCCCAAGGCATTGCGACGGCTGGATAAGTGTTACCACTGGAAAGAAAATATGTAGATTGTGTACCAACGAGCGTACTAACCATATCAATGGGACGTTCGATTTTCCCTATCTTTTGTGCGTAAGTGCTAAGGATAGAGCTCCCCAATAGGAAAGCTGTAGCAAGAAGTTTTAATCGCATAGGCTTTTTAGGATTAATTCGTTGTCTAAATATAGAAAATATTCCTTGAAAATAGACTGCTAAAAGTATTTAGCCCTCGAAAGAAAGGATAATTTTGCCGAAATGATCTTTACGCTCGATTTGACGATGAGCTTCCTCCGCATTTCGATAATCGAATACCTGACTGACTTCTACTTTGAAGGTTCCATTTGCTATAAGTGGGATAACTTTTTCTTCAACCTCTTGTGCAAGCGATGATTTAAAAGCAATATCCCGCGCCCGAAGTGTTGAGCCTGTAAGGCTTATCCGCTTTTGCATAAGTTTTAAAAGGTTCAGTTCCACCTTGGCTCCCTGCATCGCATTGATATAAACCAAGCGCCCATCGGGATTCATGATTTTTATGTTCTTTGCAAAGTATTCTCCTCCAATCGAATCTAGAATGACATCCATGCCGATGTCCGCCAATGCCTCGACAAAATCTTCATCTTTGTATATTACTGCTTTAGTAGCGCCTAATCCCTCTGTGAGAAGCTTTTTATCGATGCTGCCAACCGTAGTATAAACATGAGCACCAAATGCTTTTGCGAGCTGTATCGCAGTTGTGCCGATTCCCCCTGCTCCGCCATGTACCAGAAAATTCTCTCCGCTCTGCAACTTGCCGCGCTGAAAAACGTTATGCCATACGGTGAATAAAGTCTCGGGAAGCCCAGCGGCTTCGACGAAGCTGACATTGCTAGGCTTCGCCATGCACATCCCTTCGTTTACCACAACAAGCTCGGCGTATCCGCCACCAGCCAATAATGCCATGACCTCATCGCCTACTTTGAAGTTGGTCGCCTCTGCCCCTAGCGCTTCGACGATACCGGAAACCTCTAAGCCTGGTATGTCCGCAGCAACGCCCTCAGGCGCGGGATAATTGCCTTTTCGTTGAAATACATCTGGACGGTTAATACCCGCAGCTTTCACACGGATCAACAGCTCATGTTTTTGAGGGATTGGATCTGGGCGTTCTTGGATTTTTAATACCTTCGGTCCTCCAAACGAAGTAATTACAATGGCTTTCATTATTTTTTATTTGGATAGGATTGCAATCTAATATTGAGAGTCAACATTAAATATCTTCCCAATCGATTGTTTCTAGATTCGAAAACGTCATTCCCGGCATACTCGGTCAATACACCCACGTTCTTATTTTGATCCAACAAATCATAGCATTGCAAGCGTAGCAATGCTAAATTATTCTTCATGAATGTATACTCCAGATAAGTGTTGATGATCGTTGGATTGACGTCACTTAACTCACTCACGTATCCTTTATAGAAACGTTGTGACATCTCCGCGCCTAAGACAAACTTGTTGCTGATATAACCTTTGCCCCCTAGGCTCAATAGAAAGGAATGCGCTGCAATTTTATTGCGATAAGGCAATTCGTAAATAGCCCTGTTTAGGAAATAATTGGTATTGAAAACCGACTCAAAATACTCATTCCAATTATAGCGAAATTGCAGGTTCTGATTGAAAAGCACTTGCCGGGTCGTACTTTTTCTCGAATCGATAAACGAAAGATTGTTGTAATATTCTACATCTCCATTCAAATCGAGTTGGAAATTGTCGTTGATAAACGGCGTATTGAACAGATAGTTCCATCGAACATCATAATATCCGTTTGTGTTTTCAAAAGACGTTTCCTGTATGGTCGACTCTTTCGATACGGACTTCTTCGTGCTGACGATCTTATTATTGATGAAAGTATAAGCAAAGCTGGTTTCAAAATATTGTCCCCTATTGGTAACAAACTTCCGCAAACTTGTGGATATCTTATTATAGAATTCCGCCTTCAACGCAGGGTTACCGACGATAATGTTTCGGGAATTGGAGTTATCACGAACCGGAGAGATGTGCAAGAAATTGGGCTGATTGTTTTTGCCGAGATAAGAGAACTGCAGATCCAGCTCGTCATTCACCTTGTATCGAATGTTTGTTGTCGGAATCAGGTTTACATTGCTGTAGTTATACGTTGCTGTATCTCCTTTAACTTTTCCCTCCAGGCTAAGAGGTTGTACGGAAAAGCCCAGATTCACACGGAATCTATTGTTGGGCTCGTATTGATAGTTTAAGCCTGTTTTAAAGCTTCTAAATTGATACGCATACTCGACGCCTAACGAATCGATTATTTCGAACGGTTCTTTTCTTACCACACGGCGCGCTTCGATATCCGTGATATCAATATCATACGACAATTCCAAAAGACTGTGTTTTAAGAAAGGCTCTACATACGAAATAGATGATTTTATCGTATTGAGGTCATTTCTCGCATCAACAATCTGTTCTTGTTCAAACATGCTGATCGAGGGATTCACACTGGTTGTATCATAGATGACGTAGCTTTCGTTCACACGTTCATCTTTTCCTATCGTTTGGAAATTAAATCGAAAATCGCCGACCAACTTTCTACCGGGCTTCTTGAAATACTTGGAATAGAACATCAGAACCTCCGCTGTCGGCGTAGAATTTACCGAACTATCCTTTTGCTCACCGCTCTCACTTACTCTGTAGTTCTGACGCGTCGTGTATTTATTGTTATCGACAAAAGTTCTGTTGTATGTGATCGTCGGCTTAATCTTAAATATATCCTGATTCTTGAACTTAGAATTAATTTCAAAAAACAACTTATGATAGTTATCCAAGGTGGTCGTACTATAATCCTCTTTCTTATGTATTTTAAAGTTGCTGAAAGAAGATGTTAATAGCGAGTTACCTTCCGTCAGGTTTTGACGGCTCTGGTAGTTATAGCCTCCGGATATCTGTATGTCTTTTCCCCAATTATCGGTAAAGTTGACCCCTATGGAGCCCAACTTATTCAATCCATCGGATTGATCTGCATAGTCGCCAAACTCACCCAAAGAGGTCGCTCTTCCCCCGGCGCCGTTGGGTGATCCAAATGCAAACAAACTCGTATTGGTATTATTTAACGACCCGACAACTGAGACTTCCTGGCCATCATTAAATTTGTTGATGCCCAAGCTACCGAGATATCGCTCGCGCGTTCCACCGCCAATAGTCCCTTGTCCGAATGTAATTTTCTTTTTGTTTTCCTCTAGATTGATATTGATAATCTTCTCTGGCTCGTTATTCTTAATTCCTTTCTCTGTCGATGCCACACCATAATCATTGATCACTTCAATTTGCTTTACGAACTCCGCAGGGAGATTTCTAGTCGCCGTTTGTACATCACCTCCAAAGAACTTCCGACCATCCACTTGCACCTGGGTGATTATTTGCCCATTATAAAATAGAGTCCCGTCACGTAACACTTGGAAGCCAGGAATATTCTTTAATGCTTCCTCCAGCAAGGATCGTTCTGGAAATGAAAAAGCTTTCATATTAAACTGAACAGTATCCCCCTTATTGACAATAGGAATATACTTCACTACGCGAACTTCAGGGATTATGTTGGCCTGCGGGTGGAGAGTAACCTTGGGCGCGAATATCTGATCTATAAATCGGTTGGAAGGAAAGGTCTTTTTGACAATTTGGTGCCCCAGCATACTATAAGTAACACTGATATGTTCACCCTTAATCTTATTGATTCGATAGAAACCATTTGCATTCGTCGTCACCACAATCGTATCTGCGGTACTGCTTAAGCGCACTGAAACTCCTTTAAGTCCCATACCAATGGTATCTACCACCAGTCCCTCAATGCTTCTGGCGCCTTCTTGCGCATGCAGCTTTGGAGAGATTGAAAGGCAGACCATCAGCACGGTCAAGATATAATACAGATTATGCACCTAAGATAGTTCCTATAGAGTAATTTAAATCTACTAATTCACAATAAATGAAATTTAACATTAAAACGTAGGAACTTAAAATTTTTGTATAAAAAAAGGGGCTAAAAATACAATTTTAGCCCCTTTTCTCAATTTTTTAACTTATTCACCGTCGAATGTTACTTTCACTAGATGGCGATCAATTTCCCATCTTCCTGTTCCTTCTTCTCCGATCACATCGAATAATTCAAGAATACGACGTGCAACATACTCTTCTTCAACTTGTTCCTCTAGGAACCATTGAATAAAGTTGAAAGTTACGAAGTCTTTCGCTTTCATACACTTATCAGCAATTTTGTTAAATTGCTCCGTCACAAACATCTCTTGCTCTAATGTTTGTTCAAATACACCTCTGAATGATTCAAAGTCTACCGGTACGTTAGTAACTTCTGGAGAGATCGCACGACCACCTCTTGCTGAGATATAGTTAAAGATCTTTAACATGTGAGCACGCTCCTCGTCAGATTGCTTTGCGAAGAATGCAGCTGCGTTATCTAATCCTTGATCGTCACACCATGCTGACATGGCTAAGTACAATGATGATGAGTGTGCTTCAACTTTAACTTGTGCATTTAATATGTTTTCAATCTCCTCAGAGATGGATGTTTTTAATTTCAATAAATCTTTCATAACAATTATATATAAAAATGTCCAGCGTGGATTGAATGAGTTTCAAATCCTACACTACAAAGATAACGTGTTACGATAAAAAATGTTCGTTTTTTCTGCAATACAAATTCAGTCTAAATTAGCTAATAACATAGCTAACTTATTTAGAACTAGTATAATTACAGCTTAGAATGTGAGTAGCGACCTGGAGTGTAGACAACTATGAATCACCCCATTAAGTTCGATCATAAACTTCGCTCCGGATAGGACTTCACGAAGCTGGAGAATCTCTTCTATCGATAGGATAAAACAACGCTCTGTACGGAAAGGCATGATGATCTCAAAGTCACCGTTACGAGATGAATCGGTGAGCATCGCTTCAAGATCGATGCTATCAATCTTCTTTTTAAAAGCGAAAAAATCTCTGACATTGAACGCCGTAGTGGCACCTTGAAATTCTAACCAATAACAATTTTGGCGACTACATTGGTAGACCGCGGCGTAATCGGATATAAATACTTCTTCAACGTTTGCTAAAGGACAAATCATGTTTTTCATTAGTCTGGAACAAATCTAAATAATATTAAGAATTAATCCAAATAAATAAACACGAGAAAAGTTTAATAAGCCTAAAATAAGGATTTGAACTTAAGATATTCATCTAAATATTTCTGTGTACTCACAGCATCGAGGTAAAATAATTTAGTACCAAATTCCACTTTTCGGAATTCCTCGTTTACTAAAGAGGTACTCAGGTGCTCTTCCAAAGCGTCCCATAATTCCTTTGCCAAAGGAATAAAAGCCAAATCTTTCATTCCATACGATCCTTTCCAGAATCGAATTTCAAAATCCGGATGCATGAGTTCATTTATAGCAGCAAGTAATTTATCTAAGTCTATTTCTCCATTGGAGTTAGCCAGCTGTATTGGTTTTTGATTGTAGATAAGACGTATTCCATTGTCTTCTAAAGTCTCTTTTTCAAGACAGCACATCTCCAATAATTCTTCAATCTTAAAAATTATTTCGTCGACAGCGGAATGTTCGTTTAACCACATCACTAGCTTGCTGTCGTCCATAAGGCTCCTCCCATCGACGCTTTTAACCAGCAATTCCAGTTTTTGTAATTTATTTAGGGGCATGTTGTTTGTTTTATTAACCTCAAGTTAGCAAGAATTCCTTGGGGATAAAACTATTAATTACCTATTTATATAGATAATTAACTACAAAACTACCAATCAAGTATTTGTCATGTACATACAAGAAAAATACGATCAGCATGAAGGAGCACATTTCTATTTTCACGAAAATGCTAGTTACACGAACTTTCATATTTCCGACGTAAAACGCATAACGATGAAAATATTTGAAGGACTCTAGTCAGACAGCCGCTCAGCAAAAAAGGCTGCCTAGTTGATAGACAGCCCTTCTCTTAGAGTATGTATTCCTTAGAATTCTTCTTCTTGATTTAATATTTCTTTGTGGTTACTTAAGTTTGTTCGGGTCTTTGTTTTGTGCTTATTAATCTGTCGTCGGATCGATTCGATAGCGATATCTGTAGCTTCCTCGAAAGTCTTTGCTTGTGCTTTAGCGAACAACTGGTTACCCGGCACATTGAACTTTAGTTCCACTACCTTGTTTGCTTCATCATCAACATTCTCTAAACGCAAATAACATGCGCCCTCAATAATGTTGTCCAAAAACTGATTTAACTTCTCTGATCTCTTCTTAATGAACTCAATTAACTTTTGGTCTGCATTAAATTTAATAGATTGCACTGTAATGTTCATTTTTCCTCCTTTTTTAAGCCTTTGGATGGGCTTGTTTATAAATTGATTTCAAACGTTCAGCTGAGTTATGGGTATATATTTGTGTCGCCGACAACCCAGCGTGACCTAATAACTCTTTAATTGCATTCAAATCTGCCCCATTATCTAAGAGCGCTGTTGCAAAGGTATGTCGCAGAACATGAGGACTTCTTTTCTTCTGTGAAGTGATCATACTGAGATACCTTTTAACAATTCTGTAAATGAGCTCCCGATACGCAGGCTTTCCTTCTTTGGTAACGACTAATTCTGGTATAATGTTTTGAAAGTTCTGTTGTTTTTTTTCCAACATGTACCTTTTTAGTTCTTCTAGTAAAGTGTTGTTGATAGGTGCAAAACGCTCTTTGCTCCTTTTTCCGAATATAAGTATTTTTTTATTATAAAAATCAACATCGATATCTTTGATCGTTACTAATTCCGAGACACGGATGCCGGTGCCAAAAAGCAGCTCTAACACAATAAAATCGCGCAAATCTTCGAAACTGCTCACCTCAGCGTCCATTTGGTCCAACAAGCTAACCATTTTCTCTTTTTCCACGACAGTTGGTAGTTTCTGCGGCACTTTCAATGCTTTAATTAAAGACATTGGGTTTCGGTCTACTAAACCTTCGCGAAGCATATATTTATAATACGACTTCAATGCCGAGATGGAACGGTTAATTGATCGAGCTTCCTTCTTGGACTCTCTTAGTGTTGAAAAATAATAACGGAGAAATTTGAAATCGATAGCGTCAAAGGTATAAGACTCTTGATCCACGAAAGCTAGAAATTGATCTATTTCCTTCTCATAGGCGGTCAAGGTATGCACCGAATAATGCTTTTCAAATCTAAGATATGATATAAAACTTTCTTTATACATTTCCTCTTCCCTTATTGGTAATATTAGGAATTATTTTCCGAATAAAATGTGATTTAACGCAATATAATTACTGAATTCGCTCATTTGACACGAAAATGAAAAAGGGCGAAGTGATGACTTCGCCCTTTCCATAGATTATATTAAAATTATAATTTGCTGTTCACATCAATTGCATTCAACTCTTCGAAAGCTTGAGTTAAACGCGTAACGAATGCTTCTTCACCTTTTCTTAACCAAACACGAGGATCGTAGTATTTCTTGTTAGGAGCATCTGATCCCTCTGGGTTACCGATCTGTCCTTGCAAGTAATCACGGTTCTTCGCTTCGTATGCACGAACGCCGTCCCAGAATGCCCATTGCATATCCGTATCGATATTCATTTTGATCGCACCGTAAGAAATTGCCTCAGCAATTTCCTCAGGTGATGAACCTGAACCGCCGTGGAATACGAAGTTCACTGGCTTCTCTGCTGTTAAATTAAATTTCTCACGAATAAACTCTTGTGAGTTATGAAGGATAACTGGCTGTAATTTCACATTCCCTGGTTTATAAACACCATGTACATTTCCGAATGCCGCAGCAACCGTGAATTTATCAGAAACTTTTCCTAATTCTTCAAATGCGTAAGCAACCTCTTCAGGTTGTGTATATAATTTTGAGCTATCCACATCGGAGTTATCCACGCCATCCTCTTCACCACCTGTTACACCTAACTCGATTTCCACAGTCATTCCTAGTGGTTTCATGCGCTCTAAATATTTTTTAGAAATCTCAATATTCTCTTCGATTGGTTCCTCAGAAAGATCTAACATATGAGATGAGAACAAAGGCTTACCATGCTGGGCATAAAATTTCTCACCGGCATCTAATAAACCATCGATCCATGGCAAAAGCTTCTTAGCAGCGTGATCTGTATGCAAGATTACGGCAACACCATAGTGTTCTGCTAATAAATGTACGTGCTGTGCAGCAGATACCGCTCCTAAAATGCAAGCTTGCAATCCATCATTGTTCAATGATTTACCTGCATAAAACTGCGCTCCACCATTTGATAACTGTATAATTACTGGTGAATTAACTTTTTTCGCTGTTTCCATTACGGCATTGATAGAATCCGTACCAATAACATTGACCGCTGGTAAAGCAAATTTCTCTCTTTTAGCAATCTCAAATAACTCCTGTACTTGATCGCCGGTTAAAACACCTTTGAAATCTTTTAGGCTCATAGTTTATTCGTTCTAAATATTTGTTGTGAATGCTTAAAGATAACGTTTTTTTATTATTCGAAAAAATATAGTGTAAAAATTACACTATCAGAATAACAGCCAGTAGATCCCCTTTAAACCAACAGAAACCATTTTTCTATACCATAAAATAATTGAAAAACACCATCTTTTTAAAATAACCTACCTAGGTATGCAACGTCAGACTAATAGCCATATTTAACACTATTTTGCGCCCCCTTAACGATGTATTTAATATCTTTATCCTGTTAGATTATTATTACCAAATTAATACAACATGTTACAGGTATACGGAATTAAGAATTGCAACACAGTTAAGAAAGCTCTCGACTGGTTAAATGAAAATAAGAAGGCCTATGTCTTTCACGACTATAAGAAAGAACCGGCGACTGTTGAAAAACTGGAAGAGTGGGAAAAAGAAGTAGCTTGGGAGTCCTTAGTGAACAAAAAAGGAACGACCTGGAGAAAACTCAGTCCAGAGGAGCAAGCAAAAGTAAAAGATGCGAATTCAGCGAATCAAGCACTATTATCAAACAACAGTATGATTAAGCGTCCTTTGATTGAATCGCCACAGGGCATTTTACTGGGCTTTGACGAAGAGGAATACAAAGCAAAACTTTAAACTTAACTATGAAAAGAACAATTTTTAGATGGGCGCTGGTGGGTCTCATGATCGGTTTTTACGGTCAGCAGGATAGTGTTGCCCAATCAAAAGAAAGTCAATATGATTATAAAGAGGCTTTCAACCCTATTTTCTACAAAAACAACGGCTCTCCTTATCGCTCGGCTTCCGGCAAACCAGGTCATCAATACTGGCAGAACGCAGCGAGCTATGATATTAAGGTTAGCTTGAACGACCAAACCCATGAAGTTAAAGGGACGGTCAAGATTTCCTATACCAATAACAGTCCCGACGAACTGGGTTTTATCTGGCTTCAGATCGAACAAAACCTCTTTAATCAAGAGTCTATTGGGCAGGCCACGGTTCCATTGAGCAACAGCCGATATGGGGATGCCGGCTCCAGCTTCAATGGCGGTTACCGCTTAAGCAATGTCAAAGATCAAAGCGGAAAAGAACTGAAAAACAGCATTAATGACACGCGAATGCGCGTCGATCTCCCAACTCCGCTTGCTGCTAATGGCGGTAAGACCGAGTTCAGTTTAGACTTTTCGTATATCGTACCGGAATACGGTGCTGATCGAACTGGAATATTACCAACCGCAAATGGCAATATTTATGCAATTGCACAATGGTATCCCAAGGTAGCGGTTTACGATGATGTATTGGGTTGGAACAGCCTGCCCTATACCGGACCGGGCGAATTCTATATGGAGTATGGCGATTTCAATGTAGAAATTACTGCGCCGGCAAATCATATCGTGCTGATGGGTGGCGAATTACTAAATCCGCAGGACGTTTGGACCAAAGAACAACTAGAGCGCTATAATAAAGCAAAAGATAGCGATAAAACGGTACTCATTCGCTCTGAAAACGAAGTTACCAACGCTAATTCCCGTCCACAGAAAAAAACTTTGACTTGGAAATACCGTCTAGAAAATGCTCGTGATGTCGCTTGGGCATCATCGAAAGCATTCATTATCGACGGTGCGAAAATCAATCTGCCGAGCGGCAAAAAGTCGCTTGCGCTTTCAGCATATCCAAAAGAAAGTAATGGTGGCAATGCATGGGAGCGATCGACAGAATATACCAAAGCGTCCATCGAATACTATTCAAAGAAATGGATGGAATACCCCTATCCTGTTGCTATCAACATAGCATCCAATGTCGGCGGTATGGAGTATCCCGCAATTGTATTCTGTGGAAACCGGGCAAAAGCAGCTAGTCTTTGGGGAGTTACCGATCATGAATTCGGGCATATTTGGTTCCCGATGATCGTCGGTTCTAACGAACGCCTGCACGCATGGATGGATGAAGGATTTAATACCTTTATCAACGACCTTTCAACAGAAGTTTTCAATAAAGGCGAATACAACCGCCCGATGGGAACCAAAAATTCGATGACGCAGGTCTTAATGAATCCTGCACTAGAACCGGTCATGACCACACCGCAGGGCATGAAGGAAAGGAACATTGGTATTCTTGCCTACTATAAACCTGCTTACGCACTTAGAATACTTCGCGATGAGGTTTTAGGAGCAGAGCGTTTCGATAATGCATTCAAAAAATATATTGAATACTGGGCATACAAACACCCTACGCCGGATGATTTCTTCCGTACCATAGAAAATGAAACTGGCGAAAACCTAGCGTGGTTTTGGAGAGACTGGTTTCTCAACAATTGGGCATTAGATCAAGCTATTACAGACGTTCATTACCCGGATTTAGATCCGACAAAGGGAGCCATAATCAACATCAGTAATCTAGGAAAAATGGCCATGCCTGTCGTAATCGAAGCGACAACCGCGAGTGGTAAAAAAGTGCGCACGAAATTGCCGGTGGAGATTTGGGAAAGAAACCAATCTTGGCGATTTTTGTTGAATACTACAGAGAAACTGAGCTCAGTAAAGATTGATCCGGATGGCGTTTATCCAGATAGCAATCCTGAAAACAACAGCTGGAAATCAAAATAGAATGAAAAGTCTTAAGAAAATATACATCATCGCCTTGTTGCTCATCAGCAATGTAGGCCTACTATCCGCCCAACAAATCAAAGGATTAGTCTTCGACCTAGAAAGCAGTCAGCGTTTGAGCGATGTGCAGATTGAAAATATCAGCAACAACAAATCTACGACAACCGCTTCCGACGGTAGCTTTAGCATCGAAGGAAAAAAGAATGACTACCTGGTATTAAGGGCAAAGGGCTATGATAGAGATACGGCCTTCATTTATCAAGACGGCGTCTCTAGAATTTACCTGGTGCGCGATAAAAGTATCATCCGTATTGATGAAGTGACGGTTACCCGTATGACAGATAGTCGCTTGAATACCGAAATTGAAAAAGCAAAAAACAATAGCAAAGCGGTTGAAACAAGTCAAAATCGGGGCGGATTGCGTGTGTCTCCTTCGCGCTTATTCGGAAAAGAAGCACGCATCGCTAGAAATAGTATCAAAATACTCGAGCTTGAGCAAGAGCAGCGCCTCGTTGACCGAACATTTACCGATGAACTGATCTTATCGCTTATCGCTATGCCAAATGATCAATTGGCTTTATTCAAAGATAAATATAGACCTACCTTTGCGTTCATTAAACAGGCGAGAAAAGAAGATTTGACTGCTTATATACTGGATTCATATGCAAAATTCAAAAAACAGTAAGTGCCATAGCGGGTCAAACTAAAACATACATCAATTGTTGTATAAATGCCTTGGCCGATGAAGTTCGCCAAGGCATTTTTATCTAAAAGCAAATACATATGAAAGTAGCATTAATTGGAGCCACAGGTTATGTGGGATCTCATATTTTAAAGGAATTAGTTGACAGGAACATCGAAGTGACCGCTATTGCGAGAGACGTAGAAGAATTAAAAAACAAAGATCATGTCTTAGCCGTTCAAGTTGACGTGAATGATGAAGGGCGTTTGGCGAGCGCATTAAAAGGGAACGACGCTGTGATATCGGCTTATAATGCCGGCTGGGGCAACCCGAATATTTATGATGATTTTCTGGTCGGCGGGCGCAATATCCTCGAAGCTGTCAAAGATGCTGGAATCAAACGCCTGATTGTAGTAGGTGGTGCGGGAAGCTTAAAAGTAGAAAACGACGAGCGATTAGTCGATACGACAGGGTTTCCAGGCGAAATTAAACCCGGCGCTTTAGCAGCAGCGGATTATTTGGACCTTGTCGAACGCGAGGATAAATTAGATTGGACGTTCTTCAGCCCTGCTATCGAAATGAACCCTGGCAATCCGGGGAAACGGACAGGCAGCTATAGAACGGCAATCGGGCATCCCGTATTCAATCATGAAGGCAAAAGTACCATCTCTGTCGAAGACGTTGCAGTAGCAATTGTAGACGAGCTAGAAAACAACCAATTTATCAAGAAGCATTTCTCGGCTGGCTATTAATTTAGCTAGCCAGCAACTTGCTGATCTTCAAATACCCAACTTCCAGCCTATCCTCCTCTGCATCTTCTGCAATCGCAAACTGCAGCTGATATTGTTGTTTAAATTCAGCCGGCAACATATCCTCTATCTGATAAATGTCATCTACATCGATACCATATTTATCATCAATATGTGAGGATTCATGATGTTTGTAGAAAATAGACTCCTTTGCAATTTTGCTAGCCTCAGCCAAATCATTCGCTACTACCAGGGTTTTGTAATGATATTCTTCCATGTCGTTGGGCTTATAACCCCCCAGATTAACAAAGAATAACTTCAAATCATTTGTCGCCTTAAACGCAGACTTATCCACTATGCGAACCTCATAATTTCCAACTCTTGTTACCTTACGCCAGGAATCTATATGCATTCTTCCCTCCAACGCTGGCCAAAAATTATGCATCGAAGGCACCAGGTCTTTCAGCTTATCGGCAATACCAAAAAAGACATCGTGCTGCTCCGTAAATCGATCTTCCGGCTTACCGCCAAGTACTAACATAAATAAATTCATAAGTATAGAATTTTAAGAAATTCGCCTTCAGTTTTTGTGCTATTAAAAATATAGGTTTTCAATGAAACTATGCTCAATCACTCGAATAAATTTTCAACGATAATCGCATCGTATCGTCAACCCTGCTGTAGAATGACAAAGGAGCAAACTCACGTCTGCCCCTCTGTACTAACCCTATATTGAATAAAAATAATGAACTATGGTTTCCATCCGCCTCCCAATGCTTTGTACACATTTACGACGGCGCTTAACTGTTGCTTTTTAGTTTCCAACAGCTCTAATTTTGCCTCCAATACTTCGCGTTGCGTTGTCAACACTTCTAAATAGTCCGCTCGTGCCGACTTAAACAAGTCGTTCGACACTTCAATGGATTTATTTAATGCGGCAACTTCCTGGCTTTTATATGCAAAGCCTTTCTCCAAATTATCAATATTCGAAAGCTGGGTTGAAACTTCCGTATAAGCATTCAGAATCGTCCGCTCGTAATTATAGATGGCTTGAATCTGTCGGGCATTTGCCGAGTTGAATTCTGCTGTTATTGCATTCTTATTGATCAATGGCGCCGCCAATTCGCCGGCTAAATTGTACAATAAAGATTCCGGCAGCTTAAATAAGAATGATGGCTTAAAAGCCTGCAGTCCCACACCCGCCGATAAACCAATGGAAGGATAGAACTCCTTGCGAGCCACTTGCACATCGAGCTTCGCTGCAGCAAGCTCATGTTCGGCCTGCATAATGTCGGGACGATTTCCCAACAGCTGGCTGGGAAAACCCGTCTTAACCGATGCAGGCACTAAATTCACAAAACTGTTCTGATCTCTTTCGATTGTCTGTGGATATCGACCCAACAGAAAATTGATTCTATTCTCCGTTTCTTTAATCTGCTGTAAAGTCGAAAACTCCATCCCCTTGGTCTTCGCGACCTCCGCTGTAAATTTCTGAACCGCCAACTCCGTTACGCGTGCTGATTCTTTCTGAATTTTTACAACCTCCAACGCATTTTCCTGAAGCTTTATATTTTGACGAATGATTTCCAATTGATTATCTAATGCCAAAAGCTCAAAATAAGAGTTGGCAACCTCGGCAATCAAACTGCTCAGCACAAAATTTTTCCCTTCGACCGACGCTAAATAGCGATTTACGGCTGCTTGCTCCGCATCCTTCAACTTCTTCCAGACGTCGATTTCCCAATTCGCATATGCGCCTAGCGTTAAATCGCCTAACGGATCGGGCATTTCATGACCTGGCCTGATTTCGGTGCTAGCGTCGCCCGCTCCCTGCGAGGTATAGCGCCCTACCTTTTCAATACCACCGCCCGCACGGATATCGACTTTTGGCTTTAAGGCACCTTTGCGCAATAGAATATCGTTCTTCGCAATCTCCAGCTCTTGCAGCGTGATGCGTAATTCCTGATTATTTTTTAGTGCCGTATCAATCAATGATACCAGCTGCGGGTCGTTGAAAAATGTTCGCCAGCTTAGGTTTCCTATATTCGTACTATCGACCTGCGCCGGCTCCGCAGCACCCGCATAAGAATTCGGTGTATATTTGTTTTCCTTTGCCTTCGTTGCTTGCGGTACTTTACAAGAACCGAGCAACAGGGCACAGGCAGCAATCGCCGCCCAGCCTCTCCAGGAATAATTATTTGTTGTCATAGATCTCTTCTGTTAATGGTCCTTCCTCTTCCTGTTTAATTAACTTTCTTTTGAATGCGATCGTTCCAAAGATGTAATACAAGCCCGGAATAATCAGCACCCCAAATACGGTCCCGAATAGCATGCCGCCTGCAGCAGCCGTACCAATTGTACGGTTACCAATTGCCCCTGGACCCGTCGCCATCACCAATGGGATAAGACCAGCAATGAATGCAAAGGATGTCATCAGAATCGGTCGAAAACGAACCTTTGCCCCTTCCATTGCCGATTCCAAAACCGTCATCCCTTCGGCATGCTTCTGCGCCGCAAACTCAACAATCAACACCGCATTTTTACCCAGTAGACCAATCAACATCACCAGCGCCACCTGCGCATAGATATTATTCTCCAAGCCTAGCAGCTGCAACAGTAAATAGGCGCCGAATATCCCTACTGGCAAGGATAAGATAACCGAAAAAGGCAAGATAAAACTCTCATATTGTGCCGCCAGAATCAGGTACACGAAACCCAAACAGATCAAGAAAATATAGATGGCTTCATTTCCTCGAGATACCTCATCCTTCGATATACCAGCCCAATCAATACCATAACCCTTCGGAAGCGATTTAGCCGCCACTTCATTGATCACCTGGATAGCCTCGCCGCTACTATAACCTTGTGCCGGCGAACCCGAAATCTCCGAAGCCATATACATATTATGGCGCGTAATTTCTGATAGACCATAAACGCGCTCCATATGCATGAAAGCAGAAAACGGAACCATTTCACCCTGATCATTCTTCACATACAGCTTCAAAATATCCTCCGGTAATGCCCGGTATTGCGGCAGCGCCTGCACCATGACCTTATACTGTCGGTCGTATTTGATGAAGTTGGTTTCGTAGTTACTACCGACCAAAGTCGAAAGCGTATTCATCGCATTGTCGATAGAGACTCCTTTTTGCTGCGCAATATCATTATCGATTCGTAGCATATATTGCGGGAAGGAAGCACTGTAGAATGTAAATACCGACGCCAATTCAGGGCGTTTGCTCAATTCTTTGACGAAATCTTTGCTCACCTCTTCCATCCTTTTGAAATCGTTTGAACCGTTCTTGTCCAATAAGCGCAATTCAAAACCTCCCGCAGCACCATAGCCCGGAACCGCCGGTGGACCAAAGAACTCAATCGTAGCGCCCGGAATTTCCTTCGCTACTTCTTCCAACTGTTCGATAATCTCGGTCGCCGACTCCTTGCGCTCGTTCCAATCCTTCAAATTGATCAAACAGGTACCTGTATTCGCGCCTGTACCCTCTGTCAAAATCTCATAGCCTGCTAGGGAAGAAACTGAAGACACACCATCTATATGCTCTGACTCTTCCTGCAATCTTCTTGCAACCGCATTTGTGCGCTCCAAAGTCGAACCCGGAGGGGTTTGGATAATGGCATAGATCATCCCCTGATCCTCATTAGGAATAAAACCCGAAGGAACACTGTTATTCAAGAAATAAACTCCAATACAAAAACCTGTCAATATCATAAAGGTCAGCGCACGCTTGTTCACAATCTTTTGAAGGATCGCGATATAGCGGTTCGACATCTTATCAAACCCACGATTGAAGGAGTCTAAGAACTTGTCAACGATTGATTTCTTCTTCGGTTTCCCATGATTATTCTTCAATAAGATTGCACAAAGGGCTGGCGTTAATGTCAATGCGACGATACCGGAAAGTATAATCGATGTCGCCATCGTAATAGAGAACTGACGATAGAAAATGCCGACAGGTCCGGACATAAAAGCGACAGGAATAAATACCGCTGCCATCAAAAATGTAATTGCAATAATAGCCCCAGCGATTTCGCCCATTGCCCGTTTCGTCGCCTTATACGCTGAAATATGATCCTCCTCCATCTTTTTATGGACGGCCTCGATGACGACGATGGCATCATCAACCACTACCCCGATGGCAAGCACCAATGCAAACAGGGTAATCAGGTTGATGGTAATGCCAAAGAACTGCATAAACATAAAGGATCCCACTAAGGAAACCGGCACGGCCATCGCTGGAATCAATGTCGATCGCCAATCACCTAAGAAAAGGAATACGACGATTGCAACCAATATAAATGCTTCAACTAAGGTGTGGATCACTTTCTCGATTGAGGCATCCAAAAATTTAGATACGTCGTAAGAAATTTCATATTTCAATCCTTTTGGAAAGGAACCTTTCAGCTCTTCCATTTTTGCTTTTACGTCTTTGATAACCTGCGAAGCATTACTACCGTAAGATTGTTTTAATACAATCGCCGCGGAAGGCTTACCATCTAAGGTCGAGTAGATATCGTACATAGCTGAACCAAAATGCACATCGGCAACATCTTTCAAACGCAACAATTCGCCGTTCGGACTCGCTCGTAAAACAATATTCCCGTATTCCGCCTCCGTCGTGAAGCGTCCGGAATATTTCAATACATATTCAAAGGATTGCGATTTGATACCTGAGGACTCCCCGGCACGACCCGGCGAAGCTTCTAAACTTTGCTCTTCTAGCGCCTTCATGACTTCCTCCGCAGAAATCTTATAGGCGGTCATACGGTCGGGCTTCAACCAAATACGCATCGCATATTCCCGGTTACCCAAGATGTCAGCCACACCGACCCCATTCACACGCTTCAACTCCGACATGATATTGATATCGGCGTAGTTATACATAAAATTGCCGCCTAGGTTCTCCTCTTCAGAATATAAGTTAATATACATCAACATGTTCGACTCCTCACGCGTAATCTTCACACCCTCACGAACAACGATTGGCGGAAGCTTATTCACGACCGAGGCCACCCTATTCTGCACATTTAACGATGCCTGATTCGGATCCGTCCCCAAGTTAAAGACCACCTGAATACTGGCCTCCCCGTCATTTCCGGCATCCGAGGTCATGTATTTCATCCCCGGCACCCCGTTGATCGCGCGTTCCAAAGGAATGATAACCGATTTGATCATCAATTCGCCATTCGCTCCAGGATATTCCGCGGTGATAGTCACCTTCGGTGGAGAAATTGAAGGAAATTGAGTAACCGGAAGTTGGGTCATCGCAAGGACCCCTAAGAACACGATAATAAGCGATATAACGATCGATAATACCGGTCTATTTATAAATCTAGTAAACATACTGTCTTCGTATTATGATGGATTATTCGGTTTTTAGCTTCAAATTCGAAATCGCATCATGCGGACGAACAACCGAGAATTTAATCTGATCGTCATCATTCACTTTCTGAATGCCTTCTAAGAGAAACTGATCATTGGCAGAAAGTCCAGCGCTAACCACATATAAATCTTGCAGACTCGAACCAATCTTGATTTGCTTGGACATCACTTTGCCCTGTTTATCCACCAAATACACATACTTCTTGTCCTGCAATTCATAGGTCGCCTTCTGAGGAATGATCATCGCATTCTTCATAGGCACCGTCATCTGCACTTTTCCCGTTTCGCCGTTCCGCAACAACTTATTCGGATTGGGGAATCGCGCCCGGAAAGCAATATTCCCGGTCTCGCTATCGAACTCACCTTCAATCGTTTCGACAACACCTTTTGCATCTAAAGGCTGATTATTTGCTAACAGCAAAGAAACATGCCGATCGCCGCGGTCGGCTACATGCTGCTGATAATCGAGGTACTCCGGTTCGGAAACATTGAAATAAGCAAACATCTGGCTGTTGTCGGAAAGACTGGTGAGCAACTCGCCCTCATCCACCAAGCTTCCTAATTTCAATGGAATACGGTCGATTGTACCATCGAACGGCGCGCGTACTTCCGTAAAGGAAAGGTGAAGTTTAGCAATCGCCGACTCAGCCTTCGCTTTTTCTAATTTCGCTTTAGACATGGCTAGCTCATTAGGCGAAACAACGTTCTTTTCGGCCAAATTCCTTGTGTTTTCCATCTCAATAGATGCCAAATCTACTTCAGCCATCGCCTTTTTGTATTCCGCTTCATACATTCTAGGCATAATACGGAACAACAATTGCCCTTTGCGAACCGACTGCCCTTCATCCACATAAATCTGTTCCAGATAACCTTTCTCTAGCGCGCGAATTTCAATGTTCCGCACAGATTTAATCTGCGACACATACTCCTTGGTAAAGCAAGTGTCCATCATCATAGCAGAAGTCACGGTAAACTTCTCTTCTTCTTTGTGTTCCTCTTTCTTGTGGGAACAAGCGACTTGACCTAACGTTGCCGCCAAGCCCATGAGCATCAATACTCTCTTCATTTTAAAAACAATATAGGGGGTAAACTAATTTTGACTTTAGAAAGCAGAATTGCTTTCAGTTAGGGTTGATTTCCGTCCTGAAATTAGCTTATCCAAATAAATGAGGGTATTTTAAAGCATACCATTCCCATTCCGGCAGAAGAAATTGCAGAAAAACGGAAATCGTCGAGCTTAAATCAATAAGCTACGCTTGGTAAGATACAGGGGGGTATTATAGTTCAGACTGAACGATGTCCGAGGTAAGGCATCGGGTTTACGGCCGAACTGAAAAACAATAAAAGTAAAACAAACTAAGCTGGCAAACATCGCCATCTGCAACTGTAAATCGGTGAGACTGTAGCTGTCTTCATTCTCATCGCCCAAAACATGATGTTCATCAGAGCCCTGATGTGTGTTGGATTTCGAAGAACTAAGCTGCTGCTGCGTGGAAGTTTGTGATTTTACTTTCAAATTCTGCGCCTCATGATGTTGCATGAAACTGATTGCAGGACGATAGGAGTCGCTCATTACCTCATGACTATTTCCACTCCGGATCAGGAGAAAGAAAAAGAAAAGAATTAGTGTGACTATCGCTCTCATATCGACGCCAAATATACTATAGGATTAAATACGTCAACCCGTCTTAACACTTTTTAACTAAAATAATTTTTCGAGCAGACTTCAATAGTATAATCCCCTTTCAAAGCCCTTTCAAACCCAATGTATAACCCAATCAGAACCGCTCTCAATTGGGTATGAAAGGGTTGTAAAAGGGGAGTAAATGAGTTGTGACTCGCCGAAGTCTTCATCATGCTACGTTCATGTTCTAAAGAGCAGATTAAAATTACGCAAACCATTTCCTTGCAACAATAAGAATACCAAATAGTTAATAAGCATAAAAAGCTACCCAATCGGGTAGCTTCTTACTCTTTTCGCACATGATTTTTCTTGCGACCATGAATAACGTTATTATGGATAGCGATTTACACTAGTAATTTCGTACGCATCGCACAATCAAGCCGTCATCTGTTGTAAATGTACTTGGAATTGGATAATCTATTCCTGAAGGAGATGAGATATCATTACGATAAATTTTTGCGCTAAACTTAGGACTCTCTTCAGAATTAACTTTCAATTCCAGGTATGCCCTATGTCCAGTAACACCCGACACCGGAGATAGCCAAATATAGACTGAGCCGGATTGAGCTTTTGCAGTCACACTAGGTTGAGCAATGCTATGGGTGTTAGTTGTGGAATTATAAGCTGCATAGCCTTTCATTTCAAAAGAAAGACGCTCCGACCATTGGTCTGGTGACGATTGACCATTCGTGTTCACGGTAAGCACGATCGATTTTGTTGCTTCATTAAATGTATGGCTTATGCGTCCAGTGCTGGCATAATCGTTGATATATTGTGCTAGCGCTCTACCCTGCGCGACTGTTGGATAACGCCACTTGTCGTTCAAGACGCTGCCGCCCGGTGATAAGCTTTGGCATGGATTCCCTGAATAATTCTCTATCACTCCCTTAAGCGGATAAAGATTATTAAACCTATAATAGGTGCTACCATATTTTGCGACTGATTCTCCATAAGATGCAACAGGAGAAGTAACACCATAAGGCAAGAACGTGCTTTGATAGGTCATAGATGCCTCATGGTTTCTATGTTGGAATCTAGTTAGACCTTCGTTGCCGGCGAAACCTTGTGAATCATCGTAATAAACATCTCCTCTTGACCAATTCGTATTTCCATTAGAAGAGGGTACTGCTATACCATTATCGAGCGCATAAATTGAAATGCTGGTGTATTTTCCGCGTCCCGATCTTACCTTATGCGTATAGGTTTTATTGAATACTTTAGGAGCCGATGGTCGGTCTAAAATCGTCCAGGTTTCTATGCTGGTATTAAAATTACTGATATAGTCCAAATCGCCATCAGGAACGGTGAAAAAGAAACCTTGATAAGAAGTATTCGGATAAGATGGTGTAAACGCGTAATTGTTGCGTGCTACAGCATTAACGGATGTCGCTATTAACTCCTTTTGCGAAAACGCTCCATTTTTCAAATTAAAGACTCCTTTTTTAAGCGTATTTGCCGCAACGCGAATATAGGGGCGTGCTGTAGCATTTCCAAGATAAGCGGCGTGATTTACTTTACCATTAAAACTTGATAAGTTTACCGAAAAACCCACCATAGCCATGGCATGCTTAAATGTAATCTTAACGTCCGTATTGGTTGTTTGAGTTGTTGAAGTTGCTGTTGTAAAGGTTCCAGAAGCATACAAAAAGTCTTCATTCTCCACGTTGAACTGCGGATTCGCTAGACTAGCCTGAGAAAGCGCTGGTAGCGGATCTGTTGCGTAATAGGAATAAGCATACCAACTATACGTTTTTCCTTGCTGTAGATTAGACGCCACTGGCAAAGTGCTACTACCGGCAACCCCATCGACAGATTCAACGAATTGACCATTACTATCGTAAACCAATACTCTGAAGGTTACCCCTGCTGTAAGCTGTCTCCCTGTTGGGAACCCGGCAGGGATGTAAGAATCGGGATATACTGGGGCTACCGCATATTTTTCAATGGATGATTTCGACTCTTTTACTTTGATATTTTTCGTCGAGTTTCCACCGAATTCTTCGGTTAAAATATAGCTATCAAACTCACCTCCTCGAATCAAGGTATCGTTCGATTGAAAAAGGGATTGACTATTGGATTTTAGCATGCCTGTGTTTGAAACACTAACCGGGCTCTCAGCTTCAGCACCTTCCAATTCTGTCTCGCCCTCCACAGTGAATGACACCTTTATCCCGGCAGCAGACTGATCCGAAATAGTTTCTTTTTTACAGGAAAACAATAATACGAATAGTGGGATGAAAAGTAAATATGATTTCATTTTTACAATAGTTAAATTAAATAGGCTTACCAGTTTTCGACCCCCAATACATGCGGATTATCATTTGCGTCATTTGGCGTGACATTCCAAGCTTCAACATCCGGCGAATTCGTAGCAGAAGGACCAATAAATGAGGCGGTAGCAGAACCTGTCGCTATAGAATGCTCATGACAAACTATACTTACGACAAGCCTAGGTGGTTCGTAGTTAAATTTCATATTTCAAATTAGTGTGAGTCGCAAAACTAACTGCTTAAATGGAATATTTTTTACAAACTTTTTATTAATTACTATATCGTAGTGAAAATCTTACAATAAACTAGTCTAAAAAAATAAAATATCACAAAAGCATAAAATTACACTCCTAGTTTATTTTTGTAAGTAGGTTTGATGAAGCCATGTTTTTGGGGACTATCGAAACTAATTTCATTAATTGCGATAGGTTCAAAGGTATTAAAAAGAGAAAGGGATGCAATCTGGCAATTACATCCCTAACTATTAACCAATTATAAACTTAAATTATGAGACAACAAATATAGAAATTTTTCTAATACTGTTCAAATAATTTTGCATGTTTTTGCATGTTTTATCTATCTGTCGACTTCACCAAGCACAATATCGATTGATCCTAATATTGCTATTAAATCAGCAATGAGCACCCCTTTTCCCAGTTCAGGCAGGACTGAGAGGTTGTTAAAACTTGGTCCTCTTGCTTTTACGCGTCTTGGAATATCTGTTTTCTCTGCTGTTACGAAATAAAACCCGAGCTCTCCTTTGGGGTTTTCTGCGCGAACATAGTAGTCTTGCACTTTTAGGTTGACTTTCTTCGGAACCAACGCGCGGGGATCAAAATCTGTTGTCCGTTTAAAATCAGTTTCTAATCGAGTAATACATTGCTCAATAATCTTTACGGACTCTTTGATCTCATCGACGCGTACTTTATAACGATCCCAACAATCGCCTAGTTTTCCCATCTCCCCTTTTCCGACAGGGATTTCAAAGTCTATTTCCGGATATACAGAATAAGCATCTACCCTTCTAAGGTCCCACTTTACGCCGGAAGCACGAAGCATTGGACCGGTGCAACCATAATTGATTGCCACATCCGCTGGCAACACCCCAATATTGGCCGTCCGGGAAATAAAAATTTGATTATTGGAGAGCAGGTCATCCAATTCGACTAACTTAGGCTTGAAATAGTCTATAAATTCCTGACAACGTGCTTCGAAATTAACGGGAACATCGTAAAACAGTCCTCCGATCCAAATATAGTTATATAGCATTCTGGATCCCGATGCCCATTCCAACATATTCATGATATGTTCGCGATCGCGAAAGCACCACATAAATGGTGTAAAGGCACCAATATCGATACCATAGGTTCCAATGGCAATCAAATGAGATGCGATACGGTTAAGTTCGCATACTAAGACCCGTATATATTCAATTCGCTTTGGTATTTTCTTCTCTATTCCAAGCATTCGTTCTACACCCATAACAAAGGCATGGCTGTTGTTCATAGATGCTAGATAGTCTAGCCTATCCGTAAAAGGAATGCTCTTGGTATAATTGATGGATTCAGCATGCTTATCAAAACAGCGATGTAAGTATCCTAGATGCGGGATAATATCTTTGACGATTTCTCCGTCAGTAATCAGCTCTAATCGCAGGACGCCATGCGTGGAAGGGTGCTGCGGCCCCATGTTGATGACCATTTCTTGGGAGGATACATTAGCAATCTTCTGTTCGTAATTCCTCAAGCCAGCTTCGTATTGTTCTTTCCCCATCTTACTTAACTGTTATTCCGTGAAAGGTTTCCGGATCCTCATAATCTTTGCGTAGCGGATAGCCTTGCCAATCATCCGGCATCAAAATTCTTCGCAGATCGGGATGCCCTTCAAAGTATATTCCCATGAGATCGAAGGCTTCGCGCTCATGCCAATCGGCAGTGCGCCAAATTTCAGAAACCGAAGGTAAACTGGGCAAAGCATCTGCCTGGCGCTCATTCTCCAATTTAACCTTTAGCACCAATTGCTTTTGGTAAGGAATCGAGGTGAGATGGTAGACAACTTCGAAATAATTTGCCGGATAATAATCCACAGCGGCAATATCAGCGAGAAGATCAAAATAATAACCTGCAGTATCTCGCAAGAACAAGCAGACCTGCTTGAGATAGCTAGGATCAATATAGAGCGCAGGTTGCAAACCGCTCTGCTGTACTTCGAGCACCGCATCGGCATGAATATGCTTTTGAAGATCGTGATGGATTTTTTCAATCATGTTAAGGCGCAATCCGTTTTACTGTCCATTTATCGGTTTCTGCAGTGTACACGATTCGATCATGCAAGCGACTGCTTCTGCCCTGCCAAAACTCTACCCGCGTCGGTATAAGAAGATACCCACCCCAATTTGCCGGGCGTGGAATATGATCCTCGCCAGCATATTGTTCTTCAATCGCCCTCACTCGAATCTCAAGTTCTGATCGATCGACCAAATCGTGGCTCTGTGGAGACGCAATTGCGCCTATGCGAGAACCGCGCGGACGGGACGCGAAATACTCGTCGGAATCCGTAGCTGGCAATTTTTCAACGTAGCCCTCGATACGCACCTGACGCTGTAATTCCGGCCAAAAAAACAAAGCGCTAACCGATGGATTCAATTCCATCTCCTGCCCTTTTCGGCTTTCGTAATTGGTAAAAAAACTAAAACCGTTTGCTTTGATGTCCTTCAGTAATACAACGCGAGAAGAAGGTTTAAGATCGGTATTAACGGTAGATAAAACGAGTGCATTGACCTCGACCACTTCACTGTGGCGAGCCTCATTAAACCACTTCTCAAATTGTTCGATGGGATTTCCTAACACATCCGATTCGCTTAAGCTACTCAGCGCATAGTCTTGACGAATGGCAGCAATCTCCTTATGTTGAATCGACATAGTAGATATTTTTATTCCTACAAACTTAACAAAATAGCGAACTTTTTGGCGTTTTATTGGTAAAATATATAGGTATTTAGAAACGATTTACAACTTTATTATATAAATTTGATACAAGGCAACATCAATTTAATTATGTTCAACGAATTTATCCCCAAACGTGGAAGCTTGATTTTATCTGAACCTTTTATGCTGGATCAGAACTTTGAGCGCTCAGTTATCCTTCTTTGCGAACATGACATGGAAACCGGAACCGTTGGTTTGATTCTTAATCATCGATCTATGCTATACTTGTCTGACGTAATTGAAGGGATGGATAACATGGAGGTTCCTTTGTATTTTGGTGGACCTGTAGAAGGGGACGCATTATTTTTCGTACATAAGGCTCATGACAAGCTCATGAGTGGCAATCACATTATTGACGATCTGTATTGGGGTGGAGATTTTGATCGTCTGAAAGATTTATTGAACGAGGGTTTGATCAGCAATGAGGAAGTTAAACTTTTTCTGGGATATTCAGGCTGGTCACCCGATCAACTAAATAACGAGATTCAGCAGAACTCCTGGGCAGTACACAATTCTTTCAATATTGATTTAGCCTTTATCACAGATGGTGAAGACCTTTGGAAGGAGGCTATTATCAGCATGGGACCAAAGTATGCGCATGTAGCGAACTTCCCGAAACGTCCGGAATTCAACTAAACTAGAAACAAACATCAACCATATGAAGAATACTATTTCTAAAGCGCTATTTTGCGCTGCTGCCACTACGTTCGTAGCGTGCAACGGTGCAAATTCTGCTGGGACAAACCCGGCAGATACCACAGCACAGGATACCACGAAACTACCTCCGGTAGAAACCAACAAAGGAAACACAGACTATAAGCCGGCTTTCGAAGGACAAACCCGTATTGCGGGCGTAAAAACAACAACTCCATTTGCAGGCAAAGTGGTTGCGGAAGGTTTGAAAAGTCCGTGGGGCATTGCTTCCCTACCTGACGGTCGCTTGTTAATCACCGAAAAAGAAGGCACGATGCGCATCGTAGATCCCGCAAGCGGAAAAGTATCGGATGCGATTACTGGTATTCCAAAAGTGGATACACAGGGGCAAGGCGGCTTATTAGGAATCACGTTAGACCCTGAATTCGAGAGCAACCGCATGGTTTACTGGGTATTCGCCGAGCCTGTATCCGGTGGAAATCATACTGCCGTTGGAAAAGGCAAGCTTTCGGCAGATGAGAAGAAGATCGAGGGCGCCAGCGTAATTTATCAAGCATTGCCAACCTATAACGGCAAACTGCACTATGGTGGCCGTATAATTTTTGACAAAGAGGGAAACTTATTCGTTTCTACGGGTGAGCGTTCTGATTTAGAAACTCGTCCGCAATCGCAACAGTTGAACTCTGCGTTGGGTAAAATCGTGAGAATAACGAAGGATGGCAAACCAGTTGCTGGAAATCCATTTGAAGGACAGGCGGATGCAAAACCCGAGATTTACAGCTATGGACATAGGAATACCCAAGGTCTGGCGTTTAATCCGGTTACCGGAGACTTATGGAACTCGGAATTCGGACCGCGCGGTGGTGATGAGATCAATATTGTATCGCCGGGCAAGAATTACGGCTGGCCAACAATTACATACGGTATTGAATACAAGGGTGATGCAATTGGCAACCCTCCTATCCAGCAAAAAGAAGGTTTAGAACAGCCTGTTTACTACTGGGACCCGGTGTTATCGCCAAGTGGTATGACTTTCTATACGGCGGACAATGTGCCTGAATGGAAAAACAACTTGTTTATCGCTGGATTGAGCAGTACGCACATCGCCCGATTGGTTATTAAGGACAACAAGGTTGTTGGAGAAGAGCGATTATTGCAATCAGAAGGCCAACGATTCAGAGACGTTATCCAAGGCAAGGATGGCGCCTTATATGCCGTGACTGACTCTGGAAAGGTATATAAAGTTGACAAGCAGTAAATCTGTATATTGACTGAATAATAAAAGGCGGATTGCAAGTTGAGCAATCCGCCTTTTTATTTTGATACAATAACAATTACTCGCTGATACACTACAATTATGGAGGTAATTAGGATGCTACATTTTTTTATTCCATGAAATAATATGTAGATAGCATTAACAACAAGCTTGATAAAAAGAATAAAATATAAACACTAAGAAATTTATTTTCTGTTTTTGTTATAATTATAATCTAAAAATTATTTACATTGCGAAACGTTACTTAATTTAATGAATGAAGTTAATCTTTCTAAGTTTAGAAACTATCGAAAAGAATATTGATTCTATTATTAATTTTTTCATATTAAGAAACAAATAAGTTTTTTTATAAAATAAAAATGGATGTTTTTTCTTTTATTTGACTTATATTTGAAATACACACCAACAAACGGATAATGTTTAAAATAATATAACATTACTATTTTTATAATTTAATACTTAATATTACGAAGTAATTCGGTTTATTCGGGTGTATAAGACGCATACGCATCTCTTTTTATTAAAGAACAATATGAATTCAGTTGAAAAACTCTTTATCAATCCAACTAATAAAAACCAAAAGCTCGCACGCACTGCGAAGAAGAAATTCAAAGTGTTGCAGGCTGTATATTTATTAGACCGCGCTTCAGTCAACGAACTGATGTTAAATCTAGACCTAAGCTTCCCTACCCTAAATACATTAATCGTTGATTTACTAGACCAAAAATTGATTACGCAGCATGAGCGTGGTGAATCTATTGGTGGTAGGAAGCCTAATCTATATCAACTGAAGAATGAGTTGTTTCGGGTTCTTTGTATCGAGATGGATCGATTCAACAGCAGCCTTTCGTTTATCGATAATAACGGCAATTTATTAGCAAGAACGCTACGCTATCCGTTGATGCTCAGCCGCGACGTTAGCAGCCTTCCGGCTTTTATCGATATTATCCGACAGTATGTTGCTGACCAAGGCATAGAATGGTCACAGGTGACGGGACTTTCGATTTCGATGCCCGGACTAATCAACAAGGACACCGGCGAAAACTATACCTTCTTCCATGCGGCGAACTTCAACCTGCAAACACATCTTGCGGAGACTTTCAATAAAACGACTTGTATTACAAACAGTGTGAATATTGCGTCGATTGCAGAAATGCATTATGGTCTTCTAAAAAATCGCGAAGAGGGCTTGGTTGTGTTAATTGATTGGGGAGTTTCCGTAGGCATTATTTCGGATGGTAAAGTGTTCCAAGGAAAGCATGGTTTTGCCGGGGAAATGGGGCACATCAGTTTTGTAGAAGACGGCGAACTGTGCTACTGCGGTAAACGTGGCTGTCTAGAAACTGTAGCCTCTGGCACAGCGCTCGTCAAGCGTGCAAAAAATGATATTGCAAACGGCACGCCTACATTAATTACCAATATGTTTAACGATCAGGATCTACGCCCAATTGACATCCTGAAGGCGGCAGTTGATGGCGACCAATACGCTATTGAGCTTATTTCTGATGTCAGCGCGCATTTGGGAAAGGCGATAGCGCAATTCCTTCAGGTTTTGAATCCCGAATGTATTGTCCTATCGGGAAGCTTTGCCTCCGCAGCCTCTTTGATCACCAACCCAATACAACAGCAGATACAAACTTATACGATGGGTAAAATATCGAAAGATTGTGAGCTATATGTTTCTGAGCTATCCGACAGAGGAGCGATTCTGGGGCTTAGCCGATTCTTTATTGAAAAATACTTCGCCGACAAACTGAAGCTAGCTTAAGCAATGATACTGTTAAGGTTAGGTTAGGACATAATTATATTTTGTCATTTTCCTAATTTTCGAAGGCCTTAAATTCGTATTCTACAGCAATCTTGATACCTTTGCGTATTAATTCCATGCTATGAGAGTATTTAATTTAAGGTCTTTCAACATTCTGTTGATCTCCACCTTAGTCCTGTTCGCTTCGTGTAAAACCTCGTATTACCAAGCTACAGTAAGCAACAAACAAATGCTTGCAATCGACAATAGTATCGCCGAAGACAGCAGCATTAGTAATTATATCGAGCCCTATAAAGTTCAGCTGGATGCAGCAATGAATCGTGTAATCGGTGTTGCACCGGAAAACATGATTCATAATCGCAATCTTCCGGAAACCAACTTAAGCAACTTCTTTATTGATGCATTATTGGCGATCGGAAAGAAAATAGATCCGGAAGTATCCTTTTCCTTGGCCACAAAAGACGGTATTCGCTCGAGCATTAAAGAAGGTGATGTAACGGTTCGAACAATTTTTGAATTAATGCCTTTTGAGAATTATGTTACGATTTTAGAATTAAAAGGTGCTGATGTAATAACCTTAGCGAATTTTATCGCGAAGTCCAATGGTCAACCTGTGGGTAATGTTAAAATAAAGATCAAGGATAAGCAATTAGTCGCCTTTAAGATTAATAACGAGGCCATCGACCCAAATAAGACATATAAATTAGTGACTTATGATTTCGTTGCTAATGGTGGCGATCATGTAGAAGGATTAAGCAATCCTATTCAGTCGCATACCTCATCGGAGCGTGTCAGAGAGGCTTTAATCAGTCATATTGAAGAGTTAACAAAAGCGGGTAAAAAAGTAGAAGCGAAATTAGATGGAAGAGTTGAAATCATTAAATAGAAGAGCATTCTTAAAAAGTTTGGCGGCACTGGGTGCCACAGCAAGCTTGGGCAGTCTTCCATTGGAAAGCTTTGCGAAAGCAAAGGATATTAAACTGACTATCCTACATACGAATGATGTGCATAGCCGTGTAGAGCCTTTTCCGATGGACGGGTCGCGATTCCAGGGATTAGGAGGTGTGGCGCGCCGCAGTACCTTAATCAAGAAAATCCGTGCAGCAGAGGACAATGTATTACTATTTGATGCAGGCGATATATTTCAGGGAACTCCGTATTTCAATGTGTTTGACGGGCAGGTGGAACTGGAGTTGATGTCCAAGCTAGGCTATGATGCCGGGACATTCGGCAACCATGAATTTGACAACGGATTGAATGGGTTATTGAAGCATTTTGATAAGGCTAATTTCCCTTTTGTGTCTTCGAACTATGACTTTACCGGAACCGTCATGGAAGGCAAAACAAAAGACTATTTAATATTCAATAAGCAAGGTGTGAAGATTGGAGTCTTTGCAGTCGGTGTAAATTTAGAAGGTCTCGTAGATCCAAACAGCTATAAAGGCATGAAGATTTCTGACCCAATCGAGGTTGCAAACAAAATGACGCCATTTCTGAAAAAAGAGATGAAATGCGATTTGGTCATCTGCCTGTCTCATATCGGCTATAGCTATGATACAGATCAGGTGTCGGATCTCGTCTTAGCAAAAAACAGCCGCTACATCGATCTGATCATCGGAGGCCATACACATACTTTTCTGGATAAACCTACCGAGGTTAAGAATCTGGACAACGAAATAACATTGGTTAATCAGACTGGCCGTTCCGGTGTGAACCTAGGTCGAGTAGACTTTATTTTAAACAAGCAGAAGGGAACCAAGAAAGTCTTGGCCCAGAATTATATCATTGACGCAAGTTTGGATAAAAAATCATTCGCTTAATCTAATTACGTCTTTAAATAGCATAACGTATTGAAATCACTTCTTAGACTCTATATAAATTCCTATAAAGGTTTATCTCCGGCAGCTTGGTTATTGGCATTGGTCATGTTGATCAACCGTACCGGCTCGATGGTAATTCCGTTTTTGGGGATTTACATGTCTGAGGAGTTACATTTCAGCAAGCCTCAGATAGGGATTGTACTGGGCTGTTTTGGATTGGGTTCGGTTTGTGGATCCTGGCTGGGCGGCTGGCTTACAGATCGATTGGGAAGCTATAAGGTCCAGATTTGGAGTTTAATTGGCGTAATTCCCTTATTTCTTATTCTCCCCAATTTCCGGACATTCGAAGGCTTAGCATTTATGATTTTCAGTCTTTCCCTGGTTGCCGATGTATTTCGTCCGGCAAACTCGGTTTCCGTTGCGCGTTATGCAAAACCTGAGAATATCACACGGGCTTATTCCCTAAACCGCATGGCGGTCAATCTAGGTTTTTCGATCGGCCCTGCATTAGGTGGATTTCTGGCTGGGTTTTCTTACGACTGGATCTTTTACGGTAATGCTATAGGTGCTGCTGTCGCTGCCGTAGTTTTTGTGTACTTCTTCCGTAATCGTGCGCCGAAGTCGAATCTTCAGGAAGTTCATAAGCGAAGTCTCGACAAGGATGAGGCTCCGGAACGTAGCGCCTACCGAGATGGCTTATTTATCGTATTCAGCGTATTCTGCTGCTTTTTCTCGATGGCGTTCTTTCAGTTATTAGGAACTCTATCTCTTTTCTATAAAGAAGTTCACTTGTTGAATACTGGACAAATAGGTTTATTACTAGGATTTAGTGGATTTGTGATTGTACTATTTGAAATGGTTTTGGTTCATCTAGTAGAACATCGATTCAGCGTTCGCCAAATTATGCTCTGGGGTACTGCCATCGCTGGACTCTCCTATCTGATGCTCAATATTGATTTTGGAATTGCTTGGCTATTCTTTGCGATGTTCTTATTGTCTACTGGAGAAATGCTGACCTTGCCTTTCACTGCAACAGTCGCCATTCAACGAGCGGGAAAAAGAAATCAAGGTGCTTATATGGGACTCAATTCCCTATCCTTTGCGACAGCGAACATCTTTGCGGCATACATCGGAACCTATTTGGCAGAACATTATGGCTACTCTACACTTTGGTTAGTGACTGGATCGACGTTGATCTTATGCGGGTTTGGCTTCTATTGGATTATCGGGAAGATGAAAACAGTTTAACCTACATTACGTTCGTAGGGAACACGTGTTGCAATGGAACGTCCGAGCGTAATTTCATCGACATATTCCAATTCACCTCCGAAGGAAATCCCACGTGCAATCGTACTGATCTGAATTTGAAACTCCCGCAGCTTACGGTATAAATAGAATATGGTGGTATCACCTTCCATTGTTGCGCTCAGGGCCAAGATTACTTCTTGAATTTCACCATTGCGAACACGTTCAACAAGACCTTCGATTTTCAGGTCCGCAGGTCCAACGCCCTCCATGGGAGAAATCAATCCACCTAAGACATGGTACACTCCATTAAACTGGTTGGTATTCTCAATGGCCATCACATCACGAGTGTCTTCCACAACGCAAACTAAGCTATGATCGCGTTTTTGAGAGCTACATATCTCACATGTATCGTGATCAGAAATATTAAAACAGGTCTTACAATACTTAATGTCGCTTTTCAGCCGATCCAACGAATTAGTAAAACGCGAAACATCAGCGTCAGATTGCTTCAACAAGTGCAAAACTAACCGGAGCGCAGTCTTCTTCCCTACCCCTGGCAACTTCCCAAACTCCTCTACGGCTTGTTCTAATAGTTTAGATGAAAAATTCATTCTCCAAAATTACAAAATAATAGGAAATAACAAGTGGTTGTATCATTAACGATGACAACCACATTCTTACACTATGAATAAAATTATTAGATGACTTTAGAAGTCCCTATAATCCCATGTTCCTCGGTAGGGTCTCGTCTTGAGATTGTTGGCATAAGCATTATCAAACTCCTCTTTTCTAGGATCCCATTTTAATGGCTTTTGAAGCTGATAAGCAATATTAATCGCATTACATACCGTAGCAGTGCGATGTCCGATTTCGACGTCGCATATTGGCTTAGAACGCTTTTTAATTGCGTCAATAAAATCCCTATAGTGGTTTTCGGAGTAATAGACTTTTCGGTCTTTTTCCGGAATAACGAGCTTTGGCAGGTTTCCCTTGTCAGAAGTTAGAAACTCTCGCGATACTTCAATCTTACCTTCCGTCCCTAAGAATTGAATAGCATTGAATTTTCCCCAAGATTTGTGATGTACTTTTATTCCATTCTTGTAAGTATAATACAGACCTTCTTTAGCGTTCGATTGATCTGGTGGAGTGAATGATACAGGGCCCGAATGATCCATATCAAGTGCCCACTGCACAATATCAAACATGTGTGCTCCCCAATCAGTGATATATCCACCGCCAAAGCCGTGGTATAGACGCCACATAGCCCACTCCTTTGCGTCCAATAAGGGACTCAGCACCGGATGGTATCCCCGATATAGCGACGGGCCAATCCACATATCCCAATCCAGATGTGCAGGAGCCTCCAACCAGGGCAAATCGCATTCTTTTACTGGCTCACCGACCGACACATTTACTTCTTTGATATCGCCGATGTAGCCATTTCGTATTAAGTCAGCTGCTTGACGGAAGTTGTAGTAAGAACGTTGCATGCTACCGGTCTGCAATACTCGCTTGTATTTGCGAACCGCATCGACCATCGCCCGACCTTCATCAATAGTGAGAGCAAGCGGCTTCTCACAATAGATATCCTTGCCTGCCTTTGCAGCATGAACCACGTGCAGGGCATGCCAGTGATCGGGCGATGCGATAATGACCGCATCAACGTCTTTGCGTTCTAACAATTCACGATAATCCTTATAGCCTTGTACCTGATGTCCTGATTTTTCGGCATTTGCTTTATTCGCATTCTCCAGAAATCGATTGAGTTTGCTGCTATCGACATCAGCCGCTGCAACGATCATGGTTTCTGGAAGCGCCATATGCCCTCTGAGAAGCGTACCTACTTGCTTCCCTACGCCAATATATCCCAAGTTAATGCGATCGCTCGGGGCTATAAAACCATTGCCCCCTAGTACGTGTCTCGGAAGTATTGTAAATGCTGCTGCAGCAAGTGCAGTTGAGCTAATAAATTTACGTCTGTTCATTCTTAGGTTTAGTTGTTTGCTCAAATAGGTTTATTTCCTAAATATAATTAGAGGCAGCCGATTTTCAAAATTGGGCATATCATTTGACTACATTTTCTTGATAAAAACAACGGTTTAACGTTCGAAAATTATTAAGAAAACGTTATATTACATCGAAGCTTCCCCATGGAAAGGAGGCTGAAAGGAATAAACAATTAGTATGATAAAAGACGATAAAATTAGAAACTCCTTTGCTAATAAGAATTGGCAGGAAATAAAAGTAAAAGACTCTTGGCAAATCTTTAAAATCATGTCCGAGTTTGTTGATGGATTTGAAAAATTAGCGAAGATAGGTCCTTGTGTTTCCATCTTTGGATCAGCGAGAACGCCAGATGAGCATAAATATTACCAAATGACGGTTGAGATTGCAAAATTGTTAGCGGAACGTGGGTATGGCGTGATCTCTGGTGGTGGACCTGGAATTATGGAAGCAGCCAATAAGGGTGCTTATAACGCCGGTGGAAAGTCGGTAGGCTTAAATATCGAGCTACCGCATGAGCAATTCCATAATAGATACATTGATCGCGATAAACTGCTAGAATTTAATTATTTCTTCGTTCGCAAAGTGATGTTCATGAAGTACTCTCAGGGTTACATCGTTCTTCCCGGAGGATTTGGCACTATGGACGAGCTGTTCGAAGCGATTACATTAATACAAACGGGTAAGATTGCTCGGTTCCCGATCGTCTTGGTTGGTTCAGAATATTGGAGTGGGCTATTCGACTGGATTACCAATACAATGCTGACCAACAAGTATATCTCGGAAGAAGATCTGATGTTGTATCGTCTGGTAGATACAGCCGAGGAAGCAACGGAACATATCTTCCGATTCTACGACAAGTATTTATTGAAACCAAACTTCTAATCCCAAAACGACAACATGTCACATACAGATTTAAAGAGCTATTTGCTCGGTAAGTGGAATCTTAGTTTTCGTGGATCCCAAACCGGCGAACATATCGAAGCTGATTTCCATCCGGAATGCGAAGGAAGGACCTATTATCAGTTCAATGAAGATCAAAGCGGTTCAGATAAGTTTTATATCTATAACGAAGGTTCTTGTGGGGAGCAGCCAAGCAGCAATTTCTCCTGGGAATTAAGAGACAATATACTCGTTCGGAATGAAAGCATTTCCGAAGAAGATTTTGTTGCTGTCGCAGAGTATGAAGTGTATCCCATTGATGAAAATGAAATGGAATGGCGCATACAGATTCTTTCCGATGATGAGGAACAACAGCTGTTTATGATGAAATGGCGTAGAGCAGAGTAAAAACGAAGTCCTTCCCCATAAAAAAATCCCCGCTGTTGGCAGCGGGGATTTTTATTTTCAATCAGTTTAAAACTGAAATCTCTATTAGAATGAATATCTCAAACCAACCATTGCACTCCAAGTAGTTGAAGTTCTAGTTGCTGGCAAGTATGGACGTTTAACCATTTCACCTTTATCATCCAATAACATTTGGAATTGAGGATTTGCAACTGCATTTCTGCTCACACGGCCTAAGATTGCTCTACCGTTAGTGTACATCCAGTCTTGAACTCCCCACTCCGAATTAAGTAAGTTTCCAACGTTGATGATATCAAGAGTAAATTGAAGTTTATCTTCTTTAGTTACTACATCTTTCAAGATGTTTTGAGTCCAACGAACGTCAAATCTGTTCAACCAAGGTAATAAGAAAGCATTTCTTGGTGCAATTTTACCTCTGTATTCTTCTAGATCATTCAAAGTGATATACTCGTCGAAAGCCTTTCTTTGATCTTCAACAGAATATCTAACCGATCCGTCTTTGTTAAGGATGTTAGCAAAGTTCAAATCACTAGATTCTTTAGGGATGAACGTTAAATCATTCGAAATACCATCACCGTTTAAGTCATAGCTGTGGTATAATGAATATCTTCCTTGGTGAGAACCGTTGTAATAAATACCTAATGTTGTGTTCTGAATCGTGTAGCTTAAGTTTGCAACAACGCGGTGCGGAACTGCGAAATCAGAAATACTTAAGAAATCTTGGTTAGGCGAGTTGATAACTGGAGAACCTCCCCATGCTGAACTTGCACTTGAGCCAGCATTCGCAGAAACTTCTTCTGCTTCTGAATACGTGTAGAACAATGATCCAGAAAGACCGTTCCATGGAGCAACTGAAGCACCAACCGTAGCTGAGAAAGCATAACCTTTAGACTTCGTATTTGTTAATACGGTCGCGTTGTTAGCACCGATCGCTGTGTTGTATTGGTAAGATGCTGCGTTTGGATAGAAATCTCTATCAACACCTGCATAGTCCATTTTCACAGTCGAAGCTTTTCTGTTCGCTCCTAATTGGAATACGCCATTGATATCTTTTGTATATAAGATGTCTGTAGTTAAAGTAACTGGCGAGTTAGGAATTTTGTAATCAGCAGCGATGCTTGATCTCCATACAGACGGCATTTTGAAGTTTTTGTCAACAAGAGCAAATGATGATGGAGCACCATCTTTTGGAGTCTTGATAAACACATTCTCTGCACCTGCAGGAACATTGTTCAAATGATAGTAGATATCTTCTGGGTGGAATCTAACATTGCCAATCCATCCTTTGATTTGATCGTATGATCCTGGCTCGATTGTATTTTGTAATACGCCGGCACCTGTTGGCATGTTAGTTAACCATACAAAAGGAACACGTCCTGTGAAAATACCTGTACCACCACGAAGCGTTAATGAACGATCTCCGAATACGTCATAGTTAAATCCTAAACGTGGAGAAACCATTAGCTTTTGGTTCGGCCATTTCCCAGAATTATAGTGCGTTGGATTTCCATCAACATCTAACAATTCCAACGCGTCGATTGACGGGTTAGCTGTTAATTTGTTCATGTAGATTGGCATTTCTAAACGGATACCAGCAGTAACGTTAAAACGATCTGTAACCGAAATACGGTCTTGTACGTAAGCTGATGCTAGTCCGAAGTTAATTCTAGAATAAGTATCTTGGTTCTCGTAAGGATAGGTCAAACCGTACATGATTGGAGCTACCTCTGCTGAAGTACCAGTTTTCAAGAAGTCTTCAACCGATGCATAACGGTAGTACCCTGTACCCATACGAGTATAAGAGTTACCAAATTTCTGAACGTCGAATGCGATACCTCCAGTGAATGAGTGCTTACCTGTGTTGTAAGTCAAGTTGTTTGTAAATGAGAAGTTATCGTTGATAACGTCATTTAAATATGAGAACAACTCCGTACCGAAACTGATGTAGTTACCACCTGTTGCACTACCATCCCAAATATCAACAAACGGGAATAATTTATCGCTTGGCGTTTTTCTTGTATCTTGAATCTTCGAGTAAGTAAACAAGAATTTATTAGACAATTGCGAAGTGAAGTTAGAGTTTAACTCAGCAGTAAATGAGCTAACGATGTTATTGAAAGCGTAGTTACCATTTTGGAAGGTAATCGAGTTCTCACTCACACGACCCCATGAAGAGCGTGGTTGAGGACCTGAAGAAGCATTCGCAACTTGCATAGACTCACCATTTAAGTAATTAAAACGGAATGCAGCCTTATGCTTATCATTGATGTTCCAGTCAACTCTTGCTAAGAATTTATAACCAAATTGCTCTGCTGTGTTTGCATAGCCTTCATAAGCACCCGGATCATAACCGAATTGGTTGATCAAGTGATTCTTAACTGCATCAAGGTCAGAACGTTTAACACGAGTAATATTCTTCTCGATGTTCATTGTTCCATCTTCGGAAGGAACCCAAAGGTTAGCTCCTGAAGCGTTGATACCTGTTGATTTTTCCTTCTCACCACTTACAAAAAAGAACAACTTGTTTTTAATGATTGGACCGCCTAATGTAAAGCCATAGTTTTGTTTTGTACCAGGCTCGTACTTGATGGTCTCTTTATTAATTTTAAAACCTGTTAAGTTTTCGTTGTTGTAGAAACCATAAATCGATCCGTGGAAATCATTAGTACCTGATTTCGTAACCGCGTTAATACCAGCACCTGTAAAACCAGATTGCGTGATATCAAATGGAGCAATATTTACGGAAATTTCTTGAATAGCATCAAGTGAAATAGGCTGAGCATTTCCACCTGGAAGCGCGTTTGAACTTAAACCAAAACCGTTATTGAAGTTTGCACCGTCAATTTGTAAGTTGTTGTATCTCGCATCTCTACCTGCGAATGAGTTTCCGTTTGCTTGAGGAGTCAAACGTGTAAACTCAGTAATACTTCTACTAACTTGCGGTAGTTCTTGAATTTGCTTTAATCCAACGTTCGTCGATGCGCCAGTTTTATTAACACGGCTTCCACTTCTCGTAACGACAACCTCATCAAGAATATTCGCTGAATCACCGAACACGGGGTTAAGAACGAATGGTTGACCTAATTGTAAGTACACATCTTCGTACACAACTGGATCTTGTCCAACGTATGTTACTTCGATACGGTATGGACCACCAACACGCATGTTGGATAAGTTAAAGCGACCCGCATCATTTGCAGAACCTGAGTAAGCAGTTCCTGAAGGTAAGTGGGTTGCTTTGATTGTAGCTCCTGAAGTTGTGGATCCATTGGTTTGAGTGACCACACCCGTCATGCTACTAGTGGTTACCTGCGCTTGGATAGTTCCGTAGCTCGCAAGAACCAAAGCAAAGAAAAGTAAAGATTTCTTCATATGGTTTGTTTTGTTTTCCGATGCAAAATTATAAAGTTAAATCATGTTCCGTTAATGCTTAACATAAACTTAATATACTAACAACCATAGATTTGCATTCTTTTGGCAAAATCGAGTAAACCAAAATAGTAAACATGACAACTTTTTATATTAACGACGCGCGTTGTTTAAAAAATTGATAAAAAAACTAGGCGAACATTATCAGTTTAACAAATTTTAACATTTTGTGAAATGTGGAAAAGTTTTTTCAAAATTTGAAGATAAAATGCGACGTTCGATAATTTGTAGCAAGGATTTCCAGCATTTTTATTCAAATCTAGTAGGATGTATATCAAAAACCTATCGACTCCTCTGGAAGCAGCGAGCGAGATGAAAGCTCTCGATGATCATTGAAAACCAACAACCCAAAAAAAGAGGGCGCAATATAAAACTGCACCCTCCGTCATTATGAACCACTAAACTAAACGAAACCTAAACTTGCTAATTGAAAATATAACGAAGGCCTACCTGAGCCGACCAACGCGATGAAAGGTCATGTTGGTAGTAAGGTTTTCCATCGTTCAAATTGCCAAGTCGATATTGCGGGATGTTCGTGTCCTTTTCAAAACTATCGAAAACAATCGGACGGAAACTATTATCCCAGAAACTTTGACCTCCTTGATATTGCTTACCCCAATTCTTGTTAACCAAGGCACCAATATTCATGATATCAACAGAAAGTTGAATTGTATTTTTCTTACCCCCTACATTCACAAATACATCCTGTAAGAATTTCAAGTCAAATTGATGCGAAAAAGGAGTACGATCGCCATTACGCTCAGCATACTGACCTCTTCTGCTTTTTAAGTATGGATTAGATTCTATATATTTTTCAAATTCCGCTGACTGCTCGGCAGCGGTCTTACCCTTAGGAATATCGACGAACTTAATTTCGCTCGCGTTTTTAGGAATATACATTAAGGAAAATTGATCGCTTCTTCCGGCTGAATGACCTCCCGGATCGCCCGCAATCATATAGGCAAAGCGGTTGCCCGATTGACCATTGTAAACCAATGATATCGTCGTTCCTAAGTTTCTCAAATATTCCTTATGGTATGATGCATAAGCAACAATTCGACTACCCGTACTGAAGGAATTGTGCCCCAAAGTAATATTGTTCGAACCATTGATGGTACCGGTTCTGTAGAAGTTCGATTGATTTTGTGAAGATGAACCTGAGAATAGATCCTTAGACTCCGTATAAGTATAAGCAACGGAAGCAAAGAATCCTTTATCAAAGTTTTTGGATAACTGCGCTGTTCCAGACCAAGCATAACCCTTGTTCACATTGTCTATGTAAATCACCTGCGTATAGTTTGGCAAAACAAGGCGTTTTCTTACATCTTGCTCATACATTAAACGGTTGTCTGCCCCTTCCAACTGTCCGATCGGATCTTTCACATTCAAGTCTCTAAAGCGGAAATTGCTTAAGTTTCTCGAGAACATCGCGTCTACCGTCGCCTGCACACCCCATGGTAATTGATAATCCACACCAAAAGATGCGCGTGCCATTTGAGGTAATTTCAGATCTTTGGCCAACACAGATATGTTCCCTGATGGTTTAAACTCCTCGGTACTCTTAGGCTGTTTATTAGCATCTGGAATAAAAGGAATGTTTGGCGCAACATTGCTTCGCACACTCGCCTGAACACCACCTAACAATACACCGCTCTGTGTATAAGCACCAGACGACCAAACAAACGGATATCGCGAAGTAAATATCCCAACACCACCACGCAACACTGTTGAACGATCCTTATTCACGTCCCAGTTAAAACCTACGCGTGGAGACCACATAAATGCGGTTTTCGGCATACGATTCGTCTGCACATCATAACGCTTCGCTAAAATCGAATTATTAAAATCTGTATTCTCCAAAGGACTGCTTGTATAAATCGGAATATCCACTCGCAGACCGGCAGTTAATTTAAAATTGCTGGCAACTTGAAAATCATCCTGAACATAGAAACCTAATTGCATCGCACTAACGTCTGCACCTTGTCTAGGATCCTCTGTATTACTATAGGCATACCTGAAATTGCTTGCTAGCTTGCGCTCAAAATTCTCGAGAGCAGTGTAGGGAGCATTTGTTGCCGGATTAATGTCGGTTACAGGCGAATCAGTGAACACATAACTGCCGAAGCCATTTCCGATAAATCCATTATACATTTTATAGAACTCATTATGTGTTCCAAATGTAACCGTATGGTTGCCCTTGAAAAGCGTCAAGTTATTGGTCAGCGTTAGTATATTCTGATTCAATTGGTTAATTGTCGAAAATGGCTCCGGACCGAGGTTGATATTCAAGTTTCTGCTGCTGATCGCAACACGTGGAAATGCCTCGCCCAAGTAGCCGCGCGGCTCGCGAACATTCGTGTAACCAACAACCAAGTTATTGGAGAGTGTATTTGAGAACCGACTGTTCAACTCTACGACAGCAGAATGGGTGTCACTTTTTCTATTGATACCAGCATTCTGAAAATTAGCCGTAGATGCATTGCGCCATATCTGAAAAGCAGAACCTTTCACATAACTATAACGTGCCGTCAACTTATGCTGATCGCTTAGGTTGAAGTCGAACCTCGTAAAGATCTTATCTGAATAATTATTGGATTCCAAGTCTAAATAGCCACCCGGTTCGTAACCCATTCCTTTAATGATCTCTGCGACTTTCTTCACCGCATCTAAAGAAACATTGGATGCGGACGTTCCTGGAAGGAACCCCAGCGGTGTAACATTCTCGGTGCGTTCATAGTTTGCGAAGAAAAATATACGATCCTTCATAATTGGACCACCTATACGGAATCCCATCTGCCGCTCCGTATAGCTCTCCAACTTCTTGCGAACCTCTTTATCTCTAACTAAATCCGGAGGAGTCATACCGGTTAGATTTTCATTACGCATAAAGTAATATGCAGAACCTTTCAGCGCATTTGTACCCGAACGCGTTACAGCCGAGATACCACCACCTGCGAATCCACTGGCGCGAACATCAAAAGGCGCCACTTGTACATTGATTTCCTCTATCGCGTCCAACGAAATTGGCGAGGTACCAGTACTTGCACCGTTGGTACCTGCATCATTCAATCCGAATACATCATTGCTAACGGCCCCATCAATCGTCAATTGATTAAAGCGATTATGCATCCCGCCAATTGAAATTGCCTCACCCCTAACGTCCGCTTGTGGCGTAAGACGCGTGAAGTCCTTAAGGCTCCGCGAAATTGTAGGCATACTTTGTAAATGACGATTCGAAAGCTGCGTGCTGGCACCGGTCTTTAGGTTTTGCCCCCGCCCCGCTCCTATGATGTCTACGGCATCAATGCTCGTCACATCATCACCAAATGTTGGGTTTAATTCAAAGGCTCTACCCAACTCGATAAATACATTGTTATAAACGATTGGTTCTTGCCCAACATGGCTGATTTCAATACGATAAGGACCACCAACACGCATACCCACCAAACTGAATCGTCCGGCCTCATTTGTCGAACCCGAATAGATCGTACCTGATGGTGTATGGATTGCTTTGATGCTAGCACCCTCCGTCATGATACCGCTATGTTGTTTAACAACACCCGTCATACTACTACTTGTAACCTGCGCTTGGACCGCTCCATAACTCGCAAGTACCAAAGCAAAGAATAGTAAAGATTTCTTCATTTGATTTGTTTTAAATTACAGGTTAAATATATAGAGCTTTTATCATAGTTTACTTGCCTTAACAGAAACTTAATAATTAAAAAATTTAATCTTTATTTTAATAGTAGTTAGTATTTAGACCTAGGGCGGGAATTAGATTTTAGACAATAGACATTAGATTTTAGACGTAAGGATGTGCAGGATCTTTCGTCATGGGTCTAAATACTAAGTACTAACTACTTTTTCTGAACCAGGAAAAAAAGGATTTTAGGATTGACAGGATCTGGCAGAAAGAAAAAAATATTTTGTTCAGTCGAATTAATAGAATTTAGACACGATCCTGTTTATCCTTAAATCCTTCCTTTCCTGGTTCAAGACAATCTGGTCTAATATCTAATTCACCCTTCATCCACTCAAACCCCTTACTTAACCCTTTCAAAGCCCTTTCATAACCCAATCATAACCGCTCTGAAAGGGCTATGATTGGGTTATGTAAGGGCTGTACATTGGCAGTAATACTTAGCAGTTATGCCTGATCCTGCTCAACCTTGAATCCTTCCTTTCTTGGTTCAAGACAAATAGTCTCCGTTAAAAGCGAAGTCCCCTCCTCATCGTCAAATAAAAAAGGAGCCTATGCAATTTAATGCATAGGCTCCGATTATTTTAGAACTTAAGAATTATCTATAAAATTTAGTCTAAATATGCATAGGTAATGCCATCGCCACCGCGGTCGGCATGTTCATCTTCAAAGCGAGTAACCTGATTGTATTTGCGTAAATAGTCGCGTATAAAGCGTCTTAAGATACCGTCACCTTTTCCGTGGATGATTTTTAGGGATGGGTAACCGATCATGACGGCTCTATCAAGCACAGTTTCTATTTTTTGAAGCGCATCGTCTGTTCGCATCCCGCGTACATCAACTTCTGGATGGAAGTCTGCCACACTCTCTGCCGAGATTGGGCGCGATTTCTTAACAGCCTTAGCCTTCTCTTTGCCGCGTAGCTTCTCTACCTTATTCTTTTTAACTACCGTACGCAGATCGCCCAGTGCAAGGATTAAGTTGTTTTTCGCGATTTCGATTACTTGTGCTTCATTTCCCGTTTCGAGGATGCGAACCCAATCGCCAATGGCTATCGGTTCGTCCGAAGCCTGCACAACTGTTGCTTTCGCCTGCTCCTTAGGCTTTTCTTTCAAAGAGTCCGACGCACGCTGTAGTCCTACGCGAAGATCCTTTGTCTTTTCCTTATCTGCCTTTGCCTGTTTGATTTCCGAAATGGTGTTTTCGACAAGCTTATTCGCATTTTTAATAATCTGCCGAGCTTCCTCTTTGGCTTCCTTTAAGAGACTATGTCTGTTTTCATCCAAATAAGTTTGTAGCTCTTTGACTTCCGATTGCTGGTTTAAAAGCTCTTTCTCACGCAAGGAAATCGCTGTCTTCGTATCGTAAATCTCCTTCTTCTCGCGCTCTAAATCCACTAATAAGGTATCCACTTTTTTCTGCTGAACACCTATTTTTTGCTTTGCCAAATGCAGTACCTCTTTCGGTAAGCCAATGTTTTGGGCAATCTCGAAAGCGTAGGAACTGCCGGGCTTTCCTGTCTGCAAAATATATAAGGGCTTCATCTGCTCATTGTCGAACAACATCGAAGCATTCTCTATACCTGCAGTATTGCTGGCAAAGACTTTTAAATTGGAATAGTGCGTCGTGATAACGCCCCGAATTTCTTTTTTATTTAAAACTTCCAATACCGCCTCCGCTATCGGCCCACCAAATTGCGGGTCAGTACCTGTCCCAAACTCATCAATAAGGACTAAGGTTCTAGCATTGGAAAACTGGGTGAAGTGCTTCATTTTCGATAAGTGCGCACTGTAGGTACTTAAGTCGGAGTCGATGGATTGATCATCGCCAATATCTGCGAAAAACTGTTTGAACAGCCCTAACTTCGAGGTCGGATCACAAGGGATCAATAAGCCCGACTGGAACATCAGTTGCAAGAGTCCAACGGTCTTCATACATACTGACTTACCACCGGCGTTTGGTCCTGAAACTAATAATACGCGATCAATAGCGTCGATCTTTAAATTTAATGGGACAACGGACTGATGCCCTTCCTGACGTGCACTAAGCGTTAATAAAGGATGCTTCGCATTGACCAAGCGGATTTCAGCTTCTTTAGACAATTCCGGCATTTCCGCGTCGATATCCAGCGCAAATAGGGCTTTGGCTCTAACAAAGTCTAGCTTAGTCAATAGTCCATGATAGGCAAGCAATAAAGGGACATGCGGGCGCAGCGTGCTCGTTAAATCGGTTAGGATCCGAATAACTTCTCGTCTTCGCTCAAACTCCAAGTCTCTAACTTTATTGTTTAAATGGAAAACCTCTTCAGGTTCGATATAAGCCGTTTGTCCTGTCGCTGACTCATCGTGAATCAATCCCTTGATCTTACGTTTATTCTCCGCAAGAATGGGAATACAAAGTCGGCCATCGCGAATCGTTAAACTTCCATCGGCGGTCCAGCCATTCTGCTGTGCCTGCTTATAGATGCTATCAATTCGTTTTCTCGCCTCCTGCTCGCTCTTACTAATTTGTTGCGTGATGTCTAACAATAAGCGTGAAGCATTCTCTTTCATCTTACCGCGTTCGTCGATCACCTGCTCGATACTGCGAACAATGCTTTTTTCAATAGGCAGGTGCTCAAATAATAGCTCTAAATTTGGGTATTGCTGTTCACGTTCATTAAAATATCTGATAATCGCATAAACCGTTCTCAGGGAAAGTAAGATTCGATAGAACTCATCTTCAAAAAGAAAAGCGCCTTCGACCTTTGCTTTTTCTATAATCGCTTTAATGGGATAGATATGGTCTACGGGTAATGCAGCATCATTGACCAACAAGTTTTTAAACTCATTTGCCTGACGCAAATACCGATCGATCAACTCCAGTTTTATTTGGGGTTGAATCTTATCCACCATTTCTTTTGCAGCCTCACTCAGGCATTTTTCCTTGATGAGTGCCTTTATATCTGTATATCCTAACTTATCTACTGCGTTCTTGGGGTATATCATGTTTTAATTTGCGGTCTCTAATGGCCTTCGCGGCTTTACAGGTTTTAATTGCGAACCGTCGGGAGTGCGCAATGGTCGTCTTATATCGGTAGGTCGCCCATTTCCAACAGGCTTTAACTCTTGTGGTTTTTCTTCCTGTGGCTGTACTTCTTGCGGTTGTGCCTCCTGAGGCTGTGCTTCCTGAGGCTGTGCTTCCTGTGGTAGATCTGAACTTGTAACCGTAGGCAGCTGTTGCTCAGTTACGTTTTGCGGCTGTGCTGCTGTCGCTGAAATCTGCGAAGGCTTCTCGTAAATATTGTTCTTCCAAATTATATCCAATCCTGTGGGCGATAGTGTTCGGCGCGTAACCTCGGCTATCCCATACGGCAATGTATCTGCTTTCGCGTTCATCAGGGAATTCATCCTTCCCTGCCACCTCAGGTTCTGGAAATTAGCGGTACGGATACTATCTGAAAATATGGCATTGCGTATCGAATCTTCCTTAATAAATTCATTTTCTTTTTCCTGCAATGACTTTACTACGCGATCATAGGTCTCCACCGACAAATCCGGATCACCATAGTAATAATCAAGATTCTTCGTAAACGACGCGGAATCTAAGCCATATTTGCTAAACAACTCATCATATAGCGGATCCATCAACCTCTTTGCACTATCGATAGGAATCGTAGTGAGGTAGCCATCAAGCACATGCACTTCGCCAAGCAGCTCGACCATGGTGTCTTTTTTCAATATTCCACTAGGTAGCCCTCTCTTGCAGGAACTGCTTATAAAAAACAACAGGATGAAACCAAATATTAATCGTTGCATTTTGTAAATTTGTACAAAAATACGCAAAAGCTTGCACAGCTTTGTATAAATATTCGAAGTGAACCCCAAAACATGATGAGCATTACATCCAACATACAGGACTTGCATAAAGAACTTGATCCAATTGGCGTCAAACTAATTGCAATTTCCAAAACAAAACCCAATGAAGATATATTGGAGGCCTACGAGGCTGGCCAACGCGCTTTTGGTGAGAACCAAGTCCAAGAGCTGGTAGCCAAACAAGAAGCCCTTCCTAAAGATATTGAGTGGCATCTGGTAGGCCATTTACAAACGAACAAAGTAAAGTATATCGCGTCATTCATCCATTTAATCCATTCCGTCGACTCCTTAAAAGTGTTGGAGGAGATCAATAAGCACGCTTTGAAGCACGATCGTGTAATCGACTGCTTATTACAGGTTTTTATTGCGGACGAAGACACCAAATTTGGTTTGGACCATGTGGAGCTAATTGAGCTTCTCCGTAGCGAAGAATTCAGCGCGTTGAAAAACATCCGGATTCGAGGATTAATGGGCATTGCTAGCAATACGGAGAATGAGCGAATCGTTAAAGAGGAGTTCTACGAGCTAAAAATGCTATTTGATGGTGTGAAAGCAATGTACTTCCGGAAAGATGATACATTCGATACGCTATCGATGGGGATGTCATCGGATTATACACTTGCCATCGAGCAGGGAAGCAACATGATTCGTTTGGGAAGTACCATCTTTGGAAAGCGTGTAATCAAACACTATAAAAACAAGTAATGGAGCTGAATATCCGCAGAGCAGAGCGTGAAGACTGCCCAAGACTATTAGAACTTATCAAAGAATTAGCTCTTTATGAGCGGGCTCCCTACGAAGTTACTGTTAGCATGACGGAGTTTGAAGAGTCTGGCTTTGGTGATAATCCAGTCTGGGGAGCCTTTGTGGGTGAGCTGGATGGCGTTATTGTCGGCATGTCACTTTACTACATCCGATACTCCACCTGGAAAGGTCGAAGATTATATCTGGAAGACCTGATTGTAACAGAAGAGGTACGCGGAAAAGGCTTTGGTAAAGTACTATTAGATCATACAATAGCGTTTGCTAAGTCAGAAGGCTATAGTGGAATGATGTGGCAGGTGCTGGATTGGAACGAGCCGGCAATAAACTTCTACAAAAAATATGATACAACATTAGATGGGGAATGGATAAATGTTTCAATTGATTTTAAAAAACACTAAACAAACAGCGCTAGTATTAGCATTATTGGCATCAAGCATCGCAGCTTGCCAAAGCAACAAGGTCGAAAATAGGAGCATAAGTCATCGAGGAAGCAGCATCAACTCCCGCACCGACACCCTATCCTATCAAAAATTAGAGGTAAAAAAAATAAGTCAATATTTTTCGGAAAACGATGGCACGATAGATACCACTTTTGTTCGTGTGACCTATCCGCGATTCGAGGACAGCAGCATGAACCAACTCATAACAGAAACTATTCTGTTGGAGGGGGAAGAGTCGATTGACCAATATGCGAATAACTTTATTGAAGGTTATGGGAATTTTATTGAGGAAAATGAGATCAGCTATAATCTTTCTTGGTCGAAGATAACCGACGTGGATATCGTGCTGAACAGCCCGCAATTAATTACATTAAAAAACATGACTTATGAGTTCTCTGGCGGTGCCCATGGCAACACTTTTGAACTAATAAACGTATATGATATAGAAAATTATCAAAAACTGGCATTAAATACGTTTATTTCCGAAAATAAGATGAAAGAATTTACTAAAATTGCAGAGAAATTCTTTCGCGAAGAAGAAGGTTTATCCGATACTGCAAGTTTAGACAAGGCATATTTCTTCGAAAATGGAAAATTTTCCCTCGCCGCGAACTACGGCATCAACAAAGAGGGACTCTTCTTTCATTACAATCAATATGAAATTAAGCCCTATGCTGCCGGAACGACAACCATTGTAGTTCCATTTGACGCCATACAGGATGTATTAACCGAAACAGGAAAGAACTATATAAAGCAGTTAAAAGATTATAATCATTCAATACAATAGCATAAATGCAAGTTTTTAAATTTGGTGGTGCCTCTGTTAAGAGTTCAGAAAATATCAAAAATGTAGTTTCTATTATCGAGAAATACAAAAACTCCGAACTACTAGTCGTTGTCTCGGCCATAGGAAAAACAACGGACAAGCTCGCCAAAATAACGGACAACTATGTAAAGCGAAGTCCTGAGGCCCTAACGCTCCTTGAGGAACTAAAGAACGAGCATTTCCAAATCTTAAACGAGCTTTTCGAGGATAAGACCTTCCCTATCTTCGATGATATTGCTAATACTTTTGTAGAAATTGAATGGATATTGGAAGAGGAGCCGCAAGATGATTATGATTATCTTTTTGACCAAATCGTATCTGTAGGCGAGCTATTATCGACAAAGATTATCGCGGGATACGGGCAATATATGGGTTTACCTGTCAAATGGCTGGACGCTAGAGACTATATCTTCACCGATAACACCTACCGCGAGGCAAATGTGGACTGGGTAAAAACAGAAGAGAAGATCCGTAAAGAGATACCTTCTATCCTTGATGATCATATCATCGTTACGCAGGGCTACATTGGTTCTACCTCCGAAAACTTCACCACAACACTAGGACGTGAAGGTTCCGATTATTCGGCTGCGATCTTTGCGGCTAGCTTAAACGCCGAAAACATCACGATCTGGAAAGATGTGCAAGGCGTATTGAATGCAGATCCGAAATGGTTCGACCAAACCGAGCTTATTCCGGAACTGTCCTACACCGACGCGATTGAATTGACCTATTATGGTGCAACTGTTATTCACCCGAAAACAATTAAGCCACTTCAAAACAAAAAAATCACGTTAAACGTGCGTTCCTTTTTGAACCCTGAGGCTCCAGGAACGCAAATTAAAACAACGAATCAAACACTACCGGTTCCTTCCTTTATCTTCAAGGTCAACCAAGTGTTTATCAACATCCAACCGCGCGATTTCTCTTTTATCGTAGAAGATAACCTAAGTTCCATTTTCAACGAATTCCACAAGCACCGCATCAAAATAAATATGATGCATAATTCGGCGATTAGCTTCAGCGTTAGTGTGGATGATACGGGGGAAAATGTATGGAACTTGCTTGATCAATTGGAGAAACGATACAAAGTTTCGGTTGCGACGGGCTTGGAATTGATCACCATTCGTTACTACAATCAAGAAACTATCAACCGTGTTTTGGTAAATAAGGAAATTATTCGCGAACTTAAGGATAGTTATACCTGCCAAATGCTGGTGAAGAACAAAGATGAATAAAGCAATTTTAGACAAAGAGGTTCAACATTTTATTAAAGCAAATCGCGAGAAATCGCCAACAGAAGTTGCTTTAAAGAAGAGCCCTTTCTCTACCGTTTCTTCTGCAGAACTTGCCTCCCAAATTGATGGATGGCAACGGAGCGTCCGAAAACTCCCTACATGGGCATTCAGTGAAGGGATTTACTATCCTGATAAGCTCAATTTAGAACAGTGCTCGTCGGAGCACACAGCGCTTATCAAACAAACCCTCATCCAGAAAGGTGCGCGTGTGATTGATTTAACGGGTGGATTTAGCGTAGACAGCTGCTACCTGGCACAGGAAGCATCCGAAGTAATCCACTGCGAGCTCAATGCGAATCTTTCTGAAATCGTTGAATACAATGCGAAGATTCTTCGCGTAAATAATATTAAATGTGTAGTTACCGACGGCATCAAACTCTTGGAGGAAAGCGAGGATGACGCATTTGATTATATCTACGTCGACCCCTCCAGGCGAGTGAATCAGGGCAAGGTATTTCTGCTGGAAGACTGCGAGCCCAATATTGTCGAACATCAAGATTTATTTTTTAAAAAGGCTCGTGTAGTAATCGCAAAGCTTGCTCCGCTCCTGGATATTTCAACCGCGTTGAACAGCTTGAAGCACGTAAAATGCGTGTATGTCATTAGTTTAGACAACGATTGCAAGGAATTATTATTTATACAAGAGCGTGGGTATACCGGCGAGACAAAGATTAAGGCGATCCGACTATTTCACGACCAGCTGCAGGATTTTGAATTCACCTATGCGGACGAGAAAGGTACGATTAGTCGCTTTTCTATGCCTCAGCATTACCTCTACGACCCCGACGTGGCAATCAGTAAGGCCGGCGCTTTCAAAATCGTAGGCAAATATTTCGGATTAGGGAAACTGCATCAGCATGCTCACCTTTATACCTCCGACAAGTTTACCCCTGAGTTTCCGGGTCGCATATTTGAAATCATCGAAGTAATCCCATACGGCAATTTTAAAAAGAATAACCCCTATCCTCAAGCGAATGTTGCTACGCGCAACTTCCCGGATAAGGTGGAACTCATTCGGAAGAAGCATAAAATTAAAGATGGCGGACAGATTTATCTATTCTTCACGACCGATATCAACAATAATTACATCGCTATCGCCTGTCGGCGATTGCGTTAAAATCCTACAATACTATTACAATAGCACATCGTATTTGCTCTTATCTTTGATTCTATGGAGCAGATAAAATATTCTCTTTTAGAATTAGCTAATGTTGGTAAGAATAAAACCATTGCACAGGCAATAGAACGCGCCAAAATCGGCGCGCAAACCATCGATAATTTAGGTTATACGCGTATATGGCTCGCTGAGCATCATAATATGGAATATGTTGCGAGCTCTGCCACGGCAGTATTGATCGGCCATATTGCTGCCCATACGCAGCATATCCGTGTTGGCTCCGGTGGAGTCATGCTCCCTAATCACTCTCCTTTAGTGATTGCGGAACAATTCGGAACCTTAGAAAGCATTTACCCAGGACGCATTGATTTAGGACTGGGAAGAGCCCCGGGTACCGATCAAGCGACGGCTATGGCACTGCGGAGAAACAACCTGAATACCCAGTTCTACTTCCGTGACGATGTGCAGGCCTTACAGCAGTATTTTGATGCTACAAATGCAACAGCAAAAGTTCGAGCGTTTCCTGGAGAAGGTTTGGACGTGCCTATTTGGATATTAGGATCCAGTACAGACAGCGCCTACCTCGCTGCGGAACTGGGGCTCCCCTATGCATTTGCAGCGCATTTTGCGCCTGCCATGTTGGAACAGGCAGCAATGATATACCGAACGCATTTTAAACCTTCCGAGCAATTACAGGAGCCTTATTTTATGGTCTGTGTCAATGTAGTCGCCGCAGACAGTCAGGAGGAAGCGGAGCTACTCGCAAACAGTGTATTTAACATGTTCGCGGGCATCATCACGAATCATCGAATGCCTCTATCGCCACCTACAGAAAAACCGATATATCACGGCATCTCGGAGATTGAACAAGCTGTTTCTAACATGACTAAGTGCACTTTTATTGGAACGAAAGACAAGATTGCAGAGGAATTAAGAAGTTTCGCTAATGAATTGCAAGCGAAGGAAATCATGATAACCAATAACATCTTTGACGATACTAAAAGACTTCATGCATTCGAGCTTATTGCGGATGCATTTAAAGTAGTGAATTCATAGTCTTCGCGCCGAGTATGATGGCGACAGAGTTAGGTTTAGGCTTTCCATTATACCACGACTCAACCATCGTTATCCTATAACGACAGAATTAAACGCAATAGTAAAACTAATAAAGTGCCTAGGTGCGATTAGTTTTACTATTCCTTATTTTAGTTAACAGCAAACCTAGATTAGCAACATTGAGCGCAACCCATGTTATAACATGTTTTTAAAAAAATAAGCTATTTATTTTTATTTAGATAACATTAATCGATTTTTATTGAAACTTTATCAAAGTTTACCAAAAATGGAAAACAAACTGTTTCTTATTTAAAGAGAAAATTTATATTTTTAGAACAGCATCTATGGGCTAATTGTTATGATTAGCGAACGTTTGAATATCATATATCAAAAAATTACGGACGAAACCTATGATTTGGAATTCATCTAGCTTAGACTCTGAACTCTTGAACTTACCTAACGAACTTAAATCGTTCGTTAAAACTGTAAATCAACTTCCAATCAGCTCTCCTACCGATTTCCATATCGCTATCGTTGGAGCAGGTCCAAAAGGTTTCTATGCTTTAGATACGTTCGTTAAACTTGGAAGGGAAAAAATAAATAATACATTACTCGGGAATCGAAAGATTCAGATACACTGGTTCAACAAGGACAATCATTTCGGAACAGGACCTAACTTCCACACCGATTTACCAGACTACTTTCTCGTCAATCGATATATTGCTGATATTACCTGCTGGGAGGAAGATGCGAAAAACGGCAATCCAAACCAGCAATCCTTGATCCAATGGTTGCAAAAACATTCTATATCCGCAAAAGAGCCTGCATGGGATCATTTATGCACGCGCGAATTATTGGGTTATTATTTTATTGATGCTGTAATTGCTGTAATTAAAGAAAAACACCCTTCGATTGAAATACAGCTAGTAAGAGAGCGGATTTGCGATCTCGATATCGTGGAAGACAAATCAATACTTACCGGTGCAGCAGGTGAAATACCTTTTCAATACGACTCCGTCATCTTAGCAACGGGCCATTCTTATGAAAGTACAAGCTTCTCCCATCTGAAACAAGATCCTGAAGCTTCCTACACAATTATCGACGAAGTTTATCCTGTTGAGCGACTAAGCGAGATTCCTGCTCGCGCAGATGTAGCTATCTATGGAACTGGACTTACTTTTTTAGATGCAATGCTCGAATTAACGGAGGGACGCGGGGGAATATTTTACAAGAAAGAGGACGAATACCATTACCTCAGTTCGGGACACGAGCCCATCATGTATCCGTTTTCACGTAGAAATCTGCCTAACATGCCAGTAAATGCTTACTCGAATTCCAATAAACGGACGCTCGCCTTCATGACGGACGAGTGGTTAAATGGTTTGCTGGCGCAAAATAGAAAGATTGATTTCATTGAAGAAATTATTCCAATCCTTGATCTCGAAGTAAAATATGCTTTCTATCCACTAATTCCTGAATTTAACGGACTTGATAATGAAAGTATTTTAGCATTCCTCCATGATGATAGCCAGGAGAAGTTGTTTAGTCTTTTTGCTTTGGTCAATCCCATGTTGTATTCGAAATTACCATTGGATACGAATTACCAAGAATTCATTTTGGACTTGAGCAATTACTGCTTACAAATGACAGAATTTGGAGAATTTCACAGCCCTATGGCTGCAGCGACGGCTGCACTGAGAGAAGGATTTGAGCAAATCGTAAAAATCAATAATGCTGTTGGTTTTACCGCTAATTCACAAAAAGCGTTCGAGGATAAATGGTTTCCAAATATCAATCATTTAGCTTATGGACCTCCACGCGAGGTCTCCGAAAAATTCTTCTGTCTGATGCGTGAAGGCTTTGTCAAGTTTATTTTCTCGGACACCGCCTCTGTTACACAGGCTGGCAACAGTATCCGATTAAAAAATAAATACATGGAAAAAGATTTTCAGTATTTATTGAATGCCCGAATCCAAAAGGGCAATCTGAGGATAAAAAATCATCCTTTGTATGATCGCTTGTTGAATAAAGGTATTATTAAAGAATGGGTGAATGAGCAGTTATCCACAGGAAAGATAGCTATAGATAAAAATGGAAAGCCTGCCGGATTGAAGGAACAACATAAAATTTATCTTTACGGAATACCAACGGAGGGCCAAGTTATTAGCAATGACTCGATTTTAAGAACACGAAATAACTTTGCTAAACCATGGGCAAAGGACACTTTGGCAACTTTTGAGCAAAAGTGTGCAGAACTAAACGTAAGAACGCTTTAAATCGGTCATAATATTATCCTATATATCACTTAACATAATCTTAATGCATTAGTAATGTTAACATCAAAATACTCCCCTATATTCGTATAAATAAAATTTAAAAGAAATGATTAAAGACGAAGTATTATTAGCAGAGATCAATACGATCCTAGTAGAATTCATGTATGATGGTGATGATTTTAATTCAGAAGAGGATTAAGGTCCCACCTCATACCTATTACTCCCAACCAATAACCTCCTATTAACTACAATTACTTTTCTAAATCTTACAGCAAACATAGATGATATCTATGCTTTACTGCTTTGTATCCTCGCCATCATTCTAGTATTGTCCATAAGGAATTATATAATATTGATATATTTGCTAGGCTAACCAAAATAGTTGATATGTTGCGATGAAGCCCGAAGCGTTATGCCCACCACGGGGCGCTGAAGCCACCGGTTAAAATTTAAAATCGATGACTTAGGTTTTAGGATGGCCATCAATCAAAATACAGAAAGGATTTTTCATGAAAGCTGAACTGTTAGATTTTAAGATTGAATCGAGCGATGAAATTTCTGCCCAGTTTTTAAAAAGGGAGATATTTTCATTTCGAGATGCTGCAAGATTTATACAAAATTTGGATTATGGACGAAATTCGGATAAAAACAACCTTAAAGCAGTTTTCATAGAAAATAAAGGAACCTGCAGCAGCAAACATACCCTCCTGAAAACTTTAGCAGTTGAAAATGGTTTCTATGGTATACAGCTGACTATAGGAATTTTTAGAATGAATGGTGAAAATACGCCGAAAATTAAGGATCGGTTATTAAAATATGATATCGATTTTATTCCCGAAGCACATACCTACCTCAAATACAAGGGACAGTATTTTGATTATACGAGAACAGGATCCTCTGCAAACGACTTCTTAGACGACCTTCTTTTTGAGGTTGAAATCCAACCGAACGAAATTGGAGAAGAAAAAGTAAAAATTCACCAAACGTTCTTAAATAACTGGGTGGATAAGAATCCTGAATTAAAATATTCAGCAAAAGAAATATGGGACATTCGTGAAGAATGTATTGCGGATCTTTCTAAATAATTCGTAATTTCTAACAATTATGCAAAAACTATCAACGATACTTTCAATCGCTATTTTATTAACTTTCACGCAGTGCAACTCAACGAGTAATTCGGCAATAAACAATTCCGAATTAGACACTACAGCTCAGCGGGTTGATTCGCTCGCATTAACGGAAAACCCCAGAGGAATCGAGGAAAATCAGCCCGACAGCCTTGTTGAGGGCCATATACTGTTACCAGCGAGCTATCGGATATGGGAGCAATCGGAATCCATCAGCAATATTATGGACAGCACTTGGCTTGCCCTTTATAAAAAAGGAGATCAATTCTTTATCGGCAAGATCAAATATAAGATTGAACATGCAGCCGAAGAGCCTTGCTCTGGCCAGCCTACAGAGACGATTCTACCGGAATACCGGACATACGCATTTTTCAATTTACAAGAAATGAAAGCTGGGGCAATCGATAGTATTTCAATTCAAAATTCAGTTCTGAATCCAAATGAAAGCTCTTCTTTTTCCTTCAACGGAAAGCAGTATAGCATCAAAGCCTCAGGAAGAGCTTTTGACGATCGTGAAAAGAATGGTGCCGGATTTTATAAGCTGGAACTCTATGAGGACAATCGATTAAGCCGTGTGATACTACAGCAAGATCAGTACAACGACACCCACACCGAAATTCAGTTCATTAGCGACTTTGATAAAGACGGGAAGCCAGACTTTATCTTTTCGAGTCCGAGAGATTATGAAGAGGAACGTGTAATTATCAACCTGTCCAATTCGCCTTATGCGTTTGAAGGCAGTCGGCAATTCGATTGCTAATTATCGTCCGTTCAACAAACTATGTTGGCTCGCAGTAAAGATATTACGAAAAACAATGTTAATCTCCTGCTCTGCTTGCGAAGCACGAATACCTAGTAGCGGAAATAGTTCTACGACCTGCAATCGCATATCCTTGACAAACGCTCTGGAAAAGCTCGCTAAATCCTCATATGGACCGTTATTACCTTCGAAATTGCTAGCAATAACATTCGCCCATATCGTCTTCGCCAGTGCGAAAACATGTTCTCTGCGTGCATTAAAATCAGTTTGTATAGTATCTAGCAGTTTGAACCTTTCCTTGCTGTATTGGCTCGCCCAATTCGGATCTTTAGACTTTTCGAAAAAATACTTCTCCACCAAATCTAGGAAACGGCGAAACATACCTACATAATTCACCAATAGAGTAATCTCTGCGAATGGCATAAAAGGGATATCAAACAATGGCGAATCCGATTTCTTTGCCGCAGGATCTAACAGGAACGCATTATTCTTTGCAACCTTTATATTTTGAAGCGAGAAACTATGGCTCGCGGTACATTCCAATCCAAATGACGTCCAATCATAATGAATCAATACCTGATCACGTGGTACAAAAAACGAAGATACCACTTGTTCCCCATCCTCATTGAGCACCGGCACGCCCTGATCCAATAAATTCGCATTTAAGGTAAAATGTGTCAAGTGTGGAGCGCCCGTAGCGTATTGCCACTCGCCCGAAAGGATATAATGTTCTCCATCCCAATTGGCAGTACCCGCAGCGCGACCACTCCCACCCCAGCAAACCGTTGGTTGACTGAAAATACCCTTCGCCAAGGATGGCTCCAAGAAGCCGGCGAACATATTGGCGCCAGAGCAAAGCGTTACTGTCCAGGTATAGCCTCCATCTACGTATGCCAGCTCTTCTAAAAGAGTCAAACCCTCTACCAGACTAGCTTCTAATCCGTCATAAACTTTCGGCACCCACAAGTTGAACCATTGGTTTTCATAGGCAAGCTTTAATGTGGCAGGCGCTAGTGATTTCATTTTAATCGCTTCAGCCTGCGACTCTTTAATAATTAGAATTTGTTCTGGAGTAAGCATGTGTAAGTTTTTCTTGATTTCGCATAATAAACTGCCATTTCAGGTAGCCGAAGATAGCAACAATAAATAAAAAGGAGGTCAACGCCGCAAATAGGTACAAATCTTTATGGACGAGCAATGGAATTGCAAAGGCATTGCTGATATTCAACAATATCCAATTCTCTATCTTTCGTTTGGCCAAGAGCCACATACCTGCCCATGCAGTCGAGGAAACCCAGGCATCCCAAACGGGAACATCCGAGTCCGTAAAATGACTCAATACCGAGTAAAGAACAATAAATCCAATAAAGACAATACCTAAAACAATCGTCCAATCTCGCTTATCGCAGCGCGTTATAGGCTGCTCCCGGGCTTCCTTATTCGTTACCCAATACCACCAACCATAAACGCTCATAATTAGGTAGTACATATTTAACGCAATCTCTGCGTAGAGTTTCGCACCGAAAAGCACATACATCCCTGATAGTATGCCGAGTATGCCGAAAAAGTAGTTAGACACTTTATTGTTCCTCGATAGAAGAACCTGAATGATGCTGCACACAACAGAGAACCGCTCCAGCGGCGTCGTTTGCAATAAGGCATCCCATAAATCCATAAAAAAAACACCCATAAATTATGTCCTCGAACAAAACTTATGGATGTTATATAGCAACAAGATCCTTTATCCCTACGCCAGCATTACCTGGATCAGGTTTTACCAATTAAGGTATTGGGTATAATCTCAGCCTATCCTAGCAAATGTAGGAGAAGCACCCCATAAGTTTAATAAAATCTATTTATCTAAATTCAACAAACGGTGCGTACGCTCGCGTGTCGATTGACATAGCGCTGCATCATCGTTAAGCTTTTTACCCCATGTAGGGATCATCTCACGCAATTTCTTGCGGTAGGAATCTGATTTCGCACGATCAGGAAAGCATCTCTTCAACAAGTTGATCATGATAGCAACCGAAGTAGAAGCACCCGGAGAAGCACCTAAAAGCGCTGCAATGGAACCGTCTGCACTAGAAACTACTTCCGTACCGAATTCTAGGATTCCGCCATGCTTAGGGTCTTTCTTAATCACCTGAACACGCTGACCAGCTTTTTCAATCTCCCAATCTTCCATTTTCGCGGTCGGCATAAACTGCTTCAACGCATCCAATTTATCCTGTGGCTTTTTCATCACTTCCGTGATCAAATATTTAGTTAACGGCAAGTTATCAAGTCCTGCAGATAACATCGGACGGATATTCGATAATTTAATCGACGCAGGTAAATCAAAGTAAGAACCTTTTTTCAAGAACTTAGTCGAGAAACCCGCATACGGACCGAACAACAACGCTTGCTTTCCGTCGATATAACGCGTATCTAAATGCGGTACAGACATCGGAGGAGCCCCTACCGAAGCTTTACCGTAGACTTTTGCATGATGCGCTTTAATGATATCCTCATTTGTACATCTCAACCATTGTCCACCAACCGGGAAACCACCATAGCCTTTAGCTTCAGGAATACCCGATTTCTCTAATAATAATAAAGAGTGACCACCCGCACCGATGAAAACAAACTTCGCAAGAATCTCACGCTTCTCGCCTGTTGCCAAATCTTTCACCTCGACTTCCCAACGACCATCATCCTCACGATCAATATCTTTCACCTCTTGATTCAATGAAAGCTTGATGTTATCTTTTCCATCCAAGTAGGAAACCAAATCTCTTGTTAAAGCACCGAAATTCACGTCTGTACCGATGTCCATCTTCGTCGCCGCAACTTGTTCATTGCTATCTCTACCGTTCATCATCAATGGTACCCAGTCTTGCAGCTGCTGCTTGTCTTCAGTATACTCCATACCTTTGAACAAGTTTTGTTGAGTCAATGTTTCAAATCTTGTTTTCAAGAAACGAACATCCTTCTCCCCAAAAACCGCCGACATATGTGGCACTTGACGTATGAAATGACTTGGATTCTTAATAATTCCTTTTTCAACTAGGTAAGACCAAAACTGCTTGGAAACCTCGTATTGCTCAGCGATATTGATCGCTTTGTCAATCTTAACAGAACCATCTGCTTGCTCCGGAGTATAATTTAACTCACAAAGTGCGGAGTGTCCAGTTCCGGCGTTATTCCATGCGTCGGAGCTCTCTGCGGCAACAACATCAAGACGTTCTAAAATCTCGATATTAATATCCGGACTCAACTCGTTTATTAAGGTGCCTAGTGTAGCACTCATAATACCAGCACCAATCAAAACGACGTCTACTTCCGTTTTCTTAGTTTTCTTACCCATGTGATTTTTAAATGAGTTACAAAATTAATATTCGCATTATATATAAGCGAATAATTTTGTCAGAAACATATCAGATATTTGTGATTTTATCAAAAATACCCAATTAACATTAGCGATATGCATATTTTTGACCTTAAAAAATAAATCCAAGCCTTCCTATTCGTCAACATTTTTTGTATTATGCAGTTTATTTTCCACTTTTGTGGTTAATTAAGTAAGCATTTAATAAGAATACATATGAAATTGTTAGCCGGAAAAACAGCCTTGGTAACAGGTGCATCAAAAGGAATAGGAAGAAAAATCGCTGAGGTATTCGCTCAGCATGGCGCAAATGTCGCCTTCACTTATTTATCATCTGTTGAAAAAGGACAAGCTCTAGAACAAGAGCTTCAGGCCTTTGGAACCCAAGTAAAAGGCTATCGCTCGGACGCCTCGAAATTTGATGAAGCCGAGAAATTAATCAATGATATCGTTGCTGATTTTGGAACGCTTGATATCGTAGTAAACAACGCCGGTATCACAAAAGACGGCTTACTTATGCGTATGACAGAAGAAAACTGGGACGAAGTCATCAACGTCAACTTGAAATCGGTCTTCAACGTATCGAAAGCAGCTTCGAAAGTGATGATGAAGGCGCGCAAAGGCAGCATCATCAACATGAGCTCCGTAGTAGGTGTTCAAGGGAATGCCGGACAGGCAAATTATGCCGCTTCTAAAGCGGGTATCATCGGATTCTCAAAATCCCTAGCTAAAGAATTAGGATCAAGAAATATCCGTACCAATGTTATTGCGCCAGGATTTATCCGCACCGAAATGACAGACGTATTAGACCCGAAGGTGGTTGAAGGATGGGAAGCAAACATCCCATTGAAACGCGCCGGAGAACCTGAAGATGTTGCAAACGCTTGTGTATTTCTAGCATCTGACCTATCAGCTTACGTAACTGGACAAGTAATTCCAGTAGATGGCGGTATGTTGTAGTAGCATTTAATAATTAGGAGAGGTACGAAGCAATCTTTGATAAATCAACAGATTATTTCGTACCTCTTTTCTTTTGGAAAAATTATAAAGATAGCTCCTTTATAAACGTTTCAGCATCCACGTAACCTACTAAACGCTTTAATTCGTGATTTTCAGAACTAAGTACCAAGTAAGTTGGATAGGCCTCAACCTTATATTTTTCAATTAATACCTTTCCTAATTCCGACTCACCATCTATTTTTATCGCTACGAAACTCTCTTTAAATAAACCGCCTACGATTTCTAAAGGAAACACTTCGATATCCATTCGTTTACAGGGGCCGCACCAAACCGCATAGAAATCAACAAAGACTTTTTTGCTTTCTCTTTCGGCTTTAGCAAACGCAGCAGATAGTGGCAATGCTTCAAATTTAACCCCATTCCTCCGACCTACATTCTTAATGATATTTATAGAACTCGTTAATCTCTTTTGATAAAACTCATTTTGATAGGGCAGAAATTTCTCCATTAGCTCTACTTGCTTCCGGTTAATAGCTAAGGAATCGGCACTTAGATTTGGTTTGAATTTTTCAAATTGAAAAAACTGCTGAATAGGCTTGAGATTCGGTAATTCCTTTTCCAACTCTGATAAGAATGCTAATTCAGATAGATCTGCATGTCTAAGTGAAGCGATTTTAAACAAAGGTTTGACTTCTTCATCATGTTCAATCTTTGCCTGCTGTATAAAATCTTTTATCGAATTATATAGAGAGTCTTTATTCGCTATCTGATGAAAATATGCACTCTCCGTAGCATACGCAACCAAATCTTTCCGTAATATCTTCTGAAAAAAGAAATTAACGACCGAATCACCCATAACTTTTCTATATGATTCCTGCTTTTCAATTAGATAATCAACTCGAGGGTGTTTCCTCTCGATAGTATATCGAGAGAAAACAAACCAATTCATAGGACTGGCTTTTTCCTTTTCCGAAAGACTTGCATAGTAGTCATCAATAATTTGAAATCCCTCCGATTCTTTTCCATCTTTCATGAGCTGATAGACATAGTCATTCACCAACTGAGGCGTTCTTTCTCCGTTTGTAAACCGTTTTGCGATCGAAACATCGGTTCTGGAACTATCAACTGTTTTAAGAATTGCATCTAGAAAATTGTCTAACGGCAATGCTCCTACAACCCTCCCAACCTCTTGCAAATTTACATCAGTAACAATGTAGCTTGGATATGCCCCGATTGTAAATCGTTTAGCTAAACCTTTACCTTCTTTTTCTGCATCCAACTTCAACAATATAAATTCCCGCCCTAAAGTAGACTTGGTTTTCGAGTGACCCAACACTTCGGCATCCATCTTTTTACAAGGAATACACCAATCGGCAAAGAAATCGATAATAATTTTTTTATTTTGTTCCTTACCCACTTTGAGCGCAGCATCAAGCGTATGGAAAACCTGAAAATCATGCGGCTGAACTTGTCCCCACGACAGGTGCCAGAGTCCCCCCAAAAAAAACAATACGATTATTACTTTTTTCATTTCACCTTAATTAGAAGAGTTTTTCCAACTCATATTGATGATTTTAGACAGACCTGTCCATTTGGCTTTTTCATCTTCAACCAATTCAATGGTATTCGTGTTGTTTGTCAATACCATTTTATGAATGGTCCCTTTTGTAATGGAGCTATAAGTTGCGACGTAAAGATCGGTATATACACCAGTCTGAATATCAGATTTGATCATTGTAATTTCATCACCAAAATCCTTGATCAAAATCGTCTTATCATTTCCGATACTATAATCGTACGCATATAATTTAGATCCATCTACAAAAAATAGCGCAGTACGCAAACTCGAGAAGGCATACAATGTTGATTTTGCCAAATCCGTTGAGCTACTGGTATTCACTGTATAACCGTTTCTTTTGACAGGTGTACTCGTTGATGAAAACTTATAAATAAAGTATTGTCCTGTCGTTTCGCTCTTCATCAATGCGAATGAGTTTCCTTGAAAAGATCCACCATCGGTATTTCTCGTATTTTCCGCATATACCATCGTCCTATCTGTTTGATTCCACGGAAAAGGGTCTGTTGGCCTATCACTTAAGAGGTTAACATTTGCGGCAGAGGAGCTAGCATAGACAAACCGTTTATTGTCCAAATCAAATAACGTGTAAGTACTGATGGAACCAGGACCGTGCATGATTTTCGGGAATACTTTAAAGGTAGGCGTATTGACCCCTGCTAATCTGTTCACGGGATTTCCATAGAAATCCTTGCCACCACTCGTCAAATCTGATGTGAAAGCATGGCCGGTATTTGTAACCACTATACGTCGCAAACTATTCACAATAGTGCCACCACGATTATTGATACGAGGAGCAATATCCATTGGGAAAATATTTTGTGGAAGATCATAACTTGTAAATAATAGAGACCTAAAAATGTTGTCTGGGCTGGTTTCAAAACTCGCAGGATCTACGAAATATGCATTTTCCTTGCCAATGATCCATTGCTTGTTTATGTTCGGTCGCGGAGGGTAAGCTCCGGTATGCAGGATATCCACTGCGCCCTTAAATCGTGCTGCACCATTCTCATGGGACAAGCCTTTAATAATCGTCGTATCATCAACAGACATCGCTATCATTTCCACTTCTACAAACCCTTCATCATCTTCTCCAATCAGCAAAAATCCTGTCGCAGAAGGAATCTTTATGCTCAACAAGGTATATCCAGACCAGACCACGCCCGTTTCTTTATCCTTTACTTTTAGATATAAGGTATAAATTCCCGGACTTGCCACTACAGGATAAACGAGATTTCGATCGGTCCCGATGACGGTTCCTTTTTTCGTATTAATATTCACATTTGCACTCGAAACCAACTTCCATTCATAGGTGTATCGATCGAGGTTATCGCCATCCATCGAAAATTCAATCACGGGATTTATGATCAGGGTATCCGTTTTATAGAGTAAACTGCGGTTTCCACCCAAATCTTTAATTGCAATTTCCGTTATGTCATGGTAGTTATAATTACCTAAATCTTTACTACAAGAAAGCATCAATAAGATGATTACGCTATAAGCATATATTATTTTTTTCATTTTTTTAAGGATTATAAGGTACACCAATCGTTGAAGTCCAAGAAACGCCACTAACCCACATTAATCGGCCGTCACTTTCCAAAACAGGCATTTTATTATCATATTGTTCTTGCAGATGGGCCCTCATCACCTGATTAACCACATCTCTTCGCGCATTCGGCATTGTACTAGCACTTCCGAAATCATCATAAATTAAATCCATCAATTCGCACATTAAAAGGAATTTTTTCACCGTAAATTCTCCCCAAAGTCCTCCCTCTTTCCCGGCGTTAGAAGCTCCCCACCACACGGCAGGTTTGGTAATCGCTCCATTCATTTCAATCATATGGAAACTAGCATCGAAAGTTTCCTTGCGCTCTGATTTATAATATGGAGCTAAATAATACCATGTGGGAATGGCGATATCGAAATCCTTACTCGGCATCAGATTGAGTCCTAGCGTTTTTATTTCTTCCAAAATATTATCCGACCTTAATAATTTGATTGGAATATCTGTGTACATCTCTCCTGCCTTTATAATAAAATTCGCTGCGGGAGCCTCATAATTTTCGCCAAGAATGGCTGTGCTACTATCCTGATTGATACGCAAGCCAAAGCTGCGATCGTAATCTTTCGGTCTTCCAGTTGCCATGACCCTAAGTTTGATCTCGGTCTCATCGCCCGGGATATTAATAAAATTTACGGTCGAAAAACTTTGGTATGGCCATTGGGTACTGTCTAAATGCACCGGTCCCCATTGTACTCCAAAATAGATTCCTTCCGTCCCTTCATACTTCATAAGTTCCTTTTCACAGGCGGAAAAAAGCAACAGAAAAAACAATAGACCTGGAATAATTTTAAATACTTTCATAGTTAATTTCTTTGACTGGTTTCACTTTCGGGTAGCGGGAATTTATAGTATCCTTTTTGCATCGGAACCCGATCTACACCAGGGCGACTAGGACTAGGAATGCTCGTCATTTGCTTCCGTTTGAAATAAAAGAATGACTGCCCTTCTCCCAAGAATTCTTTTAAATATTCATTTTCAATAACGAGGTTGAGTTCATCGGAGCTGCTTAACGTAATTTCAGGCAACCCGCGGTGAATATTTATTTTATTAATATATTCTGCTGATTCATCTAGCGTTGTTGCCGTTTCAGCAGCTATCAAATACATCTCTGAAATTCGAATCAATGGAAACATATAGCGGTAGGTGTTAGAAATCCCCTCTGTATCTGTAACATCTAAGTATTTCGTGAAATATAAAATCTCATTACTTGTGTTGTTCACGCGTTGTGCCCAGTGTAATTTCCTTCTGAAATCATTCTCATTCGGGTATAGCACCGGTACTCGCCCTTCTGCCACATTGCCGATGAAAGTCAATAACTGAAATTGATTTAACGTGTAGTTATATTGAAGATTCTGAATAGAAATACGGTTGGTATTGTATAGGGCGAATAGAACCTCGGTTGAGAAAATGCGATCTGGATAATCTCCTCGGTTATTTACGGCATCCGTCGTAATCCAAGGGAAGGTCTCAGATCCTGTAATTTGGCCTTTTTGAATTACTTCCAACGCCATCTCCTTTGCTTTTTGTTCATCACCGGCCCAGAGATATACGCGTGCCAATAAACCACATACTGCAAAATAGTTCATTCTATATTGCCGGTAGTTTAGCTTATTTGTATTGGGATCATCAAAATTTAATACACCTTTGGTCAGGATAGGATCTACATGCGTCAGAAGTTCTTTAGCATCTAGCAAATCCTTAATAACAAAATTGACCAACTCCTTATTGCTCATTAATGGCTGGACTTTCCGCTCATGCTGCGTCATGTAAGGCATAACTTCTTGATTTTGATCCTCCAGATAGTTGGAGCCAAACAGCCGTAGAAGATCGAAATGAAGAAATGCTCGGAGTGCGAGGCCTTCACCTTTGTAAATACCATAATAGATATCACCCAACATTGCTTTTTTATCATCAGCATGATACAACACCGCATTCGTATTGGCGATTAATTCATAGGCTCTTGACCATATAGACTCGATCCTTGATTTATATTCATCATTTGCAAAGTCATAATTTGGATATTGAGCAAAAATATGTTCCCGATTGCTGAGGTCGAAATATTGAGCCATGACATCCAACATCCCTCCCGAAAGGTTTGCACCATATAGCGCATTTTGATTCAGATCGGAATACACCCCATTTATGGCTACATTAAAGCCGTCTACGGAAGAGAATACTTGCTCTTCCAAAATATTGTCTTGCGGCTTCACGTCGAGAAAACTATTACAGCTTTCCATGATTAACAGAGCCGAAAAAAAATAGATGAGTTTTTTTATTATTCTTTTCATAATTACATACCATTAAAACCTAGCAGAGATGGAGAATGAAACCGTTCTGGCAAAAGGATAATTAATACCTCGCTCATTCGTTACGGTCGATAACCTAAATATTTCATTTAAATAGAGTCTTGATTGTAGAGACTGAAAACCAAATCTTTTAGTCCAGCCTCCATTAGCCTCATAACCAAAAGAAACCGACTCGCAGCTGAAAGTATTTTCATCAGCAATAAATCGGGAAGAAATTGGCGTTGGATTGGTTAACGAAATTCCTTTGAACTGCGTTTCATCTCCTTGCTTTTGCCATCTTTCGTATAGTGCGCGTCTATCTTGATTGCTCCGAAGGCCTTCGAGGGTTATGTTTTCCACTTTGTTAAATAAGGTGTTTAGGAAAATTTGCCCACCATATCGATATCGGAAGTTTGCCGAGAAACTGAAGCCTTTGTACGCGAGCATCGTACCTGCCACTCCTTCCCATGTAGGCGTTGAGTTTCCTAAGACTTGCTCATCCTTGAAATCATGAACGAATGTTTGAGTGCCGTCTTTCTTCAAAAATACTTCCCTTCCTGTCGCCGGATCAATCCCTAATGACTTCACAGCCCATAAATCAGTCGTACTTGCACCATCATAATATCGCTGAAGATTTCGACTCGTATTTTCCACATTGAGGTTATTGAGAGAGTTGCCGATATCATAATACGTTGATTTTAGATTCCGCGCGTTAAAATTGATATTCCAAAGCAGGTTTTCTTTAACAATCGCACGGTATGTGAAATTTGTAGTGAAGCCGGTTGTTTTTTGGGCACCCACATTTTGCGCAATTTGATTGGTTCCAGTAGAGGTTGGAACCTGCACATAAATCAATAAGGGATCTGTCGTTTTAAGGAAATAATCTACATTTAAATAGAACTTTCTATTTAGAATCTCGAGATCCAATCCGAAGTTACGATCTAATGTTTTTTGCCACTGCAAGTGCGGATTCCCCCAATCTCTGATGATGGCGCTTAGTCCAAAAGGATTCGGGAAGTTGAGGTTGTAAATGTAATTGTTCATGGTCATATAGGCATCGAAATTCTGATTACCAGGATTTCCGATGGACGACCGAATCTTGAACATCGACACATATTTGCTAAGCTCCGCCATAAACGCTTCTTGGTGCAAGTTCCATGCTGCACCGACCGCCCATGTTTTGGTGAATTTATTTTTCAAGCCAAACAGAGACGAACCGTCCACTCTATAGTTGAAATCAAACAAATACCGGTTTCGGTATGAATATCCAACATTAGAATAGTAACTCAACGATCTTCGATCGTTGAAGGTATAATTTGGACGTGATCCTGCTACATAACCCATTGAAAATTTGGGTGCCCAATATTCTTCATCTTTATAGCCTGCCACGGAATATGAACCCAATTCATTTTGGGATAAATTGGCACGAAAACCCATCAATGCGTTTAAGGTGTGGTAACTGTTCGTTCCGAACGCTTTGCCATAGGAAGTTGTAAAATCAAAATCGAAGTTTTTGGTCTGACCGTTCGATTCGGTATATCTTCCTTTGTTCTCGGTAGTTGAATTTATGTAAGCATTAGCAAACGGTGAACTGAAAATCTGTCCTCTGGAGTTACCTTTTGCAAAAGAAAATCTCCCTCTGATTCTTAATTCATCAATTAGACGCCAATCAGCCTCAAAATTATTGCGAAATTCTGTATTATTCCCTCTATTGAAGCTTTTAAGATAATAATCGTACATCGGATTATACAATTCTGTATTGGGTCCAAAAGCATTGACAAAGCTCTCTACTATCCTTAATATCTTCCCGCTCTCATCATATTTACGATAATATGGGTTCATTTTAGAAAATGCGGAGAAATCTACAGTGTTATTCGCATTCCTGCTATAATCAATGCTGAAGTTATTGGAGAACGAGAACCTATTTAGTCTATATATCAACCTAACATTTCCTCCAATCACATTTCGGTCCGATCCTTTCATAACCCCAAGATTATTTCCATAGTTGAAACCAAGGCCATACCTTACTTTTTGATCACCACCTTCAACGTTTAAATTGTGTCTGTTGGAAACGACTTTTCGCAGGGGTTCGCTCATCCAATAGGAATCAACACCTCTCTTTACGTCGGCTAATCTTGCATTGTATAATGAAGCTTGATATTCATCGATGATGACTTTATTCTCATCTAATTGACCATATAAGCCAGATAAGCGTTCAAAAGTTAATTTTTCTTCGGCATTCATCAGATTATAATCTGTTAAATCTGCGAAACTGAAATTCGTATTATTGCTATAGGTAAGCGTTAATTGTCCGGGTTTAGGCTTTACAGTTTCAATAACAATAACACCATTTGCAGCCTTTGATCCATAAATCGCGGTTGCTGCAGCGTCTTTTAATATGGTAATGGATGCGACCCGATCAATCGGCAAATCGAAAATAACGCGAATGTTAGACTCGAAACCATCTAAAATAAACAGGGGTTGGTTAGGATCGGTTCCAAATTGTTGCCGCAAACCGATCACACTAGTTTTGCCGCGCACATTCACGTCGGGTAATGCATTCGGATCCGAGCCAAGTAAATTATTCTCTTCAATCGCAAAAGCCGGATCTAATGATTTTAGGGCTACCAACACATTTACGTTGCTGACCATCTTCAATTCCTTAGCGGTATAAGTTTGGGAAGACCCTGAAAAACTTTCTTTATCCCTAGTATAAATCCCGGTGATTACCGACTCTTCAAGCCGAGTAATCTTATCTTCCAAAACGACTTCTACTGAACGACGATTTTGAATTCTCGCCTCTTGGCTCTGATAATTCACGTGTTTAACGAGTATAGATCTTGATTGTTCTGAAACTTGCGCAAGGAAAAAACCTTCCTCATTGGTTTGGCCCAAGGCTTTCTCATTTCCCGCTTCAAAAATCGATGCATTGGAAATGGGAGTGCCATCGATTGATTTTACAGTCACCCGCAGCGCGACCTGCGCCGTTTTCAAATTATTTGACTCCGATTTATAGATTGCAATGGTATTGTGCTTCACCGTAAAATCTACTCCCTTATCTGCTAGAAGCAAACTTAAAGCTTCCTCCAACGACTTATCTTTCAAATTAATGTCGATGACCTGCTTTTGGTCTAAGGTATTGTTGATATAAATGATATTAAACCCGGTTTGGGCTTTGATTTCCTCTAAGCATTCACTTAGCGTTTTGCCTTTTTGACTAATATTAACTTTTTGGGTTGAACTTGCATAACTGATTTGGAAAGTTAAGGCAAGTAAAATCCCGAGAACGTATTTCATAATTCTTTGATTTTGGTTATTTAATTGATTTATGTATCCGCAGGCTATATTCTATTTCACGATGATCCTCCTTTCTTTAATTTCAAATTGATTTCCTTTGACTAGGCTGATGGTTTCTAAGAGGGTTTCGATGTTTGAAAATTTGGATAATTCACCCATATATTTAACATTAGTGTCGGCATTTAAGTATTCCACCTCTACATTGTACCAATCCCCTACTTCCTTCATAATTTGTTTGATGTTCTTCCCCTTGAGATCAAAAACACCTGCTTTCCAAGCGGTAGATTTATTTTTATCGAAAATTTGTACTTGATATGTGCCGTTTTTCGCAATTAAGATTTCTTTTCCTGGATCTAAGACGACTCTAAAATTGCCATTAGAAACCTGTATTCTCCCCTCATAAAGGGAAGCTTGCATCTCGTTTTCCGATTTAGTATTGACGTTGAATTTTGTACCCAAGACGTTGATTACGTTTTGCCCTGAACGTACTTCAAAGGGTCGGCGAGTTTTTTCTTTCTGTACCTCAAAAAATGCCTCCCCTTCCATAACCACTTCTCTACCATTGGGATCAAACCGGGAAGGAAAAGATATCATCGAATTAGCATTCAGGGTAATTTTTGATCCATCTTCAAGTATAACTGCAAGGTTGGCACCTTTCGGAGCACGGATTTCCTGCCAACTTACTTGAGAACTTGGCAGAGGAATTATCCTAACCAATCCCGAATCCAAACGTTCGACCTGAACATCCTCGAATACATACAATGAATCCAATTGAAGACTTGCTAGGCTAATACTTTCTTTTCCATGAGTAGTTAACAAACCATTAAAACCTCCAGCTTTGATGGGCTCCGAAGAAACTTGCTGCTTTATCGATTGAAACTCATCGAGATTTGGTTTCGGAATAAAAAGCCAAGTTCCGATTATCAATAAGATGGCTGCTCCTGCGGCATAAGCCCATCGAAATCCTCTTTTAGAATTTACCTGTTGAAGAGCCTTTTCGCTGAGCAACTCCAATTCATGATCAGACCAATCCGAGTTAGACTTATGGTTAATTGAATTCAACCATTCGTCAAATATCTCCACCTCTTGTGAACTAGCTTTCTTATTAATAATTTTTTCTATAATTTTGTTAAAACTCCGACGTTTCATATTCCAGGCTTTAATTGATTAGTAACTTAACCTTTAACAAACACATAGTTTTTTTTTATTTTTTTATGAAATGGTAGAAATCGACTTAAATTTCGATGTACGACTGTTAGGATTGATCCAAAAAGATAGTGTTGAAGCCTTTAAGCTGGCTTATAATCAATATGCTCCTGGGTTATTGAGATATGCACTTAAAAAAATAGGCGACAAAGAAATTGCAGAAGACATTGTTCAAAACACCTATGTCGAATTATGGGAAAAAAGATTTGAGATTAAATCAAATATCTCGGGTTTCCTTTTCCAATCGTTGAAATTCCAAATTTTTAATTATTATCGATCAGAGAAAGTAAGAGATAAATACCTTCTGCACCTAAGCGTTTTTTTGGACGAAATCAATAAAGTCACACCGCATAAATACCTAGAAGCGAAAGAATTATTTCTAGAGATTGAAGCCCTCACGAAACAGCTCCCTAAACAATGTAGAAAAGTTTTCGTGATGAGTCGATTTGAAGTAAAGTCGAATGACGAAATTGCCGAAGAATTGGAGATCTCTAAAAGAACAGTAGAAAATTATATCACCCAAGCGCTCGCTTTTATTCGTAAGAAAAACCACTCTGCCTATATTGTACTGACCACTTTTTAACTTCCGTTAGATTCTATCTATATGGTTTCTTTTGACTACGCTTTTTCAGACTTTCTTCTCTTTTGTTTAGAAACAAAGATCAAACAAAGCTTGTTCAAGACATCGATTACCCATAACCCTTATAAAGCCCTTTCAAAACCCTTTCATAACCCTATCAAAGCCGCTCGTGAGCGGGTATGAATTGGGTCTAGATTGGTTATAATATAGAACTTACCTGAAGTAGTATTTATTAGTTAGTACTTAATAGTTAGACCCGATCCTGTCAATCCTTAAATCCTTCCTTTCTTGGTTCAAAAACAAAGTCCCTAAACCCCTTTCCCTTCCCTACATTTAATTATTTTTAACACACAGCCAACTCCCAAAACCTTAACTTTACAGAAAATTAAGACGCAACATTAACGTCATGGCAAATTTTCATTATCTTTTTTCGATTTTATTTCTTCTGTTTACTACAAATATCCAGGCCCAATCATCCCTAGAGCGGGAGATAAAAGAATATCAGGTTGCTATTAAAACAAAAAAAGGGATGGTCAAGGGGCTTTTGCAACAAGTTAACGAAGAAACTGTTGATGTGATTACATCGCGCGGTGCTCGCTCTATTCCGGCGGAGTCTATTAAGGAGATTAAGATAAAATTTGATAAAAACCGAAAAATTAAGGTATTCGAGGGAATGTCTGACACGGGGGTCGGCATTATCGCGACGTCTTTGGACGAAAATCGTTCTAATATTCGTCGAGGCGCGCTTGGAGCACCAATCTATGATAGTCCGGAGGATGAGCGAACCTTAACCGATGCTGCGGGTCAGGCATTGCTGGGAACCGCAACAGTCGCAACCGCTCTAGCCGCCGATCAGGTAACACGCTTGATTTACAAACCTAGTATAGAAGCATTTAAAGTAGGCTACAAACAGGAAAAGTTTACGGCTATAAAGAAACATTTGGCCTTATATAGTGTGGCAACACAGGCATCACCGAGCTACGAAAAGGAACTTAACGAGCAGCTGAAGGAGACGATAAAAGCGAAGAAAATGGATGTGAAAGATAATCCATTCCGCAACAAGGAATTGATTAAGAAAAGGTAGGGAATCCCTATATTTGCGTCAATGGAATTACTGGATCGCATTTTTAATATCCAATCGGACGAAGAATTTAACGCCTGCGCATTAGCTGTTTTTCAGCATCAGGCAGAACATACCTTAATCTACAAGCAATACTTGCAGATATTGGGCGTAGAACCGGGAAATGTTGATCATTATACCAAGATTCCGTTTATGCCGATTCAATTCTTCAAATCGCAAGATATCATCAATGCGGGATTAGAAACTGAGGTTGTTTTTAGCAGTTCGGGCACAACGGGAATGATTACAAGCAAGCATTTAGTTGCTGATGTCAGCCTATACGAACGAAGCTTTAGATTAGCTTTCGAGCAGTTTTATGGCGATGTCAAAGATTTGGCAATTGTTGCCTTGCTTCCATCCTATTTAGAACGTACCGGGTCTTCATTGATTTATATGGTAGACGACTTGATCAAGCATTCGGAACAGAAAGAAAGCAATTATTTCCTCTATAATCATCAAGATCTTTTTGAAGCTCTTCAGCAGCTAAAGGAAAAAGGCACAAAGACGGTTCTTTTTGGAGTGACCTATGCCCTTCTCGACTTTGTGGAGCAATATAGCATCGATTTTCCCGAGCTTATTATTATGGAGACCGGAGGGATGAAAGGCAAGCGTAAGGAGATGATCAGAGAGGAGCTGCATGCTATCCTCAAGGCAGGATTCGGTGTTCCGGCGATACATTCCGAATATGGGATGACGGAGCTGCTATCGCAAGGCTATTCTGATGGAGAAGGCTTATTTAAAACGCCTAATTGGATGAAAATTCTAATTCGCGATACCAATGATCCTTTGTCACTACTGGACAATAAAAAAACAGGAGCAATAAATGTCATTGATTTAGCCAATTATTACTCCTGTTCGTTTATTGCTACCCAAGATTTAGGAAAGTTCCATCAAGATGGTACCTTCGAAATCCTAGGTCGTTTTGATAATTCTGATATTCGCGGCTGCAACCTCTTGGTGCAATAGCTTATTGCAAGCTAGGGTCGTTAAACGTATTCCCCTGGTTTACATCGCCCGTTTCATACCCTTTTTTGAACCAGTATGCACGTTGCTCGGAAGTACCGTGCGTAAATGATTCCGGATGCGAGCTACCAGTCGCTTGCTCTTGAATGTGGTCATCGCCTACCGCTGCAGCAGCACGCATACCCTCAACAATATCATCATAAGTCAACTGTACATCGGATTTCTTGGTCGCATGATGCGCCCAAACGCCCGCATAAAAGTCTGCCTGCAATTCCGTCATTACAGAGATTTTATTATAATCACGCTCGCTCATTTTCGCGCGCATGGCATTCGTTTGATTTAATACACCAAAGACATTTTGGATATGGTGGCCTACTTCATGAGCAATCACATAAGCAAGTGCAAATTCGCCTTTCGCGCCAAAACGATTATTCAACTCTTTATTAAAGCTTAAATCCAGATAGATCTTTTGGTCGCCCGGGCAATAGAATGGTCCGAATTCGGAACGTCCGACCCCACAACCGCCGGTTTCGAAAGCGTCGCGGTAGATGGTCAATTTAGTAACGGGATATGATTTTCCATTTTCACGAAATATAGAACTCCATACGTCTTCCGTACTGGTCAAGACAACGCCGGCAAATTCTACCAATCGGTCTTCCTCCGGAGTCGACTGAAACTCGCCTTGTTCTGTCGCTACGCCACCTTGTTGTTGCGCTTGATTCAATAATTCGGTAGGATCGCCCCCCATTAAAAATCCGATAATCAATACGATTACCCCGCCAATTCCGCCTAAGGTTAGCTTCTGTCCTCCGGACATTCCCCTGCGATCTTCAACATTTCCGCTATTGCGGCCGCCTTGCCATTTCATAAGTATAAATTTATATTTTACAGTTTGTTTTTCTTCCTATACAAATTCTTTGCCACAACCACAATTCCCTACACTAAGGTAATATACATTCCCCTCATTTAAAATGCTTATCTTTGAAACAAATACTTATTACCCTTATTTATGTTAGTAGATGAATTAAAAAGTAGAAGTGAAAACAAGTGTGAATTGTGCAACTCTACTCAAGAACTCTCCGTTTATGAAGTCCCACCGGTGGAAATCCCTAATCAAGATAACAGCATTTTAGTATGTTCTGTTTGCAAAGGGCAGATTGAAAAAACGGAACAGATTGATCCTGAGCACTGGAAAGTTCTAGGCGACACGATGTGGTCACCTTATTTGCCGGTACAGGTTGTAGCTTGGCGTATGCTTAGCCGTTTGCGTAACGAAGCATGGGCAGCTAATAATTTAGATATTTTATACCTCGATGATGATGCCATCGCCTGGGCGAAGAAAACTGGCGATCATGAGGCAGAGGCCAATGTAGAGTTTCATCAAGATTCCAACGGTACACGTTTATTTGAAGGTGATACTGTAGTATTGATAAAAACTTTAGATGTGAAAGGTTCCAGTATTTCGGCGAAATTAGGTACCGTAGTAAAGAATATTAGACTTGTTCCTGACAATACCGAGCAAATTGAAGGCAAGGTTGAAGGGCAAACCATCGTTATACTTACAAAGTATTTGAGAAAGGGGTAGTTTATCCCAATAAATAAAAAGATATGAAGAGAGCATTGTTCATCATTGGTTTATTGGCATCTGCACATTTCGGAATGGCGCAAACAAAAGTTAGCGCCGAAGAGATGGAAAAGGTGATCGCTAAACCACAAACACAATTGTGGGACGTTCGTACGCCCCAAGAATTTTCTGAAGGACATATTCCTAACGCAGTAAATGTTGACTGGAAGGATCAGGAAAACTTTAAACAACAATTGGCAAATCTGAAAAAAGATCGACCAGTTTACATCTATTGTTTAGGTGGTGGCCGCAGCAAACAAGCATCCGAGTTTTTAACTAAAGAAGGATATACCGTTTATGACTATTCTGGCGGGATGATGGATTGGCGAAAAGCAGAGAAACCAGAGATAAAAACGAGTAGTGCGAAGGAATCTGCAGGAATGTCGAAAGCAGATTATGACCATGTAGTCAATTCTTCTAAAGTAGTTCTTGTTAACTTCTCGGCGGTTTGGTGTGCTCCATGCCAACAATTGAAACCAATTCTGCTGGATGTCGAGAAAAAACACAGCGACCAGGTGAAGCTGGTTAGAATCGACGCTGACAAGAATAAGGAATTAGCCAGAACATTAAAGGTTTCCGCTATACCTCAAATAAAGCTATACAAGAACGGTAAGCTATTTTGGGATAAAACGGGTCTGGCAACAGAAGCGGAGATCGTAGCGCAGGTTAAAAAGGCAAACAAGTAGTGAATCAACTCGCATTAATCGCTGGCTCGATACTAGGTATCCTTGCTATCATTCTAGGTGCATTCGGAGCGCACGCTTTTAAGAAGATACTATCCGAAGAAAGATTAAGTTCTTTCGAAGTCGGCGTACGCTATCAGATGTATGCGGCAATTACGCTACTGATTATAGGATACAACATGGATTTCGCCAGCACCAGCGACAATTGGGCCGTATTTGGAATCCTCTCCGGATGTATCTTATTCTCCGGCAGCATTTACTTCCTAAGCTTCAAAGACGTCTGGAAAGTAAACCTAAGGTTCCTAGGTCCCATCACCCCCATCGGCGGATTGCTGATGATCGTAGGGTGGGTTATGATTCTTTTGAATAGTATTTAGATTAGATTTTAGATTTAAGACATTAGATATTAGACTTTTTGCGCCGAATATGGCAAGTATAACTGCTTAACTCTTATCATTCTAGAGTTACGAAGAGCATTATACATCTAATTGTCTGTCCCTGAATAGTGTTGACCGTTTTTACAATTTATCAACTTGATCAAATATAGTTATTAGTGGTTTAGGAGACAATATCTCCCTAAACCACTTTTCTTCGAAACTCTCTGGCGACATCCTATGTAATGAGTTGTGCAGTCTTCGTTTATTGTACTGTTTGACAGCTCTATTGACCATTTTTTTTAAGCTTTCGAACGTCTTGGGCTTCCAATAATCCAGATACTCATTCTTGATGGTTCCATTGATCCGCTCAGCGTATGCATTGTCCTGGGCACTCTTGCCCATGCTCACCCTGCAATTATTCTCTTTCAACAGCTGCAGATAAGCTGTCGCATGATATTGGGCACCTCGGTCTGAATGATGATATTGGGGTGCCCCGTTATTCTTAAGGGCCATTCGTAGTGCCTTAAGATTAGCTGTTGACTGCATATGATTGGATACTTGATATCCAACGATCTTTTTGGTGTAAACGTCGATAATGAACACTCCATAGTAGAACCTATCGCCCACGTAGAAGTAGGTGATGTCCGATTGCCAAACCTGATTGGGAGTCCCTACAACCAAGCCATTGATCAGATTAGGGTAGGCTGTGGAAAGCCCGCGAGTCGTCCTGCGATAGTTCTTCTTGACCTTCAATCGATATCCTAAAGACATCATGGTCTCTATGAAACGATCTCTCCCCACAAAATCCGGACGGAGCATATAATACAGTTTTTCCACCCCACAACCGGGATGTTCCTTACGCACTTTATCCGCTTTTTCGATCAGCTCAGCGAATTGAACCTGATAACGGGAATGGCGAACAGCGCGCTGATGCACCGCCTGTTTGCTCATACCAACGGTTCTATAAAGCTGATTGAGGGAATAATCTATTTTTCCTGCGTGTTCCCGGAACCATCCGATGGTGGGGTGTTGAAATTTTTTCTGATATCGACCTTAAGATCCTCTCCAGCGATGTCGATCATCTTCTCCAAGAAATCGATCTTGATCTGCTTCTGGCCGATCATCCGCTCCAGTTCACGGATACGCTGTTCCATGGCTTTTACTTTGTGGGTGCTACTTGATTTCATCTCCATTATACGTTGTCCTTTCTCATTAAAGTTAGAAAATTTATAGATCCAATTATAGATCGTGGGATTACTTATTCCATAAAGCCGCTCTAACTGTAGAACACTCAACTTCCCACTCTCAAATAGGGAAACTATTTCCCGCTTAAAATCATCAGAATAAACCCGTGATTTCCTGATTAACCGCAAATTTGTTTGCATTTAGTACCTCCATTTTGTGGTCAACCTATTTCAGGGATGGACAAATGTCTTAAATCTAATGTCTAATATCTTATATCTAACTACTAACTACTAACTACTAACTACTACCTCGTACCATTCCAAATAAAGCTCCAATGCTTTTCTTTTATCAGCGTCTAGATGAAAATCGAGGTTTTCATTGAGATAGGTATGGTAATCGAAGTTGGGGTATGCTGGTAATCCATCGATAACGTCGTCGGGTCTGGAGACTCCGTCGGCTAGTGCGGCATTGAATTTCTTGCAGAAAGATTCTGGTAGTTCTTTGTTGGCTACCCATACGGCAAATGCGAATGGCAGGCCGGTCAATTCATGCCAGTAATGGCCTAGGTCGTAGACGTAGGGCACCTCTTCTTTTTTGCCGAATGTGCGATCGCCGATCAATACATAAGCGTCGGCTTCACCTTCGGTTAAAATTTCAACATCGTTTCGCTTCCAATAACGTTGCAGTAAGATGCGCGCCAATCCGTTGGAAGTTTTGGATTGCTTGTCCAACAAAAGAGTTTTAATCTCTTCGATAGGTTTATTGGAGAAAATAAAAACCGAATCGACATAGTTTTTCGTACCGATGCAGTAATCGCCAATAATGTAATAGTTGGACATGCTCGCAAGCGCTGCGACAGGTATAATACCCATATCAGCTTCGTCTTCCATAACTTTACGAGCACATTCGCTCGGATAGTCAACAGAAAGATCAATATCATTAATCACATCTGAGTTCCTGATACCTTGCAAAAATGGCAACGTGTTGGTATAAGAAACGGCAGATACTCTAATTTTTTTCATTCATTAAATTTTCTAAATGCTTGGTATTGTAGTAGTCTACAATGCTGAACTCATTATCTTCATACTCAAGAACATAAAGTGCGGTGTTGGTATGCGGGAAGTCGTCCATGTTGCAAACCGGCACATTCGTAAGATGGCATAGCATAATCCGCATCGCACGTCCGTGCATACAAACTAATACGGTTTCTTCCTCTTTATTTGAGAGGATGTGAGCGATGGCTTCCTTCTGACGAAGGACTAAGCTGTTCGGCGACTCACCATCAAGGATAGCAAGATCGAGGTCATTATTGCGCCAGGAGCCTACAACCTCTTCGAAGCCTTTGAGGATATCTTCGGTTTGCTCCTGCCCTTCATAAATACCCCATGAAATCTCGTCCAACCCTTCTAGCTCTTCCATCGGAATTCCCTGTGCCACAAAAGGTGCGACAGTCTGATGGGTTCTCAATAAAGTGGATGCGTATATTTTATCGAAAGGAATATGTTTATAAGCTTCGTAGAAAGCTTGGGCCTGCAATATACCATTTTCATTGAGCGGCGAATTAACACCTCTGCCTTGCACTATTCCCTTTAAATTTAAATCTGTTTGCCCGTGTCTTATGAAATATATGGTCTTTTTCAATCCTACCCCTTTTTTCTAAAAATTTCTGTTTTCAATAGCTATCAAGAATTGCCATCCTTGTAACGCTTTAACTGGAAATATGAAAGTCTTTTTAATTGACTACTGGTAAAGAATAATACTGCTTTTTAGGATTTTCCTCTTCAAACTGAACCTCATTATAGTCTGTAACTACGTTGTATAAGGTATCACGTTCGATAGGATGACGACCAACATGTTTGATCAATTCCACCAATTCCTTAGTAGACATAGCCGGGTTTTGCTCTTCGGCACCCGCCATACTATAGATCTTTGTGGTATCGTCTAAAGTTCCATCAATATCATCCACACCGAATGCTAAGGAAAGCTGAGCTGTATTTCTGGAGATCATTGCCCAATAAGCCTTGATATGCGGGAAGTTATCCATATAGATACGCGCAATCGCATAATTCCGTAAATCCTCAACAACAGATACCTCCGGAACATTCTCCATCTGGTTATCTTTATTTCTAAACTTCAACGGGATGAATGTTTGGAATCCGCCGGTTTTATCTTGTAGATTTCTTAAGCGCTCCATATGATCTACCCGATGCCAGAACTCTTCGATATGTCCGTATAGCATGGTTGCATTTGTATGCATACCCAACTTGTGTGCTTGCTCATGGATATCTAACCATTGCTCAGCAGTACACTTATCGTGGGCAATTTTTTCGCGCACTTCCGGGTGGAAGATTTCTGCTCCGCCGCCTGGCATAGAATCTAAACCGCATGATTGCAGGTATTTCATGCCTTCATAATGGCTAAGCTTTGCTTTCTTGAAGATATAATAATACTCTACCGGCGTTAGTCCTTTAATATGTAATTCGGGTCTATGTTCCTTACAACGTTTAAAAAACTCAGCATAGAACGCTAAGTTTTGCTTAGGAACAACTCCCCCAGTGATGTGTACTTCGGTTACTGGCTCATTGTCGTATTTACGTACGATGTCCATCATACCGTCCACATCCATCTCCCAACCATCGTCTCTATTCTTAATCAATCTTGAATAAGAGCAGAACTTACAGTCGTAGACACATACGTTCGTTGGTTCAATATGAAAATTACGATTGAAATAAGTGATGTCACCATGCTTTTTCTCACGGATATAATTAGCTAATACGCCAAGGTATCCTAATTCCGCATGTTCGTAAAGATAAACTCCTTCGTCAAAGGTGATACGCTGGTCGTTTAAAACCTTCTGCGCAATACTTTTTAGTTCTTCTGATAAATTTTTATCGTTCAATAAAAACGATAGCTTCTGTGTTGATTCCATTTCGCAGTCCTTACAATACAAATGTAGCAAAACCTACCCTAAAAAGCGATTGACTTAAGCCGTTAAGCCTCAGCAAATTGCTGCATATCAATCAGTCGCTTATATAATCCATTCTGCGCAATCAGCTCGAAATGTGAGCCTGTTTCTGCAATTCTTCCACCTTCCAATACAATAATTTTGTCTGCATTTTGGATGGTGCTCAATCGATGCGCAATGACTACTGTCGTTCTGTTTTCCATCAGTTTATACAGGGAGTCCTGTACTAAACGTTCAGATTCGGTATCTAAGGCTGATGTAGCCTCGTCTAAGAGCATAATCGGTGGGTTCTTAAGAACCGCACGCGCAATACAGATCCGCTGTCTTTGACCGCCGGAAAGCTTGGAGCCTCTGTCGCCAATATTCGTCTGATAACCTTCCTCTGTTGCCATGATGAATTCATGCGCATTGGCAATTTTTGCGGCCTTGATCACATCTTCTTCGCTTGCCTCCGTATTGGCAAAAGCGATATTGTTGAATATCGTATCGTTGAAAAGTATAGATTCTTGGTTTACTACGCCAATTAGATGTCTTAAAGAGTCTTGGTTCAGGTCGCGGAGATCCGTACCGTCCATCTTGATGCTGCCCGCCGTAACATCCATAAAACGCGGGATAAGATCTACTAAGGTTGACTTACCACCCCCGGAAGGACCTACGAGTGCCACGGTCTCTCCTTTTTGGATGCTGAGAGTGATATTGCGTAGTACTTCTTTCTCTTCGTAAGAGAAAGAAACCTGATCAAACTGGATCTTATCATTGAAGGAAGTAACGACTTTAGCGTCAGGTTTATCTTCTACTAGGTTCTTCTCATCAATAAGCTGTAATACGCGTTCGCCAGCAGCAATTCCGTTGTGTATATTACTGAAAGCATCTGTTAATGCCTTCGCTGGACGCATTACCTGCGAGAATATAGCGATATAAGCGATGAACTCGGATGCCGATAAATCACCATTTCCAGTAAGTACAAGATGTCCACCATATAATAAGATAATAGCAACCATGATTACGCCCAATAACTCAGACACTGGAGATCCCATCTGTTGTCTGCGAACCATACGGCGCATAATCGTAGCATATCGATCATTCTCTCCATTAAACTTCGCTTTTACATAATCTATCGCATTGAAAGATTTGATAATCTTTACACCGCTTAGCGCTTCTTCCAAATAGGTAATCATATTTGCATAGGTCTTCTGACCTTCCTGCGCTTGAGCTTTCAATGTTTTAACGATACGTGAGATAACGAAGGCTGAGAACGGAATAACCAATAAAGAAAATAAAGTCAGTTTAGTGGAGATAATAAACAACATCACTATATAAGCAATCAGTTGTAAGGGCTCTTTAAAAGCTACCTGCAGCGTACTGGTCACTGAGAACTGTACCACCTGAACATCTGATGCAATCTTAGATATAATATCTCCTTTACGTTGATTGGAAAAGAATCCCAAGTGAAGGTTCATAACATTATTGAAAACCGACTTTCTAAGGTTTAATAAGGTATGGATTCGTAAGTTTTCCATAACCCTTTGCGAGAGGTATCGGAATAAATTAGAGATAAAGACAGATGCGACGATTACTACACAGATATATTTCAACGCTTCGTAAGGGCCAAGTCTATTGTTCAAATCGTAGGCGAAGTAATTAAAATAGCCCATCAGGTCGAATGTACCCGTTGGTTTTTCAACAACTTCAACGACAGCATCTTGAGAATTAAATAAGGTATGGAGTAACGGAGCCAGCAATGCTAGATTGAGGGTACTAAACACCACCATGATAACCGTGCAGAGAAGGTATGGAATGGCGTATTTCTCAATAGGCTTCGCGAATGAAATTAATCTAAAGTATGTCTTCATGCAAAATACTAAGATTACAAATGTAAGAAATTTTGCAACCTTAGGCGTTTTTTGAGTTTTATAGGGTGAAATTGTTGCAAACTTATGTCATAATATTCCGTCCTAGGATCATCGGTTAACATAAATTTGCAACAAAGAGAAATAACTTAGCCATAGGAGATTATGAATCGGCTGAGCCTTCCTCGGTCAATGTGAAATCAATGTTTATACAAACTGGAATTCTCCTTCGTCACAATATCGATAGGCATATATTGTATGCGAGAGATCGGTCTTTTAGAAATAAAATGTTCAAACAATGTAGCTAAAGCTTTATACCCCAGTTCGAGCGGCTTTTGACAGATCAGGAAGTCGATACCTCCCCTTTCCACATAATCTATATTTTTGCTAGTATAGTCATAGCCCATAAGAATGATGTTGCTGATGGAATGCTCTTCAAAATAGCGGGCCACCCAATAAACCCAAGCATTCGTTACAAATATAACATCCAGCTCATTCTGCTGTAAGTACTGACTGAAATATACTTTGAACATATCGTAATTCTCTGCGTTTAAATCTAGTTTAAGGATATTCCAGCCCGCTTCCCTTTCAGCGAAGAAACTCTCAAATCCTGCAAGACGGTTTATCGTATGATCGATATTGCTGAATTCCCGCTGAATATTTAATACTAGAATTCGATCTTCTTTTCTTATGATGTATTGGCACAGGTTTGCTGCTAAACGCCCTGTTTGCCATTGGTCGGGCCCAATGAAGCTGAGCGGCTGAGATGACGGCAGATCATTGTTTATAAATAGATATTTTATCCTTTTCTCCTCGCAGCGTTTCACGAAACGTTCCGCTTCCGACGGAAAAATAGGTGCTACAATAACGGCATCTATGGCGTTTTCTAAAACCGATTCTGACATCTCTTTGAAATCCTCTGCGTCCTGTCGGTCAAATAGGAAGTAAGTCAGCTCTACACCGAAGTCCCCTAATTCGTTTAATGCCGATTGAATCCCTAACAGCGGCGCCCGCCAGTAATCCGTTTCGACACATTCCCTAGGCATAAGTACAGCAAAACGATGAACTCGCTTCGAAGCTAATCGCTTCGCTAGAATATTCGGTTTGTAATCCATGTCTTTTATGATCGATTCGATTTTTTCCTTGGTCTTGAGCGCAACACCAACTCTGTTATGCAATACCCGATCAACTGTGGCGATAGATACGTTAGCCCTCCGAGCAATTTCTTTGACGCCAGATAATTCCGTAGCTTTCATAGTTTTTAATTAATTTTTATGCTTTTAAAATTTATTTTTAACCAAAATAATAATTTTTAAGCAATGTATTCTCGTGTACATTAGACTTTAATTAAATATATTACGTTATTTAACATTAAAATTACTAACAACAGCAGTCCTTTAATTGGAATTAACAAGAAACTAACAATGATGACAATTATGACGATAACCGCTTGAAAATAAGCAATAGAAGATTGGACAAGGCTTTTAAATGGAATTTTGAAATAAATAGGGCAAAAATGCTGTAATTATTTAATAGAAATGATTTATTGACCGTAAGATTTCCTAATTTTAACGCCAAATTAGCGTAAAAATGGAAATAGAAGTTGCGAAACGTCTCCAGCATACGGAAGAGTATTACTTTTCTAAAAAACTGCGAGAGATCGACGAGATGAACAAGAACGGTGCACAGGTGATCAATCTGGGTATCGGAAGTCCTGATTTGCCGCCTCATCCTGAAGTAATCCAAGTATTACAGGAACAGGCAGCATTGTCCAACACGCATGGTTATCAAAGTTATAAAGGTGCTCCAGCACTACGACAAGCCATGGCAGATTGGTATGATCGATATTATCGCGTTTCGTTGAATCCTAATACCGAAATCCTCCCATTGATGGGCTCAAAAGAGGGAATCGTGCATATTTGTATGACCTATCTGCAGGAGGGCGACCAAGCTCTGATTCCTAATCCGGGATATCCTGCCTATGCGAGCGCAGTTCGCATCGCCGGGGCAGAGACTGTGTCTTATGAACTTAAAGCCGAAGAAAATTGGATACCAGATTTGGAAGCTTTAGAAAAAACAGACCTTTCTAAGGTTAAACTTATGTGGATTAATTACCCGCACATGCCTACCGGTGCTTTGGCTACCGCAGATTTCTTTGAAAAGGTAATTGCATTTGGAAAAAAACACAACATATTGATCTGCCACGACAATCCATATAGTTTTATTCTAAATGATCAGCCGCAAAGCATCCTGTCGATCGACGGTGCATTAGATGTTGCTATTGAGCTGAATTCGCTCAGTAAATCATCTAATATGGCAGGATGGCGTATTGGTATGCTGTCTGCGAAACAACAGCGCATAGACGAGATATTGCGCTTTAAAAGCAATATGGACTCTGGTATGTTCCTGGCCACACAACTTGCTGCGGCAAAAGCATTGCAACTGGATAAGTCATGGTACACCCAACTTAACGAAAGCTATAAGGAACGTCGCGAAAAGGTTTACCAAATTATGGACTATTTAGGCTGTACATATGACAAGAATCAGGTGGGATTATTTGTATGGGCGAAAGTTCCGACAAAATACGCCGACTCGTATGCATTAAGCGACGATGTTTTGTACAATGCGCAGGTGTTTATTACTCCTGGTGGTATTTTCGGCTCAGCAGGTGAACAGTATATTCGGATCAGCCTTTGTGCTAAACCGGAGGTATTGGATCAAGCCTTGGAAAGATTAAAAGGTAGATTGAGCAAATAGGCTCAATGCTAGCATAGTATGTTTTTATTATTCTGAATAAAATGAATATAGCAATTGTCGGAGTTGGTTTGATCGGTGGATCTATCGGCATTCGACTTAAAGAAACGAAGTTTTGCGAAAAACTGATCGGTGTTGAAAGAAATGAGACCAATCAGAAAAAAGCATTACAATTAGGATTGGTTGATGAAATCCAATCATTAGAGGAAGCATTAAAAAGCTGTAAAGTATTGATATTGACGGTTCCTGTGGATGCCATTATGGGAATACTCCCCGGCATGCTGGATAAAGTGACCGATCAGGTTATCATCGATATGGGATCTACAAAATCAAATATCTTACATTTGATTCAAGATCATCCAAACCGAGGTCGCTATGTAGCTGCTCACCCGATGGCCGGAACTGAATATTCAGGTCCAGAAGCCGCTATTCCGAACCTTTTTAAAGATAAAATGATGGTCTACGTGGAAGCATTCAAATCGGATGAGGATGCCTTCGAAATCGCAGATAGTATTACCGATCAATTAGAGATGCAAACTTCTTTTATGAATGCTGAAGAGCATGATATGCACACAGCATATGTTTCTCACATTTCACACTTAACCTCTTTCGCCTTGGCTTTAACTGTACTGGAGAAAGAGAAATCCCAAGGACGTATCTTCGAACTTGCTGGTTCGGGATTTCAGTCAACCGTACGTTTAGCAAAATCCTCTCCCGACATGTGGACTCCGATCTTTAAACAGAATCGAGCCAACGTACTGGAGGTGTTAGAGGAGCATATCAAGCAGCTTCAACATATTTACGATAAGATCGAGAAAGAAGATTATGAGGCTGTGCATAAATGGATTAAAAAATCAAATAAGATCAAACGTATAATTAAGTAATCATGTTGGAAAAGAAAACACTCAGCAATGAGCTTGTAAAGCTTATTCCGATGATCAAAGAAGACTATGAATGGGTATATGCAGCGGCATCAGATCCTAAAATATGGGAACAGCATCCGGATACTCGCCGCTATTCACCTATCGGTTTTACAAAATACTTCCAAAAGCTCATAGCAACCGATATTCCTTATTTGATTATAGATCAGCAAACGGAGCAAGTAATCGGTGCAACTTCTTTCTATGAGTTCAATGAGGAAGAAAAGTCGATTGCTATTGGGTATAGCTTTTTGAAAACAGAATATTGGGGCGGAGAGTACAATAAATCGATAAAGAAATTGATGCTAGACTTCGCATTCGAACAAGTTGATAAGGTGATTTTCCATGTCAGGAAAGGTAATTTACGCTCGCAGGCTGCCTTATCAAAGATCGGTGCAATAGAAGAATCCGAATACCCAGCCAAGGACGGTTCAGGGGTTCAGGTCCAATATTACATCCGCAAAGAAGATTATTAACAATTAAAACGAAAAGAGGCTGCAAATATCAGCCTCTTTTCGTTTTAATGTAAGTGTATATTTTCAAGGGCCATCAGAAACCCCATTTCCTTTTAGCCTCAATGAACACACGATACTTCTATCCGTTCGAACGCTCTGTCATCACCATCAGCATCAGGCTTAACACGAAACGTTCATCGTCAATATCTTTGGTGGTTTGCTTATAAACTGTAAATTTTCTCCCGAAAAAGGACGGTTCTTTACGAATTTCGAACATCGGCTCACCAATTTCGTTCTTAAGTATATAGGAAGGATTAAATACATATCCAGATAGCATTCCTATAATCGGCAACTCACCGAACAGACCGTCCCAGAACTTCGTCCAAGGATTCTTTTCTGTAATCGTATGATCGTGCTTATCGGCTTCGTCAATAAGATTAAATGTGGATCGCCATAGTGATTTAATAGACTTTCTACGAACCTTCCCTATCACGCGTTTTTCATGATCATAGATTGTGAAGGTCTGCTGAAAATCAATGAGCTTATTGGAAATAAACTCGTACAACATCTCGCTCTTCGACCGATCACGATAGACCGTAATATGGTCGCGCCATTTAAAAATCTTTTCGCGAACGTAGTAAATGGTGTTCCCATCGCCGTCCGTCGCTTCAAAATCGTTCGATAGCGTCGTCACGCGAAACTTAAAGTGTATTGGGTATTTGAGGTCCCTCATAAGTAAATTTATACTCTAAAATAGAAATAATCTTAATATTTCCATTTCAGTTTATCGAACAATTTAGACCATAGCCAAACGGGCCCTATTGTCAACAACTTAATAAACGAACTAGCGTCCTGATTATCCTTATTCTTATTCCCAACCAAGAACATAATTAACAGCCCGACTATAGCGAGGATTGAACAAACTAAAATAACGGATGGGCCACCGTCTCGCTCGACATATTCCAGTTGAACGATGAAAAAGCTCATAACACCAATACAGAATAAGACTGCATATGATAAAGTAGGCGCTAATTTTAAATAGCAGTAAACAACGATGGCTATAAAGAAAGAACCCCAATTCAAAAAGGTATGAGCATTCATCTTAACCAGGAACTCAAATTGTGGAAATGGTATCATCCAAATTAATCCCATGATACCAAAAAAGGCTAAGGTAAGCCCTACGCTGAGTGCGGTAAAATTCGAACCCCCATAGGATTGATCTAGCTCATAAAAGTACTTCTCTACTGGTCGGTTAACCTTTGGTGATTTATTCACTTGTTTGGCCTGCTTTTTCATGCGGCAAAAATAAGGATTATAATATACATAATTCGCCAAACATCAAATTATGACTATTTATTGAACAGAAATTTATGAATCACAATACTTCCAAGTATCCATTCAAACACCAACAGGAATGAAAGTCCTTAATGCCCTTGAAGAACAGAAACCTTAACCAAAAAAGAGGGCCGTCATTAAATCTGACAGCCCTCTCAAAAATTCAAATAAAAATCTATTTCGCATAAGACACGGAGCGTGTCTCACGGATTACTGTTACTTTAATCTGACCCGGATAAGTCATTTCCGTCTGTATTCTGTTGGAAATATCTGCGGCCAAAATCTCCGCTTGTGCGTCCGAAACTTTCTCACTTTCAACAACAACACGAAGCTCACGTCCTGCCTGAATAGCGAAAGTTTTTTCTACCCCTGGATACGAAAGCGCTAAATCTTCCAGCTCTTTCAATCTTTTGATGTAACTTTCCACCACTTCTCGGCGTGCGCCTGGGCGAGCACCAGAAATAGCATCACAGGCTTGGACAATCGGCGAAATCATTGAAGTCATCTCGATCTCGTCGTGGTGAGCACCGATAGCATTACATACATCAGGATGCTCTTTATATTTCTCCGCCAACTGCATACCTAAAATCGCGTGAGGCAATTCTGGATTATCATCGGGCACTTTACCGATATCGTGCAATAAGCCAGCACGTTTCGCATGTTTAACATTCAAACCTAACTCTGAGGCCATCGTAGCAGCAAAGTTAGCAACCTCCCGAGAGTGTTGTAATAAGTTCTGACCATAAGACGAACGATAGCGCATTCTACCTACCATACGGATCAGCTCCGGATGTAAACCATGAATACCCAAGTCGATTACCGTACGTTCACCAATTTCCACAATCTCATCTTCGATCTGCGTGCGAGTCTTCGCTACCACTTCTTCGATACGTGCAGGGTGGATACGACCATCCGTTACTAATCTATGCAATGATAAACGGGCAATCTCACGACGTACTGGGTCGAATCCCGATAAGATAATAGCCTCCGGCGTATCATCAACGATAATTTCAACACCCGTAGCAGCTTCTAGCGCGCGGATATTACGCCCTTCGCGACCAATGATACGACCTTTGATTTCATCGTTTTCAATATTGAAAATGGACACCGTATTTTCGATAGCAGCTTCTGTCGCCGTACGTTGAATAGTTTGGATTACTACTTTTTTCGCTTCTTTAGATGCTGTTAATTTAGCCTCATCAACGATATCTTTGATTTGCATAATCGCTTGCGAACGCGCTTCCTCACGTAAAGAGTTAACCAATTGTTCTTTCGCTTCTTCAGCAGAAAGACCGGCAATGCTTTCCAATTGCTTAATGTGTTGACCTTTTAATTGCTCAACCTCTTCTTTTTTCTTCTCATTCAACTCAACCAACTGGTCAAGTTTCTTAGACTTATTATCTAATTCTTGTTTCTCACGATTCAGATTCTCCAACTTTTGGTTCATCGATTGCTCCTTTTGGCGAATCGTGTTTTCCTTTTGAGCGACCGTATTATTACGTTGGCTTACTTCTTTTTCATGCTCCGCCTTCAACTGCAAAAATTTCTCTTTTGCCTCCAACTGACGTTGCTTCTTATTATGCTCAGCTTGTTGTTCTGCATCTTTGATAATTTGCGCAGCTTTCTCATGAGCCGTTTGCTCCTGTTTTTTGAAAAGCATCTGCAACAAATATCGTCCAATAAACACACCCACAACAAGTGATATTATTATTGATATAGTAGTTGATATCTCCATTTTTTATGATTTATATATTAATGTAATAGTGATTTTTTTCCAAAAAAAAACCGCAATTAAATTATCAGGTATCTAATATTATTAAACTTCGATTACACATGATTTGAGCGTTTGATCATGACCTAGATGGCTTTCGCAAAATGGCCTTCATCTGTATATTGCTCGTGATATTGAAGCGTTAAGTTTAAAATAGTGACAACCCGAATTTAATTGCGGCAAATTCGTCGTTATAAGCTCTAAATGTAAGAACGGAAACGTTTTATTTTGAAAAGAAACTTGTCAACATATTATCCAATTCATGAACCGCATTTTCAATACCGGAGTCTTGGCTCTGTGCATTCTTCTCTGCTTTTATCATCCCTGTCGCATATTGCAATACGCACATGGATAACAAATCTTGCTTATCACGAACTGCATAATTATCCTGCAATTCTTTTATTTTTTCGTTTATTAACTTCGCTGCATAACGAATTACTTCCTCCTCTTCCGTTTCAACGCGAAGTGGGTATAATCGATCAGCGATATTTATTTTTATGGAAATTTCTCCCATGTTTCTTGAGCTTAAAAACGTAACAAGTCCTAACCTAAACCTCTACTCCTACTTCAAAAGACTTATACATTTGTCTATTTCTCGCACAAAATCGTTAATTTTTTGTTTTGTGTCAAGTATTTTTTCATTTATGGCTTCTTTATCGACCGAAGAATCGTCTAATGTTTTAGCTACTGCCAGAGCTTTCACTTTCTCTTCCAGCTGTTTAACCTTATCAGAACTCGTATCGAACGCCACTTGCAAAGATTGAACTTCTAACTTCAATAAGTCGTTTTCTTCTTGCAAAGCTTCACACAATTGAATGAGATTTTTCGTTTTCTCAACGATAATATTCATTTGGGAAGATAATGACGCCATATGTTATGTTTTTCGCAATTTAATGTGATTAACGCACAGATGCGCCAACCTCTTTCTCAAAGTTAATAATTAATTTTTGAATTATGCCATCAATTTGTTTATCGGTCAAAGTTTTATACTCGTCCTGCAAAACAAAGCTTAAAGCATAGGATTTCTTGCCCTCAGGTAACTTATCCCCTTTATAAACATCAAAAATTCCAACCTCTTTTAACAGCTTTTTCTCGGTTCTATTTGCGATTAATCGCAATTGTTCAAAACTTACGCCCTCATCTAATAACAACGCTAAATCACGACGTACAGATGGGAATTTAGATACCTCTTTGTAGGTAATCTTGTTCTTCTTGATGACCTTCAACAATAAATCCCAATCGAATTGCGCAAAGTAAACTGCACCATCAACGTCAGCCTTTTTTAGATTTGCTTTCGCGACAGCACCAAAGGATACTAAAGCCTTCTCCCCTTTGCGGTAAGTCAATCCAAAATCAAAGTACGGCCCTTCATATTCCTCAACACGGATCCCTTCAATCTTCAAACGTTTAACGATCGCATCTACAGCCGACTTCATATTATAAAAATTGACTGCATCCGATTTCGTATTCCACTGCTCTGCTTCGTTCTTTCCGGCAATCGCCAAAGACAATAATTGCTTCTCTGCATACCAATCGCCATCTGTATTGTATGACTTCCCTAGCTCGAACAGCTTAAGGTCAGCATGCTTACGCTTTTGGTTATAACCAATAGCTGTCAACGACGAAAACAATAAGTTCTGGCGCATACAGTCTAAATCGCTACTCAATGGATTCAACAACTTAACTGCCGTTTCTGCATTTTCCAAATAATCAGCCTTGGTCAATGAATTGGAAAGAATCTCACGGTAGCCATTGCTAATTAACAAATCAGCAATCTGATTTAAAACAACCTCTCTGTCAGGTTTTTCAGACGTATTAAGTGAAGCCTTAATTTGTGTATTCAACTCGATATTATTATATCCGTAAATACGCAACACTTCCTCAACAACATCCACTTCTCTTGTCACATCCACCTTGTATGGAGGCACGACAACATCAAAACCTTCGGATGTTTCATTCTGGATTCCAATACCTAGATTCACGATAATATCACGAATGGTCTCTGCAGGAATCGCCTTACCAATCACCCTTTGGATATTCTTATAAGTAACAGGGAATTCAAACGGCTGAATCGGCTCCGGATACAGATCAACGATTGTAGAAGAAATCTTTCCACCAGATACTTCAGCGATCAGTTTCGCTGCTTTTTTCAACGCTAAAACCGTGATATCAGGATTCACGCCACGTTCGAAACGGAAAGATGAATCTGTTTTTAATCCATGACGCTTCGAAGTTTTACGAACGCTAACCGGGTTAAAGTATGCTGATTCTAGGAAAATAGAAGTTGTCTCCTCCGTTACACCAGACGCTGCACCTCCAAATACACCTGCAATGCACATCGGCTTTTCGGCGTCAGCAATCACTAAGTCTTCTGCGGAAAGCTTACGCTCGATACCGTCTAAAGTAACAAAGATCTCCCCCTCAGCAGCTTTACGAACAATAACTTGATTACCAGCCATCTTATCTGCATCAAACGCATGTAAAGGTTGACCTAAATCATGTAAAATATAGTTCGTGACGTCGACAATATTATTGATCGAACGAACGCCTATTGCATTTAATTTATTCTTTAACCATTCAGGGGATTCCGCAACTCGAATACCCGTGATATTTACACCCGCATAACGTGGAGCATCCGCGTAGGAATCAACGCGTACCGCAGTACCCGTTTCCGAACCTGCAATAACATCATCTACCTCCACAGCATTGACCGGAATCTTGAAATAAGCTGCCAGGTCACGAGCAACACCTAAGTGCGATGCTGCGTCAGCACGGTTTGGCGTCAATCCAATTTCATAAGCATAATCATCTTCCATATTGAAGTATGATTTAACCAAAGAACCAACAACCGCATCTGCGTCTAACTCAACGATACCCGCATGGGAACTGCCCAAACCAATCTCATCCTCGCCGCAAAGCATCCCTTCGGAAACTTCACCACGAATCTTGGATTTTGTAATTTTAAAAGGTTCGCCGTTGCTAGGGTGACATGTCGTTCCAACAGGAGCAACAATTACTTTCAACCCTTGTCTAACATTTGGAGCACCACAAACAATATGTAAAGGCTCTCCCGAACCAACATTAACCGTAGTAACTTTAAGTTTATCCGCGTTCGGATGCTGCTCACAAGTCAACACCTCGCCCACTAGCAAACCTTCTAAGCCGCCCGGAATACTTTGCTCTACTTCTAAAGACTCTACCTCTAACCCAATGTCTGTCAGGATTAACGATAATTCTTCAGGGCTTTTATCGATTTGTATAAAATTCTTTAACCAATTATATGAAATTCTCATCGTATCGTTTTTGCAAAGCACAAAGATAGGACTTTGTGCCGAAATCTAGGGCTAAAATCACGACAATCTTGTCGCTATATAGCCTTATTTACCTGTTTTTGTAGATTAATTTAAGCGAGAAAAATTTAGATGACCTTGCTTACCAGAACATCCAATCCGCACAGGCGCTCTAAATGTTGGTAGTCCAAGCCGTAATAGCTTTTTAAGCTGGCTAATTTCGCCAATATCTCCTGTTGTCTTTCATCGGAAATCGCCTTCTTCTCCGCAACAATCATTACGTTCTTAGGCGTATGCTGATCGGAAACAAATTGCATAACCTTTGTGTCATAACCATAGTAATTTAGAATCAAAGCACGAATGCTGTCTGTAAGCATTTCAGCATGTCGTTCCATGAAAATCCCATACTTAGTCATAAAGTCTAAATCATTCTTTGCTTTTACGCGCTCCAACTCGCGGCGCACCTGCTTGTGGCAACAAGGAGCCACCACGATCAACGAAGCATGATCTTGAATGCCTTTGAAGATCGCATCGTCTGTAGCCGTATCACAAGCATGCAGGGCAATTAAAACATCGATATTCTTCGCCGACGAATAATTCTCGATAGTCCCCTCCTCAAAGTGCAATTGATCAAATCCTGCGCGCTCGGCAATTGCATTACATAACTCAACCAGATCTTGACGAAACTCCACCCCTACGACCGAAACATCACGTTTCAGCTCAGAATGCAGGTAATCATACAGTGCAAAGGTCAAATAGCCTTTTCCTGCACCCATATCGACAATTTGCAAGGCGCGATCCTTCGGAAGGTTTGCAAGCGACCCACTCAAAATTTCTATATAATGGTTAATTTGCTTCCATTTATCTTGCGCATTCTTATAAACCTGCCCGTTAGCATCTGTAAGTTTCAAATCGTGCAAGTAGGATTTCGAAGAATCTTGGAGCCTACGCTCCTTTTGTTTATCATGCCTTAGGTCAACCTCAACTGCTGCGGAAGACGCTCGCTTAAAGCCTGCCCATTCCGCTTTTTTATTCATCTGCATTTCCAGTTGCTGATCAATACACTGCAGGACCACCGAACGGAAACCTTTGAAGTGCACAGCTTCTACCAACACGTCAAACCCATCCGGTAAACTATAATTCTTCGTGATGTCGCGCGTCTGATAGCGATAAACAAAAGACATTTTCAGCTCACGTTTGATTTCCACAAGCTTAACATACAGATTCTTCAAGCCTGCTTCCTGCCCCTTGTAATTGCTCAACGTAAGTTTAACAAGTGTCTTATCTTTGATACTCTGTTTTAATAGCTCGATGAAATCTTGGTATACTGCCATGTCTTAAAAATTTGAAACAAAGATAGGAATCATCAGCCTAAAATGTACCTTTGTATATGCAAAACCCAATTGTTAAAGCCGTCTTCTTTGATATCGACGGTACATTAATCAGCTTTAAAACACACGAAGTCCCAGACTCTACGGTTGAAGCAATTAAGGAACTACAAAGCAAAGGCATTAAAACAATTCTTTCTACCGGCAGATCGATCAATAGCATCGACCATCTGAAATTTCTAGACTTCGACGGGTTTATCACGTTCAACGGTGGATATTGTCTGACCAACACGAATGAAGTTTTATTTCGGAAGGCAATTGACAAGGAAGATATCCAATCGGTGATGAATTATGCAAAGCAGAAGCCGCTGAGCTTTTCTTTCATGTCGGAGCAGGAAATAACCATCCATGATGTAACACCGGAGATCGCAGGTATGTATGCACACTTGAATCTTCCCGTTCCTAAGCTTGTGGACATGGATTTAGTGGACAGCAGCAGCATCTTGCAAACCAATATATTTTTAGGACCAGATGAGGAAGAAGAATTCATGTCCACAGTTATGCCGAATTCTTTGGCTTCCCGTTGGACACCGCTCTTTGCTGATGTCAATCCGAAAGGGCTAAGTAAAAAAGTCGGAATCGACATTTTCTGTAAGCATTTCGGCATCGATATCGAAAACACGATGGCATTCGGCGATGGTGGTAATGATATTAGCATGCTGCAGCACGTAAAAGTTGGCGTAGCGATGGGCAATGCAAATCCAGAAGTCAAGGCAATTGCCGATTATGTAACGGATGAAGTGGATGAGAACGGTATTTGGAATGCACTCAAGAAGTTTGCGGTGATTTAATAGCGTTATCCGTTAAAAAGAACAATAATATACCCTTCAATAGGTATATAAATCTTGGGATTGATACCCTATTTTTGAACAGAAGAACTTAGAAAATATCTATAGTTTGGATTACTTTTACTGAAAAGGGGTCGATGTGAATCGACCCCTTTAGTATTTCTATTCTAAAACTACCTGTTTTCAAAAACCTTCAAGAACATTTGTCCCCGTTGTTTTTTCCCTGAAAACGGTAAGCTGTTTTATACGACGATATCTTCTTTGGCAACCAGATAGCGCTCTGCCTCCAAAGCAGCCATACAACCCGTTCCGGCAGCAGTAATCGCTTGGCGGAAGATATGGTCTTGAACATCACCACAAGCAAATACTCCAGGAATATTCGTAGCAGTACTATCAGCTTTAGTGATTAAGTAACCTGTTTCGTCCATATCCAATATGCCTTGGAACAGTTCCGTATTCGGTTTATGACCGATAGCTACGAAAAATCCGGTGATATCTAAATCCGTAAGTGCTTTTGTTTGGTTATTGATAACGCGTAAACCAGTCACAACCTGTCCGTCGCCTAAGATTTCTTGGGCCTCCGTATTGTATAGCACCTCGATATTTGGCGTATTCATTACACGGTGAACCATTGCTTTCGAAGCACGGAACTCGTCTCTACGCACCAACATATATACTTTCTTACAAAGTTTCGCCAGGTAAGTTGCTTCTTCAGCAGCCGTATCACCTGCACCGACGATTGCAACATCTTGATTCTTAAAGAAAAATCCATCACATACCGCACATGCCGATACACCAAACCCATTATATTTTTGCTCCGAATCTAAGCCTAACCATTTTGCTGTCGCACCCGTTGCAATAATCACAGTGTCAGCAGTGATGGTTTTAACTCCATCGATTTCTACGGTATGAATACCGCCATCTAAAGAAAAATCTACTTTTGTCGCATAGCCAAAGCGAACCGAGGTACCGAAACGCTCCGCTTGCGCGCGTAAATCCTCCATCATAACCGGACCAGTAATTCCTTTTGGATAGCCTGGAAAGTTATCAACTTCGGTTGTTTGTGTTAATTGTCCACCCGGTACCATTCCTGTGTAAACAACAGGTTTTAAATCCGCGCGTGCAGCATAAATGGCTGCAGTATAACCTGCAGGGCCTGAACCAATAATTAGGCAGCCTACGTGTTCTACTTCTTGTTCTGTATTATTCATAATCTTTATTTATATCTTCTACTTCTTAAATTTCCCTTGCAATTGCGCCAGCATATCTGAGGTAATTGGTTTAGGCTCTTCACGTTTTACAGGGCGTCGGCTCTCTCCCTTCTCCGTGATAACAGCAGGCTTTGCAGCCTTCTTTGTATTTTTATAATTGGTCCAGATTTCTTCCAATACTTGTTTCGTGTACAATGGGAAATCCCCATTCTGCATCCATGCATAGTAACTCGGTTCCACCTCAAAAACATCGGTGACCTTCTTACCTTTATGTTTCCCGAAATTAATCGACGGATCGCCGTCCTCATCATAAACGATACGTCCGGCAAAATCTACAGGCTTGCTCAAATTCGTAAAGGTATGCAAGGCTTGCACATCATTCACAACCGGCTTGCTCACATTCCCATGTTTATCCTCGAAATCAGCGCCCTCGTATTTAGTCAACTGTGCTTTTAACACCGCGTAGGTCGCACGAACATCCGCCTCCGCATTGTGGGCATTCTCTAAATTCTCACCACAGTAGAATTTATAGGCTGCCTTCAATGTACGCTGTTCCATTTGGTGGAAGATATTCTGTACATCCACAAATGCGCGTCCCGACAAAGTAAATGGAACGCCAGCACGCAAAAACTCCTCCATTAACATCGGCACATCGAACTTATTCGAATTATAGCCCGCTAAATCCGCATCACCAATAAATGCAACAATCTCCGCAGCACGCTCGCGAAAAGGCGCTAAGTCTTTAACATCCTCGTCATAAATACCATGAAACATAGAGGATTCCGCTGGAATCGGCATTTCTGGATTGATACGTAAGGTTAAAGTTTCTTCCTTCCCTCCCGGTGACACCTTCAAAATAGACACCTCAACAATTTTATCCAATGAAACATTGACTCCCGTTGTTTCTAAATCAAAAAAGGCCAACGGGCGCTTTAGGTTCAATTCCATGTTCTTTGTAGATTTATGATTTTATGCAAACTGTACAAAAGTACAAAAACTATTCTATTAGATTTAGAATCGTTTCATTTTACTAAATTAATTCAATGTAAAATTTTTACTTACGAAACTTAACAATTAGATTTGCAAGCAAAATGAAGAAGCTGCTTCTATATCTAATGATTCCCATAATGCTTTTGCAAAGCAATATGACCCTATTGATATCAGCTTCCTTCTACTACAACCAAAACTATATTGAAAAGTATCTCTGTATACAACGCAATATGGAAAACAACTCCTGTCATGGGCAATGTTATCTTGCCAAAAAGCTAAAAACCCAGCAGGAACAAGAGCAGCAGAACTTCAAATTGAATTTCCACGAAGCCTTCACTCAACAAGAACTTGCATTCTCATTCGTATCTCCCGAATATCCAAAATTCTTAGAACTGGACTATGCACTATTCCAGTCTAACATGAATCCAAAGGATATCTCCTCAAACCTATTACGTCCACCCCTCGTTTAACTGAACCCCCTAAAATGCGTAATGGCTTTAGTTCCAAACTATTGCCCATAAATTTCTATAATTTACATTCAGTTAAACAAAACCATGAATATCAAATTCCTAATGGCTAGCCTATTGCTTGTAGCCACATTATTCTCTTGCTCAAAAGAAGACATCAAATACGAAAACAATAAAAATGGCCAGCTAAAGCTTAAATTTGACCATATCGTTGGCGGCAAATCATTGGTATTGAACGATTATACCTATAGCAACAATAGCAATGAGCAATTCAACGTTGAATTGGTCAAATACTATGTGAGCAACATTAAACTGACCAACGAAAAAGGTGAAGAATATGCCTTACCAAAAAAAGAATCCTATTTTTTAATCGACGCAGCCGATAAAGCGTCCCTATTTCCGAAGTTCAATATCCCCGAAGGCAAATACATCAATCTGGAGTTTGTTCTAGGGGTCGACAGTATCACGAATACTTTGCCGGTAGAGGAACGCACCGGTGCCTTGGACATTTCGAAACACGGAATGTACTGGAGCTGGAACAGCGGTTACATCTTCTTTAAAATGGAAGGAACATCGCCAGCTTCGACGTCAACCGACAAAAAATTCCGCTACCATATCGGCCTATTCGGCGGTTATGACAAGCCGACAAAGAACAATATTAAAACGATTAAAATCGATCTGAGAAAGGCCGGCGCCGCAGAGGTAAAGGAAAACTTGAGTTCGGATATACATTTAATGGTGGATCTTGGAAAAGTCTTCGATGCTGACAACAAGATTAGCATTGCTAAAAACAGTACCGTCATGGTCTCAGGACCCAACGATTTGATCGCAGCAAACTATGCTAGCATGTTTACTCACGACCATACCCACAACTTTCAGAAATTAAGTAATGAATAAAACCAGTCTGCTGGTTATGGGATTTATTCTATCGATCATCCTCGCCTGTCAAAAGGCGGATGATCTTATTGACGAAACCTTCATCACGTTCGTCAAACCAGCGCATTTCCCAGAGCCTGTCTACAACTTTCCAGGAAATCCAATCAGCAAAGAGAAGTTTGAACTCGGTAAAAAACTATTTTATGACCCCATCTTATCTCGGGATAATACTATTTCTTGTGGTAGTTGTCATATCGCTGCTAATGCTTTCACCCATCATGGTCACGACGTCAGCCACGGGATTGACGATCGATTGGGGATTCGCAACAGTATGTCTATAGTCAACATGGCATGGACAAAAACATTCTTTTGGGACGGCGGGGTGTTTGACTTAGATCTATTTTCCGTAGCGCCCATAGAAAACGTGGTCGAGATGGATGAGAAAATGCCTAATGTTTTAAAGAAATTGAATAATTCTGCTGAATATCGCGGTCTCTTTGAAAAAGCTTTTGGCAGCCCCGAAATCAGCAGCAGCAATATGCTGAAGGCACTATCACAATTTATGTTAATGCTGGTATCAGACCAATCCAAATACGACAAAGTCATGCGCAAAGAGGCACAGTTTACCGATGAAGAACTGGCAGGTTATACAATCTTCAAATCCAAATGTAGCTCTTGCCATACCGAACCACTTTTCACGGACGGATCCTACCGTGATAATGGTATTGGCGTCAACCCGGCAAAAGATCAGGGCCGCTTCGAAATATCACAGTTAGAAAACGATAGATTAAAATTTAAGGTTCCTACGCTCCGCAACCTCGCCTATACAGAGCCTTATATGCACGACGGTAGATTTAGAAACCTACAGGCCGTTATCAACCACTATAGACGCGAGGTGCAACAAACGCCCAACCTAGACCCGATACTGAAAAAGACAGGAGGAATTGATTTAAGCGACAACGAAGTAAACCAACTACTCGCATTCCTCAATACACTCAACGACGAAACTTTTGTAAAAAACCCTTTATTCCAAGAATAAAATGAAGAAATTATTAATATTACTTAGCTTAATTACGGCTATCCAAACGAGTAAAGCATGCGATATCTGCGGATGTGGTGTCGGCGGGAACTATATCGGACTCCTCCCCGACTTTACAAAACGCTTTGTCGGTGTGCGATATCAATTCAACCGATTAACTACACAATTAGATATTAACGGAAATAGGACGGCATTATCCACCGACGAAAAGTATCAGACTATGGAACTTTGGGGCGCCTGGAACATTGGCCAAAAATGGCGTGTACTCGCCCTACTACCCTACAATTTCAACGAAAAATATACCGAAGGAAGTGATCTATTGCGGAAAAAGAATGGAATAGGTGATATCACCTTAAACGGCTATTACAAACTATTCGACCAATCGAACACATCTGCGAGCAATAAATTGGTCGTGCAATCGCTTTGGGTTGGGATGGGTGTGAAACTCCCAACCGGATCGTACGACGTTGCAGAGCAACAAAATGCCACGGCAACAAATCCAAATATGTTTCAGTTGGGAACAGGAAGTCTGGATTTTATCCCCAGTTTAATGTACGACATCCGAATTCAGGACTTCGGTATCAATGCCAATGCGAGTTACAAAATAAACACAGAGAATAAGGATGATTACCGCTACGGTAACAAAATCGCTGCAAATGCTTCCGCCTATTATAAAATAGCCTTAGGATCGGATAGCCGACTCGCCCCCAATGCAGGATTATCATTCGAGCGGCAACAAAAAGACCATGCAATGGGTTTTAAAGTAGAAGAAACTGGCGGACATCTCGTGAATGCTTCTATGGGGTTAGAGGCAAATTTCAAACGAATATCCGTTGGCGCATCTTTCCAAACTCCGATTCAGCAAGAATTGGGCAAAGGGAGAATTGACGCAGGAAATCGAGTGCTAACACATGTGTCATTTTCTTTCTAGGGAAAGATGCACTTTTGAATTCCAAAAAAAAGCAGCTCGTTGAGCTGCTTTTTCCGTATCATGGATATTTTAGAAACTAGCCTAAAATTTCTTTCAATTTACTTACCTGGTGATCCACCAACTTCTGTAAGGGACCTGAGGCCATCATTTTCATCATCATATTCAACTCTGCTTCGATCACGAATGTCGCTGTAGTCGTTGTTTCTGATGCCGGCTCCACTTTCCAACGCAAGGTAATAGCAAATGGTGCCTCCTCGGAAGGAACACTGACCAGTTCCTTATTTTCAATACGTTGACTGATGCGCAAAGCTAATTTTGCCATGTTCTTAATGGTAAATCTAGCCTCGTCAGCAGTTGATTCCCAATTGTAAATATTCTCGGGCATCAATTGCTCATGATTATTTAAATCTGCCAGGAAGTTATAAACCTCCTCAACAGGTTTGCTAATAAGCGTAGAATTCTGTATTACTGTCATAAGCTTAAACTTCAGGGCTCCAGTTTGCTGGATCTTGTCGCCATTTCTCTAATAATTCGATATCAGATTCCATAATATAACTATTTGATGCAGCTACACGAACTAAGGCATCATAATTACATAAGCTATGGAATGTACATTTTGCTTCTTCGAAGTTCTTGCGAGCCTCATCAAAGCCATAGGTAAAAATCGATACTAAACCAACGACGTTGCAACCTGCTTCACGCAATGCTTTAACGGCGATTAAGCTACTCTTACCCGTAGAAACTAAATCTTCGATTACGACAACACGCTGTCCGCTGCTCACTTCTCCTTCAATCATGTTCTGACGACCATGATCTTTCGCACTGCTACGCACATAAGAAAAAGGTAGACCCAAATCTTGCGCAACCAATACACCCTGCGGAATACCCGCAGTTGCTACGCCAGAAATCATATCTACTGATCCAAATTCCTCTTGAATCAATTGTGATAGCTTCTGACGGATGTACGTACGAATCGATGGATGTGATAAAGCTACACGGTTATCACAATAAATTGGAGACTTCCATCCCGATGCCCATGTAAAAGGACTTTTAGGTTGTAATTTTATTGCTTTAATTTGCAATAAGGATTCTGCAACTTTTTGTTCAACCTCATTTAAATAATTCATGGCACAAATTTATAAAATTTATATGAACCAATCTCTGTTAATTTTTGCAGATTTTGCTCCAAAAATCAAAGGCAACATTCAAACGATTGGTTTACAAGACATTGATTTAGAAAAACTTTTTAACCAATCGCTAAACAAGGCAGAAAAAAACATCTATCTACACATCCAGCCAAATATTGAAAAAGTATTTAAATCCTTTATCGCCAATATCCGAATCATTAAAGCTGCAGGCGGACTGGTAAAAAATGGTGAAGGCCAGTACCTCTTTATCCATAGACTTGGGAAATGGGATCTGCCGAAGGGAAAAGTCGAAGAAAACGAAAAAATGAAGGAAGCAGCATTGCGCGAAGTGGAAGAAGAATGCGGCATCAAAATAAACTACCTGGGCAAAAAAATAGAGACAACTTACCATTGTTACACCATGCGCGGCAAATTCGTACTCAAACAAACAAAATGGTACGAAATGGGCGCCAACAAAATCCCTAAACTAACCCCTCAACTCGAAGAAGATATAGATCAAGCCATCTGGGTCAAAAAAGCCAACCTCGATAAAATTAAAAACGATACCTATCCGTTGATATTGGATGTGATACAAGGAATCTAATAGTAGTTAGTATTTAGTAGTTAGTATTTAGACCTAGGGCGGGAAGTAGCGTTTAGAAATTAGATGTGAGATATTAGACATTCTTATTTTTCTGAACCTTAAATCCTTCCTTTCCTGGTTCAGACAACCTCTAATATCTAATATCTAACCCGCCCAAGGTCTTAATACGAACTAGTATATACCAACGACAACTCAAACCCCTTGTAAACCCAATACAAACCCAATACAAACCCCAATCAAACCCGCTCGTGAGCGGGTTTGATTGGGGTTTGTAAAGACTATAAAAAGCTATTGAGTGGACGTTGCTCTAACCTTGCCACAAAACGGCATTAATAAGGTTATTTTAGGATTTCGTTTCTGGAGAAAGGGGTTTCTCTTTTCGGAAGACAATGAACAATAAGGTTACTACGCCTAATAGAACGGGGTAATATAGGTACTGCATGATGTCTATTGGCGATAGGAGCGGCATTTTCCGTTCGGAAAGAATGATATTGGCTGCTGCTAGCGCTGCTAGAATTTGCGCGCCATAAGGGACCAAGCCTTGAATAAAACATGAAATTGTATCTAGAATACTGGCGACACGCTTCCCATCTAAACCATTCTTATCGGATATTTCTTTTGCGATAGGGCCAACAATTACAATGGTGATGGTATTATTTGCAATGGCTAAGTTGACCAAACCTGTCAAGAAAGCGATGCCGAGCTCGGCTCTTTTCTTGGAATGGATTCGTTTGGTTACTGCGTTCAACAGATATTCTATTCCGCCATTTAATCGAATGATGCCTACGACGCCACCAATAATCAGACACAGTATACTCAATTCAAACATACCTGCGAATCCATCGTTTATGGATTTCAGAACTGTTAGGAAATCAACGGAATTGCTTGCCAATCCGATTGCTGCAGCGACAAGAATGCCTACCCCTAAGGTGAAAATTACATTGAGACCTAATAAGGCGAGGATGAAAACGACTAAGTAGGGAACGATTTTGATCAGTTCGTACTCCCCCACCGGAATCTGCTGTAAGTTCTTCACCAAATCTTGCCCTTGAAATGCATAGATGATAAATACCAAAATAGCAACAGGTAGCACCATCTTAAAATTAACTTTGAATTTGTCGCGCATGCCGACATCCTGCGTGCGCGTTGCGGCGATGGTGGTATCTGAGATAAACGAAAGGTTATCGCCAAACATCGCACCTCCTATTACGGCGGCTAAGGCGATTGGCATTATGCCGGCAATATTTTCTTCCAAACCTACTGCAATGGGCGCTAATGCGACAATTGTTCCCACCGATGTACCCAAAGAGGTCGAAATGAAACAGGCAACCAGAAAGAGTCCTGCAATGATAAATTGCGGCGACACATAGGTCAAAGCAAAATTAATAGTTGAAGATATCGCTCCAACATTCTTGGAAAGTTCGCCAAATGCCCCGGCTAATAAAAATATAAGGATCATGATCAGAATATTCTCATCGCCCGAGCCCTTTGAAAAGTGCTTCAGCTTCTCCGCGAATGGCACCTTTGGGAATTGAAAAAACGCCACAAACAATGCTAAGACAAAAATCACAAGAACGGGAAGCGCGTAAAAATCACCTAAAACATAAGATCCGGTGAAGTAAACGACAACAAAGAATATTAGTGGCAGTAAGGCCCAGAAATTGCCTTTCGACATAAGATTAGTATTGGTAAAACGTACAAAAGTACTATTATTCTAGTAGAACACCGGAGAAGAGAAAAAAAAACTATAGAACAACTAGGGTATTATTCCATAATCAAAAAAAACATTGACGTTTCCATTGTCACATAAACGAAGACAAATTACGGGATTCCTTTGATAGAACACACATTTTAGTAGAAACATTCCCGTTTCTGAAGGAAGAACAACGAGAATGAATTGCTTGATGGGGATCGAAAACAAATACTTTCAGAAAAAAAGTGTAACTTTAATGTTAATCACCATTTTAAACGCAATATTAAATCAACATGAAAAGGACACCATTGACGAACCTGTTCCTTTTACTTTTTGTTGCAGTCGTTTTACTATTCGCTACGACTTGCTTCGGAATCCATTAAAAGCAGAAAACACAAAGAGGAACAAAGGTTTGTTTCTCTTTGTGTTTTAGCGCCCGGCGATCAACTCCTATAATTCTTAAAATCCCTAGCATTAGGTATTTCTACAGCTTCAGTATTTCGCTAACTTACCCTTAATGTCAAGCGATTGTACCGCAGCAATATCGATGAGAACTTAAAGTTTCGCATTTCTTGTCAGAATATAAAAATACATCGAGCGGTAAAGCCCTGGGCTCTTCATTGGGCTGACCTACAATATCTTAAAAGAATAGTTCAATACCCTTAATCATTTACCTACGAAAACAATAAAACAGTAAAGAGGCTGCTTCGCAAGAAACAGCCTCTGTTTTTTAATTGGTCGATTTTAGTATCAAATAAGGAAGAAACATAAAAGTTACCCCACTCTAAAATCTTATATCTAATATCTTATTTCTAATTCCTAGTCTCTTTTTTCCCAAAAATCAGCATTCTTTATACCAATTTCTTTCGGATCGAAGTCAGGGTTCACAATTCCTTGCTTTCGCTTCGCCTTATAATCTTTCCACACCTTCATGGCGATTTTGCTCATCAGAAGGATGGCAATAATATTCACCCAGGCCATCAGTCCGACACCAATATCACCGATCGCCCAGGCGGTATCCGCCGTTCTAATCGTACCATAATAAACAGCAATTAGGAAGGCCACCTGAAAAACACGTCCCACGATGGCACGTACTTTATCGTTTTTAATGAGGTAGACGATGTTGGTATCGGCGTAATAGTAGTACGCCATAATCGTGGTAAAGGCAAAAAAGAATAAAGCGATAGCGACAAAACTGTCTCCAAAGCCAGGGAAATGATGCGAAACAGCAGCTTGCGTAAACCCGTTGTAATCCACGCCCGGAAGATTCTCTTGCAATAAAGTCGTCGCTTTACCAGCTGCGTCGGTATTCGTAACATTATACATTCCTGTGAATAGAATCATTAAAGCAGTAGCCGTACAAACGAAAAGGGTATCCACATACACAGAGAATGCCTGTACAAGGCCTTGCTCAGCAGGGTGGTTAACATCTGCTGCTGCAGCCGCATGTGGTGCTGTACCTTGCCCCGCTTCATTCGAATAAATCCCACGTTTTACTCCCCAAGCGATTGCCATACCGATTATACCTCCAAAGGTTGCATCCAAGCTAAATGCGCTGCTAAAGATTAAACCAAAGACTTCAGGGATCTGCTGATAATTCATCGCAATGATAACAAGTGTCATCAAGATATATCCGCCAGCCATAAATGGTACTACAAACTCAGCAACTGTACCGAGGCGCTTTACCCCTCCAAAGATGATCAAAACTAATAAAAGGACAACTGCAATACCCGTGTAGGATGTTGGGATTGCGAAAGCATTATTGATTGATGAAGCAATTGCATTACTTTGCACACCCGGCAACAAAATTCCGGCACTAACAATCGTTAATACAGCAAATAGTATCGCATACCATTTAACTCCTAATCCCTTCTCAATATAGTAGGCAGGACCACCGCGAAATTCGGAACCGTCCTTTTGTTTGTAAACCTGTCCTAGCATAGCTTCTACGAATGCGGAGGCGGAACCTAGAAAGGCAATGACCCACATCCAGAAGATTGCACCCGGGCCACCATAGAAAATCGCCGTCGCCACACCAATGATATTTCCAGTTCCCACACGCCCAGAGATTGCTAAGGCGAAAGCTTGGAAGGAGGAAATACCTTCATCGCCTTGCTTTTTCGCAAAAAGCAGCCGAAGCATATCTTTTAAGTACGTAATCTGTAGGAAACCGGTACGGATAGAAAAATAGAGACCCGTACATAAACATAAATAAATAAAAATATCACTCCATACAAGGGAGGAAATACTGGAAATAATATTGTCCATTAATTTGGTTTAATTGTTTATCAATAGTGAAATATGCGTAAAGAAACTACTTTTTTTGCGAATAATAGAAATTTAATTTTGATTTGCCCCTCCCAAAAAGCATATCTGAACAGTTGGCACGGAGAAAAAATATTACACAATAGCTTGTAAAGTATCACTGATAATCACTTTATTTACGCACAAATTATCATTCATGAGAGCCTTGATAAAATTTGCCTGCATGGGCATGCTACTATTTTTCGTGACATCCTGTGCAACGGTTAAGAATGCGGAGATCCGAAACTTGTTGCAGCATAGTAACTGTAATCAACGAAACGTATATAATTATACGGAATCGGATATTGCTACGCCGCTTCATCTTCAGAAAATTTCACCTGAACTCAGTAGTAAATTAAGTCATAACAGCCTTAACATCGCCAATGCTATTGGACTCATCCCGACGCTTGAACGTTACACGAGCTTAAAAGCGAATCAGGCGAACCCAAATACCGATCAGCGAATTGAACTGTTGGAACTTAAGCAAGATATAGATCACAAGATTAATCTTTCTTCGTTAGAAATATCGGCTATCTCTTCAGAAATGGATTGTGAAGAAGAGCGAACCAGCCAGGTTGCTAATTATCTTTCAGGCATCGCCGACAAGCGCGAGACGAAGCTGACCATCGCCGCAATCGTCGTGGGTGCAGCTGGAGCTATATTGACGGGTGGTGTTATTAAGAATGAAACTGCTGCCAATGCTACCGGCATATCGACGGGTATCGCAGAAGCTACTTTCGGTTTCTTAATGTTCTTTGATAAGGCGTCGATTGAATTCCAACATAAACGAAATGCGTTGAAAGAAATTTGGTTCGGCAGCAAAACATCGGAGATCTTCCCTCCTGCTGTTTGGTATTATCTAAACTATGCAAATCCGGACTATGATGTAACCACCTCATTTCGCGAGCAGATTATCGAAAAATGGACTCACCTCGGGCAGATTGACAAAGAATCCAGTGATGAATTGGTTAAGCTTTATTTCGGCGAAGGCGGAAAGTACTCAAGTGAGCAATTGAACAACAGAGCAGATATGTATGACCAATTGGAGTCAAACATCAACCTGATGAAACAAGATTTGAAAGCCCTCGCCTTAGAATTGGATAAGTATTAAGATGATTATTTAGCGTCTTGCGTTTTATCGACCACTTCTTTCATCTTAATATCATAAACCGCAGGATCGTATTTCATAAAAGCCCCGGTTGCTGCGTCTATCCCCCATCCGAAAATATTAATTAGGTTTCCGATGGTAGCAAAATTATAAAAAGTATTTGGACGGAACTCAAAAGGAACGTAGCCCTCTTTTCTCAAGGTGATGGTCTGTCCACGAAATCCTTTCCTAAGCTTCACGGGCATAGGTGTAACACCTCGCTCAAAACCATCCACTTCAATCGTCGCCCCTTCTGGATTGGATTTAATCATGACGTCTTGCTTTGTACCTGTAAAGACTGTAGCACAAGAAGTGAAAACTAGAATACTTCCAATAATTAATAAGCGCTGTGTGTATTTTATCATAAGTTTATATTGAATTAATATTTTTATTTTCTGATAAGCTATTTTTAATCAAAAATATCATATTAATTTTAATTTACAAGGTTACTTTTGGACATTCATGCCATAAAACCTAGCTAAAACGTTATTTTTTAATATAAAATCAAATATTACATCAGAAATAAGCAGAAAAATTCTGCCAATAAAACATCAACATTAATTTAATAATAACTTAATATTTGAAGTTTATCGGTTTTTTTGTATATTACAATAACCAATTGATTAATAGTTTTCCCTACTATTTAATTATACGACGGTTTCTACAGATTGCATTTTATAGTTAGTTACAAAACTTATAGCTTATTATGAAGAACCGATTACTCAAATTATCCGATGCTGAATTATTGAAACTTGGAGTTCATGGCAACGAAATGGCTTTATCGATTATATTCGATAAATACTTTATTCAAATACACTCCTTTGCAAACCAATTATTAAAAAACAGCGACATAGCGAAAGAAATTGCGATGGACGTTATGCTTAAGATGTGGCAAAAAAGAGATCTGATAAAGATTGAAGGAGATCAATCCCTCCAGCCCTATATGGTTAAAGCGGCGAAAAATGCCGTTATCAATTTCCACAAAAGCAAAAGGCTCCCCACAGAATCCATTTCGAACTTACAGCTCTCTGCAGCGTTAGCGTATGATTCCAGTGCTGACGCACAGCTCAATCTTAAGGAACTAGAAGAGAGAGTCAGCCAAATTGTCGAAGGCCTTCCTGAACGACGGAGAATGGTATTTTGTTTAAGCAGACAGGATGATATGTCCTATGCCGAAATAGCGAAAAAACTGAATATTTCAGTAAATACCGTGCGCAATCAAATCAGCGCTTCACTCGCCTACGTGAAAGGTAAACTGAACGAGTTTAAAAATCTGTAAACTCTGTAAACAGAAAAAACTCTTATCCTAATCTGACACAACATAGATTAGGATAAGAGTACTTTATTGCTTACTCAAAGTAACTTCCAAACTCTCCGGTAAAATAGAGATCAGCTTGTTCGACACTTTTAAACTGCCCAATAACATTGTCGCCGGCATCATAGTAATCTATCGTATATTGCTTATTCGGGAATAGCCCAATAAGCCCGGCAACGGATGCCTCAATAAACTCCGCATTGGCATGTGGCGTATTTCCCGCTTCAAAAGGCAGCCGTTTTAGCGTATAGACGCCGGCATCAGTTTTTTCAAACGAGAAAGGAAAGGTTCCTAAAAAGATACTGCTGCCTCGTTGAAAATACAGTTTTAAATCGACGGTATTAGCCTTTGTGTTCAACTCGAAGGCCATCACTAATAGATAGAAGCCTCTTTCAGTGAACAGCTTGTTCGTAGCCCCCATCCAAACATCTAGGAAAGAGGTAGACCAACCCGGCAACTCCTCTATAAATATTGGTGAAGGCAAAGACAGAATAGGCGTCACTTCTTCACCCAACATGATATGCAAGGGGATTACCGGTAGAGTTGCGCCTAGTAGGTCATAACGCGTAGTTTGGTTTTTCTGCAGATAAAAAGACTTTTTCTCTGTATCAAAGTTCAAATCGCTTATCACCTGGCTACCTATGCGAAGAGGCGTCTTTAGTCGGATTTTTTCAAGCCCATAGGCATAATCAGTCGTACTAAACTTAAGCTGTTTATTTTCGACATATAAAACACGAATACTGCGCGTATCGGGATCAATAATAAATTGAACCGGGATATTGCCCTCTGCGATGAAATAAAAGAATCGTTGGCTATCAAAGAATTCAGACAAATTGCCGAAGGCATTACTCAGCTGACCTGCTTCATATTTTTCGGCAACTTCTGCTTTCATATTGATCAACTTTAATTCGTCTCCGAATCTATTCCCTCGAAGAATTAGCGTATCTCCTTTCATCATTTCGAAAGCATAGGAAGTATCGGCGCCGACATTTCTAAACCCTTCTTTATGCAGTATATCATCCAAATGCGTACCGGCAGAAAAAATAAGGCTTGCGTTAGTTGATTTTCCTTCTAATCTATAAGTGGCAGCCTTAATCTTTTTAGCACTCTCCTCCGTTAAGTCGACCAAGGATAGCGCCTTCCCATCCTTCGTCAACTGAAGATATAGGTTATAGGTTTTTCCTGCTTTCGGATTTAGCATTGCTTCCCAATGCGACGATCCGCTATCCAAAGCTTTTTGAAAATTCGCGAGCAAATCTTCTGAACTCGGAAATACCTCTACGACATCATAGGCAGAAGACTTATCCTTTTTACAAGACAGGACAGAGAATGCGACTAGTATAATCGTTATTAGTTTTTTCATAACTTTTTAATTTAATTCGCCAATAAATTTGAATCCGGCTAAATTCTTATTCTCGCCGCTCGCTCTAATTTGTGTGGCTGTCAGATCATAATTAAATTCAAATTTCCCTTGATGAAAGCCTTCAATGATAGGCTTAAAGGCATTCTCAAGCACTTCCGCATTCCCGTAAAGAGGCTGCTCGTAATTCAATACGAACTGGTCTCCGTCCATGCGATAGGTAAAGATGTACAGCGCCGAAAAGTTATTGAAGCCTTGTCTAATAATCTGGTTCACGACCAAGACCTGTTCTTTGATGTCAAATACTAAATTCATCTGTGGAAATATGGTTCCAGCAGCTAAAGCTGACCTCGCTGCAGTTAGAAACGCCGTTCTTCGTGTATTAAACTCCGCTCCACTGCCTACAACCGCTTGTTCCATTGGGACGACGATAGACATATACTGCACTCCTAATATTTTGTTCAACGGTAAAATCGGCTCAGCCGCAGATTGAATCGGCAGGCGCTGTCCAGCGTTCATTGCGACAACAGTATTATCGTTTAGTCCAAGAACAAACTTTTCCACATGTAAGTCGTCAAATACGAAGGCTTCCTTTAGAACAATTTCATTGAGTCCGGAAAAGGCAAAACCTAGAATCTTGGTTTCCAGTTTCGATCCATTTATATAAACGAAGGATACCTCTTTGGTTACCAGGTTCAATGCTGTACTGACCCTTACCCCCGACTTCGTATTGAGATAAGGGAATCGTGCAGTTTTGTTGTAGTTTTCAGCAACGGTGCGTAAATTGTTCAGATTTCCGTTACTATAGGCTGCTGATTCTTCAGCATTCGCTTTCACCAATACCAATTTACTTTTGGACAAACTACCGACTAACTCTATTGTATCTGCACTAAGTTTTTTGAAGTTGAACTCGAAATCAGAAAACATCCCCCATCCCGGCACCCCATTAAGTATCGCAGGATCGGGATCTGCCAATAGATGCATGTAGGAGTACGTGTCAAAATAAAGTGCCGGTGTTGTTACGGCTTTTAATCTAAAGGAACTTTCCTTGGATGTTGTACCTGTGGCATTGTTAATATCCGAATACATGGTTACCCGGTTTTTATCGTTAAATTTTAGATAAAAGCCAAAACCTCGGCCCCTATCGGGGTACAGATGTGCTTTCCAACCATGCTCTGCAGAAACCAATGTTTTTTCAAAGGATACCAAGGCTTCTCCCAACTTTTTGTCTGGACGCTCGCCTTCAAATTCATTCTTCTTACAGGCGTAACATAGAACGAGAAGACTTAAAATTATCCAAGCTATATATTTTTTCATGCTGTTTAATTTTGAAATGATGAATGATGGTTACTGCGCAAGAAAGGCTGCCAAGGCTGATTGCGTTTCTCGCTGTAAGGCTCTGAAGTCGATTTGATATTGTTTTGTGAAATAGTCGACAATCATAGCTTCTTTCTTCCTCAGGATTGCTTTCGCTTTCGCCGAAACATTAGCTTTATTGACCACTGCATCAAAATGAGCTTGTCCGTATACTAATAGAAATGAGACAGTTTCAACAAAATCTTCATCGGCATTCGCCTTCGCATAAGCCGATATCAAGCCCTGTTGATGAGCAACATCATCTGTATTATTAAACCAGGTCGCCGTATACCATTCCGGGTTCAAAGCCTTCCATTCCAGTGGATATAACTTTGTTTGATGTAATATGTGTGCAAACTCATGATGCATGGTGTGCAGCATCCGCTCCACTTGCGGCTTATCTTTCGCATCAAATTCATTCAACAGAAGCAAAACGATCTTCCGACCTCCTTCGGCCTGTCCTAACACGATTGTACCATCATTATTCCATTCCGCACTACCCGCTAAGACAAACTGCTTTGGCGCATATTTCTTGATGAACGAGTCTCCTGCGACTTTTACATAAGGCTTGATCCATATTTCACGAACAGAAGACATAGAAGGTTGAATCTTTTCCTCCCGAATTGGAACTATACTCTTGACATAGTTTAGCTCGTAAGGGTCCCAGCGATATTTAACTTCAATATTATAGGGGTCTAAAAACTCCTTCTTCAACCAATCGTCAATAGGGCCATTGACCCAGGTATCTCCTCCAAGCCCTAGAATTGGAGTTTGCTTTATCTTTTCTTCTTTGCTACAAGCGCTCAAGAACAACGCTAGCAGAAGGATCAAATAGGGATTGATGTTTTTTCTTTTCATAATTAGCGAGGATTTAATTCTATACCAGAACTTTGCGCTTCTTGCGGTATTTGGAACACGCGCATCGGATCATTGACACCCAGCACGAGGGTTTCATTGTCTGAAGTCTTATGGGTAACCGGTAATTTATGACGGATAATATCGAACCAGCGTTGTCCTTCAAAAATAAAATCCACACGCTTGAAATCTAAAACACACTGTATTGTCGCGCGTTTCAGATCTGCGGTTTTGTAAAAAGCCAACAGTTTTCGGTCTGTGATATTGTGTAATTCCGGAACATATATTGGAATTGAGAAGCTATATATAATACGTTTGGATGCGAAATCATTTAGATCCTTTATTGCATTATCAAATCTTGACAATTCAGCATATGCCTCCGCCCTATTAAATAATACCTCCTCCGCAGTAAACAATGGAACCATATTATACGGTATTCCAGTCTCAGCATTCAATGTTTGACGAACAAAGTGCTCCCTAAATTTCGGAATATTCAATGTGGTCTCTCTTCCATATATATTATATGCCCATGAACCGTCCGTTACATTGGAAGTTGTAAATAGTTCATTCAATATATCATTTGTCAGGCTATAGCGATAGAAGGCGTAGTTCCTCCCCCAAACAGAAGGGGCTTCTGCCAATAATAGATTCGCAGGATTTTCAGCCCTGGTGTATTGAGCTTGCAGTTCATAGTATTGAAGAGAACGGTAAGCTTCCGAGTTAATAGCGCGGAGATTTGATGCAATATCCCCTCCAACGAATACTTGGTCCGCATGCTCGATCGTTTTTTCGTATTCTTTTTTGAAGAGGTAAAAGCGCGTTGCAAAAGCATGTGCCGCAGAAACCGTAAAATGATATTTTGGGGCCTTCTTATAAGCTGCGTTATCTAAAAGTGGCAGTCCTTCTAACAGATCCTTTTCTATTTTATTATAAGTTTCCGCTACTGTACTACGTTCATATTTACCAATAACCACTTTACCGACTTCGGTAACATAGGGAACTCCTGGATTAGTTGCTGCAGTAGTTGCGTCATAAGGTTGTGCAAAGAAATTGACCAACATAAAGTGCGCATATGCTCTAGCGACTAGGGCTTCCCCTCTGTAAGGTCTATATGCAGGATCATCTCCCGCCTTTTCGATCGCCTCTAACGCATGGTTTGCAGCAGCAATAGCCGCATAAGCTGCATTCCAATAGTTGGTAGGTGAGTCCCTGTTAATATCTGCGACATCTTCAAATCGATAAGGTGCTGAATTTATGATTTCTACCGTTCCGGCACCCTTGTCTCCGGCATTATCGGTCATCGCCTCTGTAAAAGTGATATAGCTTGCTTGTGGATAGGCCGTTGCGAGAAGTTCTGCAACTTTCTCTACCGAATTAAGCTCCGTACGCATATCGGGATTTACATCCAGGAATTTATTACACGACTGTAAAAAACCTAGCGCAGCAATCAGAGATAGCGTGAAAATCTTGTTTATAGTTTTCATATTCGTATGGTTCTAAATTCCAAGTTTAAGTGATAGCGTAAATTGACGAGGGATAGGCATAGCAACCCCACCCGAGCCAAAGAATTCAGGATCCTGCCCATTCAAATCTTTATCTGAATAGATCAACCATAAATTATTTGCTACTAAGCTCAATGAAGCTGATTTTAAAGTCGAAGCTTTAAGCATTTTCTGCGGAAGATTATACGAGAGCATCACTTGCTTCAGTCGAATAAAATCGCCTTTCGCGACACGTCTAGTGGAATAGTTATAGTTATTGTAAGGATAAGAACCGATGATATCAGCATTCTCACGACGGTCCAATATGGATGGTTCTGCATCATCGCCATACATCAGCCATCGATTTAAGAACTCATCCGGCGTGGCGTCAAGCTCGGTATACGAACTTCTGAATGCCGGACGAAGCCTGACAACATTTCCCGTACTAAATGTGACTAATGCAGTAAGTCGGATGTTCTTATACTGGAATCCGTTGAAGAAACCACCAGTAAACAATGGATCGATAGAACCTTCATATACGAGGTGTGATGTATTTAGATCTTGTAAAAAGACTCTGGGAGACTCCTCGCCCTTCTCGTTCATGAATTTAGGCATCCCTTGTGTTTGATCAAGCCCTTTGTAATCTAAAGAAAATAAGCCTCGTTGTGGATAGCCCACCTTTGCTCCGCCGTCGCTATTGACCAACGACCAAATATTTGGTTCATTACGTAGGTTCGTAATCTTCGATTTATTATATCCGAAGTTAAATTGCGTATCCCATTTCCAATCTGTTTTGTCTAACAACTTTACACCCAAGGTTCCCTCTACTCCATAAGCTTCCATATCGGCATAGTTTGCCAACTTCATGGGCTCCCCGTCTATTCCTCCTGTTCGGATAAGACCAATCAGATCATAGCTATCGTGATCATAATAATCCATTGTTAGGGTCAGTTTATTATTCCACATAGCCATATCAAATCCGATATTAGCTTTGTACATTTTTTCCCAGGTCAACTCGGAGTTCTCGACGTGGTCTATCCCAATCACAGACTCTCTTTCGGTTAAGTATGGTCTATTCGCGGCACGATTGCGCAGTACCACGCTTGAGTTCGTCGCGGGCCCGCTACTTGCGGTCAAACCATAACTGGCGCGAAGCGTCGCAGTGTTTATAAAGCTTTGGTTTTGGAAGAATGCTTCGCCATCGATGTTCCAGGAGCCACTGACGTTCCAAGTTGGTAACCAACGTGCGGTATTCGTGCGTCCCATTAAGTTGGAGCCGTCATAGCGAACAGTTCCTGCCAGGTTGTATCGATCTTTGAATGTATATCGTGTATTTAAACCATAGGCTAGAAATCGCTCCTTTCGTTTGGACATCTCAAAATAGTTGGCATTCGCTTCGACCATCATTTTCAGAAACTTAGGGTCTACATACGGCACACCGCCCTTATCAAATTGATAGCCATATCCGTTGAATTGCTTAAACTTTCTGTCTGCTGAACGTAGCTCCATAAAGGCGTAAGTGTTCAGCTTATGGTCTTTAGCGAGTTTTACATTATAGTCCAACGAATTCCGCAGGATGTAACTAACCATATTAACATCGTCGGTATTGTAGAACCCTCCATAAGGTAGTATAACAATAGGCTCCGCCTCTGGATTATCCGGATCGCGATACAGGAATCGGTTCGATTCTCGGATCGTCGCATCTGCATCCGCGCGGTACGCATTAGGCATATTCGAGTTTTCATGAATATTATGCTCTTGGTTGGTGACGGCGTATCGATATGCTCCTTCAAAAGAAAACTTAAGGTTATTTAGAATATTATAGCGCAAATCACCCTGCATCTTGAAATCAATAAAGTTCAGCTTGATATTATTGTATTCTAACTCGTTAAGAATGTTGAAGGGTGCAAAATTGCGTCTGAAATATTCAAGGTTACCATGTTCGTCATACGGTGTAAGCACTCTGCTTGTATTCAATGCATAACTAAACGGGTTGATATCAAAATCACGATCAAAACTCCCCGTAACCTGATTACTGGTTCGACCTAAAGTTCCCGGTGCATTTTGATCACGTATGGAACCTTGGGCGATTATTCCAAAGTTCAGGCGCTTACTTGGGGTAAAAGTTGCCCGCACGTTCCCCGTATAACGTTGAACCGCATCGGCTTTACTCCAACCATTATCGTTCAAATAACTAGTAGATACATACAACTGACCATTTTCGGTACCCATCGAAACACTTAATGCATGTTCCTGCATCAGCGAATTATTGAACAGTACATCAAACCAATCGGTATTTGCATTCGCATAGCGCTCCAAAAAGGCGCGTCTGCTCGCAGGATCATTCTTCAATCCAAATTGTCCATTCGATTCGTCATACTGATTGATCAAATCGGCCATCTTAACGAAGACACCCCCATTTGCGAACCGCGATGTTTGCCCATAATTCAACCAGCCCTTGCGCTGCAATTCAGCATACATAGACATCTGATCGTGGGAATTCATGATGTTGAATTGACCGTAAGAAGGTTTAAGATAGGTCGAGAAATTTCCTGTGTAAGAAACCAAAGGCGTGCCGACCCGACCTTTTTTAGTGGTAATCACGATCACCCCGTTCATGGCGCGGGCGCCATATAGAGAAGTCGCAGCGGCATCTTTTAAGATCTCGAAACTCTCAATATCGTCGGGATTTAATCCCGCAACAGAGGAGCCGATTAATGTCGCTGGGTCACCAGTCGACAGCTGCTCGTTAGAAATATTGATAATGTCCTCTAGGATCATCCCATCAACAACCCATAAGGGTTTGTTGTCCCCGCTGATGGAAGTTGCACCCCGGACACGGATTTTAGGAGCAGCACCAAATGTCCCCGACACATTCTGAACCGAAACACCCGCAACTTGCCCTTCCAACATTCTGCTGACATCGGCAATACCGTCGCGACGGACATCTTCGGTGTTAATCTTGGTCGAAGCGCCAGTAAACTGTCGCTTACTCACAATCTGATAGCCCGTCACGACGACATCATCTAGAACGGTGCTTGTAGCCTTCAGACGAACACTGATAAAGTCACGAGTACCAACAGCAATATCTTGCCCTTCATAGCCTAATAATCGAATTTGGAGAACTGCATCCGCAGGAACCTGAAGTGTAAACTGTCCTTTTGAATCCGTTGACAGTCCTTGAGATGTTCCCTTGATCATCACCGAAGCTCCAGACAATGGATTACCCGCCTGATCACGCACTTCCCCTTTAATCGTTCTTTGGATTTTTATCAAATCAATACCATTCGCCTCAGCGTTCGATACACAGCATAAAACCAACATCAAAGAAAATGTTGTTATCCAAAACGACTTTGCTTTGTTAAAAATTAAAAATAAATCCATATAGTTAAGTAATTAGTCATAAAAATTCTGTCAAAACTTAAAGTGTATTTTGGTTAATTATTATCGAATGATGATGTTTAGAACAGCGTTTTGCCGTTCAGTATTTCAATGAGATGCCCTAATTAATTGTTGTATTATGCTCCAATTTGCTATGGTTATTATTTAGTTGGTTTGTCTTAAATGCTAATTAGCCTGCTAGTCGAGACTATCTCTTCCCATTGCGATCTTCCATGTGCTTTTCCCTTTCAACCTCCTCCAAAAACATCTTTCTGCATACTTCTAGCACCGTCTCATCCACTCGCTCTTTCAAAACATTCTCCCATGCCCTATCCAAATATTGATCTAGATGTTGCTTTCCTTCGATCGAACTTAAATACTCCTCTACGAACTTCAGTTCTTCTTTGGAGCAACTATCGGATAGATACTTATCCAACAATAATTCTGTAATCCTCACGGTCATAATTGGCTTTATTATGTTCGAACGACGCGAAAGAATGAGGTTCGTTCAATAGTATAAACAGTATTTTTCAGGCTGAGTACTATCGACTACTGAAATTTATTTTCAATTTATCAAATCGACTACTAATCAGTCCCTAATTATTAGCGACTTGACCGTACACTAATCCAATCGAAAAGCGTATCTTTGCAGCATGATTAATGTATCAAATTTATCTCTTCGCTATGGAAAACGTATTCTATTCGAAGATGTCAACCTAAAATTTACTCCCGGAAATTGTTACGGTATTATTGGTGCCAATGGTGCTGGTAAATCTACATTCCTAAAAATCATATCAGGAGAAGTAGATCCAAGTACAGGATCAGTTTCTTTTACTCCAGGTGAGCGCATGTCCGTTCTTAACCAGAACCACTATGCATTCGACGAATTCTCAGTAATCCAAACAGTCATGATGGGTAACCAAGAGTTATTCAAAGTCATGAAAGAAAAGGATGAAATCTATATGAAAGATCCCTTTACGGATGCCGACGGAGAGCGTGCGGGTGAGTTAGAAAGTTTATTCGCAGAAATGGATGGCTGGAACGCGGAAAGCAATGCAGCAACCCTATTGAGCAACTTAGGAATCAAAGAAGAACAACACTATAAGCAAGTAAAGGAATTGGATGGTAATGAAAAGGTTCGTGTCCTATTAGCACAAGCACTTTTCGGTAACCCGGATATCCTGATTCTGGATGAGCCTACCAACGACTTGGACATCAATACCATTGCTTGGTTGGAAGATTTCCTTGCTTCTTACGAAGCGATCGTATTGGTCGTATCCCACGACCGTCACTTCTTAGATGCTGTATGTACGCACATTGTGGATATCGACTTCAGCAAGATGTCAATCTACTCTGGTAACTACACCTTCTGGTACGAGTCTTCTCAATTAGCATTGAAACAACGTGCTGATCAGAATAAGAAGATGGAAGATAAGGTTAAAGAACTACAGGAGTTTATCCGTCGCTTCTCGGCCAACGCTTCCAAATCGAAACAAGCAACTTCTCGTAAGAAAGCCTTGGACAAGATCAATATCGACGAGATCAAGCCTTCAAACAGAAAATACCCTGCTATCATGTTCAACATGATGGATAGAGAGCCTGGAGATCAAATCTTGAATGTCGAAGGATTAAGCAAAACCAAGAACGGTGAAGTTTATTTCAAAGACATCACATTTATGATGAATAAAGGTGATAAGATTGCTGTCCTTGCGGAAAACAACTTAGTGACCTCAGCATTCTACGATATCCTAACAGGCCGTGATCAAGACTATAAAGGTGAGTTCAAATGGGGCGTAACAATTACGCCAGCAGACATGCCTATAGACAACTCTGCGTTCTTCGACGGAAAGGATGAGAACCTCGTTGACTGGTTAAGAGACTACACTACGAAACCTGACGCTGATGAGCAATTCATCCGCGGATTCTTAGGTAAAATGTTATTCTCGGGTGAAGAGGTATTGAAGAAATGTTCAGTACTATCCGGTGGTGAGAAAATGCGTTGTATGTTCTCTCGTATGATGTTACAAGGAGCTAATTTCCTAATCTTCGACGAACCTACCAACCACTTGGACCTGGAATCCATTACCGCATTAAACAACGGTATGAACGATTTCAAAGGATCGATGCTGTTTACATCTCGTGACCACGAGTTGACCCAAACTGTGGCAAACCGCATCATTGAGCTTACTCCAAACGGAATCATCGACAAACTCATGACGTATGACGAATACATCAACTCCGATGCTGTAAAAGCACAACGCGAGCAAATGTACAAATAACAAAAAGGCGGTTCTTCGAACCGCCTTTTTTGTTATTTAGATGTTTGATTTAGATGTGAGATATTAGGTTTTAGATATCAGACACTGATCGTCGGAATGTATATTGTCTTGAACAGAAATAGTAGTTAGTAGTAAGTATTTAGTAGTTAGACCCATGACGCAAGATCCTGTCAATCCTTAAATCCTTTCTTTCCTGGTTCAAGATAGTACTTAGTAATAAGTACTTAGTATAAAGACCTATGGCGCTCAATATGTCCCTCATTTATACGGTATACCAATCATCCTGTCAATCCTAAAATCTTTCCTTTCCTGGTTCAAGACAAACCGTAATTCAAATGAGTTGTCTGAACAAGGAAAGGAAGGATGTAAGGATGACCATGATCGGGTCTAAAATCTAAAATCTAACGTCTTATACCTACTCAACAATTTTCTGATGCCTTCCTTCCAATGCGGCGATCAACTTCGCTTTTACAAGCGTGTAAGTATAATCCTTCGCTTCCGCGAAAGAGATATTATAGCGACGTTCAATCTGCTGCAATTCGCTTGGGAAACGCGCAAGCAACTTATTATAATAGGTATCCAATACTTCGTCGGATGGCATTTCAAAACTGATCTTTAACTGAAAACGACGAATCAGCGCAAAGTCTATGATGTCAATATGATTCGTTGCACAGATGAGCATAACTTGCTCGGGCAAATAATCTATCAGTTGGATCATGGTATTCACCAAACGGCGCATCTCGCCAACATCGTTCTCATCCTCGCCCCTCGCCTTTCCAATCTGATCAAACTCATCCAGAAATAGCACCGCCTTATCGCGGATTGCACGATCGAATACCTGCTTGATATTTTGGGAGGTCTCCCCAATTCTAGAATTAATGATATTGCTTAGGTTCAATACGATCAAGGGGCGTTCCACAGCATGGGCAATCGCCTTTGCCGTCGTTGTTTTCCCACAGCCGGAGCTGCCGAATAGCAAAACCTTATTGTTTACCGGGAGGCCATACTGTTGAAGATCTTCAACATATAACTGTTCTTTAATCAATTGCTCGATCTGCAATCGGTTTTCCTCGCTTAGGAAAACATCATTTAAATTAACTGGTTCTTTATCCTTAATAATAAGGTCTTGAATATTCATGTTTTATGGGGACTCAAACTTTTATAAAGCCCAAAAATACGAAATACTTAATCGATAACTAAGAGAAGAACCGGATAATCTTTACCCAGAGAATCCTTCTCCGTACGCGAAGCGACCTTAAATCCCTGCTTTTGATAGAATGCAACCGCCTGCTCATTCTGCTCATTTACATCCACAGAATTTACACCAAGCACTTCAACAGCATAACCCAACAGTTGCTTCCCAATTCCACAGCCGCGAACCGCATCATGCACGAACAACATTTCTAAATGCTGCTCATTTACTGCCATAAATCCGAGAATAGTCTCCGCTCGAAAAACATAGATCTTCAACAGAGGCAGATATTCGTTCGGAATCGCATCTTTGAAAAACAGAAAGTCCTCCTCTGCCAAAAAATCATGAGTAGCTTTTACAGCAGATTCCCATATATCAACCAATACCTGATAATCATTCGACTCGTATCGCTCGATTAACCCTCTAAGTTCTGCCAATTGCTTTTATCAATTAAGTAAACAAAATTCTTCTTCACGCCCTCTCCATAATAGGCCACTTCCTTCTCATCAATCTTAATAGCACCCAGGCGCTCGATGGAAATCTGCGAACGTAAGTTCTCCGCTCCAATATGGAAAAGGACTTTCGAAACATAGGGAAAAATGTAGGTTAGCATCATGCGCTTCACAGCATGATTTGCCCCCGAACCCCAGTAGTTCGTTGCATAGAATGTATAGCCTATATGGATGCTATCATTCTCGGGCTCTCTATCGTAAAATCGCGTGCAGCCAATAACCGCCATACTATCCTTATCGATAACTTTGAAGGCGCCACCACTATTTAGTGCACCTTCAAAGAAATTCGTAAAGACATCACGACGCCATCGGTCTTTATTCGGATGCTGCTCCCAAACTTTAGGATCCGAAGCAACGGTATATAGTTCTTCGAAATCATCCGCTTGTAAAGGAAGTAGCAAATAATGGTCATGCTCCAGCACAGGTTGTAAGTTCACAATCTTATCCATGGCTCTCTGGTTTTTGCTGTTTACCAAAGGTAAAGAACAATCAATTAAAATGTATGACGATTGTCATTAGAATCTGTATCGATCAATTTATTATAAGGGTCTACCCCTACCGCAATAGGCTTCTCATTAACAACAAAAGTCAAACGGTTTTTAATACGATCTACTTTAACCCGCTTTTCTAAAAGCGCATGCTCATGCTCATACTTCCCTTCTTTCTTCGGTGAACCGAAAATCGCGATATCAACGTAATCGCGCAAAGGCAGGGATTCCACAGTGCGCTTATCGCTATCTTTCATCTTCTCCGAAAGCTTCGCCCCCTTCACATCCTCATAGCTACGCTTTCCCTTCTCATCCGTGCGATATTTCGAAACCTTAAAGTCCATGCTCACCTCATATTTACCATCTTTGAGCGGCTTAACGCTGGCATTTTCGATGGCGTTATCATATAGCGTCACTGTTTCGTACATGTCTTTGATCAAGTATTGCAACGAATCTGGCGTGTGCTTTCTGAGTACATCCACAAACTCGATTGAAGTCGTATAAGGTGGATTTTGAAAAGCTGTCTTTGCAATATATTCCTTTAACATGCCGCTGAATGCATTTTCTCCTAAATAGTCACTCATCGCATACATCACCAACGAACCTTTATTATAATGAATGTATTGTTGATTTTCATTAAACATCAACGGATTCTCCTTCAATTGTTCACTCGCACGCCCCATTAAATATTGGTCCAAAGCATCCTTCAAAAACTTACGCATCTGTCCTTTGCCGTAGGTGTGCTCCAACACTTTCAAGGAACTATATTCAGCTAAAGATTCCGACATCATGGTAGCCCCCTTCACATTTGCCCCAATCACCTGATGCGCCCACCATTGATGCGCAAACTCATGTGCTACGACCGAATACGGATAATCTACTGCATTTGGATTTTCATCGTCTACTTTTGCAATAAAACCGATGCTCTCGGAAAATGGAACCGTATTCGCAAAAGCTTGTGCAAACGTACCGTGCGTACTAGGAAACTCAATAATACGCAACTGATTGAACTGATATGGACTGAAATTCGACTCGTAATATCCTAACGATTTCTTAATCGAAGCCATCATACGTTCCAGATTATACTCATGTCCTTTATGATAGTAAATCTCCATATTCTTGCCGTTCATTTTTTCCTTCTTCACCTCATATTTCGCCGAAATAAACGAGTAAAAGTTAAGGATAGGGCTATCCATTTTATAATGGAAGTACTTCTTTCCATTCTCCTCCCATTCCTTCTGCAAGTATCCTGGCGCAATCGCTATCTGATCAGGACTCGTACTTACGATCGCTTCAAAGTCAATCCAATCGGCATCTTTCGAGATATAGGTATTCCCCAATTTGCTGCTGTCGCGCGGGTCGGCCATACGATCGCGTGGCGCCAATTTATACTTCTCACGAACCCTATTGTCAACAAGCTCTACACCATCTTCGTATGCCAAAGATGGAAAAACGGAGTTGTTAAAGAATGTCCCATTTTCCAATATCAAGGAACGATCCATCAAGAATGTATTCGAAAGGCTAGTAAGTTGATACTTAATTTTCAAACTATCACCAGGCATCAAAGGCTCCTGCAAATGATAGATATTGACTTCCAAAATACTATCCTTCACCGTATTTTTAATCTTACGATCCAAATTAACAATCGTCTTCACGGATCCATTAAATCGCATAAACATCGAATCGATAGGCTGCGCCGTTTTATTCACATAGATAAAATCGCCCTCTGCCTGAAGATGACGGTCTTTCGGGGCTATATCGACCTTCGCAAATACGCTCACCAATCGTGGCATAGGCAAATCTTGGAAATGCCTGTATTTTTTCTCATAATCTACCTGCTGCAACTCTTTTTCTTTGTTGGAATAGCGCGTCGAAACGACATTGTTTACATAGTATATCGCATATCCTAATCCGACGAAAGCAATCAACGACAGTAACGCTGGAATTACGATAGGCGCCTTAAAACGCAGAGCAAATTGTTGCAATCTATCTTTCACGTTCGAGATGATACCGCGACGCCAGAACAATAAAGTCAAGGCAAATAAGACAGCGGTAAACAACAACCAATATAATCGATAATATAAATAATGACGGATATCGGCATAGCCATTCATATCCGAATATTGATAGCTAGCGCCGTTATTGAATTTATAAATCGCCTGCTCAACACCAATCTTGGAAAGAAACGGAATACCTAAAACAATGATTAGACAAACGATAAACCCGACGAAGTAATTACGGAAGAAGCCATGTATAAATAAAGCAAAACCTATCAATACCACATATTTCAAGTAGTCCAGGATAAACAATTCGTACAGGTAATGTCCAATCTCGAACTTGAAATAGCCATTATATATTTGATAGATTATACCGGTCAGCATGCTGATGATGAGGACAGCAATCGTCATCTTCATTAAAGCAATAAATTTGGAACTCAATAATACCCAGTTAGGAACGGATGTCGAGTCGATCAGCAATTTCATATTACTCTGTTGATCACGCTGTATAAGCATTCCCGCAAACAGCAAGATCATGATCACGAGGAAGAAACTGTATATTCCACCCATCGTTTGCAGGACCTGCCAGGTAACCGGATAAGTCACCGTTCCATATAGCATTCCCCCAACAGACATCACCGCCAATACAAATAAAGCAGCTATCAGCAACAGGATGATGAAGGTCCAGTTCTTAACCACATATTTGAAATCGATGTGGCTCAATCGCCAGCTCAGTTTTAAATTGCTGAAAAAAGAATGCGATATCCCGACTTTTGGCAAATCAATCTTAATAATACTACCGAAGTTATTCTTCGTAACGCGCTCAGAAGACTTTGAACGTGTGAAGCTAATGCCCAATTGCGAGAAGGAAAACTTGTAATAGACCAAACCTAAGATCAGCACTGCCAAACCCGACCAAATAAGGCGGTTATAGAGCATTACGCCCGTCATCGGTAATAAGTTATTGTTCTGTTCTTCAACGCTCCAATACTTTGTATAATAGGTAATTGGCTGGAAACCAAACGGATCTAACAGCGCAACCAAATAGCGGTTATCGGCATCTCGAGTAGCAATATCAAGCACCGACTGCAATAACAACAGAAGCAGCACAAAGACAAAGCCAACGTATATGTTCCTGCTGAAGGTAACCAAAGCAAAAATAATGCTCCCGAACAATAGAAAGTTTGGTAATACAACCAATAGAAAACCGCTGAAATAAGCGTCCAAACGATTTGGCCCCAACATGCTCTGATCGATTCCGGGATGAAATTGAGCCATGTAATAGCCTAATATTGTCAGGATCGCCACAAAACTGACAACCAATAATGCGCTCAGGAACTTCGCCGACAGATAACTTAATTTGTCGAGCGGATATGAAAATAATAGGTTATGTACGTGATACAGATAGTCTCTATACACCGCCGCGCCGATAATGGTCGGCAACAGGAAATAAATCAGCGTAGAAAAACTATTGAAGAATCCCGCGATATTTAATGGCGAATTGACATATACAGGAGTCGATGTCGTTGCAGAAACAGCGTCGAAAGCACCCAATGCAGCGATCGTCGTAAAATAGGCTAAAGCAAAATAAATAACGCAATAGACATAGAAAACAGGCTGTTTAAACCAGCGTGTTACTTCGAAAGTAAAGATGGTACTAAACATTGACGCTATCGTTTTTAAGGGCTACAAAATAAACATCTTCTAGGATAGGACTCACCGAGCGGAAAGATTCGTCGGGCTGCACATCGCTCATCACACGGATATTGAGCGTATTGTCCTGATTATAGTTCGAAGAGATGATATTATGGGTTGCGTTGGCAGCATCAAACTCGCTACGTTCAACGCGCTTCGTCCAGATCTTACCATTCAACTGCTCCTCGCCTTGTTGCGATGAGCCCCGGAACAGCACACGACCACCATTCATGATCGCCAATTCGTGGCATAACTCACGAACATCATCCACAATGTGAGTCGAGAAGATAACCGTATGCTGCGCCCCGATCTCGCGAAGAACATTTAAAAATCGATGCCGCTCTGCAGGATCTAATCCCGCCGTCGGCTCATCAACAATAATTAATTTCGGATTATTCAACAACATCTGCGCAATACCGAAACGTTGTTTCATACCACCAGAATAGCCGCTTACGCTCTTTTTGCGCACGTCGTAAAGATTGGTGACCTGCAACACTTCCGTAACGATCTTTTGGCGATCGGCTTTAGCGCTGATTCCTTTCAGATTAGCAAAATAGTTCAACAGTTCCTCGGCGGATAAGTTAGGATAAACTCCAAATTCCTGTGGCAAATATCCCAAAACGCGACGTAACGCATTCTTATCGCTCAATATATCGATGTCCCCAAAAGTAATATCTCCAGAATCTGGTGTTTGTAAAGTGGCGATAGTACGCATCAGCGATGATTTCCCCGCACCATTTGGACCCAATAAACCAAACATACCCGGCCCTATCGTCAAATTAACATTATCTAGCGCTTTCACGCCGTTACCATAAGTTTTGTTTAAATTACTAATCGTTAAGTTCATGTTGTTTGTTGTTATATTAGGTTAGTCGCCTTTAAAGCAAAAATGTAACAATAAAAATTAAAATAAATAATTTTCAAACAGCATCAAATAGAATAACCAATAAACCCAAGAATATAACCCGAACTTACCATCCTCAAGTCATAGCCTTTCTTATCCCATATCACAACCCTTTCAAAGCCCTTTCCGAAGGGTTCTGAAAGGGCTTTGAAAGGGTTATGAAAGGGTTATACATTGGGTTTGACTTGTACTAGTATTTAGTAGGTAGTACTTAGTAGTTAGTAGTTAGTATTTAGACCTAGGGCGTCCTATATGGCGTTGGGGATTTTGTTTTTCTATGTCCGCTAGAATCTATTTGACGCTAGTAATGTTTCGTCTGAACCAGGAAAGGAAGGATTTAAGGAAGAAGCAGGATGTTTCGCCATAGGTCTTAATACTAAGTACTAAATACTAAATACTATAGGCAAAAAAAAGGAGCCCCGTTAGGGAGCTCCTTTTTTAGTATATACTAGTTTGTTTATTTCTTATAATACTTCATTACCTCTGGAATCATCGCTTGCAATTGCGCAATACGACGAGCATCGCTAGGGTGAGTACTTAACCACTCTGGTGGGTTTCCTGACTTACCTTGTGCCATTCTTTCCCAGAATTTGATTGACTCATTTGGATCATAACCCGCCATTGCCATCAGAATAAGACCGGCTTTATCAGCTGCTAATTCGTCGTTTCTGGAGAATCGTAATGAGCCTACTTGGTAGCCAATACCATACAATTGGTTAAAGATACCGATGTATTTGCTGTTAGACATTGCACCTGCAGCACCTAAAATCTGTGCACCGTATTGTGCTGCCATAGCATTTGAATACTGAGAAACAGAGTGTTCTTCGATTGCGTGTGCAATCTCATGTCCCATAACTGTTGCTAGTCCAGCATCATTTTTCGCTACCGGAAGGATACCAGTATAAACTGCCACTTTACCGCCTGGCATACACCATGCATTGACATCCGGGCTCTCGATCAAGTTAAACTCCCAGTTGAAGTTAAATTTGTCTGCAATTCCCAATTGTTTTAAGTACTGGTTTGCAGCCACAGCGATATTGCTACCGACACGCTTAACCTGGGTTGCAGCAGCCGTACCTGTAACTACTTTCGAGTTGTTTTTGCTTAAAAAGTCTTTATAGGCAAGTGCAGCTTGATCATTAATCTGTTGAGAATCTACCAATTTTAGGTATTTACGACCAGTGATTGCTGATGTCGCACATCCTGCAATCGAAGCCCCCAACATTAACATGGCCGTATATTTAAAAATTCTTTTCATAAACGTTGTTATTAAGTTTACTCAATACAAATAATGTTTTACAAAGATTAAACAAAACTTGTACCCAAAAGTTTAACCGGATGATTTTTTCTTGAATAAAAATATTTTAGACTCCTTGCCTTTGAGTAGGCGTTCGATGTTTTTCTGATGAGTGACTAAAATCAACGCGCAGATTGCAATGCCATACAATAAAACCGAAGGTACGGTGGTCTTAAAAATGAAAGCAATACTAAATGGAAAAGTAAATCCCGCTAAGATGGATCCTAGCGAAACGTAGTGGAATATAAATAATACGAGTAGGAAGACCGTGACACAGCATAGGGCTGCGGGCCAATGTATTGCCAAGACCATCCCAAATAATGTAGCCACGCCTTTACCGCCACGGAAACCAGCAAATATCGGAAACAAGTGTCCTAATACAGCTATTACGCCTAGGGCAAGCTGGAAATTTACAAATTGTGGGGCATCGTGATTACCCACCACGCTACTATCTAATAAATAAGGTAAATTAGTTGCTGTCCAGCCCTTTAGGATGTCGACAAACATCACCACGGAGCCTGCTTTTTTTCCGAGAACACGAAATGTATTGGTGGCCCCTGCATTCCCACTACCATACTCACGTACATCAACACCATAGAATGCTTGTCCAAACCAAACCGCGGTAGGGATCGATCCGAATAAATATGCTAATATGACTATTCCTACGAGATAGATTGAAATCATATACAGCAATTTACTAAATAAGTTTTGCTTTTAAGCTCAAATCCAGACTTTTAACCGAGTGAGTTAAAGCTCCAACAGAGATGAAATCAACTCCTTGTTTTGCGTATTCTGCGATCGTATCGAGGGTGATTCCACCAGAAGCTTCAGTAACCAATTGACCGTTTACAAGGTCAACGGCTTCCTTCACTTGTGTCGGCGTAAAGTTGTCGAACATAACACGATCTACTTTACCGATAGCAATAACTTCTTTCAACTCGTCAAAGTTGCGCACTTCTACTTCGATAGGTATGTTTAAGTTATGCTCGCGCTTATACGATAAGGCCGAATTAACAGCGGCTGTAATGCCACCAGCATAGTCAACATGATTGTCTTTGATGAGAATCATATCATACAACGCGAAGCGATGGTTTACCCCTCCCCCTAACTCTACAGCTTTCTTTTCTAAGAAACGCAGTAAAGGCGTTGTTTTGCGCGTGTCTAGAACGCGAGCTTTGGTCCCCGCGATTGCTGCCACATACTTTGCCGTTTGTGTTGCAATTCCAGACATACGTTGCATGACATTGAGAACCAATCGTTCTCCTTTGAGTATAGTATGGATAGCTCCTCTCAAGCGAAATGCGATATCTCCGTATTTCACCGTATCACCATCCTTTAAAAGTATTTCGAAATGTAAATTGGGATCAATGGCTAAAAATATTTCCTTAGCTACCTCAATACCGGCAATAATCCCCGATTCCTTAACTAATAGCTGAGCTTCACCTTGCTTTGATTCGTCAATAGTAGAAAGAGTGGTATAGTCTCCTGGCCCAACGTCCTCTTTTATTGCTTCTTCAACAAATTGCAATAGCTTTTCTTTAAATTCTTTCTCCATTTATTAATGTAAAATTAAGCGAAGATGAATAAAAATTACTTTAAATAAAAGATAAATCCAATAAAATGTATGTTATTCTATTCTAAGTTCAGCAATTTGAGTCTCTCCCGAGATTTGGCTAAGCTTCGTAAAAACCCGGTAGGTTCCGACCGACGTTTTTAATTGGTAAACGATATAAAAACTGTTATTGCTTTGCGAAGTTCTTTGCACCTGTTTGATCTCTGAGGTCTTATTGCTTTGAAAAAAATCACTTAGCAACATCTCGGCCTGAAATTTTGAATAATAGCCACCATCGCTCTTAATAGACAAAGAAACATTCGATCCGAAATAGTTCGAAATCGCTTTTGCATTGTTCGATTTAAAAGCTTCCATTATCTCATTTCCAACGTCGTTATAATACGCGCTGAATGACAATAATGGCAAAATAAGAAGGGCATAGCATAAAAATAATAATGGTCTGCAGCTTATTTTTAAATGATGTATCATGACTCTAAAAACTCCAATGATCGGAACTTCTCTAAAAATATCAAAGTTTATCGCTCTAAAATTCCAATTTTTACAACCAAAACTATGCCAAGGATAATTATTTTTAACAAAATCTAAGCTTAACCATCATAATTATACTTTTCGCTGCATTAATATTATATTTGTGTAATGAGTTCTGATCAAAAAAGAGTAGCATTATTAATCCTGGATGGATTAGGCTACGGAAAAGAAGACAATTCAAACGCTGTATTAGCTGCAAAAACTCCATACCTAGACTACTTACTAGCAACTTATCCAAATTCTAAACTGGAGGCATCTGGTGAAGCCGTAGGTTTACCTGCAGGACAGATGGGTAATTCGGAGGTTGGACATATGAATTTAGGTGCCGGACGCACGGTTTACCAGGAGTTGGGGCGCATTAATAAAGCTGCAAACGAAGGGATATTCAATTCAGATTTAACATTAGAGCGGGCATTCGATTACGCCAAAGAAAATAATAAGAAAGTACATTTCATTGGATTGCTATCTGATGGCGGGGTGCACTCCCATATTCTACACTTGAAAGCGCTTTGCGATGCTGCAAGGAATGCGGAGCTCGGTAATGATCAGGTTTTCATCCATGCTTTCTTAGATGGTCGTGATACCGATCCGAATGGCGGTGTTGGCTATATGCGAGAGCTCAATCAGCATTTAGTATCCTCCGTCGGCACTGTCGCTTCGGCGATCGGCCGTTATTATGCCATGGACCGTGATAATCGCTGGGAGCGGGTAAAAGAAGCCTACGACTTACTGACAAAAGGATTAGGAACTCCGTCAACTGATATGATCGCTTCGATCGAAACTTCTTATGCCAATGATGTAACGGATGAATTCGTGAAGCCAATCGTTATGGTAAAACCAGACGGCACCCCTATCGCAACGATAGAAAATGGCGACGTGGTGATTTGCTATAACTTCCGGACAGACCGTGGCCGAGAGATCACGATCGCATTAACTCAACAGGAATTCCCGGAATATGATATGCATCCATTGGATTTATATTATGTGACGATGACTTCATACGACGATACTTTCAAAGGCGTTAAAGTGATCTTCCAAAAGGATAATTTAACAAAGACCTTGGGAGAAACATTATCGGCTCAGCACAAGACACAGGTTCGCATCGCGGAAACCGAAAAGTATCCGCATGTGACTTTCTTTTTCTCCGGAGGACGCGAAGAGCAGTTTGAAGGAGAATCTCGCATCTTGATCCCTTCGCCGAAGGTTGCAACTTATGATCTGCAACCAGAAATGAGCGCGCAAGGCATCGCAGACGCTATCTGCGAAGATATGGTAGTAAATCACCCTGATTTCATCTGTTTAAATTTTGCCAATCCAGACATGGTAGGTCATACGGGCGTTTTTGAAGCAGTAGTGAAAGCTGTAGAGAAAGTGGATAGTATGACCAAGCAGGTAGTTGATCAGGGTCTTAGAGAAGGATATTCGTTTATTATTCTTGCCGATCATGGTAATTCGGAATATATGTTGAATGAGGACGGCTCTGTGAATACGGCACATACGACAAACTTGGTACCTTGTATTCTAATCGATAGTGAGTATAAGCATATTAAGAATGGGAAACTGGGAGATGTAGCTCCTACAGTTCTGAAGATGATGAACTTGGAGATTCCTTTAGAAATGAACGGGGATGTATTGGTATACTAAGAACTTATCGAAAAAACTTGTATTATTCGCAGGTCTAGCCTTAGGCTTACACGCGTGTTCCTCTCCTGAAGTTGAGAAAAAGTCAGAACAGAAGGCACAAGCATATTTTGATATTCCTAGTTTCATACAACAGGAAATAGACTCGCTAAAACAAGCAAATCCAACAGTAAATAAAACCGTAACGAAGGATAAAGAGGAGGAGACTAAGGATTTGAAGATAAAAGATTGGGATAATGAATTCTCAAGTTTTAAAGCGATTGATCTCAATAAGCCAGCATATGCGGGTTTTATCGAGTTAGACACTGTAGATTCGGTTATTGAATATAACTTTACTAATCCCGACCTAGATCTCGCTTGCGTTAGAATTGCATTTAACGAGGAAGGAAAGGTTAAGATGTTGAGCGTGGATAAGCATGTGAAAAACACTTTATATCAGACTTCTGAGTTCTTAGTATATGAAAAGGGTAATTTCTATATTGTAGAAAAGAACCAGAACGTGCGCGTGATGGGAGAAAACTATTATAAAGTGCAAGGAAACTTAAAAGCAGATAAAGCTTTATAAGAAAAGTAAAATCAGTGCGAACCAGATGTTTCCCTCCGAGGAATCTGATAAATAGGCATAAAAAAAGGACCATCCAATGTTATTGGATGGTCCTTTTTTTTTAATTGTTTTTCCCTTTTTCTAACTGTTCCAATGCTTTTTTCTCTGCACGGATATTTAAGAATTCAACGAGTACGGAGAATGCCATAGCGAAATAGATATAGCCTTTCGGAATATGCTGATCGAACGCTTCTGCAGTAAGCGAGACACCAATCAATAATAAGAAGGCTAATGCGAGCATCTTAACCGATGGATAATCATTCACAAACTTGGAAATACTCTCCGCTGATAGCAACATGATTCCCACTGCAACAATAACAGCCGCTATCATTACTCCAATCTGATCTACCATTCCAACAGCGGTAATAACGGAGTCTAAGGAGAAAACTAAATCGAGTATGATAATCTGAATAATTACGCTGGAGAAAGTAACGGTCTTGCTTCTTCCAGAACTCGCTTCGATATGACCTTCCACTTTATGATGAATCTCCGTAGTGGCTTTATATATCAAGAATAATCCACCTATGAACAAGATGAGGTCTCGTCCGGACAATGTCAAATAGCGATGCCATTGTGGATCCTCAATCCCTAGAGTATCGGCAAGGTTTAAGAATGGCTCGGTTAAGCCCATAATCCATTTAATCGAGAATAATAGACCAACCCGCATAACGAGTGCTAATAACAAACCAATCTGACGAGCTTTTTTCTGTTGCTCTACAGGTAATTTTGCACTTTGAATCGAGATAAAGACAATATTGTCAATACCCAATACGATTTCAAGAATTGTTAGTGTTAAAAAAGATATCCAGATGTTTGGATCCAGCAGCCATTCCATAGATAACGTTTAGACGTTGTAATGTTAGTGTTATTGATAACCGATTAAAGATATAATATTTTCATTAAAACGTGTTAATCGACCTGCACTTTGTAGAAAATCTAAACTGATGACAAATGTATAACCTGCAACCACCCCTCCTACTTTTTCAATCAACTTACTAGCGGCTACTACCGTTCCGCCCGTTGCCAAAAGGTCATCATGTAAGAGAACTCTAGTTCCCGCGGGAAAAGCATCCTCATGCATTTCGATGGTTGCTTGTCCATACTCTAACTTGTAAGACTCAGAGACTGTATGATATGGAAGCTTGCCCTGCTTGCGAATAGGTATAAAAGGTTTGTTCAAATGTTGGGCTAATAAGAATCCGAAAAGAAAGCCTCGGCTTTCAATACCAGCAATAACATCAAAATCGATGTTGTCCAAACGACGTGCAAACTCTTGAACAGCCAATTCAACAAGCTCCGCATGTTGAAGTAATGGTGTGATGTCTTTAAATACAATACCTGGTTTAGGGAAATCCGGAATATCGCGTATTACCGCTTTAAGTTGATCTTCTATCATCTGAAATCTATATAGATTTCAATTTTACGAAAAAAAGCCTCATCGAGAGAAAGAATCTTTTTTAAATCTTCCATCGACTTAAAAGGACCATGATGTTCTCTAAAGTTTACCATTGTCCTCGCCTGCTTGTAAGAGATATAAGGGTGTTTTGCCAAGGCATTGACATCCAATTCGTTTATTCTCAGCTTTACAATCGATGCTTTATCTACCTGTACATGTTTTTTGATGTGGAGATAGGTTTCCTCGGGTAGACCATAAACTTCGCTTAACTGCTCGGTCGAATGGAAACCACCAAGTGAGTTTCTAAAATTGACAATCCGCCTGGAAAAGGCCGGGCCAATCCCACGAAGCTGAGTCAACTCCGCACTATCCGCCGAGTTGAGATTAATACGCAGCGATTCATAAGAATTGGAGTAGGGTTTGGTTGCCATTGGTCTTTCAAAAATCGTTTCTTTGAATGGTCTTTCGGCAATTCTAACGTAGGGTAAAAGACGAGCCACATCCTCATCAGATAAACTGTAAAGTTTTGCAATATCCTCCGGTTTTCGAAAATGTCCTCCTTTAGCCTCATAGTTATGAATCACTCTAATCTGTCGCTCCGATAAACCCAATCGCATCCAATCTTCTACTGATAAGTCGTTAGGATCAAAATAGAAATAGGAAACTGTGGGTCTAATTTTATTCGCTTCTCGCTGTTTCCTTCTTTCAGGACGTCCGGGTCGGACTTCCGGATTCGCAACAAGGTCTTCTGCCAGCATTCGGACTTCAGGAGACACTTTCTTCTCTCTGGGAAGTACATCATATATAAAAGTGCTGAATAAAACGAGAGCAATGAATACCGCCATTATGGAAAAACCAATCTGTTCTTCTCTACGCATTCGGAAGTAAGCGAATAATCTGTTCATCTTCTTATTGAATAATTGGATGGATAATTAAATCTTGATAAATTTGCCAATATTAAAGTAGTCTATCAACATGCATTTTGTCCGTCCGCTTTTCATTCTTCCTTACCTTTACCCAAATGCAGTTTGGAGGCAAAAAGAGGAAAAAGATAATATATTCTTAACCTTTGACGACGGCCCAATTCCCGAGATCACCCCATGGATTCTTGATTGCCTAAAAGAGAAAAATGTAAAAGCTTGTTTTTTCTGTGTGGCAGATAATGTTCGCAAGCATCCGGACATCTTCCAACGTATTCTAGATGAAGGACATCAGGTTGGCAATCATACCTTCAACCACTTAAAAGGTTGGAATACGGATGACGCCATTTATTTGGAAAATATAGAAAAAGCTGATCAACTGATTAGTAGCCACTTATTCCGTCCACCCTATGGTAGAATTAAAAAGTCACAACTTAGGGCGGTTGCCAAGAAGTATAAGGTTATTATGTGGGATGTACTTACAGGAGATTACGATAATCGAATTAGTCCGTCGCAATGCCTTAAAAACGCAGTCAACTACACAAGACGAGGAAGCATCATCGTCTTTCACGACAATATTAAAGCCATTGAGAATGTTCAGTATGCTCTTCCTAGAGCAATTGATCAACTACAAAGTAAGGGATTTAATTTCGCTAGCTTTTAATCCTCCAAGCTAGCGGAGTCGTCAATCTCAACAACAAATTCTTTTACTCCAGCTACCGAGAAATAGCCTAGAGCACCATTACTGATGTTGGAGGTAGGATTAGCTGGTGATGCACTTCCTGGATTGGTTGACTGATACTCCGACCAGTATTTATAAACATCCTTTGCAATACAGTAACGACGGACGCGGACTTTATCGCCGTTTTCTATCTCCGCATTTCTGCCACCTATTTGATGCGTAACATGTAAACCATCATTAAACTTATCCGAATAGGCAGAGTTGAATTGCATGGGAGTGGAATTATCTCCCGCACTTTGAATCTCAACATTATACTTATAATAGTTTTCTACGCCTTCTGGATCATCAAAGCACAGATTAACAAAATAGTAATCTTCATTGAAGATATTCTCCTTCGTAACTTTGACAGAGTCTACTTCGACATAGTTCGGCATGCGCGTCTTCGAGCTATAAGTTTGTCCATCCACCGAAACATTTAGTGTGTATTCTTGTTGCGCAATGACGCCCATGTTGCTATGCGAATAACGTCCTCCACCAATAGATTCAAAATTATAGGTTCTACCTGAAGATGTTACGACACTGACCACAGCGTTATCAACGGGTTCAAAAGCTCGGTTCTCATCAAAAGCGACTGTCCTAGAGACCACAATCTCCTGATTCCTATCGAAGTTATTCAAATCCGCTTCTATCACAACTTTCGCATTTGCGGTATTCAAATCTACATCAATCTTCTCTTCGCAAGAAGCGAAACTAAGTACAATTAGAATTGACAATAAGTATATCTGTATGCTTCGCATCTTTTAAAATTTAAAGTTCCAAGTAACTGAAGGGATGATTCCGAACAATGCAATCTTATAGGCTTCCGTCACATTAGGATTTTGTTCATTCTCTCTAAAATCAATGATATAAGCATTCTTTCGGTTATACACATTGTAAATTCCGAAAGACCAGCTTGAATTAAAACGCTTGTTTTCCTTGTTCGGTTCATAATTGGCCGACAAATCCAAACGATGGTAATTCGGCATCCTGTAGCCGTTTCTTTCGGTATAATAGAACATTGTCGTCCCATCGATCTGATACTTTCCACTTGGGAAAGTGATCGCATTTCCGGTATTAAATACAAAGGTTGCTCCTAAGTTCCAACTTTTAGATAATTGATACATTCCTACGACCGACACATCGTGTGTTCTATCCTGTCGCGCTGCAAACCAGTTGCCATCGTTAATACCATCAAACTGTCGTTCGCTACGTCCCAAAGTGTAAGATATCCAACCATTCAGCTTTCCTTTATTCTTACGCACAAGAAACTCAACCCCATACGATCTTCCAATTCCAAACAACAGCTCCCCTTCCAGGTATTTGTTCGCTTGCAAATCGGCTCCATTTCTAAAATCTATCTGATTATCCATGAACTTATAGAAGGTTTCTACGGAAAGCTCATATGCATCATTGTTCAAGTTACGGAAGTAACCCAAAGCTACTTGATCAGCAATTTGCGGTTTGATGTTTAAGCTACTCAACACATATTGATCGGTCGGAAGACTCGAAGTTGTGTTTGTCAGCTGATGTAGATTCTGTGCAATGCGGTTATAGCTGGCTTTGATACTATTTTGGGGATTTAAGATGTAGGCCATCGACGCTCGTGGCTCCAAATTGAAATGATGCTTAATAATCGAGCTGCCATACAGCGCTTCATCCGTCGGCTCGCCATCTTGATCAAAGGAATAGAAAGTACCAGGCCCCAACACCATGAAATCGTTCAAACGAAGTCCATAAATAAGTGACAATTGTTCAAACGGCTTCCACTCATGGGAAACATAGGCAGCAGCTTCAATTCCTTGACGCTTCTCGATATTAATAGAATTCACCGCCGACTCACTGCTGGCGTTTAAACTAGCCGGTAGGACTTGCTGGCGCAACACATTCAATCCAAACTTTAAAGTATTGTTGTTGGAGGAATAATAAGAGAAATCCTGCTTCAGGTTCCAATTTCTAATCTTTGAGGCTATCTTAAAATCCGAATCATCATTATTGACTTTCACATTATAGGTAAAATCACTATAAATCATAGTGGTATTGCTGAATAGCTTTTCATTAAAAATATGATTCCAGCGAACGGTAGCAGTTGCATTTCCCCAGTCGAAACCAAACAGATCACCATATCCTAATTCATCCTTCCCGAAATAACCAGAAAGGTAAACTGTATTCCGCTCATTGAGCTTATAGTTCATCTTTGCGTTCAGATCATAGAAATACAAGCGACTTTTCTTCACAGTCTCATCTTTGGAAGCTTTCAGGAACATATCAGCATAGGTTCTGCGCCCGCTTAACATGAATGAACTCTTATCTTTAACGATTGGCCCTTCAAGTTTTAATCTCGATGCGATCAAACCTATTCCACCTTCGGCTGCAAACTTTTTATTGTTTCCATCCAACATGGAGATATCCATGACAGAAGAAATTCTCCCGCCGTATTGCGCAGGAATTCCACCTTTGTAAAGATTAACATCCTTTATCGCATCGGAGTTGAATGTAGAAAAAAAGCCAAGCAAATGAGATGCATTATATACGGTCGCTTCATCCAGTAAGATCAGGTTCTGATCGCCTGCGCCACCTCGAACGTAAAAGTTAGAACTTCCTTCACCACCGGAGGCAACCCCTGGCATCAACTGAATAGTCTTCAAGATATCTTTCTCTCCAAATAGAATCGGAACATTCTTCAGTTCCTCCATGGTAAACTTCAAGTTACCCATTTGCGGACTCGCTACATTTTCATTCTGACGCTTCCCGGAAACAACAACTTCCTCGATTGTCGTGGAGTTGTCGTTCAGCTCAAAGTCTAGCTTCCTATTCTCTGTAAGCGTAATGGATTGTGAAATACCGTTATAGCCTATATAGGATACCTCGATTAGATGCTCGCCAGCGGGCAGGGTAATGGAATAGAAACCATAATTATTGGAGTAGCCGCTAACATTTGCGTCTTGAATGCGAATTAAAGCGCCTATTAATGTTTCGCCCGAATTAACGTCTTTTATAATTCCACTTAAGGTAATTTTCTCTTGTCCAAAGGTCGATAAAACACTCAACAGGCATACTAAGAGGAATGTGCACTTTTTATAGTCGATCAGCATATATAGCGGCAGCTTTAAAATCCTCGACTAAAATAGAAAAGCCAAGCTGTTATTCAAAATCGCTAATGCAAGTTTAACTTCCTTATTAATATTCTGTTTTCCTGAAAAAATAAGATGCTTTATCCGACTATTACTTTTTAATTGGTTCGCTGGGTTTATGAAACACATCATTGAAGAAAGCCATCTGATAATGAATTGATTTACTCCAGTAGTCCCAATTATGGGCACCAGGCATGGTCAGATAGCGGTGTGGAATATTCATATACTGCAGCTTCTCGTGCAACTTCTCATTAACCCCGAAAAAGAAGTCATCTACGCCGCAATCGATGAAAATTTCCAGCGATTTAGGCTTTATCAAATGTGTCATCTCCATGACGGTATGTTGATTCCATTTCTCTGGATTTTCTGCATAACTGCCTAAACGCGCAGCCATCTCCCAATTATTTGGGAAGGGACGGATATCGACACCTCCCGCCGTACTGCCCACCACAGAAAAGACATCCTGATGACGTATCGCTAAATACAAAGCTCCATGTCCACCCATACTCAATCCTGAAATACCGCGCTTCGCACGGTCTTTGGCAGTGTTATATTTTCCATCAATATGGTTCACCAATTCTTTGCTGACGAAGGTTTCATACTGATAATCTTTTTTTCCTGCAATATCCCAATACCAAGATCCATAGCCTCCATCCGGACAAACAACCATGAAACCAAATTGATCAACTAATTCTTTCAAGGCCGGCACCTTGTTTACCCAATTGCTGTAGTCGCCAGAATAGCCATGCAAAAGATACAGCACAGGCATGTCCTTCCCCCCGTTATCCGGGCTAATAACAACTGTCTTAATGCTTTTGCCCATCGCAGCGCTATGCACCGACAAAGTATCGACTTTCGCAGCAAAGCTGAACGAGAATCCAAGAAGAAAGAATAGAATAGTAAACTTTATTTTCATGGTTTAGTGTATTTGTATTGATAAAGATAAGCATCTAATCCAAAAGGACGTTCACTGATCGTGACAAATGTAAATGGGCTATGGTCGAATGCGATTGCTTCCCCTTGTGGCTCAACAGTATAACTTACTTTTTGGAAGGGACTTCTTAAACTATTAATTATCGAACCTTTAGTTTTCCTGTCCCAATAGAACACCTGCGTTAAATTCTTCACGATAATCGCATCGCCATGCTCAGAAATATCTGCGGCAGTCACAAAGGTAAAAGGGAACTCCATCTCCTTGCGCAATATATATCGATCCTTTTTTGATTTGAAAATATCAGCGCTGTACAGCGTTGAATAGAAATCGCGTTTACTGATCAGATAGAAACGTTGATCCATTGGGTCTACAAAAATGGCTTCCGCATCCCGCGCTTTATCCGGATAATTTAATACAATCGTTCGAATCGCTTTGGAAGCAATCGTGTCCTTAGTCACTCCAGCCTCCATCAGGGGCTCCTCGAAATAGTAGAGCTTTATCTCTTCACGCTTCGCTAAATTGTCTCCAATATCCGCAAGAAGGATATAATTTTTCCCATTTTCTCTAACCCAAGCAATATCTTCTACATCCCTCGCATCAATGCCTTCCAAATGAAATTCACAAGACATCTTCGCAACGCTATCGATTAAGAAGACCCTGCCAGTGTCACCGCTGTCATTATGCACCCAATACTTCCCCGGATATGTTCGCGAAGCAACAATACCTGAAATCTCACCCAATGCTGGATGATCTGCCTTGCCCAATGCTGTTCGAACAACCCCTATCTCCTGTGCCGATAAATTCAAGACGGTACTGGTGAACAGTAAAAATAGCATGATGGAAGTGAAGGAATTTCTCATTCTCGTAAAATTAGTAAAACCAAGCGCAGATAAGCAAGCAAAATTTCTCGCCCAATTATCTATCGTCATGGACCAACCTCGCCATTTTATCATGATGTCAAAGAACTTCATAAGCCTGTTCCTCCCGGAATGGTCTAAAGCAAATGCAATTACATTACTGATAACTTTCAATTGGAATAAATTTTATAATTCAAAACTACATTATTTTCCTTGCAGGGGATATTAAATAAACATAAAGAATTTGAGAGGCCTATTTTATAGGACAGTACGATATTTCTTTCAAATTAGAGAAAAAGCACTCGAAGTTTCTGAAATGAAACAAAAAAAGCACCCACGGGGTGCTTTCAATTCTTTATTTGACTCTCCTTTACTTTCCAGTCAACGCATTAAAAAACGCGGAACGGAACGTAGAATCTTTTTCAGTCAGTTCAAATGACTTTTTATAGTTATCGACTACTGCAAAAAACTCCGCCGGCTCCCCATTCGCCTGATCAAAGAATAATTTGAAATTATAGGATTTCGATTTACTTAGATCCACAGGTTCATTATTTGAGGAGAATACCATGGGCGATATCGCCCTGTCCGTCATCGGACCGCCAGCCTGCATACCGTAAAGATCACCTACCGCTTTCATGAAATTATCAGAAACAGGTCCTAAACTCGAAATACGTAGCGACCCCACTCTAAACCCTTTGTCATTATCAGGCGTATTTTGCGCTGTAATTCCTGCTTCGATATTTTTTAATACTTCCAGTTTAAAACCAACGGTATCATTGTTATAAAGCGATTTTGCATCATAAACAACAGAGGAATCCGTCTGTCCGACCTCATTCATATTGAAATAAAAATGTAGAGGAGCTCCCTTGGGATCATTTGTCAGCTGATTTAAGGAACTAGCAGAAGAGCTGGTCGAGGTAGCTGTAGAATCTGCCGATGAGCCTTCTGATTTATTCGCATTTCCACAAGCAGCTAAGCCGACAACAGTAGATGCTAATAAACAATAGCTTAATATCTTTTTCATAATCTCTCTTTTTCTATTATAACAGCTTAATATACAAAAAGTTTCTTACTTGTTAACTAACGCATTGTACATAATCTCAACCGGGTGGTAGGATTTACGATTCACACCATCTTTAATTTGATGCCTACATGAGGTCCCTGCTGCTGCGATTATATACTCCGCCCCCGTTTTACGTAAAGTCGGAAATAAGACCAATTCAGCTACTTTCTGCGAAACCTCAAAATGTTCTTTCTCATAACCAAAAGATCCAGCCATACCGCAACAACCCGATGGAATCACTTCCACTTCAAAGTTCGTTGGCAAGGACAATAATTGTTTCGTGTAGTCTACTAATTTAAATGCCTTTTGATAACAATGCCCATGCAGCTTGATCTTTTGTTTATCCGCAGTGAACTGCTCCGCATGAATTCTTCCTGCCCTTATTTCTTTCACAAGAAATTCGTCTATCATCAGCGCATGCTTCGCCAAATTGACTGCTTTGATTTTATTTTCCGAATCGACAAGATCCACATATTCATCGCGGAACGTAATAATCGCAGAGGGCTCAATACCCAATAAAGGAGTTTCTTCGCTAATCAAATCGGCCAACATATCGACGTTCTTGTTTGCAAGTTCCTTCGCTTTCTTCACGAAACCTTTCGACAGAAATGTTCGCCCGCTCTCTAGATGTTTTGGAACAACAACCTCGTAACCTAGCGCGGTCAATAATTTATAAGCCGTAATACCAATCTCGGTATCATTATATTCTGTAAACTCGTCGCTAAATAAGTAAACTTTCCTTTTTTGTTTTGCAGGCTCCTGTTTCTTCACCCACGCACTTAACGTCGTACCGTGCACTTTTGGTAGGGAACGATTAGGCGCAAAGCCGACAACGGATTTGATGATTCCCGACGTAATCTGATTTGTTGCGAAGAAATTATAAATCGGAGCAACATAGGAACCTAGCTTCTGCGACTGCGTAAAATTTGCAATTAACTTAGAACGGAAGCTCGCTCCATTCGAATCATAATAATGCTGTAAGAACTCCGCTTTCATCTTCGCGATATCCACACTCGATGGACACTCCGTTTTACAGCCTTTACAGCTCAAACACAGGTCCATCACCTCTTTCAATTCTTCGTGATCAAAGCGATTTTCCTTATTGGAGTTCGTCAAAAACTGACGTAGCATATTGGCTCTCGCACGCGTGGTATCTTTTTCATCGCGCGTAGCCATAAACGATGGACACATCGTGCCACCGGTAATTTCTGTTTTTCTGCAATCCCCCGATCCCGAGCATTTCTCTGCTAGACGTAAAATGCTTTCGTTTTGTGTAAAGTCGAAATAAGTGTTGATGTCTTTCCCATCGCGAACTTGATCATAGCGCAGATGCGTATCCATCGGAGGCGTGTCCACAATCTTCTTGGCATTGAAGATACGATGTGGATCAAATGCATGCTTTACCTGCAACAAAAGCTGGTAGACCTGCTCACCCAATACCTTGCCAATAAATTCGCCGCGCAAACGACCATCCCCATGCTCGCCGCTTAAGGATCCATTATATTTCAACACCAAGTCGGTCGTTTTTTCTAAGATGGAACGAAATTGTCGTCTTCCTTCTACCGATTTTAAGTTGATGAAAGGCTCGATATGCAGCTCACCAGCACCAGCATGCGCATAGTACGAGGCATGCACCTGCTCTTCAGCCAACAGCTTTTGGATATCCGCAACATAATCCGGTAAATCCTCCGGCGAAACTGCGCAATCCTCAATCAAATTGACCGGTTGATTATCACCCGGTAGGTTCCTGATCAAGCCTAAACCAGCTTTACGCACATCCCACACTAAGTTACACTGTGCTGAACCTGTAATCAACGGATAGGCATATCCTAATTGAGCTGTTTGCAATGCTATTTTTAATGCTTCGGCCTTTCGCTCAATTTCTTCAATACTATCGGCACGGAACTCCACAATCAATAGCGCCTGTGGGTCGCCTTCAATAAAAAATCGGTTATACTGGTAAGTTGGATGGCCAACAGTAAAATCTAAAATATATTTATCGACAAGCTCAGATGCTTCAGGATGGTACTTTAATGCCAGCGCATTCCCACGCATACATTCAACCAGGTCGTTAAAATGAACACATAGCAAACCAATCTCTTTGGGAGGTAAAGGCATCAATTTAATCTTCGCCTCTGTAATGATTCCGATGGTTCCTTCAGAACCCGCCAACAAGCGACAAAAATTAAAGGGTTGGCTATTGTCCAATAAACTATCTAAAGCATAGCCGGTATTCCTACGCGTAATTTCACTCTTCGGGTATCCTGCAACAATCGCGTCACGATTCGCTTTATCCGTTAATATCCCGTTGATTTCTCTATAAATCTCTCCCTCCCTAGTCTTCAGGGCTAGCTTGCCAAAGAATTCAGCATCCGTTAGCTCCTTAAACTCCACCAGATTTGCGTCGTCCAGTAGCACTTGCGCCGCTAAGAGATTCTCGCGCGTGTCGCCCCATACAATCGAGTGCAATCCGGAAGAATTATTTCCAATCATCCCACCAATCATCGCTCGGCTTGCGGTCGATGTCTCCGGCCCAAACATTAAACCATAAGAATGCAGGTATGCATTCAGATCATCACGGATAACACCTGGTTGCACGCGCGCCCACTGTTCCTCCACGTTCACCTCTAAAATCTGATTGAAATATCTGGAAACATCGACAACAATCCCCGACCCGACAACCTGTCCTGCAAGGGAAGTCCCCGCGGTACGCGGAATTAACGTAGTATGATGCTGCTTCGCATACTGAATCAGTTTTTGTAAATCGTTAATATCATGTGGAATGCAAACCGCAAGCGGCAATTCCTGATAAACTGATGCATCAGTGGAATAGGCAAGGCGCATCGTCTGATGTTCTACATTGCTGGCATCAAAGAATAAATCTCCTGAAAGAGACTCAGATAAGGATAATAAACTTGAAATTTCCGACACGACTGTATAGATTGAAAACACTAAATTACGCAATATTCGATAAAATAAACTGCATTTTTTGCGTTTTACATCTATTTAAATCTTTTATTAAGCATTATTTTACGAAAAACACGCAAACAACCGCAAAAACGCAAAAATACATCGTGTTCAGTATCAGTAAATAAAAATGATATACGATTTAAATTCTGTATATTAGCGTATAGTCCCTGCGGATTTCGTTACGCTCCTCATAAACAATATCCTGCACCAAGATCTTTAAACTGAATTTTATTCATTTTATTCTATATTTATTTGAATTTTATTCGGAAATAACGATATTTGCGCGATATGGCAAAATTAGAATATTCATTAGACCAAATTGATCTTCAAATCCTTAGGATTATGCAAGACAATGCGCGCACAAACAACGCAGACATTGCGCGCGAATTGGGAATGGCCCCCTCTGCCATCCTCGAACGCGTAAAGAAGCTTGAACAAAAGGACGTTATCCTTCAATATAATGCTCGAATCAATCCCGCAGCATTGGACCAGAAAATGCTTTCCTTCATCTTTATCAAGACCCAAGATATCATTGGTGTGCAAAAAGTAGGGCTCCTATTAGCAGAGATTCCCGATGTGCTTGAGGTGCATGATATCGCTGGCGAGGACGGCTATTTAATAAAAGTTAGAACGAACGACTCGGCGGGTTTAGTCGACTTGATGCGCAATTCACTAAGTAAGATTGAAGGTATCATCTCAACACGTACGACCATCGTTCTAGAAACAGTTAAAGAAGACAATAAATTAGTGATTCCTACAAAGGAATAAGATCAGCATGGTAAAAGATACAACTACCCCATCAGCAAGCATCATTATTTTTGCTTATGCTGTCGTTTATGTGGTCTGGGGTTCCACTTTTTTCTTTATCGAGAAGGCGCTGCATGCCTTCCCTCCCTTTGTACTAGGCTCTATCCGATTTATAATTGCGGGTACACTATTAATGGGCTATTGCTACTTTAAGGGTTACAAGATTTATATTAAAAAAGCAGTAAAGGATGCTGCCTTTGTCGGCTTCCTCCTACTATTTGTTGACATGGCAGCCATTATTTGGTCTGAGCAGTACATCTCCAGTGCAATCGTTTCCATACTCTCGGCTGCAACAGCCATCTGGTTCATTATTTTAGATAAACCAAAATGGAAAGAGAACTTCTCTAGTGTGACAACCATCCTTGGCCTCGTGCTAGGTTTCATCGGAGTGATTATGTTGTTTGCAGAACAGATATTCGGACCAGCCTCCGAATCAGCAGAAAGCGAGAATAAATTAACAGCCATGATTGTCTTAACCCTAGGTACAATCGGTTGGACGGTTGGTTCATTGTGGTCAAAATATAGCAAAGAAAGAACAAAGGAAAAATCAAGTGATGCGGATACCCTAGCACCAGCAAAAGAGGAAGACCTCAATGTGATGGTAAAAACCGCTTGGCAAATGGTGGTAGCAGGAACAGCCTTTACGACGGTCGCATTAATAAACGGCGAATATAGCCGCTTCGATCCGGCAGCCGTATCGGTAGAATATTGGGGAGCTATGGTTTACTTAGCCCTGATGGGATCCATATTAGCATTTAGCTGTTACATTTTCCTATTGCAGGTTCGTCCAGCAACAGAGGTAAGTACCTATGCTTATGTTAATCCGATCGTTGCGCTTATCCTCGTGCACTTCTTCACCGATCATGAGGTGACCAAACTGCAAATTATTGGTTTAGCAGTAGTATTGTTCTCTGTTCTTTTAATGAACTGGAATTTATACCAGGGCAGCAGCTTAGTCAGAAACTACAAACGAAGAAGAAAAATCAAGAAGCTACGCCATATGGCTCCGAAATCAAGTATTCCGCGTATTGTTGAAGTTGCTGAGTTCGGCAAGAAGAAACCGAAAAGCGAAATCAAAGATCCAACAGCGAAAGAAACGCCAAAAACAGAAGAATAAGAAAAGCGCCTTGTCAAAAAACAAGGCGCTTATTCGTTAAGATTTTTCGTCCCCTCGATAGGAAGGGTCAAAAATATTACAAGCCAATACTTGTATTATGATCTATCACGGCGTTTTTCTTTACGACAATAATTCCATCCACAACGGAATATTGCTCAAAGTCTCCATCGGGCAAATGTTTACCACCTTTAATGCGAACATCATTACCAATCCGGCAGTTTTTATCTAGAATTGCATTTTCGATATAGCAGCGCTCGCCTACACCAATAGGTGGCGGCTCCTGGCTATTGGTCATTTCCACAACCTCCGTAAGTTCCTCATAATAATCGGACCCCATCATGTAAGTCATCTTAATAACGGTTCCTGCCCCAACGCGTGATCGAATTCCCATCACCGAACGATGAATCTTATCGGCCAGAATAATACAACCATCCGAAACAATCACATGATTCAAGGTGGTCCCGGAGACCTTTGACGGAGGAAGCATGCGCGCACGCGTATAAACGGTCTCGCCAAATAGATTAAATGCTGGAATATCATCCGTCAGACCAATATTAGCTTCAAAAAACGAAGAAATCGTACCGATATCAGTCCAGTAATTATCATATTGATAGCTCAATATCTTGACGTTGCCTATGGCATCCGGGATAATTTCCTTCCCAAAATCCATCCCCTTATTCTCTGCCAACAGTGTCTTCATGACGCCTTTCGAGAACACGTAGATCCCCATAGAGGCTAAATAATTTCTGCCCTGCTTTTCCAGTTCTTCAGGAACTTCCGAAGTCCAATCTTGAAGCAAATCCTTGCTGGGTTTTTCGATAAAAGAGGATACCTCTCCATTTTCGTCAGATTTCAAAATTCCAAAACCAGTTGCTTCTTTCCCTGTAACAGGGATTGTCGCGATTGTAATATCGCCTCCGCCCTCGACGTGGAAATCAACCATAGCAGAATAATCCATCTGGTATAATTGGTCTCCAGAAAGAATAAGAACATAGTCATAATCTACATTCACTAAGTTTTTCTGCGTACGGCGTACCGCATCTGCCGTTCCCTCAAACCAACTATCCCCCTCACTGGTCTGTTCAGCTGCAAGAATATCCACAAAACCTTTACTGAAAATACTGAAGTTGTAGGAGTTCTTGATATGCTTATTTAAGGACGCCGAGTTAAATTGTGTCAGTACAAATATCTTGTTGTAACCTGAGTTCAAACAGTTAGAGATGGGAATATCCACCAATCTGTATTTTCCAGCAATAGGAACCGCAGGTTTAGACCGCTGGTCGGTCAATGGATAAAGGCGTGTTCCGCGGCCTCCTCCTAATACAATTGAAACAACTTTGTGCGCCATATCATCTAAGTAATTGGTTATATAAATCAATATATTTTTGAGCAGACTTATGCCAGGAAAAATCCAGTTCCATGGCATTTGCCCGAATTTCATCAAATTGCTTCTCGTCAGAAATATAGGTTAAAGCTCTTCGAACCGTCGCCGCAGCCTCGGCAGCATCGACATCCCCAAATACAAAACCATAGCCCGAATCTTCTACATCAATAACGGTATCTTTTAATCCTCCGATTTTACGTACAATAGGAATGGTTCCATATTTTAATGCATAAAGCTGATTCAAACCACATGGCTCCACACGCGATGGCATAATCAGGAGATCCGACGCGGCATAGACCTGATGGGCCAAACCTTCGTTATAGCCAAAGAATACGGCTAACTTACCTTTGAATTGCTGCGTCAATGACGCAATGCTATTTTGTATGTTCGCATCGCCAGATCCCAATATAAAGATGCTGACCGAAGCCTCCGCCCCACCCAACAGATCTTTAATAATGTCTGCCAAAATATCAGCCCCTTTCTCAGTTGCGAATCGCCCGATAAAGCTTAACAGAGGCAAGGCAGGATCCAATCCGTACTGCGTACATAGGATTTTCTTATTCGCCAATTTGCCCTCATCCACCTGAGCAATACCATAATTTTCAATAATAAGCTGATCGCTGAGCGGATCCCAATAAGCAGGGTCGATGCCATTGACAATACCATGGGATTTCCCCCGTTCGTCATAAAACAAGGCTTGTAAGCCGTTCGCATCTACAAAGAGTTCCTCTAAATAGCCTTCAGAAACAGTAGTATAGGCATCACAGCACTTAATAGCTGTTGCCAATGGGTTGATCAATCCATCCCAGTCCAAAAGCCCCCATTTCCAGGTGTCAAATCCTGGAAGCAAAATGCCCTTGTTCCAATTCATCCAACCCTGATACTGTCCGTTGTGAACCGTAAAAACAGTGCGAATATCTGCCAAAGATCGATAGTCATTTGTGTAGCGGATCAAAAACGGAATCAGCCCTACATGATGGTCATGACAATGCAATACATCCGGTTTAAGTCCGCTCGTTTTCAAATAATGCAATAGTGCGTGCTGAAAAGCGATCCATTGCTCCGCTTCATCCGGGTAACAATAAACCTCCTCCCGGTCCAATACACCGGGAATACGAATCAGATAAAGTGGAAATCCCAATGTATCCTTGCTTTCGCGAAGCACCTCATAATTCAGTAAAGCCGAACCCTGATAAAACTCTCCTTTGCTGACCGATTCGAAATCATGATCTTGCGTAAATTTCCGGTCGAAATAAGGCATTATAACAGCGGCATCCACACCCAACTGACGTTGATATTTGGGCAAAGAGCCCACCACATCCGCTAGGCCACCGACTTTGGCAACAGGAAAACATTCTATACTTAAATGAATAACTTGCATAACCTATAAAACGCGTTTAAAAATTAATCCCGCTAAAGGCGGAATGTCTAACACAATAGACTGTTTTTGGTTCATCCAAAAAACAGCATCCGTGGCGACTTTCTTCTTGACAGAAACGCCACTGCCATTATACTTTGTCTCGTCAGAATTCAATACTAACTCCCAAGTGCCCCCATGTGTTGCTCCTACGCGAAAATTACGTCGCACAACCGGCGTTAGATTCAAGACGATTAACAAATCATTTTCTTCATCATGCCCCTTTCGGGTATATACAAAAAGACTGTTCGTATGATCGGCCATCTCAATCCATGAAAAGCCCTCCGGACTGAAAGCTTTCTCATACAAAGCAGGGTAATTCCTATACACCGCATTGAGGTCGGACACAAATTTCTTCATGCCCGCATGTGGTTTGAATTGTAATAAATGCCAATCTAAAGATTGGTTTACATTCCATTCCGAGGTCTGCCCAAATTCGCCACCCATAAACAGCAATTTGCTGCCACTATAAGTAAACATATAGAGATAAAGTGATCTTAAGTTAGCAAACTTTTGCCACTCATCACCAGGCATTTTATAGATTAAAGATTGCTTACCATACACAACTTCATCGTGTGAGAGTGGCAGCATAAAATTTTCTGTAAAAGTGTACATCCCGGCAAAAGTCATCTTATCATGATGGTAAGATCTGTTGATCGGATCTTCCTGAAAATAAGCCAAGGTATCGTGCATCCAACCCATCATCCATTTCATACCAAAGCCTAAACCGTTTTGGAAAGTTGCCCGACTGACGCCCGGCCAGGAAGTCGATTCCTCCGCTATGGTCTGCGTATTGGGAAAGTATTTGTAAACGGCCTCATTCAATTCTTTCAGAAAAGTGACAGCCTCTAAATTTTCGTTGCCTCCAAACTCGTTTGGAATCCACTCCCCTTCTTTTCTAGAATAATCCAAATATAGCATAGATGCAACGGCATCGACGCGAAGCCCATCAACATGATAGCGATCTAGCCAAAAGAAAGCATTGCTAATCAAAAACGATTTCACTTCGTTGCGCCCATAATTGAAGATGTAAGACTGCCAATCCGGATGAAATCCCTTCTTTGGATCCTCATGCTCAAAAAGATGCGTCCCATCAAATCGATACAGACCATGTGCATCCCCGGGAAAGTGAGATGGCACCCAATCGAGCAACACCCCAATATTCGCCTGATGCAGCGCATCAATAAGTCCCATCAATTCCTGCGGACTGCCATAGCGCGAGCTGGCAGCAAAATAACCTGTAATCTGGTATCCCCAAGATGGGTAATAAGGGTGCTCCATCACAGGCATAAATTCTACATGTGTAAAGCCTGTTTCTAAAAGATAAGGAATTAAACGCTCCGCTATTTCTTTATAACTTAGGAAACGATCCGGATGTTTCGGATCTCGCATCCAAGAACCTAAGTGCATTTCATAGACGGAATAAGGACGGTCTAACGCATTCGTTTCGCGACGGTTAAACATCCATTCCGAGTCTGTCCAAGCGTACCAAGTGGTCGATACAATGGATGCTGTACCCGGCGGAATCTCCGTATGCAAAGCAAAGGGATCTGCCTTTTCCAAACGTTCGCCCTGATTCGTTAAGATATGGTATTTATAAACCTCTCCATTCTGCAGCTTGGGAATAAAGCCTTCCCAAATACCACTGCTGTCCCAACGTACGTGCAGTAGGTGTGAATGCGGATTCCAGCCATTAAAGTTCCCTATTACGGAAACCTCTTTTGCATTCGGTGCCCAAACGGCAAAGTAAACCCCATCGACAGCATTTATCCTTAGCTCATGGGACCCGAATTTTTCATAAAGCTTATAATGCCTTCCTGACCGAAATAATGATACATCAAAATCCGACAGTAAGCTATGTACTTGAACCGCTTCAGTCATGCTTAACTTGTTTTTCTATTAGTAGAGTTATTATTGAATAATTATCTTCTTAAAATCACGGTCTAATTGTACATACGATTGTCCTTCCGCATCTGTTTTAAATTCTATTTTTAAGCCGTCAACAATCATTTGCTTCGGTGTAAACGGTAAGCCTACAAGGTATAAATCGAAGGTGCTGTAGTTCGGTGTATATAAGCCTTGTTCGCCTTGACGTATACTGACAGAAGTAGCTTGCCCTTCAGCGATAAAATGCTTATCCATGTAAACATCTTGCTCATAAGCAAAGGTGTCTCCATGATCAGAATACACATAAGAATCACAAGCTTGCTGTGCGAAGTAATAAGTCAATTTTAAGGATTCAATCTTTTGCTCGCCCGTATATTGCATCACTGGGAACTCCGGGATGATAGCACCTCCACGAACAAAGAATGGCATCTCATCCAAAGGTGTCTCAATTTGATGCTCCTGACTTCCCGCATATGCTTGATTGTTGAAATAATAATACCAGGTTCCCTCCGGCAAGTAGACTACTTTATTCAACTGTCCCGGGTGCAAAACTGGCGATACCAACAGATGATCGCCGAACGTAAATTCTTCTTCCCGTTGCAGGTTCTTTGCAATATGTTGTTCCAATAGCGCAATGGGTCTTAATATGGGGTCGCCATACTTATGTTGTTGCCAAAATACACTGTAGATGTAAGGCAGTAGTTTATAACGTAATTCTATGAATTTCTTACAGATTACCTCCCACTCCGGACCGAAGCTCCAGGGCTCTCGATCCCGGGTATCGCCTGCCGAATGCACGCGCATAAAGGGTGAGAAAACACCAAATTGCATCCAACGGGTGTAGAGCTCGCCATCCGGTTCGCCTGTAAATCCGCCAATATCTGTACCGCAGAACGACATACCGGAAACGGATAAGCGTTGCAACTGCAGCGTACCGATTCGCAGATGTTCCCAAGTAGCAATATTGTCGCCTGTCCATACCGAGGAATACCGCTGTGTACCCGAATAAGCGGCGCGGGTAATCGTGAATGGGCGCTTGTTGCGGTAAAGCTTTTTCAATCCTTCGTAAGTCGCTCGCACCATCTGCATCCCGTAAATATTATGGGCTTTACGATGCGAGCCGCGGTGCCCCTCAAACTGATGACGAACATCATCCGGGAAAGTTCCGCGGCCGAAGACTGCAGGTTCGTTCATATCATTCCAAAAGCCCGCAACCCCATCATCGACTAGTCCTTTGTACAAGGTTCCCCACCAGGTACGGACTTCGGGGTTGGTGAAGTCCGGAAATTGACAGCGACCCGGCCATACAAATCCTTCCATAAAATAATCATCCCCCCGTCGGCAGAAATAATTGTTTTCCTTGCCCTGCTTAAATACCCAATACTGATCGTCGACCTTGATTCCAGGATCAATCATCACGACAGTCTTGAAGCCATCAGCCGCCAAATCAGCGATCATCTTCTTCGGATCAGGAAAGTAACGCTTATTCCAAGTGAAACAACGGTAGCCGTCCATATAATCAATATCCAGATAGATGGCATCACAAGGTATTTCCCTTTTCCTAAATTCAGATGCTACATCCCGAACTTTTGCTTCCGGATAGTAGCTCCAACGGCATTGATGGTAGCCTATACCCCATAGCGGCGGCATGTAGTGTGTTCCGGTAATGCTATGGTATCGTTTGACCACATCAATCATCTTCGGGCCATGGATATAATAATATTGCAGTTCGCCACCCTCAGACCAAAAACTTGTCTGATCATGATGCTCCGCAGCGAAATCGAAAAATGTCTTAAAAGTATTATCGAAAAAGATACCATAGGCATCTCCTTGTGTTACGCCAATATAAAACGGAACCGTTTTATACAGTGGATCCTGGTTGAACGCGTAGGAATAGGTATCCGAGTTCCAATTTCGAACACGCTTTCCACGCAGATTCAAATTCGTCGCCTTATCACCCAAGCCAAAGAAAACCTCATCGGCATGCGCTTCTTTTGTACAGTACACATAATAACCGCCGAAGTCTACATTCTCTTCCCAGTGCATTGGCGCAAAGTCTGCATTCAACACCTTCTCATCTGCACTCCCGAAGGAGATAAAAAAGTTATCCTTTTTAATAAAACAGGTGACCGCGTTGGTCTTCACTTTATAATGGGTTTCTGACTCCTCTAACTGGTAATTCACATATTCATCCGGTTTATGGTTGATTGCATAGGAAAAATCCGCTAGAAAAACCCCCTCAGGAGCTAATCGAACGCGAATAATCTCTTCCGAAACCACCTTGACCTCAACCTTTGCGCGACCATCGGTAAAGTAAAATACATTCCGGTCTTGCGAAAAACCTTTGACAGTGGTTAAATATTGCTTTTCTATCCGGGGTAAATCAAGCACAGGGTTATTGACGTGTTGCATGCCGTCTTCTAGACTCTCAGGGATAGGTATGATATCGTTTGCAAACTCTTCTTTTTTGGTAGTATCAGCCATCTTTTCCTATTTCATTGGAGATATTAACAGTTATTTTTGTTCGATTTAAATTACGATATATTTTAGAAAAACCACTATCGCGGATAGAAATCTTTTGAATATCCCAAAAAAAAGTACAACTATCGCTACTCATTTTAAGAAGATTTCGTTAAGAATTTGTAAAGGGAACATATGACATATTAAATACATAAAAATGCTTACCTTTGTAAGCCTTATTAAATTCTAGCCCCAGTAAGGCTAGAGGGTCTAATATTGTCATTATTTAAAATGAAATTATCACAATTCAACTTTAATTTACCTGAATCTTTACTTGCCTCTGAACCATCTGAACAAAGAGACGAATCGCGTCTTATGGTTTTACACCGTGACAGTGGAAAAATTGAGCACAAAATCTTCAAGGATGTTTTAGATTATTTTGATGATAAAGATGTAATGATCTTAAATAACACCAAGGTATTCCCTGCCCGTATGTACGGAAACAAAGAGAAAACCGGTGCTACAATTGAAGTATTCTTATTGCGCGAGCTGAACAAAGAACTTCGCTTATGGGATGTATTGGTTGATCCTGCTCGTAAAATCCGTGTAGGGAACAAACTGTACTTCGGCGATGACGATTTGCTTGTTGCTGAAGTAGTTGATAACACAACATCTAGAGGACGTACGATCCGTTTCTTATTTGACGGTACAGACGAAGAATTCCGCAAAAACATTGAAATCTTAGGAGAAACACCACTTCCAAAATATATCAAACGTAAAGCAACACCAGAGGATAAATTCCGCTATCAGACTATTTACGCGAAAAACGAAGGTGCCGTTGCAGCTCCGACTGCAGGTTTACACTTCTCGCGCGAGTTGATGAAGCGCCTAGAGCTTAAAGGTGTTGAGTTTGCAGAAGTCACATTGCACGTTGGTCTAGGTACATTCCGTACGGTAGAGGTAGAAGATTTAACGAAGCATAAAATGGACTCCGAGCAATTCATCATCACGGATGAAGCGGCTAAATTGGTGAATAAGGGCATTGACAACAAACGCAAAATCTGTGCGGTTGGTACAACATCAATGCGCGCAATTGAGTCTTCGGTATCTGCTGACAAACACTTGAAAGCAGCGAACGATTGGACAAGCAAGTTCATCTACCCTCCCTATGATTTCAGTATCGCAAACTCAATGATCACCAACTTCCATACGCCACAGTCTACCCTATTGGTTATGATTGCTGCATTCGCAGGATATGAAAATACGATGAATGCCTATGAAGTGGCGGTAAAAGAGAAATACCGTTTCTATTCATACGGTGATGCAATGTTAATTATCTAATAAAACAGCATAAAGAAATAAAAGGAGGCCTAGGCCTCCTTTTCTGTTATTTGCTATCTTTGTTTTCATGAGCCAACACTTTGTTATCATTGTTGCCGCGGGGAGCGGTTCGCGTATGTCTAGCGATCTACCAAAACAATATATGCTGTTGGATGCTAAACCCATCCTGATGCACACCATAGATCAGTTCGCAAAGGCAAACGTACAGGCAAACATAATACTCGTAATTTCAGAAAGTATGCAGGCATTCTGGGATGAGCAATGCAAGGAATATGCCTTCCATACGTCTTATCAAATATGCTATGGCGGTGCTAGCAGATTTCAAAGTGTGAAAAATGGATTGCGCTACATACAAAAGAACTATGAACTTTCTCCTGGTGATGTGATTGGCGTGCATGATGCTGCGAGACCTCTCGTTTCTCAGACTTTAATAGAAAACCTATACCAATCCTGCAAGCCGGAAAATCCAGCAATCATCCCTGCCGTTCAAAGCAGCAATTCCGTTCGACTAGGTAGCTTAAAAGAAAGTAAAGCAGTAGATAGAGATCAAGTATGGTTGGTACAGACTCCGCAGGTATTCGAAGCGAGCCTTTTCCAAGAGGCCTATAAACAGGAAGAGGAAAGCACGTTTACAGACGATGCTTCTGTAATAGAAAAAATGAGCAACGGCTTAACCATCTATCCAGGTGATCATAAGAATATTAAAATCACCTTTAAGGAAGATATCGCCATTGCTCAATATTACTTAAATAATACTATTTAAGTTCATTTAAGCGTTTCCTCGAATAACTCTTAATAAAACGACAATTACAGCAATTACCAATAAAATGTGGATGATACCACCTGTAGCATAACCTCCCAAGAAGCTAATTGCCCAGATAATTACTAAGATTACAGCGATTAAATACAAAATATTTCCCATAGTAGTAAAGTTTTGATTTGTTTTAAATTATTTAAACATATTATCAACTTTCTAACAACTCGTATGACAAAAGGTTTGCAACTAGCAGATAATTTTTTTAAAAAAATTTGTCTCGACTCAATAAATTGGTGTAACCCTTACGCTCATATCTAATTTCTAACCTCTCATACCCGCCATAGGTCTTAATACTAACTACTAAATACCAAATACTAAACTAACCCAATACAAAGCCCAATCAAACCCGCTCCAGAAGGGTTATGAAAGGGCTATGAAAGGGTTATGAAAGGGAACTACAATGGGTATGATAAGATGAAGTTCTGAATAAGGCACAGCCAACCCTTGAAGTACTCAGGGTTTAAGAACAAAGAAGATCAGGATTACTATTCTGCGATATCGATCGCTAACCCATCATAGGCAACGGAAACGCCTTTGGGCAGTTCCTTTTGTATATCTTGATGTTTGCCGAAGCGGTGGCTGATATGCGTCAAATAGGTTTGTTCGGGAGCCAGGCGTTTAACGACCTCGAGGGCCTCATCCAACGTAAGATGAGAAATATGTGGATCTTTCTGCAGGGCATTGAGTACTAAAACTTTTACCCCCGCCAACAGTGCATACGATTCATCTGAAATGGTCTTCGCATCGGTAATGTAGGCAAAGTCGCCAAGTCGGAAACCAAGTACGGGCATTTTGAAGTGCATTACTTCGATGGGCAGTATGGATGCGCCGTAAAGTTCAAAGGCTTGACCGGCTTGAATCTCCTCCAGTTCCAATTGGGGTACTCCTGGATATTTATATTCGCTAAAAGCATAATAGAATTCCTTTCTCAGCGCGTCGTGCGTAGCTTTATTGGAATAGATGGGGATAGACTGTTGCTGTTGATAGTTGTAGGCGCGCACGTCGTCTAGACCGGCGATATGATCTTTGTGCGAATGCGTCATCAAGACAGCATCCAAGCGATCGACACGCTGACGCAACATTTGATAGCGGAAGTCGGGACCTGTATCAATGATTACAGCATGCTCATTATATTCCATGAGAATAGACGACCGCAAGCGATTGTCCCTTTTATCTGTAGACTGACATACAGGGCAGTGGCACGCAATAACGGGCACACCCTGCGAAGTACCGGTACCTAAAAATGTTACTCTCAAATCGTCTCTATCGTCTTTTTAATATTTGTATAAAAGGGCTGTAGTTTTTCACTGATCAGCGATTCGTCGACTTCTATACCTTGTAATATCTGTAATAGTGATTGTACTTTCATATCCACGCTGGAAAATTTGTTAACAACCACCACTTTAGAGGTCTGCAAGATACATGCGCCCGTACGGAAAGATCCCTTCTCATAACGCAACTTGAAGCCTAAGTCGCCATAAAGAACCTCTAACTTATCTAAACTAGTTTGTGTAAGTGGAATCATATTTTAATCTAGACAATATAACAAAGCTGTGTTAAACGGTCAATTTTTTCTTGCTTTTGTTGAAAAGCTTTACGTTTGAAAATTCAGTCATAAAACCTAAGCCATAAGCGATCAATTGGGTATAGGCCGCGATTACAGCAAGGAACGCTACTTTGAGGCTCTTGCATACAAATAGCGCGTGAAAGAACAGCATGAGCGTGTATAAAAACATAAAGGTATTGCCAATCCAACCCAACCAGTTGAAGAAGCTAATTTCATTCATCGTCAACAGATTGATTGCATTGATCATAATCAAGCCGAAAACGCCAATAGTGAAGACCGCAGGCAGCGCATGCACGGGTTTTAGTTCGGATGGATAACGTTGCCATATATCGATCCTCCCCTTTCCGAAATTATAAGTCTGCCGGTAAAATTGATGAAAATTAGCACGGCGTTTATGATAAACAAAGGCTTCCGGAATTAAGCCGACTTTAAAACCTTCATTGATCATTCGGATACTGAACTCAATATCTTCTGATCGTCTGGAGAGTTTGAAACCCTGCGTCTTTTCCCAAACAGCGCGCGAAATACCGAGGTTAAAGCTTCGTGGATGGAATTGCCCAACATGCTTTTTATTGCCACGGATACCGCCCGTTGTAAATGGGCTCGTCATGGAATAGGAAATTGCTTTCTGGATGGCTGTAAAGGATTTATGAGCCGCATCAGGACCACCAAAAGCATCCCAATGATCGCGTTCTAAGCCGATCATTACGTTCTTAAAGTAATCTGTCGGAACGATAATATCTGAGTCGAACACAATGAAAAAATCACCTTTGGCGCGCTCGAATCCATAGTTTCTAGCGAAGCCCTGCCCTTCATTTTCTTTATAGAAATAATGTACGTCGAGCGAATCCTTAAATTTTGCTACAATATCCTCCGAGGGTCTTGAGGAGCCATCTTCGACGATGATTACTTCAAAACTTTTATATTCCTGCTCGGTCAAAGACGTTAATAATTCTTTGATCTCAACAGGTCGATTGTAAAGAGGAATTATAATCGAAAAGAACATGTTAGATGACTTGGTCGATATGGTATTTATTTCTGTCTGAACCGTTTCTTGCGACTAATTCTGCGACAAATCCGGTCAAGAAGAGCTGCGTTCCTAAAATAATCGCGACTAAGGACAGGAAGAACATCGGTTGGTCGGTTACATTTCTGTATGGCGTACCATTGGCGATGCTCATCAATTTATCAGCGATCAGATAAATAGTGATAAAAAATCCAAGTAAGAAGCTGATCACACCTAATGGTCCGAAGAAGTGCATTGGGCGTTTGGCAAACTTACCGACAAAGAAAATAGACATCAAGTCGAGGAAGCCTTTGACAAAGCGTCCGGGACCGAACTTGGTCGTTCCGTATTTTCTCGGGAAGTGCTGTACAACTTGCTCCTGAATTTTGCTAAATCCCGCCCATTTTGCGAGAACAGGAATATATCTGTGCATTTCGCCATACACTTCGATACTCTTTACCACGTCTTTCTTATAGGCTTTTAAACCACAATTGAAGTCGTGCAAGTTATCGATGCCTGACATGCTACGTGTTACCGAGTTGAATAACTTAGTAGGAATTGTTTTAGTTAATGGGTCGTAACGTTTTTTCTTCCATCCCGACACTAAATCAGCATCTTGATTCATGATGCGATCGTAAAGTTCAGGAATTTCATCAGGACTATCTTGCAGATCGGCATCCATCGTAATGACCACATTGCCTTCGGCTGCCGTAAAGCCTACATTCAATGCTGCCGACTTCCCATAGTTTCTACGGAAGCGGATACCTGTAACATGTTCATTTTCTGCCTTCAGCGATTTAATCACTTGCCAAGAACGGTCCTTACTCCCATCATCAACCATGATGATCTCATAAGAGAAGTTGTTCTCGTCCATCACCCGCTTAATCCAGGCAACCAATTCAGGAAGCGATTCTTCCTCGTTATATAGTGGTATAACTACTGATATATCCATAATAATAAAAAGCAAAGGTATCATTTTCCAATGATACCTTTAGCATATAAACGGTTACGTTTAATTAAGAATTTTGATTTTGCCAAGGATGCGCATCGTCCGATGGCGCAGGGCTTTGGAAAATTGGTCTTTCACGTTTGAAAATTGCCGCGAAGATTAGCGATAGTACGAAGTACATTAGAATAGAAACTGCTAAACCTTTCAGGATTTGGCCAATTGACATCTCCGCTAACGCATTTCTTTGTTGCTCCAACATTTCAATCGTAGTGTCGATATTCTCATCGTTGGCACCGGTAGCTTCCATCGTTTCGATGGTCATGTTAATCGTGTTATCGATTGCTTCTTGCTGTAAGGTCGGGTTAACCATGTTCCAAACACTTACCCCCAATGTGCCAATTACCGCAGTAATGGCCATCATGATAAAGATGTTTTTTAAGGCCGTGGAGAAGTCCCAGTATCCTCCTGCAGCTTTTCTTAATGCGATGACAAAGAAGACCGCAACGATCAGGAAAACCACATAATTCACAAAACCTGCTGCCGCAGAAGAGGTAAATAAAGAGGTTGCCGATACGGTGATGTATAAAGAAATGATGGATAGGATAAATGAAATTACGCCAAGGACAACGCCCTGAATAATTGCTTTTTTCCTTACATCTGTCGTGTTTTCAATGGTTTGATTCATCATTATTTATTAAAGTTTATAATTAGTTGGTATAGTGCCGTATTTAAAGACTTGTTAGCTGCATGAGCCTCAAACTCTTTCAATTGCTCCGCTGAAGGATTTTGGTCTATAAAGAAACCAATAATTGGATAGAACAGTTCAAATAATTCTTCATCTTCCGAAATGGTCTTAGTTACTTCCGCTGCTGCTTCAAAGTCACTATCGATTAAGATCTGATTTGCAATAAGATCCTCATAGATGCGATACTCATCTTGAAACTCATCTTCTTCTACTAACAAAAATTCTTTAAGGAAGTCTTCCAATGAAGGTTCGATATCCTCATCGTCACACTCGCGAAGATATAACAAGATATTTAACATCTCTGATCCTCTATCGATTGTCTCCTCTTCAATAGCTTCCCATTCTTCCGAATCTAAGTAATCTTCTTCTAATTTCTCCACATCGACAGCAAAGAAATTAATCATCAACAAATCGAATGCATATTCGCGAAGCTCTTCAAAACGTTGCTCATCATCGAAAACCGCATCCATCTTAGCTACTTTGTCCATGAAGGCTGCATCTGACTCGAATACGTCAAGTAATGCTGCTAGCACCTGGTTTGCTTCTAATCCTTCGCTCTTTGCGTATGAATTGATACTGGCTTCTAATGCCTTTTTTACTTTCTTGTCCATATTAATCATTGATTAAGGTTTGATTATTATTGATTACTGCAAGTACTTTTCCTGTTAGCTCCTGTCCGAATAACGGGCTGTTTGCAGATTTCGACTTATTCGTTTTGGCGTCAAACGTCCATTTTTTGTTTGTGCTGAATAACACTAAGTTAGCTTCTGCCCCTTCTTCGATCTTCGGTTGCTCTAGATTTAAGATAACACGCGGGCCGACAGAAAGTTTCTCTACAATGGCTTCGGCATTCAATCCGGCTTTAACCAACATCGGTAAAACGGTTTGCGACGCAATAATACCATCGTATGCGATCTGGAATTCGACGTTCTTGAATTCGATTTCGTGTGGGGTATGTTGAGAAACAATCGCATCGATTGTTCCGTCTTTTAAACCTTTTAATAAAGCCTTTACGTCTTTTTTAGTACGTAGCGGCGGGCTTACTTTATAATTGCTGTCGAAGCCTTTCACTTCTTCATCTGTAAACACTAAACTATGCGCTGCCACATCACAGCTTACTTTTAACCCTTTTGCTTTCGCTTTTTTGATCAAATCAACGGATTCTTCCGTAGAGATGGTGCTGAAGTGGATTGGTGCTTCATTATATTCGGCTAAGAACAAATCGCGAGAGACCATAATAGACTCTGCTAAATTCGGGATACCTTTCATGCCGAGATAAGTACTCACATCGCCCTCATTCATTTGGTTTCCACCAGCGATTGAATCATCTTCCGGATGCGACATGATCAATGCATTAATCCCTTTAGCATACAATAACGCGCGCCCCATTAGGCCTGCCTGTTGTACGCTGTGGTTTCCGTCCGAGAATGCTACGGCTCCCGTTTGCTGCATATCGTAAAGCTCCGCTAGATCCTTCCCTTCTCTCTTCTTACTGATTGCTCCTACAGGATAGACATCAACGATATTGCCTTTCGCAGCATTGACGATCAGCGCTACTTCCGAGCGACTATGAACTGGCGGATTGGTATTCGGATGTACTGCAACAGCGGTAAAACCGCCCGCAGCAGCGGCTGCAGTTCCCGTTTGTATATCCTCTTTGGTTTCATAACCGGGTTCTCCGAAATTAACGTTCAAATCAAAGAATCCTACCGCTAAGAAGCTATCCTTAGCATCGATCACCTGCAGCTTCTTATCATCTGTTTTGATATTTTTAGCAATCTTTTCAATCTTTCCATTCTTTACAAGAACATCGACAGATGTGAGGTGCAAAGGATGAGATGCCGAAACTAATGTTGCAGAAGTAATTAATATTGTAGCCATGAAGTATGTTGATAATCTAAAGTTCGCGAAGTACGTTTGGTGTTATTAGGAATGAAAGCAATAACCCTACAGATCGATCTTTTCCAATGAGCATTTTCAAAAACCTTCTGCATACAGGAAACTGTGTTTAGCGAAGACGGGTACAGCTGTTTCATTAAAAAACAAAAGTACAAAATCATTCCAATAGATTGGTAATAGTTTTTAGGATTGCATGAAGAAATTAGCCTATATCTTACAAACTTTAAGCTTCCCTTCAAAGATCATATCGACTCTACTCACCCCAACGAAAGGTATCAAGGTCCAATCCGATCATATCGAGCACGCGGTCTATCACAGTTGCGGCAAGTTCTTCGAAAGTCGCAGGACGGCTATAAAAAGACGGCGAGGCCGGACAAATAACGGCACCAGCTTGGGTTGCCAATTGCATGTTCTGGATATGGATGAGATTTAATGGTGTTTCTCGCGTCACTAAGATCAATTTGCGACGCTCTTTCAGGATCACGTCGGCCGCACGCGTTGTCAGATCGGAAGAAGTGCCTTGTGCAATTCTAGCCATGGTACCCATGGAACAAGGTACAACGACCATGCTATCGAATTTTGCCGAACCTGATGCAAAGGGTGCCATGAAATCGTTCTTCTGATAGAATTTAAAGGGATAGTTATTGAAGGATTGGTCATCGAGCTCAAACTTCCACACATCTTTCGCATTATCGGACATCACAATACCCACTTCGGCGATTTGATCTTGAAGCTTCACGAGTTTATCTAACAATACTTTCGCATAAATGGAACCACTTGCTCCTGTAATAGCTACGACAATTTTCTTCTTTTTGACCATATCACAAAGCTAGGAAAAACTTTGATGATTTTCTTGCCAAGGACTTCGAGATGGAGAGAGGTAAATGTGAGCTCAACAGTATCGATAATCACCTAGAGACAGCTAGAAATGCAATCGAGCGCAGCTCCATTTAAACAGACAAGGCGGGAAAAGCTGCACTTAGTTTTCGTAGAACAAATAATTCTCTTTCGTGAGAATATCGATTGGCATAGGCTTATAGCCCTCAAAATTTTCTTTCTTCAAGAAATAGCGGTAGAGATAATTCAGCGCAAAGTAACCTTGTTTATCCGGACGTTGACAGATCAGGAAATCAACGATGCCCTCTGCGAGATATTGAACATTGGATGATAAAAAGTCGAATCCGATAATCGGCGGCTTTTTGAGTTCAGGGTGATCAGCATAGAAACGGCCGAGAAATGCTACACGTGAGTTGGTGAAGAAAATCAAATCTGGCTCGTGCTTTTTAATACTAATTTTCAGCTCCAACTCGACTTCTTCATAGTCGTTGTATGGAATATCTACAATATCGATATTGACTGAGGGATCATAAGAAAGCAAATACTCTTTGAAACCATCTATCTTCGTATCCAGATATCGGTAATTCTCAATACCTTTAGCCACATTTAGTACCAAGATATTCGACTTCGGCTTGACTAGATAAGAGGTTAAATTACCTGCTAATCTTCCTGTACTGTAAAGATCCGGACCTATATATCCTAACGTTGACTTTGTCGGTATGTCAGAATTGATGTAAATGGTTTGCATCTTTCTTTGATGGCAGGCTCGTACAAACTCTTCCGTCTCCTTAACAAAGATTGGGGCTATAACAACGGCCGTGAAATTCTCCGCGAGAAGCTTTTCACTTTCTTTTTTAAAGGTACTTACATCCTCTTGATCGTATAAAAATATCGTTGTTATAATTCCAAAAGGCACTAATTCCTCCTTGCCTTTATTGATTCCTTCCAAACAGAGCGCCCAATAACCCGTCTGGAATGAGGTCTTAGGAATAATGACCGCTACATGAATATTATTTTTAACAGACAAGCTGCGAGCAAAAAGGTTCGGCTGGTAGTTGTGCTCTTTGATAATTCCCAGCACACGTTGGCGAGTTGTTTCGGAAACATCCTTCCGATTATTAAGCACCCGATCAACGGTAGCAATAGAAACATTTGCCAACTTAGCTATATCTTTAATACCGAAATGCTTCTTATTTTGCTCGCCCGCCATAAATAGTTTTGTTTAAAAATTACGATAATTCGCTAACTCGTTCTCCGAGTCTCCTCAATGTATCGGTAAATAAATCCCTTTTAAAACGAATATCCAAATATATCATCTTGTCGATTAACTCCAAAATTCCCCTTTATAATTCACGCACATTACAAAAAACCATTGTTACAGTCGTAATAATTAAAAATAAAGCCCGAATGTTTCTGATTCTTTCACTTAGATTACAACTCCAATAGCATTCGCAATTAATAAATTTATATGCAGAGGGATTGGTAGTAATGAAAATGACAACACTCGATTGTAATTATTACCATAATCTAAACTTTACTAAAATATTGCTTAATCTAATGATAGAGTGGTATTTCGTCAAATTCGTTCATAAAAAAAGGGTCGAATAAAGAATATATTCGACCCTACATCTACCTATGAAAAACATGCCCTTGGGGAGGGCATTACAAAAGTAGTTATTTCGTGAAAATAAATATAGGGTTGCTTAATAAAAAAGACTACTTGTAGTTGTTTGTCTACAAAAATTAAATAGTGTTCGTAAACGTTAAAAAAGATTTGTATGCAAAAATAGGAATTAACATTAAGAAAAACACCAAAGTAATAGAAGAATGCCTTTAATAACGCTTATTTAACTTTTTTTTATTTATTTCGTAATATAAAATGCCTGATATGAGTTTGACAGTCTTAGAGGAATATATTGAAACAGGGAATCATCAAGATTTAGATCTTTTGTTGAGTAAAAACCCAGATTTATTGAAAGAAAGTACAAGCCATGAAATATCTCCTTTGCTCCTGGCGTGCTATTATCATAAAACACAGATTGTTCAAGTCATGCTCAAATATCTATCCAGCATAACTATTCATGAAGCCTGTGCAGCGGGACTCAGCGAACAAGTACGATTTATGTTGGAACAGAAGCCAGATGTTATTAACGAGCTTTCCTCACACGGCTTCTACCCCATTGGGATAGCAGCTCATTTTGGACAAGAAGAAATTGTCCGGATGCTGTTACGCAGCCACGCGAATCCGAACGCGGCTTCAAAAAACGGGTATCAGGTCTATCCGATTCATGCTGCATTGAGCGCACAACACGATAATATTGTAAAAATGCTAATTGAGGCAGGCGCAGAAGTAAATGTTGTGCAATCTTCTCGTATTACCCCAATGCACCTAGCTGCTCAACAGGGAAATATTGATTTGATCATTATACTTTTGGAACATGGAGCTGACATCAGTATTAGATATGAGTTTGGCCAAACGGCATCTGATTTAGCAGCAGACAAAGGCTTCCATGATATAGCAGAAATATTAAAGAGCTAGCTACGGTTAATGATCGAAGCGCCAATACCGCAATGTAAACAGCGCTTTTTTCCGCAATAAGAGCTTCGCAATTGCAAGACAGCCTGACTATCCAATGCGGATTCTAGAGGTAACCCTAAACTCTTGAAAGGGCGTACTAGCTTATTCTTCTCAACCGGCATGTGCTCTAACCATTCCAAAGAACGATTGACTAAACGACCATTGCCGACATACTTTCCATACGAAAATAAAATTAACGCAAAACTATTGATCACCAGCAGCTGAAAAAACTCCTTTGATATTGATGTGCTATGACCAACCGACTCCTTTTCAAAATGATAATGATTTGACCAGAATTCAGGAATCTCTAAATTATCTACAAAATATTTTATTTCGTCCAACGATTCTGTCGTTGTTATCCACGAGAACCAAGAAGATTGATGTGTATAAAGAGAAGCGAGTTGAGCTAGTTTAAAAGTGGGAAAATTTGCCGGACGCATCCGCATGAATTTCCATTGATATGGAGATAGACTTTCTAATCCATGTAGCTTTTCGATATAGGCGTACTCTTTCTTTAAGTCCTGTACGTAGCTTTCTCTTTCTGAGGCATTTTGTAGGAAGCCCGCTTGACCGAAGAACAATGCATGAACCAACCGAGGCTGGTGAGCGAATTTCTTCAGTAGTTTTAGATTCAGTAGCCTACTCAGTGCTTTAAACTGCTCTTTGTTTACCTTCATTCCAAATGCAGAAGCTATGAGAATCAGCGTCACCCTTTCCCAATCACCTTGCGTCTCTTTGAGAAGTACTTTCACGTGCTCATAGCGAACCTCTAAACGCTCGACAACAGCCCGTTGCAGTACCTGCAGTTTGATGTGCTTAGGCACATTCTTAATATCATAAGCGCAAGGGATAGGATTTATATTCTGCAACAAGGTGTTTGCTTTCCATACAATTTCGGGCTCGATTAATTCCTTGAGATTCAAGCTAGGCAACAAGGAACCATCTGCTAAATAACAAGGGTCCTCCCCTTCCCAAATCACATGTAATATGACTGAATTGTATGCGGGATTTTCTTGATGGCCATGAATATACCAGTCTTTTGCTGACACATGCACTTCTACATTTCCTGAGATGTAGATACCCTCGATGTATAACAACGCGCTTTGAAAATCAGGTCCAGCGTCATGGTTCCAGTCTCCAGGATGCAAAATACGTATGGGCAGCCCTGCGCTTGTAAATAGGGGAATCTGACGAAACAATCTGAACCGCCAAATGAATTGAAGGATATCTTCGGACATGCGCACAACCGAACATAGCCAATGTATATTAACTTAAATGCTAAAAAATATTAGGAATGAATTAAGGTTTGAAGACTATCGGAGCCTACTTTCTCCATAGACCTTTGCTCGCCTTCAATCTGTGGTGCGGGGATGCCAGAAGACCAAGTCTCGGCTGACCGGAAAATCCGCGCTTCGTCCCACAAATCTGCAGCAATAAACATATCCAGGGTTTTCTTGCCCCCTTCTATAATGATCGACTGCACATCCATTAAATATAATTGGTAAAGAATCTGTTGCGGAAGGTAAAGATCGAAGTTCTCAAGTTCGACGAACTTAAGATGCCCCTGCCATTCAGTCTTTACAGAATTGAACACAATGGTTTCCGCCTGATCATTTAGAATTGCAAAATCCTGAGGAACGGCTAAGTTTTTATCTATCAATACGCGCTTTGGATTCGTTCCTTTCCAATCTCGAACTGTAAGGCTCGGATTATCTAGGATCGCGGTATTTTTGCCGACCAAGATCGCATCTTCCTCAGCTCGCCATTTGTGAACCAACTGCTTGCTTGCTACATTCGATATCCACTTCCGAGCAGCTTCCAGAGGAGCAAAATAGCCATCGGCTGTTTGTGCCCATTTTAAAATGACGTAAGGACGGAACTTCTCTAACTTCGTGAAAAATCGACGATTTATCCATCGGGCCTCTTTCTCCAGGAGACCAACGTCAGTCGCTATTCCTGCATCTTGCAGTTTTTTTAAACCGGCGCCATTCACTTTTGCAAAAGGATCTAAACATGCAATAACAGCTTTCTGAAATCCCATATTGACTAAAAGATCTGCACAGGGAGGCGTTTTTCCATGATGAGCACAAGGCTCTAAACTAACATAGATTGTAGATTCGCTAAACATGGCTCTAGCCTCTTCCTCACCGTATCTGGCAATAGTTTGATTTACGGCATTTACTTCCGCATGGGCCCCACCATAGGGAGAAGTGAAACCCTCGCCGATGATCTGATCCTGAAATACAATGACCGCCCCAACCATAGGATTCGGGCTTGTTGTCCCTGCCCCTAAAACTGCCAACTCCAAACAGCGCTGCATGTAATCTTGATCACTCATCATACCGCAAAACTATTAATTATATGGTTAAAAACACAGTTCTCTATTGATTTTTGTAGGTTTGTAAGATGGTAACCTTATTAAAAATTCGCCAAGAATTCGTTGAAAAGCTAGGCGATATTTACGACGCTGATGAGGCTAAAACCTTGTCTCAGATTGCTGTTGAAGCAGTAACGGGCTGGAATCGAATGCAACAAAATATGCAATTACAAACGACGCTCGACAAAGAAGTAGTGAATGCATTAAATGACATGTTACAAACATTACGAGCCGGGAAACCCATACAACATATTCTTGGTCGCGCACCTTTTTACCATATGGATTTTACCGTCAATCAACATACACTCATCCCTCGTCCAGAAACGGAGGAACTGGTTGAACTTATCCTTACCGACCATAAAGGGAAAGAAAACTTAAAAGTTGTCGATATAGGCACAGGCACAGGCTGCATCGCTATCAGCCTCCAAAAGCACTTATTCAATGCCATGACGACGGCAGTCGATATTTCCAGCGATGCCCTGGAAGTTGCTCGTGAGAACGCAAAGAGATTAGGTGTGGCAATCGATTTCCGCTGTTTGGACATTCTCGAATGGGAATTTACTTTCGGCGAGGGGCAGTTTGATATTATCGTTAGCAATCCGCCTTATATTACGCAAACAGAGATGCGTGATATGCATCGAAATGTTTTGCAATATGAGCCACATACGGCTCTATTCGTCCCGGAAGAAGCTCCCCTCCTCTTTTATGACTATATCGCCGATTTTGCTTTATCTCACCTTGCACCGCAAGGAACTCTTTATTTCGAGATCAATCAATACCTCGCTGAGGAAACAAAAGCGCTAATGCTTAAAAAAGGGTTTTCGACTGCAGATATCTTTAACGACATAAACAATGTTCCTAGAATGTTGAAAGCCGCTTTATAGAGTTTCAAAAAACATGCGGATAATTTGAGACCGGAGTATCCAATTAATCGCGATAGTGTTAGCAACATCGAATCAAAAAAAGGCCTAAATCAGCAAAAGGGAAACGTTAGGGCTATTTTTTCAAACTGAAAAACAACGAGTTAAAAATTAGACCTTCTTTTTTTAACAAAAGATTTGGACTGTATGGATGATTTTTCTACCTTTGCATCACTTCAAACAACGAAGGGTACTACAAAATATCAAGTACAAGATTCCGTAGCTCAGCTGGTAGAGCAATACACTTTTAATGTATGGGTCCTGGGTTCGAATCCCAGCGGGATCACAAAAAAAAGCAACTCCAAAAGAGTTGCTTTTTTTGTGCCCGATGGATTCGAACAGAAGCGTCGGGAGGGGTTCGATTCTGGAAGGCTCAGGGTTAGTGTTTGGGAATCGCGGGGCTGAGCCACTCCCAGCGGGATCACAAAAAAAGCAACTCCAAAAGAGTTGCTTTTTTTTGTGCCCGATGGATTCGAACAGAAGCGTCGGGATGGGTTCGATTCTGGAAGGCTCAGGGTTAGTGTTTGGGGATCGCGGGGCTGAGCCACTCCAATTGATCTTCTTTTGTAGCATTAATCCATTTTTCTTTCCTACTTTCATCATCCAGGGAAATACCTAAAATATCAAAATTTTTAGTTTTGAATTTTTGATGAGCTTTCACAACATATTGATTTTCATCTCTACACGGTCCGCATCAGCTTGCCAAAAAAATTCAATAATAAATATTTCCCTTTCAAACTATTCAGCGATACCAAATTTCCAGATGTATCCCTACCACTAAAATCAGGTGCTACTTTTCCAACTTGAACTGCGTTCATACGATCAATACTCTTGCGAAATTCTTTACCGGTGGATGTTTGCTGATACCGAAATATCTACCTCTTATTTAATGCTTCTATCATTCTCAATATTTCAACAGTTCCTTTTCCGTCGTTATTTTCAATACGATCAATTCGACCACGTAAATCATATTCTATCCGAGTATCTCCAATTTGAATTACCCTGCCATGAAGATCATATTCAACACGCTGATCACCTATTCTATCCACACGACCACGTAAATCATAATCAACATCCTGATTCCCAATTCTATCCACGCGACCACGTAGATCATAATCAACATCTTGATTCCCGATTCTATCGACACGACCACGGAGATCATATTCGACATCCTGCTTACCAATTCTAACAACACGGCCACGAAGATCATACTCAACGTCCTGATTCCCTATTCTAACAACACGGCCACGAAGATCATACTCAACATCCTGTTCACCAACCTTCACGATTCTATTTCTGAGATCATATTCAATTCTTTGATCACCAATCTGCGATAAACGCCCGCGTAAATCGTACTCTAAGTGGTCGCCTCCAATTCGACCAGCACTTCCCGCATAGAATGGAAGTGTATTGACCAAGTTCCCTTTTCCGTCGATTAGAACTTTAGAATCACCATTCTGAATGGAAATAACGTTATTATTGATAAGATCGATAAGTCCTAAGGAGATATTTTGCGCATGCACGTAGGTCGTGAAAGAGAAAAGTAGAAATGTAAAAAAGAGAGATTTCATATGCCAAATTGAGGTTAACAACTATCGATTTGACAAGTAAAAACAGCCGACGTTTAATGCTGTCTATTCGAATATTCAAATTTATTATTAGTAGAAATTGAAAGATGTTATTGAGGAAATCAAAATTAGATAAATTGGAAGATAAACAACTTACAGAAGTCAAGAAAATGAAAAACGCATCCTAATAGATGCGCTGAAAGGAATGAAATCATTGCTTCTCAAATCTTAGATTAGATCCAATCGATCGCCATTAATTTCCATAATCATATAATAGTGAATATGAAACCTTCATAAACTGACTTAAAAACAGTCGTTCATGAACTATTCTCAAATCAAGCGAAAAAAAGGCACTAAAGCAAACCATAAGATGTACATCAAGGCAATAGCCATTATCCCATCAATACGGTCAGGCTTATTTCTCTTTTGAATAAAATTGAAAAACATCAGCAAAAGAATCCCGCCATGAATCGCTGCCAAATAAATTATATTGCCATAGGCGTCTTTAACGAGATCAATTTGGTTCAACAACGCCACTGATATCAGCGACATTAATACGAAGAAACCTGCAAGATAAGCCCCTCCGGTCTTGCCTAATCGTACCACCAATGTTCCTTTGTTACCAGCCTTATCCGCCTGATAATCTGGAACACCAGCCATAATAATCGCAGGGATAATGGAGAAAAACAAAGGAATTCCTAATAGCCATGGGTAGGAATGATTGAAATCGCCACCCTGAAAAATAAAACCGCATAGAATAACCGCGAAGCTATGCGTAAATCCTACAATTATTTCTCCCATTCCATGATAGGAAAACTTCAAAGGTGGAGCGGTGTAGGAAATAGCGATACCAAACAGTAAAACTACACTCAATACTATCGTTGGAAAACTGCTTATGGAGACAATTCCTAAAAGTATAGTGGACAAACTGAGGGCAATCAACAGTCCCTTCATCGCTCTGATCAACTCATCATCCGATATTACACCGCTAACCAAAACCCTTGAGCCTCCTGAAAAAGGACCAAATGATTGGTTTAGCTTATCGGTTTCCTTGTCGTAATAATCATTACTAAATACGGTAATCACTTCAATCAAAAACAGCACGAGGTAGCCCAGTAAAAATACCGTCCAGTTAAAGGAATCGAATAACTTTGCATAGGCAAATGCGCCGATACCGTAGGCGAAGAAGGTCATGGGGTAAAACTGTAATCGGATAGCCTGTATCCATGGCATCAGCTTTTTTATAAAGCGCTCTCTTGCATTTAAGACGCCGTTGCGGAGCGCATAACCTTGTTGATAGACTTTTTTCAACCAAAGATCCTTCTGTTCCTGGCTGGAATGCTTTATAGGACTCAGAAGCATCTTACGTACGGGGCTGACTCCACAGAACTTCAACGTCGCATTTTCCATAGAACGACGCGAGGGTGCTCCATTCACAATTCGATCGATCAGCACAGGTGTATCCATCGTAATAATCAGCTGTGCAGTTTTGGGTTTCAGCAATTTCTCAAAAGCGTCGGGTTGTATTTCGTAAAATGCAAAGCCCGGCACAAATACCCGATCGACAAATCCCTTCATCAGTGCCGGCATATTGCCCCACCAAGTCGGATAAATAAAGACCAGATGGTCCGCCCATTTAATTAGTTCCTTTGCCCTCACTATATCGGGTTCTGAAAATTGATCTTGAGGCGATGGAACGAGTACATTCAATTCAAAGTCTAAATCTGATAGTCGCAGAAACTCAACCTCCGCGCCTGCCGCCAGCGCACCAGCGCTGTATGCGTCTGCCAATGCCGAACAATAGCTGTCGGGGCGTGGATGTCCCAAAATGACAAGTACCTTCATATAAAACTCTTTCTTATACAACAGGCTGCGAAAGAAAGTGTTTAAAATCAATGAAAAACCCCGTCAGATAGACTTGTGCTTTTGCTTTTGCTGTAGGTACTGAAGAATGGCTTCCTGCGATGACATACCAGATCCGAATTCGACCCTACCATTATGGCCCTCGGGTAAAATCCAGGTTCCACTAACATCATCTTGGTTCTGAAGCTCTAAATAACGCAGTAGCTCTTCTTTATGATCGATATGATTAATAGGGAAACAAACTTCGACACGGTGAAAAATATTGCGATGCATCCAATCGGAGGAACCTAGAAACAGAAGCTCTTCGCCAGCATGGTGAAAATTGAAAATCCGAGAATGTTCTAAATAACGTCCCACGATTCGCTTCACCCTTATATTTTCGCTCAAGCCCTCCCTTCCAGCTACTAATCGGCAGATTCCACGAACGATTAACTCTACCTTAACCCCACTCTGTGAGGCCTCATAAAGTTTACTTATAAGCGTTTCTTCCTCTAGATTATTGAGCTTGATTCGGATGTGTCCTTTAAGCCCTTGCTTTGCTTCATTGATTTCGAAATCAATAAGATCGAGAAAGTCATCGTATAAATTAAAATGAGCAACCAGCAATTGCTGAAAATCAATCTGCTCGTCTGCGTTTTTCCTCCTGTTTTGTGATAGGAAAGAGAATAGAAGATGTAATTCCTGCAATATTCCTTGTTCAGCAGTTAGAAGCGAGTGATCGGTATATTGCTTCGCGGTATTCTCATTCAAATTTCCGGTCGACAGTAATCCATAGTATCGTCTATCGCGAATAACCAACGCTATTTTAGCATGCACTTTAATCTTCGGAATTCCATAGGAAATCTGCACGCCCTCTTTCGCTAATCGTTTTGCCCACTGTATATTATTATCCTCATCAAACCTCGCTTTCAATTCGACAAACACAAAGACCTTTTTCCCATTTCTTGCAGCATTGAGCAAAGCGTGTCCAATTTTAGAATCCTTCGCCAAACGATAAACTGTGGTATAGATATGGGTCACAGCAGGATCTAACGCAGCTTCATTAAAAAAACGGAGAACCGTGTCATAAGAATGATAAGGTGTATGAAGCAGGATATCTTCCTGATCCATCAAATTAAAAATACGCGATTCATCTAATCTCGGTAAGAGAATGGGAACATGTGGAGAATATTTTAGATGATGCTCAGCAATCGGAAAATCAAAGAAATCCTTCAGATTATGATACTGCCCCCCTGCCATGGCGTTTGACTTCTTGAGTTGCAGAAAGTCCAAGGCTTTGCTCAATTCTTCCTTTGGCAAATCAGCTGCATAGAGAAGCCTCGTTGCTAAACCGAAATCTCGCTTCTGTAATTCTTTCAGTAGCTCCTCACTTAAATCAGTCCCGGCCTCCTCTTTGATATTCAGTTCCGCATTTCGTGTCACCTTAAAGCTCGATAGATGAACGATATTTTTGAAAATTCCTAACTCACTGATAAAATGCTTAATAATATCATCTATAAAGAAAACATAACGCCGACCTTCATGCATAATCAGCTTGAAGCGTGAAATATGGTTACTTGGAATATTGATGATAAAACGTCGATCGTCGGACGTGAGGATAAAAAAGTAAATATGATTGTTCTCCGGAAAGAATGAAGCTGACTCCTTCAGATCAATAATATGTAGGTAGGAAGCAACATCTACTAGGAAATAAGTTCGAAGCTCCGAGATTGCAAATTCAGGAATCGCTTTTCCATAAATTAAGATAATGTCCTGCTTTTCTAGCGAAGGGATAATCCCCTGTACCAAGATACTTCCAAAGCGCTTCTGTTGCTTTCGGATGATGCGTTTGACTATCTTAAAATGATTGTATGTAGGTGGATTGTCAGCACTTAACTTATTCTTTTTATCTAACTTTCGCTGCCCAATCAAAAGCGGCATGCGGACGCGAAAAAACTCATCAAGATTAGAAGAGTAAATCGCCAAAAATTTCAAACGCTCTAGTAATGGCGTACTTTCCTTTGCAGCCTCTTCCAGCACACGCTCGTTAAAATATAGCCAGCTAATGTCCCGATCAATAAATATCGATTCCTTGCCTACTCGTGTTTCCATACGTGATTATTACCCTTTTATCTTAGTGAGGCCAAGATAATTGATATTTTTAGGAAAAGGAGTAGGGAATGCTATCAATATAGGAAAATCTGCTATCTATCTTTGATTTGCTTTACGTGCAAGTTCAAATAACTCAGGACCAATATGGCAGTATCCGCCGGGGTTCTTATCCAAGTATTTCTGATGATATTTCTCTGCGACATAAAAATTCTTCAAGGGCAGCGCCTCCACGACGACCGGTGCATTAAAACCTTTCGCAAGCGACTCTAACTTCGACAGAACTAAAGCCTTCTCTCCCTCATCGACAAAATAAATACCTGAGCGATATTGCGTTCCTATATCATTGCCCTGTTTATTTAAAGTGGTAGGATCGATCGTTTTTAAAAATAAATCGATCAACAAGCCCAATTCCACAACCCTCGGATCATAGATTACCCGAACGGTCTCGACAAAACCGGTCTTTCCGGTGGTTACTTGTTTATAGGATGGATTAACAATATTCCCATTCGCATAGCCAACTTCCGTTTTTGTGACGCCACGGACTTGCTGAAAGAAATGCTCCGTACCCCAGAAGCAGCCTCCCGCAAAATAGATTTCCTTCAGATCTTTACTAATCGGTTTAACGGTATCTGTAGGCTGCGCCTCCACATTTTGGGGTATTTGCTTATTAGACATCAACAGAAATCCGCCCACGAATGCCAAAAGTAGTACAATAACAATAGTCGTTTTCATATTTCTTTGTTTAAAGGAAGTATGTTCTACCCTAGCAAAATCGCTAACATTCAGAACTTTACTTTCTATTCAAATTTAGGAAAATCCTATTAGTAAAAAATATTTTTTATGGAATAGATAGTGTTTTTCTCCCTGCTGCCATAAGGCTGTCAATGGGACGCTTAATTTTGCTTATATCATAAAATTTATCAAAATGAGGACAGAGACAATCGAACAATTCTATGTTATCGGCATCAGCACAAGAACTTGCAATGCAAACGGACAAGCTGCCCGGGATATCGAAGCGTTATGGGGTAAATTCTGGAACGAAAAGATCCAAAATCAGATTCCTAACAAAACCAGTGAAGACATCTATGCAGTTTATACAGATTATGAATCTGATTTTAATTATCCCTACACGACAATTATCGGTTGCCCGGTAAATTCCCTTGAGCACGTCCCAGAGGGTTTCGTCGGCGTCAATATCGAAAAAGCAACCTATACAAAGTTCCTGTCTAAAGGAAAAATGCCGGAGGCAGTCGGCAAGACATGGTTTGAAATATGGGCAAATACAGATCTAAAGCGAGCATACAAAGCCGATTTCACCGTGCATGGTAAGAAATATTACGACGGCGACGAAGCAGAGGTGGAAACTTTTATTTCACTAATAGATTAAAAGAGATAGAAATCTGACAAATGGCGTATAACCTTGTCTTTATAAAAGCTTAATATTGCGAGGGTATCGAGATGTTCGAATACCCTCGCAATTTTAGTAAGCATGAGCGAAACATTCAATTCAAAAGGCCATTGGGATGGCATTTATGAAGCAAAACAAATAGGAGATTTTAGTTGGTATCAAGCCGTTCCCAGCTCATCGCTAGAATCGATCAAGGAATTAAAACTTAGCCATGACGCCAAAATCATCGACGCTGGTGGAGGCGACACCTATCTGGTGGATTATCTTCTTGAACAGGGATATAACAGCTTGACGGTGCTAGATATTTCTTCCAAAGCTATTGCGCGCGCAAAAGAAAGACTTGGAAAAAATGCCGACAAGGTCGAATGGGTCGTATCTAATGTCATCGATTTCCACGCGGATGTGCAATATGATTTATGGCATGATCGCGCTGCATTTCATTTCTTGACACAACCCGCCGATATAAAGAAATATTTGGAAATTGTTCGTAATCACATCAAGAAAGACGGGTATCTTTTAATCGCTACATTTTCGGAAAATGGTCCTAAAAAATGTAGTGGGATTGAGATTAAGCAATATAGCTTAACAGCACTTCAGCAAACTTTTCAAGCTCACTTTGATTGCATTCGTTCCGAAAACATGGATCATACTACACCTTCAGGCGCCGTACAGAATTTTAGTTTTTGCGTATTCCAGCCTAACTAAGCGATGGAGTAGCATGCAGCGATAGCGCTAGCTAAATCTGCCTAATTCAAAAAGAGCTCAAGAATAACCTTCGAACTCATATAGCTTAATACCGCAATGATCAATACGCCGACAATCGTCAGGATTGCAGGTTGCTTATAGTCGCCAACAATATCGGTGCGATATGCTGCAATTAGCATAACAGCAAGAGACAAAGGCAGGATAATTCCGTTGACAGCCCCCGCAATGATTAAAAGCTCAACAGGCTTTCCAACGAGCATAAACACGAGCGTCGAAAACAGAATAAAAGCGATAATAATCCAGTTCTCGTACTGCGCAATCTTGGTGTGGAAGGATTTCAGGAAGGAAACCGATGTATATGCTGACCCGATTATGGAAGTGACTGCTGCAGCAAACATCACTAATCCAAATAGTTTATATCCAAAGTTTCCTGCCGCCAGTTGAAATACCGAAGCAGTAGGATTGCTCGGGTCGATAATCAATCCCTGACTGATGATACCTAGCGATGCTAAAAACAGAAATATGCGGATGAGTGAGGCTACTGAAATCCCCATCACCGCACTCCTATTCACACTGCTGAGGTTTTCTTTCCCCTTAATGCCGGCATCAATCAAACGATGCCCTCCCGCGAAAGTAATATATCCTCCAACCGTTCCGCCAACAAGGGTAATGATCGCCATGAAATCTATTGTTGTGGGTGCGACCGTTCTTAATGCTGCTTCTTTTACTGGTGGAGCAGATATTACAGCAATAACGATGATGACAATTATCATGATAAAGCCCATGATTTGAGCAAAAAGATCCATTGCTTTGCCCGCTTGCCGGTTTGCAAAAACCGCGATTGCTAAAATTGCAGAAATAATAGCCCCCGTCGCAACATCCAGCCCTACTAAGGCTTCCAAGCCCAAGCCAGCACCAGCCACATTACCGATATTGAATGCCAGACCTCCCAATACGATGAGCAGCGCTAGGAATGCCCCAAGCCCGGGAAGTAGTTTATTGGCAATATCTTGTGCCCTCATCTCCGACAGGCTGATAACCCGCCAAATATTCAATTGCACACCGATGTCGATTAGGATCGAAATAAGGATAACAAAACCAAAACTTGCGCCTAATGATTGCGTGAAAACCGTAGTCTGGGTTAGGAATCCAGGTCCAACGGCAGATGTTGCCATCAATAATGCGGCTCCTACTAAGGCCGATTTATTTTTATTTTTCATCGAATGCTGATATCAAAATCCGTTAATTGTTGCTGAATTTGCTTTGCGAATTCAGCGGCACCTTCATGATCTCCGTGTAAACAAATAGTGTCAGCTTCGATGGGTAAAGCATCACCGCTCACTGTTATGACTTCACCTGTCTGCAATATGCGAACAATCTGTGCTATAGCCGCGTCCACAGTTTTTAATATGGCATTGGGCTCCGTACGCGGCGTTAAACTCGCATCAGCCTGATAAGTACGATCTGCGAAAACCTCGTGAAATACCGATAATCCCCTATCCTTTCCTGCACGCGTTAGTTCACTTCCCGATAGTCCATATAAGATTAGCGATGAATCCAATGCTTGAATAGCATCCGCAATGGCATCCGCATAAACCTTATCTTTCGCAGCGAGGTTATACAGCGCCCCATGCGGCTTCACATGATGTAACTTAGCACCTCGCGCTTGGGCGATTGCTGCTAGCGCACCAATCTGATACAATACGGCCGCATAGACTTCCTTCGGAGTCATCGATATAGCCCGACGTCCGAAACCCGCTAAATCTGGGTATCCTGGATGCGCGCCTATATGTACGCCATGTTGAATCGCTAAATAAATTGTTTTCATCATGATGTTTGGATCGCCAGCATGAAATCCACAGGCGATATTCACCGAAGAGACAAAAGGCATAATCGCTGCATCGTTTCCCATAGTCCATGAGCCGTAACTCTCCCCCATATCGCAATTTAAATCTATAAACTTCTTAGCTTTCATATTTTAGTTTTACACCTTGTCTTAATCTATTTATTTGCTGCTCTTGCTCCAACAAAAGCTTCTGAGCGGCACGCAAGTCAATTTCTTCAAATTGGATATGCTCACCCGGCTTTAGTTGTGCCAGTAAAGGGATATCGATACTTGCGACCTGACCTATGATCGGATATCCGCCGGTGGTCCCATGATCCGCCATCAAAATAATTGGCTGCCCGTCGGCAGGAAGCTGAATCGTTCCAAAGCAGACTCCGGATGAAAGAAGCTCCCGCTTATCTTTCAAATGAAGCATCTTAGATTTCAATCGATACCCCATCCGATCGGATGAATTGCTTATTTCAAAGGACTGTTTAAACAAATCCGATAAGCTATCCTTTTCCAAACGAGCGGTATGAGGACCTGCTATGATACGGATTTTACGGCTTGCAAGATTCGGATACAAGGAACTGTCCATCGACCAGTTGAAAGTAGATGAAACTGATTCAAATGCTTTTAAAAAGGAAATTTGATCTCCTTTGACCAGCGCCTGTCCGTTCAACCCGCCCATCTTTCCACTTAAATAAGTCGAACGACTTCCTAAAACAAGCGGAACATCCAATCCTCCGTAAAAGCAAATATACGCTCTACAGCCTTCCGAATCCGCCTTACCGAAGGAAAGTACCGCATCCTTAGGGACGTAAATCGGTTTCCACATGGCTATTTCTTTTCCATTAAGCTTAGGTAACAGATTCGCACCTGTAATGCTTATAAGTTGATCCTGATCGAAGCGAATACTCGGTCCTGTCCAGGTGCATTCAATAGCTGCAGCCGATTCATCATTTCCAAGAAGTACATGACCTAATCGCAGCGCCAATCTGTCCATCGCACCACTCACTGGTACCCCTTGGCGTTGAAAACCCCACCTGCCCAAATCTTGAACAGTACTCAATAAGCCGGCCTTTATGATGCTAATTCCCATCCCTATGCGATTTAAAATACTTATATTCCTCTTCCGTAATAGCAGCAAACTTCACCCGGTCACCTGCCATCAGCAACGAAGGTTGCTCTCGCTGTATATCAAATAAAGCAATCGGAGTTTGCCCTATAAGTTGCCAACCTCCCGGTGTTTCCATCGGATAGACTCCCGTCTGCTCCCCAGCGATACCCACAGAACCTGCCGGAATTTTTAATCGCGGGGTCGAACGACGTGGCGTGGATAATATCTTATCCATCCCTCCCAAATAAGGGAAGCCCGGAGCAAAACCGATCATATAAACCAAATATTCCGCATCCGTATGACGTTCAATGATTTCTTCAACGCGAAGGCCTGTATGCTCGCTCACAACAGGGAGATCAGGACCATTATACCAAACGGGAATAACCTTCGGTTTCAAGTATGCTATTTCTCGGTTATAGCCCTCTTCCAGAATCGCATTCGTCAAATCAACCAATCGATCATAAGAAATTGCCAGTGGATTATAATGTAATGTCAAAGTGGTATATCCAGGCACAGCCTCCAGTATCCCGGGAATCTCTCGCTCGATAAATCCTATTGTCAGTTGTCGAATTTGCATATTGATTTCCGGAGCGATAGTCTCGCCAAAATCGATCAGCAGTGCGGCATCTCCTAGGGGGCAATAATTCACATTTTTTGACATACTATGACGATTACAAATTGATTGAAAATTAACGCCAAATATTGACGTGTTGCACGCTGGTATCCTCACTGAAATGGTTTGCTAATGCGGCGACCTTCGAACGAATCAGCAACTTCCTACCCGCCATATTCTTGGTGAAGATTAATTCGCAGGAACCGACCTCCTCGCGCCAGAAGCTTGCAAAATCATTCGCCAGTGCCGCACGCTTACTCAGCATTTCGGGCACAGCGTGATAATCATATTGCCTCAGTACTTTCAGCGCTAAACTCTTTCGAATAATAATATAGCGCGGCGAATTAATAGGTTCCACGACCTCTTGAATCATCTGCACAAACAAAGACTTTTCATAGGTCGTTCCGCCATCCAAATGACAGAAGACCGCCCCTTCTCGATCCGCAAAGGTAAGAACACGAAGATCCTTCAAACTCGTTGTGAATATGCCGTTTTTGCATAAGGTTTTAATCAAGGCGTTTCCGATTTTGTATATATCCTTGGTTATATCCCTGTATTTGGCATAATATCGAAATGTTCTCATCGTCCTAGCAGAGAAAAATACGGTCCCTACAGCAAACATACCCATCATCAACGTACCTCCCGGCGCCCCCAACCACTTCATCATTTTCATGGAAATTTGCGTACTCCATTCTAAGTAAAATACTACAGCTGAGCCCAAGGAAGCTACCATATTTCCGATGGTCTTTTTCATTTCTGCAGCCTTCATTCCTTGATAAGCATCAGGCTCAAGAAAGGGCAGCTTTATCTCCTCCAACAGCTGTGTACCCTCAGCTATCGCCTCATTCCATTTTTGTGGAAGTCGGCTACGTTGGCCTGCCAAAACAAAACTATGCTTATTAAACTGCGTAATGTTCTCCTCATTTACCTCGGTCGGAAAAGCAATACGCGAAAGTCCATTCTCGATGCCACCACGTTCATCTTCTACCAAGCCGACGAAGTTGCGGAAACGACGTCGCAATAGTGCGATCTCTTGCCCGCCATCAGCAACAGTTGAATCAACACAGGCAATATGCCAAATGTTACTCGTCTTATCCGGCACATTTAGGTTGGTGCGAATAGCCCGACCACGCATCTGATTGGATGAAACAAAAGAACCCACAACAGAGGCCAAAATAAGGCTATTGATTGCTGGAGCATCCCATCCTTCCCCACGTAATGCTTTGGTACCTATCAAAACCTCAATTTCACCGGCCTCAAAAAGACGCGTAACAATGGCAACCATCCAATCGCGACTTTGATCAGTAACCGGTATCATATAGTAGGCTGTATCGAAGACCAGCGGCTTGATATACAGCGATTCACTAGGATTCAACAATTGATATGCAGTCCGTAGCGGATCGACAGCTGCTTGAGGAAGGATAACAATCGTACCTGATAATACGCCTATTTTTTTGTTGTTTCGGTTATTCCTTCGCAATTGTTCAAAAATAGGCAGCACGCCAATCTTACGCAAGGGCGTCGAGTTTTCCGGGCTGTTGACTAGATATTCCTTACGCACGAAATCAGTAAGAATAACCTGTCGAAGGCTTCTTCCAATAATACCAAATTCAAAATTACTGATGTGTTCAATTGCGGTTAATTTACTTACACTAGCATGGAGCTTCTGAAGTATCTTAGTCCCTTGTTCGAACTTAATGCTGCGACGCTCAATGATACCTAAACGTCTTAATCGATTCAGTAATACCTTCCGTTCATCTTCGAAATGATCTTTAAAAAAACCTTTTTCTTCGAAAAGATAATTACGTAGAAGTTCCTCCATCCAGGAAAAGTCCAGATCGGGAAGTTGTAAATCCTCCTCCCGATGCGGAATCCCTAGCAATTCAAAATGCAAGGAGCTGATTTCAATCGAGTGCGATCGAAGAAAAATCAAACTAGCGGAATAAAACGCCAAGTTCTCATGTATCTTGAATTCATTTGCCAAAGGGTCGACAACAGAAGGATGTGTGGAAATCGCTCGGATAAGGTTTTCATCATTCTTAATCTCTTCAAAAAGCTCGACCGCTCTGGTTCTATAGCTCCGAATAAGCTGAAGCTCCTCCGCCGTTGGCTGACAACAATAAACATAATCTTGATGCGGACATAAATCCCCCTGTTGTATCAACTCAGGCACCGTAATCTCAGCATCAATCGGACCATTTAGATCCAAATATCGGCTCCACTCCAACCCAGATACATCGTAGGGCGGGGTTGCTGTCAATCCTACCATTTTTGGCTCTATGCCTTTTTTTAGTCGATCGAGAGTTTGCCACCATTCATTTTTTAAATGATGTGCTTCATCCAGAATAAAGGTTTGCACAGCTTGTTCCTGAAGTCCTTTTAATATCTTGGGTAAATTCAGAAAATTCGAGCGTGCCTTTTCAACGACATCCGTTTCATCGACATAGTCCAATTTGAAGTTTCCCTCTTTACGGTCGTTGCAGGCCGCATGCAAGCCCTGATAGGTCACGACAGTAATTAGCTTTGGATGCCGGATATCTTTCGAAATGTAATCAGGGACATCCTGCTGTTGAACAAACAATTCAGTGAACCGCTGTATCCATTGATTACGGATGGCGAGCGTTGGTGCTAATATGAGCGTGGGCTCTCCTAAGCGGAGCATAACTTCCAGCCCGAGAACCGTCTTTCCAGAACCTGGAGGAGCAATAACGTGTAAATGAGCATCGTCCATATGTGACGATAACTCATCAAGTACGCGTTGTTGATAGCTACGCCAGGGATATTTAAATTTTATATTGGCAGAAAATACGCTCATTCATGATCTTTTTCTAGGGATTAAGATACAGAAACAACAGAATCGAACCAAACGAATATACTATAGAATTGATAGTTTAATCACGTGCCCAAGGTTGCAGCTTGTTCGTTTTCATATTTCTCTTAAATTTTAAGATTATTATTCTGTATATTTATGATAATTGCCTATCAGGCTCTACGAAAACAATATAACCGAAATCTAAACTTAAATGACAGTCTCAGATCGAGATCTATTCCATTTAATACAGACTGATAATCAACGAGCATTCAAGGAGCTCATGAATCGGTATTGGCGGCCTATGTACTTGATGGCCGAGTCTGTATTGAACGATAGCCCCACCTCGGAAGATATTGTCCAGGACGTATTCATCAATATTTGGAACAAGCGGTCCAGCATTGATATCACCCACTCCATTAAAGTCTACCTTTTCGCATGCACCCGCTACCAAATCTATCGACAAATCCAACAGAAAAAGGCTCCTCATGTGGATATCGATCAGTTTAGCCAAATGGTTCCAGACCCTTACGATCCGCAGCAAGCGCTTGAATATCGAGATTTACTCGATCGCTTAGAAAGCCTGATCGACCAATTACCGCCTCGCTGTAGAGAGGTATATAGACTAAAACGCGAAGACAATCTTTCCCAAAAGGAAATCGCCGAAGCACTTCAAATTTCCAGAAAGTCGGTAGAAAACCAATTAACGATTGCGTTGAAAAAATTAAGAGCCGGACTGAGTAGGTATATATGGCTATCAACCTTTTTATTGTCGACTATTGGGGGATTGATTTAAAATAACGCTCTATATATGTAAACCTGTTATTATGGAGCAATCAATTTTAAAATCCATTATTGATATTCTTTCACGAAAAGCCGACAAGGAAAAGCTATCGGATATCGATAGCGAACTGCTTGAGACTTTTCAGAAGGATGAATGGCAGTTAAAATATGGTGCTCAAGATGAAGTCAAAAACAGAATTCACCAAGCAGTGCAGGCAGAAACGAAGAAAAAAATTATCTCTTACAATTTTAAGAGTACCTTATCGAAGATAGCTGCAATATTAATTGCGACACTTTCTATCGGATATTTCTTGATGAAACAGGGACCGAAGGACACATTGATCTCCAAGGAACAGCGGACGAGCAAGGTTGAAGCTTCCGGTTTAACTACTTCTGATGGCGCGTACAAAGATCTTCATGCCATGAAGGTTGGAGAATCATTTACCAACGATAAATTTACGCTCGTCAAATCTAGTGCCGCCGTGCTGCGGATAGAACCAAATGACGACACTAAGGAAATCATACAAATCAATATCAAAACTGCTGGGAACGAAACATATAGGATCGAGTTGGAAGATCAAAGCAGCGTGACACTTGACGTAAACAGCGAGCTATCTTTTCCGAACCGATTTGTTGAAAACAGCCGTATTGTTACCGTTGAAGGAAGGGCATATTTTGAAGTTCAGACAGATACTGCCAGACCATTCATTGTAAAATCAAATAAAATAGAGGCCCTTGTGACCGGAACCTCCTTTGTTTTCAGCAGCAAAAAAGATGAGAAATCAGCTTCGATATCACTAATTGAAGGACGCTTACAAATCAAAGGAAATAATCATTCAAAACTGCTTAAGCCAGGGCAAAAAGGACATTTTAGTCCAGATGGGATAAAGGTTTCAGCATTTGATGAGTACGAAACATTAGCATTCACAAGAAACGAATTTATCTTTAATGACCAACCGATCAACGAGATTATGGCTGTCCTGTCGAATTGGTATCGTATGGAATATAGCTTAAAGAACGTTGACCCGGAAGCTTTCCGCTTCACACTAAAAATTGATCGCAAAAAGAGCATTCAGGAAGTACTAGAAATTATCGAGATGACGGGCGATTTAAAGGCTTCAATTGTGGGAAACAAAATAATAATCAGTTCCATGAAATAACATATCTAAATGTAATACATAAACCTAACATAAATCAACATGACAAACGCCTTCCTTATCAGCAGCAGCATTTTTGCCATGCTCTTCGTAGGACTACAAAAACTTCCCCAGACTCATCAAGCAACGACCATCATCCAGCATAGCCAATCAGAGAAAAAAGGGCCTTGGATAGATCTCCTGGCGAACAACACATTAGATGCTTGGCATCAATACAACGGTTCCACCATCAAAGGATGGAAAGTGGAGAACGGCATGCTTTCTACCAATGGAAAAAACGGTGATATCGTAACCAATCAGGAATTTGAAAACTTCGAATTAGAAATGGACTGGAAGATAGAAAAGTCTGGCAACAGCGGCATATTCATTTATGTTGTGGAACATCCGGATCATAAACATATGTACCAGACAGGGCCGGAGTTTCAAATCATCGATAACGAAAACTATCCGCAAAAACTAACCGAGCAACAGAAGACGGGAGCCATGTCGGATGTCATTGCACCCAGTCTTTCGCCCTTGAAGCCCGCCGGTCAGTGGAATAAAACAAAGATCGTTTCCAAAAATGGGAAGGTCGAGCACTGGTTGAATAAAAAGCTGATCCTAACCTATCAGATCGGATCTACTGAGCTGAAAGCACAGATTGCTAAGAGCAAGTTTGCTGCACTGCCCTATGCCAAGGTGGCTAAGGGTAAGATAGGGATTCAAGATCATGGCGATCCCGTATATTTTAAAAACATCAAAATTCGTGAAATAAACTAAACCTAGAATACCATGGAAAACAACTCGAGAAGAGAATTTATCAAAAATGCCAGTATGTTAACCGGATTTACTATCGTATCAAATACGGTCCTAGGCAAGAAATTTGGACATATTGCGCCCAGCGATAAACTGAATATTGCAGGGATTGGCGTCGGTGGAATCGGGAGAAGAAACCTTAACAATATGAAAACCGAGAACATCGTAGCATTATGCGATGTTGACTGGAAATATGCCTCAAAAACCTTTAACGACTACCCGAAAGCGCAGCGTTTTAAGGATTGGCGCAAGATGTTTGATGAAATTGGAAAGAGCATTGACGCGGTATGCGTAGCCACGCCAGATCATACCCACGCCGGGGTAACAGCGCATGCGATTACCCTCGGCAAGCATACTTATACTCAGAAACCATTAACGCATAATGTGTATGAATCCAGGCTGTTGACGAAATTGGCAAAACAATACGGCGTAGCCACACAGATGGGAAATCAAGGTAACTCCTTCGATTGGTGCCGTGAGATTGCTGAATGGATTCAATCGGATGCGATTGGAGAGGTGTATGAAGTGCATTGTTGGACCAACCGTCCGATATGGCCTCAAGGATTAATGAAACCAAAAGAGGGCATGCCAATTCCTAAGGATTTGGATTGGAATCTATTCTTAGGACCTGCTGAGTATAGAGAATATAATTCAGTCTACACACCTTGGAACTGGAGAGGTTGGTATGACTTCGGAACAGGTGCACTCGGCGATATGGCTTGTCACATTATGGACCCAATTTACTGGGCATTGAACCTGAAGTACCCGACCAAAGTAAACGGAAGCTCAACCTTAAGTAATCTTTACTCGCCACCTCATGCAGAGATTGTGAAATACACATTCCCGGCACGTCCAAAAGCGGGCAAGGTGAAGATGCCGGAAGTCGACGTCTACTGGTATGACGGTGGATTGCTGCCGGACAGACCAAAAGAGCTGGCTCCAGGCATGATGATGGGCGATCCTGATGGGGGTATCATCTTCGTCGGTAAAAAAGGAAAGATCATGACCGGTTGTTACGGCATGAACGCTACACTCCTACCTGTGGAAAATATGAAGGATTTCAAAAAACCAAGCCCATGGATTCCTCGTGTAAAAGGCGGAAATGGCGATATCTGGAAAACCGATGCGCATGAGCAAGATTGGATCAGAGCAGCAAAAGAATCGAAGGATAACCGAACTGAAACCAGTTCTAACTTCCAATTCTCGGGTCCATTTAATGAGATGGTCGTGATGGGCGTACTAGCTGTAAGGCTCCAAGCACTAAACCGAGAGCTGCTTTGGGATGGTGAAAACATGAGATTCACCAATATCAATCCTAACGATGAAATTAAAGTCGTTTCAGTTGATGAATTCAACGTAATTGACGGACACCCAAGGTTTAACCGTCAGTCAATTACCCTAAATGCGGCCCAAGCGGCTCAGGACTGGATCAATAAGCCATACAAAAACGGCTTCTCACTCCCACCAATGCCAAAATAGGGCTCAGCGTCTTAGGTAAAAATAAATAGTATTATAAATTAGAGAAGGCTGTCCAAGCGGGCAGCCTTCTTAACTTTGAACACAGATTGAAATTCATCTTAGCATTCTTCTTTTGCTAAATTTGCCTATCTTCAAAGGACATCGATACATGCGTCTATGTAAAGAGGAAAGTTATTCGAGACTTCTTCGACACAGAACCCTTTCAAAGCCCTTTCAAACCCAATACAAACCCAATGCAGAACCCTTTTGAAAGGGGAATGAAAGGGGTTTAAATTGGGTTATATTGGGTTGATATTGCTTGCATGTCAGACTATGCTCATTTCCTCCCTACTTAGCCATTCGTACTATTTTGGGTGTAAAACTACCCAAGACAGAAACCAACTCCTCCTGAAGACGCATCACTTTCTGTATATCCTTATAAGCCATAGGGGCCTCATCAACTGATCCTCCTAATAGCTCCACGCCCTTAGATTCCAGATCTGCTAACATCTCACTGCGGCGGATCGTATCCTTACATTCGCCGCGCGACTTGATACGTCCGGCCCCATGGGATGCAGAATTTATGCTCAGGGGATTTCCTTTCCCTTCTACAATATAACCTTGAGCCGTCATCGAACCTGGGATAATCCCTAAAACGCCCTCAGACGCCGGAGTTGCTCCCTTACGATGTACGATACATTCTTTTCCATCGACAAACTCTTTCCAAGCGAAATTATGGTGATTTTCGATGGTCAGCATCGCTCTCTTTCCCAAAGCTTTTGCCAATCGACGATGTATATCATCATGACAAGCCTTGGCATAATCGCCTGCCAAGTTCATAGCGGTCCAATACTCCTGTCCATCGTGTGTATCCAGATCTAACCAAGCCAAATGCTGTACTTGCTTTGGAAGTGGACACTGCTTCTGCGCCAAATAGGTATAATGCTTTGCAATGTTTGCGCCTAAGCCGCGAGAACCAGAGTGTGAGAGAACCGCTAGATAGGATCCCTTGCTAAGTTTCCAGTCTGCTCGATCTTCATACAAGTCGACAATCCCGAATTCCACAAAATGGTTTCCTCCGCCAGAAGATCCCAGCTGTTTATAGGCTTTGTCCTTTAAAGATTTTAACAGCGGTATTTCCTGAAATGCAGCATGCGAAAAGATCTCGTGATCTGCTCTTGACTTATGCTTTTCATAGAGTCCAAAAGCCGTGTTATCTTTCAAGATATTCCGAAGTTGGAATTCGCGTCCCTTCAAATAGCTTGCAGGAAGATCGAATATCGACAGACTCATTCTACAGCCAATATCGACGCCGACGCCATAAGGAATAACTGCGTTATCGGTCGCTAGGACTCCCCCAATTGGCAATCCATAACCTGCATGTGCATCTGGCATCAGTGCCCCCTGCACGGCGACAGGTAATTTCAGGGAATCGTAAAGTTGACGCTTTGCCAATTCGTCGATCTCGTTTTCTCCGAATATCTCAAAAGGAACACGTTGTGTCCGCAACTGATGCATTCTTACCTCTACCGGTTTGATCATCCCTTCGGCAACCTTTCCCCAGGTACCATGTCCCATGTATTTGTCTGGAAACAACAAGACTTGCTTGGCTTCCTGTAATATGGTTTCTTTTTTATCGCGCTTGCGATATCGCGATATTTGCCCTAGAGCAATATTTATCGCATTATTTTGCGGAAAACCCAGTTTGATTAGGTCTTTCCCGGAAAGTTTATTTCCCATTGTAATAAAAATTGAATTGAATATTCCGGTTGATCCTGTAGATTGAAAGATCAAACAAAGACCATCCGATTTAAAATGACGGGCTTTTTAAATAAAACTTTCTTAGTTCCGTTACGAAGGAGGATACCTAGTAAGTCCTTAATTTTCATCAAGGAACACTTAAGTGCTACGTAAAATAAGAATAATAAGATCTTCTTAAGAAAAAAGCACGAAGCAAGCCACAGCAAATCCATTTGCTGCAAACGCTCGAGAAGTTGGGGTACTTACAAACATATCTTCGTCTTTTTTAAAGGGTTAAAAATATTTATCGGGGTCAAAAGTAAAATATACTTTTAGCTTGTGCAAATTATTTTATCGTCTTGTAGTTAGTCATAGAAAAACTGGTCGACAAAATACCATAGGATTTCTTTCTCTGACCCTAAGCGATTTAGTATGCGATTCCAGGATTTCTCCGAGAACTCGATGCGATTACCAAAGCTGTCTGAATAAGACCATTTGTTAAAAATATCCTTCCTCAACGTCGCTTGATCGCCGTTTTCCTCGTATTCTAAATCTCCGTGAATATTTCGTCTAATGCTTGTCGAACTGCCCTGGCTTTTGTCTCTTACAAATTCGTGTCCGAAGGTATCGGTTCCACTCTCCCGCGTATTGCCACGGTTATCTTTTGTGATGATCGTTCCGAAAATATCAATGGAATAGATCGACTCGTAGCCTTCACTATTTCTATTCTGCCAGATCAATTCTTGAAAAAACTTTTGCTGTGCATCCTTACTATTCAGAACACCTGGCATAAATCGACCTAAATATTTGTTCTCAAACTTCTCATGATTCTTTCTGGAGTCGGAAAAAACCAAATCGCCAAATATGTTTTTCTCCAGTCTTGCGTTGTAGGAGTCTTTATTGGATTTAAAAAGTAAAGTCCCAAAAATATCGGTTTCATAACGGCCATGTTGAGCAAAGGCTAGACTTACGGTAAATACAAGACTTAGGATAATAAATAGCTTTTTCATAACGATCAATTTAACAGTTTGAATTGGCATTATGAAAAAAGTTTAAAGCTTAACGAAAATTTAATATTGACTTGGGATGGTGTGATTGGGACGGTGGGAAAGCTTGCTTGGAGAACTGAAAAAGGCAGATTGGTTCTGCCTTTTTATGATCTTCAGTAAGACAACTAAGTTATGCGCATTATAAAATGCTTAGTTTTCCCTCTAGTTAATTGGGCTCACTAATGATTTCGAATTGCACTAATTAATTCAGACTTTGTCATCTTTGACCGTCCACTTATCCCAATTTCCTTCGCCTGACTCATCAGATCTGTTTTCGACCGCTCTTCCAATTTCTCCGATTTATGGTCTATTGTTCCTGCTTTTTGCGCATTAGCAATCCTTGCTGCTTTTTCAGAACTCATCCCCTCTTTCTTTAAGGCTTGATAAGTATCCTCTTTCTTAATACGCGGATCTTTCTTTCCTGGCATAGCTATTAGTTATTGATTACTAAGGAGAACAATCGAGAAATAGAATCGTTGAAATAGAAAACAGGCTAATGCCATTTTCAATTGAGCATAGAACAAATTTATTCGGGCGTCGCGCTAACCGCAACAGAACTAAATAACAGCATCCTAATCTAACAAAAAAGGAACTGTCTTTCGACAGTTCCTTCTTTCTCTTTACTAAGACTCTTTTCTCAACATATTACTGCTTAATTAAATAAGCCATATTTTTCACAATATTATGATGCTTTGCAACAAACGGATTCTCCTTATTCCAGACATAACCTGCCAACACCGCGCATATCTTTTGCTTGACATCTGGATTTTCCGGACGATGGTAAAACAGCTCTTGCAAGTTCCCGGTATACCATTCCTTCACGTAGGTTGTGAACACATCAATTCCGAATTTCATATAAGCGGAATACTCCTGATCCCAATCAATGTTTTCTCCTTCCAATTGGCGTTTTGCCAATTTAGCCGCTAATATCCCCGACTCCGTCGCGAAGCAGACACCTGAAGAGAAAACAGGGTCTAGAAACTCCGTGCTATTCCCTGTCAATGCATAACCCGCGCCGTGGAATTGAGATACTGCAACGGAATAATTCGTAAGTCGAATAGGATCAAATTCGTAAGGCAGTCCGCTGAATCGTGTTACGTAATAATCCGACAGCTTAATTGCTTCCTGAATGGCTTCATGGTTATCCATTTTGGCAGAAAGCTTATCAATATAGGCTGTTGGTCCGACAATACCGACGCTCGTTTTGCCATTTGAGAATGGAATAACCCATAGCCAGACCTCAGTTTCTATAATATCGAAGGAAATCTGCGTGCCTTCTACGCCTTCTGGACGACGCACATCATCGATATGCGTAAAGATAGCCGAGTGGTAATCCAACTTCGAAGGCATCTCCAGATTTAATAAACGCGGTAATACACGCCCATACCCACTGCAGTCGATTAGGAATTTCGCGGAAATAGTCGATAGCTCGCCGGCTTTATTGCGAACCGTTGTTTCCGAATCCGTGCCATTGAACGATACATCCAAAACCTCTGTTTCAAATGCAATATCTACACCTTTTCGCTGTAATTCATCTGTCATCGCCTTATCAAAATCAGCGCGCGGAATCTGCCAAGTCCAGTCCCAACCTTCGCCAAACTTATCACTAAAATCGAATACACAGTGTTCTTCGCCTCGGATAAAACGGGCACCCGGCTTCTTCTCGAAACCATAAGCGTTCAAGGCCTCCAACAGACCCGCTTCCTCGAAATGATCCATCACTCTAGGAATCAAGCTCTCACCGACGACCACACGTGGAAACTTTTGCTTTTCTACAACTTTGATGTTCACGCCATGTTGCTGCAAATAACCCGCTGCAACGGCACCACTTGGTCCTGCACCAATGATCAAGACGTCAACAATTTCGTTTTCCATAGCTATAAGTAATATTTAAATTCTATTTTTGCGGTACAAAAATTTGTTCCAAAATTACATACATTTAGAACATTTGAAAGAGAAGTAACTAATTATTTTAAATGAAAACCATAAACGATTATCTAACGATTAAAGATTTTAACGACGTTCTATTTAAAAATGAAAAAATAGAGATAAGCAAAGCGCTAATCGACAGAGTAAACAATTGTTATGATTTTTTACAAAGCTTCTCGAAGAATAAAGTCATCTATGGTGTCAATACCGGTTTCGGCCCGATGGCACAATATAGAATCCAGGAACAGGACCAATTACAACTTCAGTACAACCTCATTCGTAGTCACTCTTCCGGAACGGGACAAGCGCTTTCGGCAGAACATGTAAAAGCGAGCATTTTAGCACGCTTGAACAGTCTCTCTTTAGGGAAATCAGGCATACATATCTCTGTTATCGAATTGATGCGCGAACTGATCAATCAGGATATCATTCCATTGATATTTGCACATGGTGGCGTCGGTGCGAGTGGCGATTTAGTACAATTGGCGCATTTGGCCTTAGTGCTGATCGGGGAAGGTGAAGTGTTTTACAAAGGCGAGCGACGAGAAACAAAAGCTGTTTTCCAAGAGCTGGGTTTAAGCCCTATTGAGATTAAATTGCGTGAGGGCCTCGCCTTAATCAATGGTACTTCAGTAATGACGGGCATAGGCATCGTGAATACCTATAAAGCACAGAAATTGACCGACTGGTCGATTAAAGCTTCATGTTTTATCAACGAACTCGTGCAGGCATATGATGATCATTTCTCGATCGAATTGAATTTGGCAAAACTACACGAAGGACAAAGGGATATCGCACAAGCCATGAGACATCATTTGGCAGATAGTCAATTGATCAAACGCAGGCATGAACACCTTTATAACGGCAATAATAACGAAGATATTTTCAAAGAAAAAGTACAGGAATACTATTCCTTACGCTGTGTGCCACAAATTCTGGGGCCAATATTAGATACGGTTCGTAGCGTAGAGCATATTTTGGAGAAAGAAATCAATTCGGCGAATGATAACCCTATTGTCGATGTGGAAACACAACAGGTGTATCACGGTGGAAATTTCCACGGCGATTATATTTCCTTAGAGATGGACCGCTTAAAGCTTGTCGTGACCAAGCTCTCGATGCTAGCAGAACGACAACTTAATTATTTATTAAACTCGAAGATCAATGAGATGCTGCCGCCTTTCGTGAACTTGGGCAAACTTGGATTTAATTTCGGTATGCAAGGAGTTCAGTTTACTGCGACTTCAACAACTGCCGAAAACCAAGCTTTATCAACTTCGCTTTACGTGCATAGCATCCCGAACAATAATGATAATCAGGATATTGTCAGCATGGGAACCAATGCGGCAGTGATCTGCAGCAAGGTCATCGAAAACGCTTTTGAAGTGCTTGCGATTGAGTGGATTACGATTGCGCAGGCGGTAGAAGCGCTTGAAATTGAAGATCGTTTAAGCTCTGCATCGAAAGCCATATATCGTGAACTTAGAGAAATCGTGCCGGTATTTAAAGAGGATATTGTGATGTATCCGATTGTCAATAATGTAAAAGAATATTTAACCAAATAAATCATGAATCTAAAAAACGCACTAGTCATTGCTGCGCTATTCGCTTCGCAATTTGGGTTTGCTCAGGAGCTTGCCCAAGTAACTTTTAATAAAAAAGCTGGTTTTATCAACAAAGCGGGCCAGGAAGTGATTGCCTTGCAGTTTGAAAAGGTAGGTGATTTTAGTGATGGTGTGGCTCCGGCTTTGCAGAACAAAAAGTGGGGATTCATAGATGAAAAGGGTAACTGGGTCATTGAACCGACATTCGATCGCGTAAAGGCGTTCGATCATGCTGTAGCGGTTGTGGCGCAAGGAGGATCTTGGTTCTACATCAATAAGAAAGCTGAGCGACTTAACCTTGTATCAACCGATAAGATCTATGACTTTGAAAATGGACTTGCTTTCTTCAAACAAAACAATAAGATAGGCATCATTGCTCCCGATGGAACAGAAATATTAGCACCTAAATACGACCTTATTCGCAAATTTGACGGCGATTATGCGCGTATCAAGAATTTTGAGCGTTGGGGAATTATCGATAGGTCCGGAAAAGAGGTCATTCCAGCTGATTATGATGAAATTGGCAATTATATGGATGGATCGGCTTATGCGAGAAAAGGCACACAGTTTGGCGTGGTTGTTCAAGGCGAGTTTAAAGGTTTGGAAGCCGTAGATAAGATTTGGGATTTCTCAACTGATGGTTTAGCCTACGCACGCAAGAACAAGAAACTCGGCTTTATCGATACGAAAGGTAATTGGGTCGTAGAGCCACAATTTGATAAGGCGCGTGCTTTTGTAAACGGCCTTGCACCAGTTTACAATGGCTCTAAATGGGGATATATTGACACAAAAGGCAATCTAGTTGTTGAATATCAGTTTGAGGATGCCGAAGTATTCAGTACCGACGGACTTGCGCCGGTAAAAGTTGGAAAAAACTGGGGATTTATCGATAAATCCGGTAAATTAGTTATACCTGCACAATATAGTATTACCGCATTTGGTTTGGATATGTTTGATGCGGGCAGCAAAGGCTTCATCAATGGTGTAGCGCGGGTTAAGTTCAACAAAACTTGGGGCTTTATCGATACAGAAGGAAATGTAGTTGGAAAGTGGTATGATAATGCCGAACTATTTAGTAAATAATGGCAGAAACAAAAAAGTATGCAATAGTGACTGGTGGGTCGCGGGGAATCGGTAGAGCAATTTGTAAGAAAATTGCCGAGGATACAGACTACCATGTCTTAATAAATTATCATTCGAACGAATCTGCAGCTTTGGAAACCTTAGCGGAGGTTCGAGCCGCTGGTTCGGATGGTGAAATCATAAAATTCGATGTCGGCAATGCAGAAGAGGTGAAGTCGGTACTAACCGCATGGGAAGCAAAAAACCCGGACGCCTTGGTTGAGGTCATCGTTAATAATGCGGGAATGACTAGAGATGGTCTTTTCATGTGGATGCCGCTACAGGATTGGAACGACGTAATACAGACCAGTTTAGGAGGATTTTACAATGTAACGAACTTCTTTATCCAGAAATTATTACATAATCGCTACGGACGTATCATCAATATGGTCTCTGTTTCTGGAGTCAAAGGCACGCCCGGGCAGACGAATTATTCAGCGGCGAAAGCAGCAATTATCGGGGCAACAAAAGCTTTGGCGCAGGAAATCGGGAAGCGTAATATCACAGTCAATGCGGTTGCCCCGGGCTTTATCAAAACAGATATGACTGCAGAGATGGACCAGAAAGAACTGAAGAAGATGATTCCAGTAAACCGCTTCGGGGAAGCGGAGGAAGTAGCGGACTTGGTATCGTTTTTAGCATCAAAAAAATCTGGTTATATTACAGGAGAAGTTATCAATATCAATGGAGGGATTTATTCATAAGGGATGAATAACAGAGTGGTGATTACAGGTATGGGGATTTACAGCTGCATCGGGACGAGTCTTGATGAAGTTAGAGCATCCCTATATGAAGGTAAGTCGGGGATTATTTTTGATCAGGAACGTAAGGAATATGGCTTTCGCTCGGCTTTAACCGGGCATGTCCCTAGTCCGGAGCTCAAGGCACTATTACATAGACGCCAGCGCGTCACCATGGGCGAAGAAACCGAATACGCCTACCTTGCTACCTTGGAGGCTTTGCGCGAAGCAAACATTGCTGTGGATGCTTTCAACGAGCGTGAAATCGGATTAATCTATGGAAATGACAGTGTTTCCAAAGCGATCATTGATGCAACGGACATCGTGAGAGAGAAAAAAGATACGGCTTTAATCGGTTCAGGAGCCATCTTTAAATCGATGAACTCCACGGTAACCATGAACCTATCGACGATTTTCAATATCCGCGGGGTCAACATGACCATTTCCGCTGCTTGTGCATCGGGTTCTCATGCGATAGGTTTAGGTCATATGATGATTAAAAATGGACTTCAAGATTTAGTAATCTGTGGTGGAGCACAGGAAATCAATAAATATGCGATGGCTAGCTTTGATGGCTTAGGTGTATTTTCTGCAAACGACGAGGATCCGACCAAGGCTTGTCGCCCCTTCGACGCCAACCGCGACGGACTTGTCCCTAGCGGAGGTGCAGCGACCGTAATCTTAGAGAGTTTGGAAAGCGCCTTAAAACGTGGAGCTCCTATTTTTGCGGAAGTTGTTGGCTATGGCTTCTCTTCCAATGGCGGACACATCTCAACCCCCAATGTGGAAGGACCAGCATCCGCCATGCGAAAAGCATTGGAACAGGCCAACATGGATCCTTCGGAAATTGAGTATATCAATGCTCACGCAACATCCACCCCAGTAGGCGATGCTAATGAAGCACAGGCTATCGATGAAGTCTTCGGCGCAACACGTCCCTATGTAAGCTCTACAAAATCGATGACAGGTCACGAATGTTGGATGGCGGGTGCCAGCGAAATCATCTACTCTACCTTGATGATGAATCATGGCTTTATTGCACCAAATATTAACTTCGATACAGCAGATGAGTACTCTTCAAAATTGAATATCGTGACTGAAACGAAAAATCAAGATTTTGCTGTATATTTGTCCAATTCTTTTGGATTCGGCGGAACGAATTCTGCCATGATCGTGAAGAAGTTCAAATTATAGTGGAAATGAATATTGAAATTGAAGACATCGTCAGCAAAATAAACGAAATCTTAGTGGAAGAGTTCGAAGTTGATGGAGATGTAATTGAAGCAGACAAAAACTTAAAAGAAACGCTAGACTTAGATAGTTTGGATTATGTGGATTTGGTAGTGATTATTGAATCTAATTTTGGCGTTAAATTGGTAGAGTCTGATTTTACAGAAGTCGTTTCCTTTCAAGATTTTTACAACCTAATTGAAAAGAAAATCTTGGCTAAACAAGATTAAAAATGAGTCAATGGGACGGTAAATCCAAAGGTACCTTACTGGGGTACCAAATTTTCGTCAACATTATTAAAAAACTTGGTGTCAGAGCAGCATATGTATTGTTGATCCCTGTGGCGCTATATTATGTGCTAGCCTATCCCAGGACAGCGAAGGCCATGTTTTATTACTACAGAAAACGTCAGGGCTTTCCATTCTTTAAATCCATACTTGCACTCTACAAAGGATATTTCGTATTTGGTCAGGTTTTGATCGATAAGTTCGCCCTATTTGCTGGGCTCAGAGATAGATTTACCTTCGATTTCGATGGGATTGATATTCTGAAACAACTTCTGGAAGAGAAAAAAGGCGGGATTTTGATTAGCGGCCATATTGGCAATTTTGAGATTGCCGAGAAGTTCTTCGCGGATATAGATTTCAACCAACAGATACATATTGTCGCTGCCGATCAGGAAAGAACAGTCATTAAAGAATACTTATCCAGCATTTCTAAGGATAATTCTCATATTAACTTCATTCATATCCAGGAAGATATGTCGCATATCTTCGAAATCTCCGCAGCATTGGCAAACAACGATCTGATTTGTTTGACAGGGGATAGATATTTTGATAACTCTAAAACTTTGTCAGCCGAACTATTGGGTGAGAACGCACTATTTCCCGCAGGCACGTTCATGATTGCCTCTCGCCTCCAAGCGCCCATTGCCTTTGTGTATGTAATGAAAGAACCTAATCTACATTACCATCTTTATACGCGCAGAGCTCCGGCTATAAAACATCGAGATGCTCAAGCGGTACTAGATGCATATACGCAAAGTATGGAGCACATGCTGCGAAAATATCCATACCAATGGTTTAATTTTTTCGATTTTTGGAAATCAAAAAGCCAGGATTAGTTCCAGCTTTATTTCCTTAATATTCAAACCTTTTTACCCGAATGTGGTCAAAGTATTTAGGGTGGTACAGTTCGCTGGCGAGCGCCGCCAAACGAACGAAACCGCACTATTAACTTTGATTTTGCTATTTTAGCGAGCTAAATAACATAGAATACATGGATCAGAAGCTTGAATTTCCCATAGATGACCAAAGTATCATTTACCAATGCATACCTCAGCGTCCGCCTATGGTGATGGTTGATGGCTTGCTGGATTACCATGTGAACGGTATTTTAGCGACATTTACCGTTGCCCCTGACCATATCTTTGTAAAAAACGAAATCCTTCAGGAAAGCGGATTAATAGAACATATGGCGCAATCTGTCGCCTTGCATACTGGTTTTGGTTATTACCTACGTGAGGAACAAGCGCCTATCGGTTATATTGGGAGCATCAGCAATTTGGAGATTTATCAATGTCCCAAAGTAAATCAGCAAATCAGGTCAGAGGTAACCGTATTGCAGGAATTCTCAGGTGTTACCCTTGTAGAGATAACAAGCAAAGTGGAACAGACCATTATTGCGACAGGACAGATGAAGACTGTCGTGGCAAAATAATTTTCTTCTCAGAAAAAGCTAAATGGATTAGCTACTTTTGTAATGCATACTGGCGAGCGCCAATATCAAGCTATGAATAGACGAAAAGAACGATTTAAGACCGATAAGATTTTACAGCATACCGAATACTTCAAAGTTAAGTTTAACGAAACTGATGCCTTGGGTATTGTATGGCATGGCAACTATATCGGCTATTTCGAAGACGGTAGAGAGGCATTCGGCAGGCATTATGGAATATCCTATAAGGATATTCAGCAAAACGGATATGCTACCCCTATCGTTAAAGTTCTTAGCGAACATAAAAGGCCGCTTCGCTATGCGGATGATGCCTATATCATAACAACTTATGTCGATTGCGCGGCCGCAAAAATGATCTTCAACTTTGAAATCTATAATGCCCAGGATGAGTTAGTATGTACCGGAGAAACCGTTCAGGTATTTACAGATTTTGAAAACAACCTCATTTTGTCTATCCCTCCTTTTTTAGAAGAATGGAAAAAGAAAGTGGGGATGTTATGATACAAGCCTACATTCAAGGATCCAATATCATAAGTCCGCTGGGCCTTACGACGGATGAAAACTTCGAAGCTGTACGAAATGGAACGACCGGCATTCAGCAGCGTAAGTTGAACGGCATCCTCGAAGAGGTTTTTGTTTCATCCATTGATGAGGATCAAATTGTTAATTTATTTGATCGTCTCGACTTGCCAAGCGGAGCTTCAAGAATAGAAAAGTTGGCTACTGCAGCCATTTTCCCCTTAATTGAACACAAAAAATCTTTAGCGAACAGTTTATTAATCATCTCGACTACAAAAGGCAATGTTGAGGCCTTAGCGCAACATAATTCTGATGCTGCTGATATCCCGACCTTAGCGAAAAATATTGCAAGCTATTTTGGTTTCGAAAAGGAGCCTATGGTTGTGAGCAACGCCTGTGTTTCGGGCTTAATGGCTATTTCGATAGCCAAACGCTATTTACAAATGGGGCTATTTGATGATGTGTATGTTGTTGCGTTTGACGAGGTTTCCGCTTTTGTACAATCAGGGTTCAATTCTTTTCAAGCAGTAAGTTCGGAGGCCTGTCGGCCGTATGACCAAAAGAGGGCTGGTGTTACTTTAGGTGAGGCGGCCGTTGCCTGTTACATTTCGACAGAAAAGCGAGCAGATAGCATAAGAATTGCAGGAGATGCGAATATAAACGATGCGAACCATATTTCGGGACCTTCCAGAACCGGCGAAGGTTTATTTCTAAGCATTCAGAAAGCCTTGGAAGAGGCGAAATTTACCGCTGAAAATATGGATTATATCGTGGGACATGGCACCGCAACGATCTATAATGATGAAATGGAAGCCATAGCGTTCAATCGCGCGGGCTTGTCCACCGTTCCGCTCGCGAGCTATAAAGGGAATTATGGGCATACGTTAGGTGCTTCAGGGCTTTTGGAATGTGTGCTTTTAGTAGAATGCATGCGAAGAAATGTTTTATTACCCAGCAAAGGATTTGAAGAATTGGGCACCTCACAATCTATAGAAGTTTTGAAAACTGAACGTAAGGGTACTATTCAGGTCGCTTTAAAGACGGCTTCCGGATTTGGAGGAACAAATACGGCCTTAGTGCTCTCAAAAGATTAAGGATGCAGAAAATCAGTCAACATATAGCTATCCGCAATAACAGGGTTCTTTGGAACGACAATGTCTTTTTCGAGGGACAGCAGACAGATTTTAAGGACTTCGCGAAAGAACTTTATCAGCGCTTAGGGATTAATTATCCGAAGTTTTACAAGATGGATAATTTATGTAAATTAGCCTTCTTAGCATCTGAAATAGCATTAAAAGACATTCAAGAAAAGGATATTGCATTAATATTCAGCAATAAGGAAGGCAGCTTAGACTCCGATATGCAACATCAGAAGCTGATCAGCGACGTAGATAGCTTCTACCCTAGCCCGGCGGTGTTCGTTTATACACTTCCGAACATCAGTATCGGAGAAGTAAGTATTCGACATCAGTTGAAATCGGAAAGCATGTTTTTGCTTGCCGACAGTTATCAATCGGACTACATCGCACCGTACTGCGAGCTGTTGATCAATAGCGGCAAAGCCAAGAAAGTGCTTTGCGGATGGTTAAAGATGATAAATGGAGACTATCAGGCCAACTTCTATTTGGTTGAACTTGAGGGAATCTTAGAACATAACATAGAAAACATAGATCAGATTATAAATAAATAATAATAATGACGGAATTAAAGGATCTGTTAAAACAACAGATAATTGAGGTGTTAAATCTGGAAGATATTAGTGTGGCGGACATTCAAGATGACGACGCCTTATTCGGAGACGGGCTTGGCTTAGACTCCATAGACGCGCTAGAACTAATCGTACTCTTAGATAAGCAATATGGTATCAAGCTTGCTGATCCTAAGCAAGGTAAGGAGATCTTTGCCTCGATCAATACGCTTGCTGCTTTCGTAGAACAAAACCGCACGAAATAATAAGAATGCCGATCGGAGTCGCTGTAACGGGAATGGGAATTGTTTCGTCGATAGGTCTTTCTGTCGATGAGAACTTCCAATCGTTGATGGACAGGCGAACCGGCATCTCTTATTTAGAGAACTTTCATTCGAAACATGCCGCTCATATTAAGGTTGGAGAAATAAAAGTTAGCAATGAGGAATTTCAGGAGCGTTTAAATCTCCCAATCGATCTTAGTTTTACAAGAACCAGTCTACTAGGTGCCTATGCGGCAAAACAGGCTATAGTGGATGCGGGGATATCAGAGATAAATTCGGTCAGAACAGGTCTAATATCCGCAACAAGTGTAGCCGGCATGGACACAACTGAAAAATACTTTAAAGACTTTCAGGAACAACCTGCCCTGCAGAAATTCATCAACAGCCATAACGTTGGTGATAGCACAAACAAAATCGCCGATTACTTGGGAATCCGGGGAATGGTCAGTGGGATATCCACAGCTTGTTCTTCCGCTGCAAATGCGATTATGTTAGGTTCATCACTGATTGAAACCGGTCGGCTAGACCGCGTAATCGTCGGTGGAACGGATGCACTGAGTAAATTTACAATCAACGGTTTTAATAGTTTGATGATCCTTTCGGACAGAGATAATGCCCCTTTTGATCAAAATCGTAAAGGTTTAAATCTCGGAGAGGCAGCGGCATATTTGGTTCTGGAATCCGAAGATCAAGTACAAAAAGAAAATAAGCAGGTATTAGCTTTCCTCAGTGGTTATGGCAATGCAAATGATGCTTACCATCAAACGGCTTCTTCCGAAACGGGCGAAGGTGCATACCTAGCTATCCTGAAAGCGTTGAAGAAAGCAAGCTTACAGCCAAAGGACATTGATTATATTAATGTTCATGGTACTGCTACTACTAATAACGACCTTTCAGAAGGAAGAGCATTGCAAAGGATATTTGAATCAGTTCCGGATTTTAGTTCTACAAAATCTTTTACCGGTCATACCTTAGCGGCAGCAGCAGCGATTGAGGCTGTATACAGCATACTGGCGCTGCGAGCAAACGTCGTTTTCCCGACGCTGAACTTTCAAACAAAGATAGAAGAATTTGATCTAGTGCCTGCAACAGAGCTTATTCACAAAGAGATCCATCACGTTCTATCTAACTCCTTCGGCTTTGGCGGAAACTGTTCAACACTCATCTTCTCAAAGAGTTAACAATGAAATGTTATATTAACGGTTTAGGATCAGTAGGCATACAGTCATTAGATTTTAATGTGCGGAATGATGAGCCATGTGTCCTTAAGCCCACAAACAAAGCGATACATCCCTCCTACAAGGAACTGATTCCCGCTGCAGCATTAAGGCGAATGTCGACATCTGTAAAGATGGGGATTTACGCCTCGCATCAAGCCATGCAGGATGCTCAGGTGGAAAACTTGGATGCCATTATCACAGGCACCGGCCTAGGATGCCTTCAAGACTCTGAGAAATTCTTAGAGGCCATGATTGAAAATGATGAAGAATATCTTACACCGACTTCCTTTATACAATCGACACATAATACCGTCGCGGCACAGATTGCATTGCAATTAGGCTGTAAAGCCTATAACTTTACTTATGTAAATGGAGCGAACTCTTTCGAAGCGGCCCTGTTGGATGCCATGATTCAGATAACAAGCTGCAATGCCGACTCGGCGCTTGTAGGTGGTATTGATGAGACCTCAACTCAATTTGATCGCTTATTCCAGCTTTCCGGGTTATATAAGGCACACGATACATCGATAGATTTCAGAAACCCCAGCAGTCCCGGCGCATGTTTAGCTGAGGGTGCTAACTTTTTCGTCCTATCGAATAAAAGAAATAAGGAATCCTATGCTCGATTGATTGATGTGCATTATTTCAATCGACCTCAGCAAACCATTCAATTGGAAGTTGAAGGATTTCTAAAAAGGAATAAGCTCAACTTAAATGAGATAGACCTTGTTTTTCTTGGCTATAATGCAGACAGTCAAGACCAAAGGCACTTTGAAGAATATGCATCGCTATTTCCGGAAATCGCGCATGCCTATTACCAGCATCTATCGGGTACCTTCTTTACGTCATCGGCATATGGCTTAAAACTCGCTGCTGAAGTCCTAAAAAATCAGGAAGCACCAACCAATATCATCTACAATGATATTAAACCTAAGCAGCTTGAAACAATCTTATTAATAAATCAATCGCGAGGAGTTGATCATAGCTTAGTGCTTATTCAATCATGTTAAAACATCAGTACATTCGAATAATCATTGTCATTGCTAGTTTCGTTGCTGCAATTGGCTACTTATATGATTATTGGAGCATATACTGGTTTGTACTTATTGCGTTGATCGGGTTAGGATTAACCGCATGGGGAGTTTTTGATATTCGTTTAGGGTATTTCGGGAAAACTCACTTCAAAGCGAACAGAAAAAGCGCAAAAGAAGTCTCTCTGACATTCGACGATGGCCCCTGCCCTTATACCAATCAGGTGCTTGATTTACTGGATCAATACGACATGAAAGCTACTTTCTTTTGCATTGGTCAGCAGGTATTAAAGTATCCTGAGATTGCAAACAAAATTATAGAAAGCGGACATAGCATAGGAAATCACAGCTTTACGCATCGAAAAGATATTGCTTTCTCTAATGTAGGAGAAATGATAACTGAGATTCAGCTCGCTGATGAGGCTTTAGCAAAAGCTACCAAGTACACAACGCCGATGTATCGCCCTCCCTTCGGAGTGACTAATCCGAATGTAATTAAAGCCTGCAAAGCGAGCAACAAACAGATTATTGGATGGAGTATTCGCTCGCTCGATACGGTGATCAAAGATGAAAAAAGAATACTGAACCGCATCGTACCGCGTTTAAAGGCTGGTGATATTGTGCTTCTGCATGATACCTCGGAGCGTACTGTTCGTGTGCTGGAACAGTTGTTGATTAAAATGAAGGAGATGAATTTACAATCTATACCAGTGGATAGATTACTAAAAATAGAAAGAAATGGGTAAGTTGAAAGGACTATTTATTATATCATTCTTGTTGACCACAGTTTCGAGTTTTGCTCAAACAAAGATGAGCACTGCAGAGGCTGCAACCTTCAAGAGCAATGTAGAGAAGCAATCGCAAAAGATTACAAGTATCACCGCTAATTTCGAAGCCAGTAAATATGTTTCTGTGCTCAAGAACCCGGTGAATTCTACAGGTATTTTCAGACTGAAGGGTAAAAAGCTACTTTGGCGCTATGATGCCCCACAGCAGAATGCGATGCTTTTTGATCAGGATAAACTTTACATGAAAGATGAAAAGGGCAAGAAATCGACCATAGACTTAAACAAGAACCGCAGGTTTCGTCAATTGCAAAGCTTAATGACGGAGACGAATACCGGCAATGTCTTCGATGAAACGAACTTCAACATCAACTATTTGAAGAATGGAACAGAGAAGCTAGCAATCTTAACACCCAAGAACAAAGACATGGCAAGGTTTATTAAGCAGGTGGAGCTAACCTTTAACAATAATGAATATACCGTATCTGAAATCAAGATTGTAGAGAAATCGAATGATTATACACTATTCAAGCTTAAAAACAAGAAATTTAACAGCAGTATTAGCGATAGCGAGTTTAAATTGTAATTTTGTCTACCGACTAAAAACATTTGACATATATGCTGATCCCTGATTTTTATACCGTATTGCAAAGCAATCTCACTGAGACGCAAGTCGATGCTCAGATAAAACTGAACGCACAGCACCCGATCTTTCAGGGACACTTCCCTGATAACCCGGTAACACCAGGTGTCTGTATGTTGCAGATATGCAAGGAATTAACCGAGACTGCTACTAATAAGTCACTAAAGATCAGTTCTTGCAAAAATGTGAAATTCACGGCATTAATCAATCCTTTCACAGATCCGGAGCTACAGATAAATTTAGCCATTAAATCGGAATCGTCCTCATACAAAATCAGCGGCACAGCCTATTTCGGTGATACGCTAGCGATCAAGATATCAGCGTTATTAACGGCTTAATTATGTTGGAAAGCTTGGCCATTAATCAACGTGTTTGTGTCATTATTCCGACCTACAACAACGCTAAGACGCTGCAAAGGGTCGTCGATGCTGTATTGCAGTATATTACAGATGTATATGTCGTTAATGATGGCAGTACAGATGCTACGGCGAATATCCTCTCCCAATATGATCAAATCGTAATCATCAATCAACCCGAGAACCGAGGAAAAGGCAAGGCCCTACAGGCAGGCTTTAAGCGCGCTCTGGAAGATGGTTTTGATTACGCAATAACGATCGATTCTGACGGCCAGCATTATCCAGATGATATCCCTGTATTTCTTGAAGAACTGTCTAAACACAGCGAGCCGGTCCTACTGATCGGAAACCGCGACATGCAACAAGCCGGTATCCCCGGAAAAAGCAGTTTTGGAAACCGTTTCTCGAACTTCTGGTTCTGGTTTGAAACAGGAATCCGATTGGAAGATACTCAATCCGGATATCGTATGTATCCGCTCAAGCATCTTCCGAAAAAGCTTTATACCAACAAGTTCGAATTCGAAATAGAAATTATCGTTCGAACAGCTTGGAACGATGTATTGGTAAAAAATATCCCTGTAAAAGTACTTTACGACCCTGCCGAGCGGGTTTCTCACTTTAGGCCCTTCCAGGATTTCACCAGGATCTCCATCCTCAATACGGTACTCGTAGTAATCACTTTACTTTATATCAAACCACGTAATTTCTTTCGAAAGCTAAAAAAAAAAAGCTTTAGCAAATTCTTAAAGGAAGATATCCTGCAAACCCAGGACAGCAATGAAGTCAAAGCCATGTCGCTTGCGATGGGTGTATTCATTGGGATCATCCCGGCTTGGGGCTTTCAAACTGTCCTCTGTATCAGTATTGCGGTTGCCTTACGATGGAACAAGGCTTTAGCATTTCTAGGCTCCAACATTAGTATTCCGCCATTTATTCCGGTCATCGTGTTTCTAGCCCTGCAGATTGGCGGCTTCCTAGTTCCCTCAGACCAGCCTATTCATCTTGATTTCGACCATATCAATATGGAGGCTATCAAAATTCATCTGTTACAATATGTGCTCGGGAGCTTTCTTTTAGCTATTTTTGCTTCCATCAGCATAGGCTTGATATTTTACTTGATCCTTAAATCCGCCAGCAGGAAAGCAAAGAAGCATGTCGAATAGTTTTTATTCCATTTATAAACTCATCCAAAAGCACCCAAAGATCGCATTGCTTAGTGCAATGTTGTTCCTGATTGCTTCTGTAATGGTTATTAAAAACATCCGATTCAATGAGGATATCAATAAAGTGATTCCTATTGATGATTCACAGGCGACTGCAACCAACATCATACAGCAGATGTCCTTTACGGATAAAATCTCCGTCATCTTCAGTAAAAATGCAGAAGCTACGGATGATGACCTAAAAGATGCCGCACAAGCTTTTCTAGACAGCGTAGTCAATTACGAGCAATATTACAACAACATCCAGGGAACCCTCGATGAGGATTTATTCGATCGCTCCTTTGATCTCGTGTACACGCACTTACCGCTGTATCTTGACGAAACAGACTATGCTGCTATTTCGCAGAAACTGCAGAAAGACAGCATCCGAAACCAGATAGACCAGAACTATACTACCCTAATGGGCAGTGGGGCTGCATTTATGAAAGATATCATCGTTAAAGACCCGCTGCAAATATCCTTTCTTGCGTTAAAAAAACTGCAGCAATTTCAAGGTGGCACAGACTATGTTTTTGAAGACGGCTTCCTGTTCTCCAAAGACAAGTCCAAACTCTTTCTGTTCATTAACCCGAAGTTTGGAGGTGCTGAAACAAAGAATAATGAAGTATTTGTAGACAGCCTGCGCAGTATACAACATGCGTTGAATAATGAATTTAAAGCCGTCGAGACTTCCTATTTCGGAGCCGCATTTATCGCCGTAGCCAATGCGAAACAAATAAAACACGATATCCTAACGACGGTAGCCATTTCTGTCAGCCTGCTGATGCTAATGCTGATCTTCTACTATAGAAACTGGTTCGTGCCACTGATTGTGATGATTCCCTCGGTCTTTGGTGGACTACTAGGGATTATTTGCCTCTATTTCATACGATCAGAGATCTCAGCGATATCATTGTCCATCTCAGCCATTCTAATTGGTATAACGATCGATTATGCCTTACACTTCCTTACGCATTCCAAAAGCAGTTCCAGCCAGAAAGAGCTCTTTCGAGATGTCTCGCGCCCATTATTGATGAGCAGCTCAACCACCGCTATTGCCTTCCTGTGTCTGCTATTTGTTCGCTCGGAAGCATTGATGGATTTAGGCATATTTGCCAGTATTGCCGTGGTAGCCACCGCCCTATTTACACTCATTATCCTACCTCATGTCTACCGAGGAAAGGAGATAAAGCATGCACACATGATCGATCGTGTCGCGCAGTATCCCTTTGAAAAGAATAAGCTACTGATTGGTTTCTCGCTCCTCCTCATCATCATTAGCCTTTTCACTTATCATAGAGTGAGCTTTGACGGTGACCTCTCTAAGATAAACTATATCCCGAAAGATCAGCAGGAAGCGGAAAAAGCACTCAATCAAGGACAAGAAATCTTGAAAAACCTCTTTATCGTTAGTTATGGAGATCAAGAAGCAGCGGTATTAGCGAACAGCCAAGCGCAGCTAAGCCAACTTCAGCAAGACAAGCGCATCAATAGCGTCCAATCCATTAACAGCCTTGTGCCAAGCCTAGAGGCCCAGCAAGATGCCATAAAACGATGGAATGCCTTCTGGACAAGTAGCAGAAAACAGGCAGCAATCGATGAAATCGAGCAGGCAAGCCTGGCGAAGGGCTTCGTAGAACAAACACATCAGCCTTTTTATGAAGCATTAAATCGCGAGTACAGCAGCATCAGTTTACAGGACATCGAAGACTTCGATCCACAATTCTACCGCGAATTCGTTCATGGCGATAGTAGTCAGTTCATTATTTCCACACTGATTTCATTATCCCCTGAAGATCGAGATCAATTTGTTAAAAGCTTTGAAGAAAACAATAAAGGCAAAAACAGCATCATTATTGACAGGCAAGCACTCAATGAGCAATATCTGGGCTACCTCATCAACGATTTCAACAGCTTGGTGAGCTACTCCTTCCTAGCGGTTATCCTCATTCTATTCCTATTTTACAAGCGCATAGAATTAGTAATCGTTGCATCCATCCCAATAGCGTTAACCGGTTTCATTACTGCAGGCATTATGGGGCTTATGAACGTACCTTTCAATATCTTCAGCAGCATCGTATGCACCTTGGTATTCGGACATGGAATCGACTTTACGATATTCATGACCAGTGCGCTGCAGAAACAATATACGAACGGTAAAGATGAAATGCCAATCTATAGAACCTCCATCATCCTTGCCGTCTTAACTACCATTTTGGCGATTGGAGCACTCATATTTGCCAAGCACCCCGCATTGAAATCCATTTCTTCAATCGCACTTATTGGGGTAAGCGTTGCTGTATTGGTTACATTCGTACTTTACCCCCTACTATTTAAATTCCTGTTTTTTAACCGAGTAAAGAAAGGCCTTTCCCCGATCAACTTGGGATTGCTATTACAGAGCATCTTCCTTTTCTCCTATTTTGCTATTGCCAGCGTGGTCGTTTCTGTACTTATCCGCACGCTATTCTGGGTATTACCGATATCCAAGTTGAAGAAGCAAATCCTGTTCTCGAAATGGATGTCCTGGTACATGTCCTCCGTGCTCCACCTGAAACATCAGGTAAAGAAAAGAATATACCATATCGACCGTATTGAGGACAATCCTCCAAGCATATTGATCGCCAACCATAGTTCCTTCTTGGATAGCCTGAGTATGGGCATGCTGCATTCCAATATTGTTTACTTAGTGAACGATTGGGTGTACAACTCGCCTGTGTTTGGGCGTGCCGTGCGCTTTTTAGGCTTTCTGCCAACCTCAGCAGGCATCGATGGGCAAACAGGCAGCTTGAAAGAACGCATAGGAAATACATTCTCTGTTGTCGTATTCCCGGAAGGCACGCGATCGAAGACTTCGGAGGTACATCGATTCCATAAAGGCGCATTTTTTCTGTCCGAAGAATTGCAGATGCCAATTACACCAGTCTATCTGCATGGCAATGCTGAAGCCCTGCCAAAAGGCGACTTCATCATTTATGATGGTCTAGGCGATATACATGTAGGCGAACCGATAGATCCTAATGATCCTCAATTCGGACATGGCTATGCGCAACGCGCTAAAAACATCGCACGTTATTTCAAAGAAACCTATAAACAGATTAGGCTTCAGCAAGAAGATGAAAACTACTTCAAAGCGAAACTATTCTTAAATTACCTCTATAAGGAAGGCGATATTCTAAATCAAGTTAAACTTGACTTTAAAAATCATAAATCCTTATACTACAAATTATTTTCAGAAATACCGGAAAACGCTAAGATCGCTCATATCACTAGCGACCTCGGCCAAGTCGACTTTCTACTTGTCCATCAATTTGCCGCACGAAAGCTTCGAACCTTGAATATTAACGAAGAGCATCGCGATATCGCCAAGGCAAGTTTTATTGTTCATAAATTCCATATCCAATATGTAGCTCAGCTGGATGACCTGTGGAACAATCAGGAATTACTTTTGCTCTCGGCAATTTCCCAAATTGATTTAGAAATCCCTACACATATACAGAAGATCATTGTTCTTTGCGCTGATATTAGCGAAGATTTTGTAAATTTCTCACTGCATCATCAAGAAACAAATTACCGCGTATATCTTAGAAATGAAGGAAACTAGACGTTTTGATGTAGTCGTAATGGGAAGTGGACTGGGCGGTCTAGTCACAGGCTTATTGCTTGCAAAGGCAGGAAAGAAGGTCTGCATATTGGAAAAAAACAACCAATACGGCGGCAATCTGCAAACCTTCGTTCGTGATCGGGAAATCTTCGACTCGGGAGTGCATTACATCGGATCGCTTGCTGAAGATGAAAACCTAGGTCAGTATTGGAAATATCTAGGCGTTTTAGATCAGATTCAATTTGAAAGAATGGATCGCAATCAGTTTGATATCATCCGTTTCAAAGACGATCCCTTAGCCTATCCACAGGCACAAGGCCACGAAAATTTCATCCTACAACTTAGCAAGCGCTTCCCAGAGGAAGAAAACGCTCTTCGAAATTATATAGAAACGGTACAGCATTATTGTGCTCAATTCCCCTTGTACGAACTTAGAGAAGGCTTTGGTTATGACGAGGCTCTGATGCGAGATAGCTGTATAGAGGTCATCTCATCGCTGACACAGAACAACAAATTGCAAGCCGTTCTTTTGGGAAATGGCTTCCTCTATGGTCTACACACCGATTCACCCTTTTACATGCATGCATTGATCGTCAATTCTTATATCCAAAGCGCTTGGAGATGCATACGTGGCGGAAGCCAGATCAGCAAAGCTTTCACAAAGCAATTACGCTTGCATGGAGCAAAACTGTATACCTATCAGGAGGTGGAGCACTTGAACTTTGAAGGGGATCGAATTACCAGTTGCGAGACCAAAGACTACATTTATGAGGCGGAAACCTTTGTCTCGAATATAAGCGTTTTAAAGCTCTTTAATCTATTCGACGACTACAACCACCAGAAACCCTACGTTAAGCGCTTAGAAAGCCTAAAAGAGGGACCCTCAGCATTCTCAACGCATATTGTGTTAAAAGAAAATACAATTCCGTATTTCAATCATAATATTTATCATTTTGATGAGCCTGACGATGCGCTGAGTTATGAAAATAATTGGAAAGGCGATAAACCCAAATCCATCATGATCTCCTGTAGTCCGCAACACGCGAATTCAAAATTCGCAAGCAGTATTTCCTTGTTGACTTATATGGATTTCAAACAGGTGGAGCAATGGAAAGAAACGCATAATACGGTCGCGGAGCCCTCGCATCGTGGCGATAGCTACGACGAATTTAAAAATAGAATTTCCAAAGAAATGATCGACATATTATCATTATACTTCTTTGAAATTCAGAAAAATATTAAATCCATATATACTTCTACTCCACTTACCTACCGAGACTACATCGGGACACGAAGCGGGGCAATGTATGGAATAGAGAAGCATGCATCGAACCCTTTGGCGAGCATGATATCCCCAAAAACCAAGGTGAAAAACCTATATCTGACCGGACAAGATGTTCGTTTGCACGGTATTCTTGGCGTGACAATTAGCGGCTTTATGGCTGCAGGTGAGATACTTGGAAGAGAAGAGTTCTTTGATCATTTCCTAAAGTCTGTACGAGATGCGTAGTACACTTTGTCTTTTTCTAGTCTTATTCCTCTTCTCATCTTGTGGGTCGGTCAAAAACCTTAAAAAAGAAAGCGCAAGATTTCAGCAAGAGTTCGATAGTACTCATGTTAAACTAGAAAGCCAAGATCAATTGAGTCGCTCGCCCTATGGAAACCTGCAATTGCGCCTGCAAGGGAATGATTTTGAACTGGGTTACAAAAAAGGACTGATTACCAAACCCTTATTACAGCATCAGGAGGACGTCTTTTTTCAGAAAGTCGCAGAATTTGTACCAAAGCCAAAACGACAGCGCTTGCTGATGAAATTTTTAAAATGGTATCACCGTGATATTCTGAAGGATATCCCCCTCAATTATCGAAAAGAGATATATGGGCTATCCAAACATGCTGCAAATAAGTACGATTATGTAGGCAGCAAATACGAAAGAAGCTTGCTCCTACACGGTGCACATGATATCGGCCATGCCATGCAGGACCTGATGCTCGTTGGCTGTTCCAGTGTCGCCCTATGGGATAGCCAAACCGAAGACGGCAAACTATTGATCGGGCGGAACTTCGACTTCTATGTGAACGACGCATTCGCCGAAAACAAAATTGTCGAGTTCATCGCGCCTACGGAAGGTTACAAATATGCGGCGGTATCCTGGCCGGGAATGATTGGCGTGGTTTCAGGAATGAATGAAAAGGGCTTGACAATCAGTCTTAATGCCGGTAAATCAAGTATTCCCCTTCGCGGAAAAACGCCAATCTCTATTGTTGCCCGCGACATTTTGCAACATGCGCAAAACATTGATGAAGCTATACAAATTGCAAAAGGCTTTAAAGTTTTCATCTCCGAATCGGTATTGATTGGTTCTGCGCAAGATAACAGGGCGGTCAATATTGAAATGAGTCCCAAACGCTTTGACGTTTTCGAAGTTAACAACGATATTCTTTTCTGTACCAACCATTTCCAATCGCCTACTTACACAAAAGATAAAAGAAACAAATCTCATATCGCCAGCTCCCACAGCCAATATCGCCTGGATAAATTGATGCAATCTTTCAGCAAGAAAGCAATTTATCAGCCTGAAGATATCGCCAAGGTATTGCGCGATGCAACAGGCTTGAAGAATGAAGATATAGGGTATGGAAACGAAAAAGCACTGAACCAACTCCTAGCCCACCATGCCGTAATCTTTAAACCCGACGAACTGTTGATGTGGGTATCGAATAATCCTTATCAACTTGGCACAATGGAAGCCTATGATCTACGTAAAATATTCCAAAATAACGAGCCAATTGAGGCTATTAAAAAACTAGAGATCTCGGCAGATCCGTTTCTAAAAACGAAAGCCTTTGCTGATTTTCAGCAGTTCAAAAAACTACTTCCTGAAATGGAGCAAGCTGCAAAAACAAAACAGCACCTCTCAGACAACAAGCTACAGCGATTTGAGCAAACTAATCCCAACCTTTGGTTAACACATCAAGTTTTGGGGGATTACTATTTTAAGCATCAAAACTGGGAAAAGGCCAACCATTATTACGAAATTGCACTTAGCAAAGAAGTGAGTTCTGAAAAAGCAAAGGAGCATCTGCAGAAAAAACTTCAAAAAGCAAGAAAGAAACTATGATTCCAAAAATAGAGACCCGAGAAAAGTCAGAAATTAGAGCTTTCCAAGACGAACTGTTAAGAAAACAGATCGCCTATTTAATGGCGAACTCCCCTTTCTATCAGCGAAAATTTAAAGCGGAGAACATACAGCTTGACACCATTCAATCTATTGATGATCTATCAAAAGTTACCGTTACGACAAAAACGGACTTGCAATTATTCAACGATGACTTCCTCTGCGTTCCTAAAAAAGCCATTAGAGACTATTCAACAACATCCGGTACGCTCGGTGACCCCGTCACCTTTGGTCTAACAGACCAGGATCTGGATCGCCTTGCCTATAACGAATTGCTTTCTTTCGAATGTGCTGGCGTAAAAGAAGGGGATCTGGTACAACTCATGACGACCATTGACCGCCGTTTTATGGCCGGCATGGCTTATTTCCTCGGTCTGCGAAAACTCGGTGCTGGCATCATCCGCGTGGGAGCGGGCGTGCCGCCATTGCAATGGGACTCTATTCTGCGCTACGAACCGAAATATCTCATCGCCGTGCCTTCTTTTATCCTCAAGATGATCGAATATGCCGAAGAGAATGATATTGATTATAAAGCATCATCAGTCAAGGGTGTGATCTGTATTGGCGAATCACTACGTACCGCTAATCTTCAACCTACGCTCTTGGCGAGCAAAATACAGGAAAAATGGCCTATTCAGCTGTATTCGACCTATGCGTCTACAGAAATGAGTGCCGCATTTACGGAATGTGAAGCCTTTCAGGGAGGGCATCAACACCCGGAGCTGATCATCACCGAAATACTCGATGATCAGGACCTACCCGTACAAGATGGCGAATTAGGCGAGCTTGTGGTGACTACATTAGGCATCGAAGCGATGCCTTTGCTGCGCTTTAAAACAGGCGACCTCGTTAGAAAGTATAGCGAACCCTGCTCCTGTGGGCGAACAACGGATAGACTTGGCCCCGTAGAAGGCAGAAAACAACAAATGATAAAGTATAAGGGGACCACGCTTTATCCACCTGCTATGCACGACGCTGTAGCGCATTTCAGCGAGGTCAAACTGCACCTGATCGAAATATCATCCAATGAAATAGGGACGGACGAAATACTGATTCGCATCTTCGCAACAGACAGTTCGGAAGAATTCGCCAGCAAACTGAAGGACTATTTTAGAGCCAGACTACGTGTCACGCCACACATCAGTTTTGAAGAAGAAGCGACATTACAAAAGATAATATATAACCCACTTAGCCGAAAACCCATTACTTTTATTGATAATCGATAGATTATCGTTAAAATTTGTTAATAAGAGGTGCCCCAGAAACGAAAGGCACTTGAATTGCGTTAGGTATATAAAGCAAAAGTAATAAGAGTAAAAATTTCATAATTTAGGTTAATAATTGGTTTGGTAAAAATCCTGAAGCTCCCCGCTTCAGGATTTTTTTTATTCCCGTTCGACTCACTCGTTTTCCACTCCCATTCCACTCCCAATTCACAGCCCTTTCCAAGCGCTTATGATTGGGTTAAACATTGGGTTTGTATTGGGTTTATATTGGGTTTCAATTGGGTTTGAATTGGGTTTAAAAGGGAACTGACCTGTACCAGATCTATTCCAGTCCTCACTTAAACCTCAGGAAAACATAATGCTAATCGATTAATCCCTTTTCCAATAGATCTTGGAAAATAAGTACGTCTACGGGGCTAGACTTCACATGGTCCGCATATTCGAAATATGCAATCTTTTCAATTTCGCTCGATGCCACCGGAGTTCCACGGAATTCAGCGGTATAACAAGACATCTTTACCTCTACCCCTTGCGGAAACTTGAAGGGGTCTGCTTGGGCGCGAAAAGTTCCGAAGTATGCAATACTATCAGGGATAATATCCACATCCAATTCCTCCTTCACCTCTCGGATCAGCGTTTCCTGATCCGTTTCGTTGCCATCACGTTTACCACCAGGCAAATACCATAGCTCTCGATTCTTGTTGATTGAGCTCAAAATCTTACGATCTTTGATATAAATAAGGGCAACTTTATCGATTTCCATGGCATGTAAAAATAGGTGGAACCCTATTATAACGCCAGTAAGGACAAAAAAGTTTTAATCGGATCTTTGATATTTTGAAAACAGGCTAGCCTTAAAATTAGAGAGGCAGACTCCGCATATGGAGCCTGCCATCTCTGACACCTATGAATGAAACATAATTACAAGGTCTTACTATCTCTTCTAGCTTCCGCCGCGAATACGGCTCTGCTCTTCGCTCTTCTTATTTAGCCGATCGAAAGCTTTTCCATTTGTTCCTATTTTATAGGACAAGGAGAGCAGGAAAGTCCGGCTATCTAGATTGATATATTGATTCATACGAACATTGCCTGAGAAAGATTCAGTCTGATAACGACGTGTTTTAAAAATATCATTGGCAGCAAATTTCAGGTTCAACTTATTGTCCAGAAGCCGCTTCATTACACCGGCAGAAACATGGCCGGAGGATTTCTGTTTAAAAACACCATCCGATTGTGGCGATTGATAAGCCGCTATCAATTCAAACGACCACTGCTTCGGCAGGTTCAAGGTATTTGTACTTAAAAGATTTACCGACCACTGCCTATTATCGATCTTTTCCTCGCGGAAGGATCCGAAGAAGTAATTCTCATGTACAGTAATGTTATTGATGCTGCTGAAGGATTTAATAGGCGAGAATGAATAGTTCAGGTTGACGCCTTTATTTCGATAGCCCTCGATATTATGCAAACTTCGAATGGTCACCTGCTGCTCCGGCAACTGCGTGAGGACGCTAGTCATCACATCCTTAACGTCGGTGTAGAACAGCGAAAGATGAAGATCTTTCAGAAACGAATAGTTCAATTCGAAGTTATGGGCTAATTCGGGTTGCAAGAGCGGATTCCCCTCCCAGAAAATAGAAGCATCCACAAAATGGCGGAATGGATTCAAGTCTTCATAATCCGGTCTATTGATCCGACGGCTATAGGAAAACTGAAATTGATGGTTATCGTTGATTCGATATCCTAAAGACCCGCTAGGAAACAGATTCGTGTATTCTCGTTTATTGACGCTATTGCTTGTTAATTGATTGCCCACTGCGTTGGTATGTTCAGCGCGCAAGCCCGCCATCAAGGTCCATGATCCCGACTCCAGATGATAATTCAAATAGCCTGCATGGATCTGCTCTTCAAAAAGAAAGTGATTGCTTGTACCCAAATCGCTAACCCAGTCGGCTACTTGTAATGTATCATTGATTGCATTGTTGTCCGAATTCATCCAACTGCTCTTCCATCCGATTTCGAATCGTTGCTTATTTGATAGATGATGCAGGTAATCAACTTTTCCCACAGTGAGTTTACTCACCGATGGTGTTTGGTTTTTACGCATGGAAACAAAAGCTTGTTCATAATCCGTTTGCTGATAATAGGTGTTCAATGCTTGATCGGCATCGTAATCAGCATACATATAGTCAACATCGGCAGACAGGACATGCTCCTTCGCTCCTATTTTTTGCTGAATATTAAAGTTGATATTATTGGTATTCCACCGACTCACATTATCGTTATAGGTCAGGGCATTGGAAATAGGAGACGCAGAAGTTTCGAAGACATTTTTATAGCCTGCGTTCCTATTTTTGTATGTTCCAAAGTTCCCTGACCATAACAGGCCTAATTGCGTGTTTATAAGAGGATGGTAATCAAACCCAACCTTCGCGTTATTCGTATTTAGTGGTTCATCTGTTAGCGAGTATTGATTGGAAACTGCGGAACCGCCCGCTATCCCCAATTGGGCATAATAGCGATCAAAGTTTCTATATTCTTCTTCACCCCTATAGGCGTAATCATAACTTCCATATATATTGAAAGCCTTTTCTTGCTTATTGAAATTTATTCCTGCCCCATAGCGTTCTTTCCTACCGCCTCCGCCAAAGCTGTTGATTGCAAAATTAAAACCAGGCTTTTTCCCATCTTTCAATACAATGTTAATCATCCCCCCCATGCCTGAGGCATCAAACTTGGCCGAAGGGTTGCTGATCAATTCAACGGATTTTAAGGAAGACGACGACGTCCCTTGGAGCAAAGTAGCCAATTCCTTTTTCGACAGATAAGATAATTTTCCATTGATCATGACTCCTACATCCGCCTTTCCGCGCATACTGATGTTACCATCATCATCTACTTTTACACCTGGCGCACGTTGCAGGATCTCTAGCGCGGTCAAGCCATCGGAAAGCAGACTATTCTCCACATTGATGACCATACGATCTGACTTCTGTTCAATCAAACGCCTCGTTCCAGTTATGGCGACCGCATCAATCCTGTTGGCTTGCGCTTTCAAGATGATTTCGCCCAGGTCTATCACCCGATCTGCAACCACGATATCATGCCGCGTTGCCTCGCTATGTCCTAAATAGGAAAACCTTATTTCATATCGCCCGGCGGGCAATTTCTGAGAAAACTGTCCTTTGGCATCGCTTGATAAAGTAACTGTACTGGAATCGACTTGCTCAATACGGATACTGACTTGATCCAGTGCTTCACGAAATTCATTCAACACAATCCCTTTGATGCCTGAAAGAGACTGCCCTATACAGAGAGTCGAAATAAAAAGTAATACGGCTAATAAAGTAAAATGAAACTGCATATATATCTTGTGTCGTTACGGAAAATTAAATAGTTCTAGTCTAGGATAAGGCTGATTTAACCTGCTCGCTGCTCCTATCGCTTTTTTGGAAACGAGCAGCTGTTGTTTTCTTCTTTTTCTTTCTTCTGCCCCACCAGATCAAAAATCCTGTAATAGGTAGGGAGCTTGCAATAATACCGGCTAGGAAGGTCGATAGCTTACCGAACTGTCCCCACCATTGTCCCATATGCAATTGCCATATGGTATTTTCCACTTTTTCATGAATGACGTACGGTCTTTCAATAGAAATCTCTTCTCCAGTATATCGGTTGTAAACGACAAAGTCGAAGTTTTCGGTGCTCTTTAAGCCAGCCACTCCTAATTGAATCGCATAGGCACCTACTTTATCCAACTTATAGACCCAAATACCAGCGTTTTTCTTTTCGGGATGGGCCTTCAACGCCCTGTAAGCAAATTGGGCGAGATCCTGTGGTTTTCTTTTCTCATCAGCCTTCGGCAAGATCGTTTCCACGTGTTCGGAGGAACCGCCGAATGCCTTGCTAATCACCTCGCCAACAGAATGAAAGAAGATAAAAATACCCGTCATGCTCAGAATAAAGCATATTAAGAGGGAATAAAAGCCATAGACATTGTGCAGGTCATAATTCAAGCGTTTGAACCTTGCTTTCCATTTGATCGTAAAGGAGTCATTGACTGTTTTTTTAGTCCATCGCTTCGGCCACCATAATATGAGGCCGGTTATGCATCCTAGTGCAAAAATGATCGTAGAAATCGTAACGATCCAATGCCCCACCTCACCTGCAAGCAAAGATGAATGCAAATGTGCTGTTACAAAGAAGAAGTGGGCATTCGGATCGGCTTTCAACACCTCTGCGGTGTAGGGGTTAACATATATAAAAGTGAGCTTATTCGTGTCTTTATGGAATGCACGGATGCGCATGCTCCGGTTTGCTTCTTGAAAGAAGACCATTTGCGACAATTGATAGTTAGGATCAAATTGTTGCACCGCAGCAATGATCTCTTCGGCGCTCGCCTTTTCCTTGCCTACCGAAACATAGCGCGCATCGCCGGCACTGTATTCTAAGATCTCATCACAATACACAATGAGCGTACCTGTTAAGCAAACAAACACCAGTATAACGCCCGATATTAGACTAGGCCATAAATGCAGCCAGGCATTCAAGCGGGAAAACCAGGTCTTCCCCTTTTTCTTCGCCGGAGCATCTGCCGACGCCGCTTTTCCTGTTGATCTTAATTTGAAGTTAGCCATTTCCTTTGGAGTTTAGGGAAGCCGGATGCCTCGCGACATCCGGCAAATTGATGGATATATGTACTTAGAACTTAAATGACAGGTTTGCTAATATTTCGAAAGGCTTCTGTGGTTTTCCGTAGAAATCCCAGTATTGTATATCGCCCAGATTATTCAATTTCACACCGATTCTATATTTCGGTTTATCGTAAAATGCAGTAGCATTGACAGTAGTGTAAGCGGGTACCGCAAAGACTTCTTGCACGTCTAAATAGACTTTATCGACATAGTTGATGCCCGCACCGAGGCCAAAGCCTGTCAGACTTCCTTGTAAAAACTTATAGGAAGTCCATACATTCGCCACATGTTTCGGGGCCCAGTTTTTTCTTTTGTTCATATTGGCCTCTATACTTTTCACATATTTAATATCGTTGTATCCATAGCCGGCTATAATATTCCAACCGTTGATTGGGTTTGCGATGAAATCAAACTCTACACCGCGACTTCTCAACTTCCCATCTTGCACATAAACGTCCTGAGTAACCTCTCGTAAGCTGTTGGTCACATCGATATTATAGTAACTTAAGCTGGTATTGATACGACCATCTAAGAGTTCGCCTTTTGCGCCGAACTCATATTGATTAGCCTGCTCAGGCTTCCAGTTCATCATAACCGGCTCTAAGCTTAAATCCTTATCGCTCGGTAAACCCTGTGAGGCTGCCATGTTCCGGAAGCTATTCATGTAGTTAGCAAACAAGGATAATTGTCCTTTGATGGGTTGATAAACCAATCCGAATTTTGGTGAAAGCGAGGTCTGTTCATAGCCTTCTAACGTTCTCACTGTATTTTTCTTGGGATCTTTATTCGGTGTGAAGGTATAGGTTTCATCGGCCATATAATGATTCACACTTAAACTCAGCATAACAAACAAGCGATCAGCGAGGTTGGTCACGTTCGATAAATACCCATTTAGTATTTTATTGCCAGAACGACCGTAAGAATCTCCTGGGCTCTTAGCATCTCTGGACTTCAAGATATCGGCTCTGGTAATCGGCTTCCATGCCTGATCGGTAATACCTACCGTATCGAAGGTGAGAAATGCCGGTGCCATCGATAGATCCGTGTTTTTGTAGAATGAATAGTCCGCTCCTACTACCAACGTATTCTTTAGGTTGGAAATAAAGAAGTCGCCGACAAAATTCTGTTGAAGCGAATTGTAGGTCAGATTATAGCGGTCGAATATACGATAGCGACGTTCGATTTGATTGTCATTCAAATAAGTCGGAACAAAGAAAATAGACTCCTTATCACCACTTTGATTGAATTGATAGGATGTCCTCGATGTCCAGTGATCGGATATCTTATACGCTAATTCGGTATTTACGTTCATATTCGCACGAGACGTCATAATATCATCGCTCAGTAAGGCTCGATCATACGCTAAAGGCACCTTATCCATTGTTCCGTAGGTCAATTTCTGCGTGTTGCGCATATAGGCTAACAATGTTTTTTCCGGAACATAGATATCAGCATCAAAGCTAACGGTCGTTCTGTCGTTTGGTTTGAAGAGCAAGCTTGTTGCAAAGGCGAAAGCCTGTTGTTTTCCAGCATCTTGGAAACCATTCTGTGTCGTTCCCATCACGTTAAAGCGCGCTAAAGCTGTTCGGTCGCTATTCAATGGTGTATTGACATCTGCTGTAATACGATTCATTCCCCAGCTTCCGGTGGTATAAGCTACTTCACCACGAAAAGACTCAAATGGCTTTTTCGTTACCGAATTGACAACCCCACCATAGGAAGTAACCTGCGCACCGAATAAGGTGGCCGATGGCCCTTTCAATACTTCAATACGCTCCAGGTTATAAATTTCATTGGCGGTTCTTGGGCTACTTGGAAGTCCATTGCGCATGGTAACTCCTGCATTAAATCCGCGCAAAAAAACCTCATTACCACTATCATTAACGCCATTGCTCGCTACTGCGCCGGCGACCTGAGACATCGCCGAATTAAATTCTGTAGCGCCCATTTCCTGTACTAATTCCTTGGTCAAGACCGAATAGACCTGCGCATTCTGCAAATTTGCTAATGGCATCCTTGCAATATCTGATGTTTCTTTCCTTGAAAACTTGTTGCGCTGTATATCAGAAACAATAACCTCCCTTAATTGGTTGGCTTGCGACTGTACGGTTATTTTATCAACATTTTTCGTTTCGTTGGCTATGATACGTACCGGGATTTCTCGAACCGAATAGTTCGCATAGCTTATCACGAGCGTGTAATTGCCGGCAGGCGCCGATAATGTATAGGTACCGTTCGTTGTTACAGAAGTGCCGTAGCTGGTATTTTTAAGTTTGACAGATGCATAAGCAAGTGGTTTGCCGTCCATCGTGAAGACCTCCCCTGTCAGATAGCCGCTTTGCTGCGACATCCCCAAAAATGGAAGCAGGAGTAGCAAGAGCAATAGCAAATTTGTGATTGAATGTTTTAAAGTAGAATTGTGTTGCATACACTATTTTTATTTAGAATAATTACAAATAATGGAGCAAATGTATTAGTTTTGACGGCTATGGAATATCAAATAGAGGATTAATAATATCAAAAAAAGGATATTTTGAAAACAATCTCCATTGAGAAATTTTACGGAAACGACTTATTATCAAAGCTTTTTGAACCCAAACCATCTGAATGTTGTAAATACGGTTTCCAACATCGTATCATAAAAAATGAGTTCGTAGAAGCTGCGCTTCAGTGCCTTTGTTTAGACGACATCATTATTTCGTATCAGGAATGGGATCTTAAGCAAGCCTTTCAGCTACTTATCAATCATCCCGAAGAACTCGTCAAATTGCAGTTTGAAATAGAGGGCGACTCGAAGTTTAGAAGTGATGATCTGAAGAAAATTGATATCCCGGAAGGGCATTATCAATTTATCTATATTCCCAATGCTAAGGGACATCTCGAATACTCCCGTTCCAGAAAGGTGCTGGATTTACATATCTCGCTGGAGCATTTACTGCAGTTCCTGACCTCCCAAGGCCTAAGCGATAAGGAAATTCGCGAACATCTCTTGATTAAACATTATAGTTTCTTCCGCTCGGCGATGAAGATTACCCCACAACAACATGCACTAATTAAAGAATTGCTAACTCACCAATATCAGGAAGGTTTTGCGAAAGAGTTTATCCGCATAAAAGCATTGGAACTGATCTATTCAGCATTTAAGGATAATGCGAAGACGGCTTCTGAAACGAAATGGCGAGTGGAGGATCGAACGATATTGTTAGAAATAAAAAACTATTTAGACTGCCACTTCCAACAAGAGCTGCACCTGAAAAGTATCTCGCGGCAGTTTGGAATCAATGAGTTTAAACTGAAGAATGCCTTTAAGGATCTTTTTCAGGATACAGTTATTAATTACGTTAGGAAACAGCGCCTGAAATATGCACATCACCTTTTGATGCATAGCAATATGGAGATTAAGGAGATTGCGTTTATCAGCGGGTTCAAATATGCGCATCATTTCTCGCAGGTATATCTGCAGCATTATGAGCGACTGCCAAGCGAAACAAGGCAAGCAATTAACAGGTAATTAGTTAGCTAATTTCAGCTCATTGCCAATTTTACTTGCCACGCTCTTGATTACGGGAGGGATTCCAAAACGGTCTAAATCCTTCCAGAATTCTTCGGTATACTTGCTTTTTTCTTCTAGGAATTGCCAGCGCTTATCGTTCGGCTTTAAAGCCTTGTATTCGGCCTTCGTTAGGAAGCTGCGCTCCATGACGTAAAATTCCGTAGAATAATCTCTTGGCATATAACCATGCTCCTTTTGCCTTTTTATAGATGCAGATACCGTAGACACTCGACTGATTAGATCCATAATGGAGGGATTCGTGTAGTTATTTCCCTGATAGGACTCTGAACGGGTGCTTTTGTACACATCGAATTTAATTCTGAAAAAACTGACATGTACTTTCTTCCCCGGCGGGAAGACATTGTAAAAAACCTGCGTATTGCCATCCGCTCCGACTTGGGAATAGCCCATTGCTAGGCCTTCATTTTCGATAACCGTGCGATTGCCACTATTCTTCAACTTCGCTCCCTTCACTCCCTCTATTGCTTCCAACAAGCTTTTCGATTGAATATTACCAATTGATGGTTTGAAATACATTAGAGATCCCTGCGTGTCTTTGAGCTCTTGATTCGCTTCTGCATTACTAAAAAGACGATATTGATGCAGTTCCATCTTCGACTTTCCTTTATTCTTATTGATCGGAATATAATAAGACACAATTCCATCATAGAGATAGCGAGGACGATTGTTGAAGGTCTCGTAATTCCTGAAATACCCCTTCAGCACTACATAGTCATATTTCTCGCGATCCATTACGGTCACCTCTTCCAAAGCGACACTCCGGGCTTGCATACGGATAACCTTTGCTTTCAGAAATTCAGCATAGGGTATATCTAAGTTCTGGTAAGAGATATGATTTAGCGTGATGGTCGATGCCTTCACTGCCTGTAAGGAATCCAAATGGATCTCGCCATTCAAATCCGATGAACCTATCAAGAGCCCGGAATCGGTGTAGACATTCGCACCAGCAATGCGGGTATTACTGAGGCTGTCAACGACTTGGATCTGTGCCTGAAGGCTACTTATGCTAAACAGTAGGGTAAATAGAAATATGGCAATTCTCATATGGAGCGGGTTTGATAGCGCTAAAGTATACATTTACTCGAATTGCCAGTATACAGATTAACATACTTTAACTGACGAATTAGTTCATTGGAAACCTTACTAAGGATTAAATATCAGCATGATAAAGACGATAAATAAAGTCAAGTGCATCAGTCCGATGATGGGCGAAGTTCTTCTCCCCATAAAACTCATTAAGCTAAGTAGTAGCGTCAAAACAAAAAGTATGGTTTCCGTTCCTGTTAGCCCAAAGAGTACCCTCTTGCCGGCTATCAATCCGACGATCAATACAGCTGGCACTGTGAGTCCAACGGTGGATACGAAAGCGCCATGACAAAGATTGATCGCTCGTTGGAACTCATTATTTAATGCAGCCTTGACGGCAGTCATCGATTCGGGTGTAAACACAATAATGGCAATCAGCACACCTCCTAATAACATTGGCAACTGGGCCGCTTGTATCCCATAGTCTACAACGACCGCCATATGATGCGATAGAAGAACAATCGGCAGTATCATCCCTAGAAGCACAATCGAGCGGATAAGAATTTCTGATTTAGCAGCGCTTGCGGTATGCGGAGTATCGCTCGCTTCCAAATCAGTATTGATGAGGGTATCAGTAAACCTAATCTCCATCTGGCCGGCTGGTGGCTGTATGTAATGATGGCGGTATTTCGTCATCTGGAAATATAGAAATGCTGCATACAACAATGCCACAAGACCTGAAAGAATAATCGCCTGCGTTGTGCTAAATGAACCATCGCCGGCTCCGCTGATAAAGTTGGGAAGCATCATCGAGATACCGCCGAGCATGATAATCATGCTGTGATAGGCCATGGCGCCCTGCGCATTGTACTCCTGCTCGCCGTATTTCATTCCGCCCAGTAACAGACATAATCCCATTACCAAATTCATAATAATCATCATGACCGAGAAAATGGAGTCTTTACCGATGCTAGGGTTTTCAGTTGGGCCTAACATAACGGCCGCAATTAATATGACTTCAATGGATACGATGGATAGCGTGAGTATCAAAGTACCGTAGGGTTCCCCCAGCTTATGTGCCAATTCATCGGCTTCTCTTACGACGCCGAAAGCGGCTCCCACTATGGTAGCCAACAATAGCACGAAGACTGCAACAGCAGTCCATCCGCCCATTTGCGCGCCCATCAAGTCATGTCCGAAAAAGCTGAAAATAGCAACGACTAGCCATACCAGTCCTAATCGAAGCCAAGTCGACATAGGAATGACCTCTCTGATGGATATTTTTTTTACCGTATTCATGATTCTATCTTTGCAATAATTTTAAACCTTGCAAAAATAGCACCTCTATCTTCCTCGAAAATTATCCTGGGATAATAAAAGGCTGGTTAAGATTACTTCTCTTTCCGAATCCGACTTAAACTGACAGGTGTCATTCGCAGGAAAGAAGCAATGTACTTAAGTGGAACACGCTGAAGCAGCGCCGGCGACTCTTCGACCAACTCATCGTAGCGCTCCTTCGCAGATTTTATCTGCGAAGAGATCCATCGCTTCTCCATCTTCAGCAGCTCCCCTTCCACGATTACTCTACCCAAATTGGCAATATGTATGTCGCGAAGGTATAAGGATTTCAACTTCTCAATGCCGATTCCATAGAGGGTGCTGTCCTCCATCAATTCGACATCTTCATAAGACTTCACCTGTTCTACATAGCTGCGCATCGACAATACGATATCACCTTCCAGTCCAAACCAAAACGTAATGTCCTGCTCAGGTTGTGGAGAATATGCCCGAACCAGGCCTTTTGTAAGAAAGTATACTTTGCGTTCCAAGCGGTCGGACTCGAGAAGGATATGCCCCTTTGAAAAACGGACTTCCTGCATCTCGTTTACCAAGAGTTCCAAAGAGGACGCAGGAAGCTCATAAAAATTGTTTAATAGTTGTTCAATTGTCATGGGTGAAGACGCAAACCTCTTATCTATCGGATCTGCACTCCTAAAATAGTAAGAATTAACGCAAATAGCGATAGAAATAGTAGTTAGTAGATAGTAGTTAGTGTAAAGACCTATGGTTGCCTTCATACTCCAGTCTTTATATAGCAAACCAGATATCCTGCTCATCATTTCATCCTTCCTTTCCTGGTTCAAGGCAAATCCCCCTATCAAACAAAAGATAAAACTTATTACAAATCAAATAAGTTACAGTATTTGCAATTGAATGCCATCTTTTCACCTCATTCTTAACTCATTCTTCCCTAAAATAATTGTTAATTAAAATAATATGCCTTATTTTAGCATTGACTTTAGGGGTGTCTGCATAAATGCAGGCTGAGATTTTACCCTTATAACCTGATCCAGATCATACTGGCGTAGGGAAAAGTAAGATGTCAACATGGGTGCCATATGCATCGATGTAGCCATTCCTAAAGTTTTTACCCATAAAAAACAATATAGGAATGGAACTAACAATCAATCAACAGTCCAAACATTTCGATAAAGCTCCGGAGAGTCTTGCTGCCTTGCTCGCATCAGAGTTTGCTGTGTTACGCAAAGGCACGGCTGTCGCTGTCAATAACAGAGTTATCCCTATGGTAGAATGGGCAGAAACTAGGTTATTCGACAAGGATCATATTCTAATCATCACCGCAACCCAAGGCGGCTAACGACTAAATAAAATCTAAAACACGATATGAAAGAACAAGGAATTTCACAGCAACCTTTCCCTAACTCAAAGAAGATTTATGTGCCGGGAAATATACATCCCATTCGCGTGGCCATGCGGGAGATTAGCTTAAGTAATACCAAGCTCAGCAATGGCGGTGAGGAAAAGAATCCTCCGATTACGCTATATGACACTTCAGGGCCGTATACCGATGAAGAATTGACGATAGATGTGCGCCAGGGTATATCACGCATTCGGGAGCAATGGATTCTTGATCGGCAGGATGTGGAAATCTTAGACGGTATCAGTTCAGAATATGGGCAAGCACGATTAGCAGATGATCGCCTGGATGAACTGCGATTCAGCTACAGCCATCGACCGATGCGAGCTAAGCCGGATGCGAATGTGACACAGCTACATTATGCTAAGCAGGGAATCATCACGGCCGAGATGGAATATGTGGCTATTCGTGAGAATCAGCGTATTGAGCAATTGGAGCATGCGACTCCGGGCATGGAGCAGCAGCATGAGGGCAATAGCTTCGGCGCCAATACCCCGAAGAATCGGATTACACCGGAGTTCGTCCGTGCGGAGATTGCTGCCGGTCGAGCGATTATCCCTAACAATATCAACCACCCAGAGAGCGAGCCGATGATTATCGGGCGTAACTTCCTCGTGAAAATCAACGCGAATATCGGCAATAGTGCTGTTACCTCCAGCATTGAAGAGGAAGTCGAGAAAGCGGTATGGGCATGCCGATGGGGTGCAGATACTATTATGGACTTATCGACCGGGAAGAATATTCATGAAACCAGAGAGTGGATCATCCGCAACTCGCCGGTTCCTATTGGTACTGTTCCAATCTATCAGGCGCTAGAAAAAGTAAAAGGCGTGCCGGAAGACCTGACCTGGGAGATATTCCGTGACACATTAATCGAACAAGCAGAACAAGGGGTTTCCTACTTCACGATACATGCAGGCGTTTTGCTCCGCTATATCCACTTAACGGCAAAACGCGTGACAGGGATTGTTTCCCGCGGTGGTTCCATCATGGCTAAATGGTGCTTATTCCACCATAAAGAGAACTTTCTATACACGCATTTCGATGAGATTTGCCAAATCATGAAGCAATATGATGTGGCATTCTCATTAGGTGATGGTCTACGTCCGGGTTCTATTGCAGATGCAAATGATGCAGCGCAGTTTGCAGAATTGGAGACGCTTGGTGAGCTGACGAAGATCGCATGGAAGCACGACGTCCAAGTTATGATCGAAGGACCGGGGCACGTTCCTATGCACATGATCAAGGAGAATATGGAAAAGCAGTTGGAGGAGTGTGACGAGGCGCCATTCTACACCCTAGGGCCATTGACAACGGATATCGCGCCGGGCTATGACCATATTACTTCAGCAATCGGTGCTGCCATGATCGGATGGTATGGCTGTGCGATGCTATGTTATGTGACACCGAAGGAACATTTGGGTTTACCCAATAAAAAAGATGTGAAGGATGGGGTCATTACCTATAAGTTAGCCGCGCATGCTGCCGACTTAGCAAAGGGTCATCCGGGCGCACAATATAGAGACAATGCCCTAAGCAAAGCCCGCTTTGAATTCCGATGGGAAGATCAGTTCAACCTTTCCTTGGATCCGGATACGGCGAGAGAGTATCATGACGAAACTCTTCCTGCTGATGGTGCCAAGATTGCACATTTCTGCTCTATGTGTGGACCTAAGTTCTGCTCAATGAAGATTACGCAAGAAATTAGAGAAGCAACCGAACAAGGCATGCTTGAGAAATCACAAGAGTTTATCGAATCTGGCAAAGAGATTTACTTGTAATGATTGTCATCAGTAACGAACAGGCGGTGAAAAATGAGACAGCGATCATGCGACATTTGTTGCAGTATGATATTCTATTGCATATTCGCCGCCCCATGATAAGTTCGTCGGCTTTCGAAAGCTTAATCCAAGCGATAGGAATTGAACAGCTTGATAAGTTAGTGAGCCATCAGCAGCATGATTTGGCTGCAGAAATGGGGTTTACACGTTTGCATTTCAATAGTCAAGATCGCAAGAAAGGTCTGCATGTAAAATATCAAGGAACTTTGATCTGCTCAACTTCCACGCATAGCATAGCAGAGTTCAATTCCTTAGATGACAGTTGGAATTATGCTTTCTTGAGTCCTTTTTACCCCAGCATTTCCAAGCAGGGTTATGGCGAAGGAAGTGCAATCTTGAAGGAACTCCCGCGTAGAACAAATCAAAACTGTAAGCTAATCGCATTAGGCGGTATTCATAAAGACAACTTACAGCAAGCATTAGACGCGGGTGCAGATGATGTCGCTATGCTGGGTTCCATTTGGCAAGCTGAGAATCCGGTAAGCTATTTAGCATCTTGCTTATCGAAGGTTGAATTATAAATAATGATGAATAGAAATAGAAGATTACCTCGATTAATGTTTATTTCGAACGGGACAGCGATGGATGAACAGTTGGCGGGTATCCGATTGGTATTAGAATCGGGTGTAGAGTTTATTCAGGTGCGCTGGAAAGAGGCTACTGCGACGCAATTGAAAGACCTTGCCGAGGCGGCCATACAGCTTTGTATGCAGTATAACGCCATATGTATAGTCAACGATTTCCCGGGGCTAGCGAAATCGCTAGATACCGACGGCGTACATTTAGGCTTGGAAGATGATGCTATTATATCTGCGAGAAAACAACTCGGCAATGATAAAATAATCGGTGGGACAGCGAATACGCTAGAACATGTACAGCAAAGAATCGCTGAAGGCTGTGATTATATCGGCCTTGGTCCCTTTCGTTTTACAGCAACGAAGAAAAAGCTGAGCCCTGTTTTAGGGCTTCAAGGCTACAAGAACCTACTCCGTGATCTTGATATTCATTCTACCCCACCGATCTACGCGATCGGTGGAATCACTATTGACGACGTATCAGCATTACGTAAAATCGGGATTTACGGTGTTGCCTTATCGGGTTTCTTGCTCAAGAACCCACAGGCTATACCACAACTTAACAAATACCTATATGAAGAATTTGATTATAGCAGATAAGGAATTTACCTCGCGCTTATTTTTAGGAACGGGGAAATTCGGAAGTTATACCCTGATGCAAGAAGCAATTAAAGCGTCAGGAAGCGAGTTAGTTACTATGGCATTAAAACGCCTTGACCCGAACAGTAAAAAAGAAAACCTATGGTCGGCATTGCAGTTGCCGGGGGTCAATCTATTGCCCAATACCTCAGGCGCTCGAAATGCGAAAGAGGCTGTATTGGCAGCGCAGTTAGCAAGAGAAGCTATGGAGACCGATTGGTTAAAACTGGAGATACATCCAGATCCACGCTATCTTCTTCCAGACCCCATCGAAACACTGAAAGCCACCGAAGAATTAGCGAAACTAGGCTTTATCATCCTCCCATATGTCCATGCCGACCCGGTACTGTGCAAGCGTCTGGAAGATGCCGGAACGGCAGCAGTGATGCCTTTAGGAGCGCCGATTGGTAGCAACAAAGGCTTGAAAACTTTAGACTTCCTAGAGATTATTATTGATCAGAGCCATGTTCCTGTTGTAATCGACGCAGGAATAGGTGCCCCTTCGGATGCTGCCAAAGCGATTGAGATGGGTGCAGATGCCGTATTAGTGAATACGGCCATTGCTGCCGCCAAAGATCCCGCTGCCATGGCAGAGGCCTTTCGTTTGGCAGTACTCGCCGGACGACAAGCTTATCTTTCCGGATTAGACGCAAAGCGCGAGCATGCAGAAGCCTCTAGTCCGCTTACCGCATTCTTAATGGAGGATTAAAATGGTATCAGCAAATTTCCAAACAGTATTCGATGCGTATTCCTGGGAAGACGTTAGAAACCGCATCTATAGCTCTACTGCGATGGATGTTGAACGCAGTCTGAACAAGTCAAAAAAAGACATCAACGATTTTTTAGTCTTGCTATCCCCTGCTGCAGCGGCCTATCTGGAGCCTATGGCTCAGGCAGCCCAGCGCTTGACACAGCAACGCTTTGGCAAAACGATACAGCTTTACGCACCACTATACGTAAGCAATGAATGCCAAAACATTTGTACCTATTGCGGCTTCAGTATGGACAATAAGATTCGGAGAAAGACCTTAAGCAATACCGAACTGCTGATCGAAGGCATGGCTCTTAAATCGATGGGCATCGACCATGTACTTTTAGTTAGCGGTGAAGCCAATAAAATTGTCGACACGCCCTACTATGAGCATGCTATTAAGCTATTAAAGCCTCACTTTGCGCAGATATCCATAGAGGTTCAACCGCTAGACCTGGAAGATTATCAGATCCTAAGAGCTGCCGGTTGCCATACGGTGCTAGTCTATCAGGAGACCTACCACCAAGAGGTTTACAAGCAATATCACCCCAAAGGCAAGAAGTCGAATTTTAAGTATCGTTTAGATACGCCAGACCGCATCGGGCAATCCGGCATTCATAAAATGGGACTCGGAGTTTTGCTAGGCTTGGAAGACTGGCGAGTAGACAGCTTTTTCAATGCGCTACATATCGATTATCTACAACGGAAGTACTGGCAAACCAAGTATTCCGTATCCTTTCCGCGCCTTCGCCCGGCGCAAGGGATCATCGAGCCCAACTTCATCATGGAAGATCGCGATCTTTTGCAATTAATATGTGCTTACAGGCTTTGGAATCCAGACCTGGAAATCTCTGTTTCGACCAGAGAACGTGAGGTTTTCCGAAATCATATTATCGCTATTGCGGCTACCACGATGAGCGCCGCGTCCAAAACCAATCCTGGCGGCTATGTCGTAGATCCGCAGTCGCTGGAACAGTTTGAAATATCCGATGAGCGCAGCATGGAGGAAATCCGAAACATTATTCAACAAGCCGGCTATGAGGCCGTCATGAAAGACTGGGACCCAGCGTATACAGGTGTTTAATTTATGAAAGAAAAGGACCATTTATTTGCCAGATACAGCCGACAGATCTTCATCGAGGAAGTCGGCATCGAAGGACAGCGTAAGATCATGGCTGCGAAGGTATTGGTCGTTGGCGCCGGAGGATTAGGTTCTCCGGTAATAAGTTATTTGGCCGCCGCAGGCGTCGGCCATTTAGGCATTGCCGACTTTGATCAAGTCGAATTACATAACCTAAACCGACAAACCATCCACAAAGAAAGTAGTGTCGGCGAGCTAAAAGTAGACTCCGCTGAACAGTTCGTCAAGGACTTAAATTCTACTATCAAATTGGAAAAGATTGCTATGAAAATCACGAAGGAAAACGTTGAGGAGATACTCAAGCCTTATGATATTATTATCGATGGTTCCGATAATTTCAGCACCCGCTATCTAATCAATGATACCTGCGTAGATCAACAGAAAACATTGATCTACGGAAGTATCTTTGCCTTTGAGGGACAAGTTGCTGTATTCAATTACAAGGGATCGAAAGACCTGCGCGCTATTTTTCCGGATGCTCCAGCACCCGACGAAGTCCCCAACTGTGATAAAAACGGCGTCCTCGGTCCACTCCCCGGCATAGTCGGCAGCATGATGGCCATGCTCGCCCTCAAAGTAATATGCGACCTGCCGGTCGAAACAAACCAATTAACCATTATCGACACCTGGGGCTGGAGATTCACGAACATTAGTTTCTAATAAAAACCGACAGATGAATCATCCAATAAAGAAAGGATAACCGAATCGGCTGTTCTGATGTCTAAAATCTAGCCCGCTAGTCTTCCCTCGACCCATCATCAGCCATTCTCACAATCTTTGGCGAAAAGGTCGCAACGATATCCACTAAGTCCTCTTGCGCTTCCATCACGGCATGGATATTTTTATAAGCCATAGGCGCTTCGTCCATTGATGCTCCGATCAATGTAATCCCTTGGTCGGATAACATCTTATCCAGTTCGGACTGCGACAAGGTCTTAATGGCCTGCGTACGGCTCATTAATCGTCCAGCACCGTGCGATGCAGAATTGATGGATTTCTCCTCTCCTTTTCCACGCACTAAGAACCCGGAGGTTGCCATGGAGCCTGGAATAATACCCATAACATCTTTTCCTGCTGGCGTAGCACCTTTACGGTGGACAATGACCTCTTCGCCATTTAACTGTTCCTTCCAGGCGAAGTTGTGGTGGTTCTCGACTTTTGCCAATCGCTCTGCAGCCAAGCTGTTCTTAACCTTCTCGTGGATAACTTCATGGCAAGCCGAAGCGTAATCTCCCGCAAGGTTCATCGCCAACCAGTACTCCAAACCTTCCTCAGAATTTAAATCCAAGTAAGCCAGATTCTGCGCCTCGTATGGAAGCTTGCAAATGTCTTTCGCAAGTTTCGTATAATGATTGGCAATCATGGCCCCGAGGCCGCGAGATCCAGAGTGCGTCAATAACGCAACATATGTTCCCTTCGCGATCCCTAATGCTTTATCATCTTCCGCAAACTCGAGCGTTCCGAATTCTACAAAGTGGTTACCACCACCCGATGAACCTAGTTGCGTCCAAGCCTTGTCCTTCAAATCCTTAATAAAAGGAATCTCTTCGAACAATTTATTATCTAAGACTGCATGATCCTGACGCTCATGTTTCAAGAAACCATTGCCCGCACCAAAGCGCGAATTCTTCATGATTACATCCTGAAAGAAGTCTTTCTGTGTTTCCAATGCGCTTGCAGGTAAATCGAAAATAGATAAAGCCATTCGGCATCCGATATCGACACCCACCCCATACGGAATAACTGCGTTGTTGGTCGCTAATACCCCACCGATAGGCAGCCCGTAGCCTTGATGTGCATCTGGCATTAGTGCGCCAGCCACCGTAACTGGCAACTTCATTGCCGTGTTCATCTGCTGCTTCGCTCCCAATTCAATGTTTTCAACGCCGTAAACCGCATACTCATCTCGCTCTTCTTTCAGGCGAACTAAACTCGATTCAATCTTTTCGGTGTTGATTAAAGATTCGGCCAAGGGTTTGAACACCTTGTCCTCTAAAAAGGATTCAGGATTCTCCAAAACCTCTTTAAACTTCTGCAACATTTCATCCTTCTTCAGCCCATGGCGTTTGCTATTGATTTTCAAAGCCGCCCCTAAAGCAAAGTTCTCTTTATATCCTAAAGCAATTAAATCATTGCCATTAATTCTTTTATTTTCCATTTCTCTTATTTCAATGGGTAAAGCCAGTTAGCTTTACCCAGCATTTTAAAAATACAACTTCTATTTTACGAACAATTGTTTTAACTGATCTACGATCTGTCCATTTCCAGATACCGATATCGCATTCACTTTCTCGGCAATCTTCTCTACGTATTCCATTTCTTTCAATTTGAACAACATCGCATTTTCTTCCAACAACTTCGCAGTATTCAACAAGCTACGTGTCGACGCAGTTTCCTCACGACGGGTGATGATATTGGCTTGTGCTTTTTTCTCGGCCATCAAAACCTCATTCATGATCTTACGGATTTCTCCAGGTAAGATGATGTCCTTCACACCGGCGCTCATCAAGGTTACCCCCAATTGTGCGACCTGCGCTTTCGTCGCCTCGATCACATATTCACTAATCGATCCTTTGTTTTCCATTAAGGCGTCGAGCGTCATGTTGCCAATGTACTCGCGTAATGCAAACTGCATCTCGGCATACAATAACTGATCGTAATTTTTGTTCTCCAATAGCGCCTTCATCACATCCATCACTTTGTATTGGATCGCAAAGTTGATTCTCACCTGCGCCTTATCTTTCGTTAAGATTTCCTGGCCGACTACATCCATGCTCGTTAATCGTAAATCTACTTTCGATACCTGAATAGTCGTCGTATTCTTCCAGAAAAAATAAGTGCCCGCTTTAACCTCCTTGACGAATGCCCCGTCCACAAATAATAAGCCTATTTCGGTAGGTTCAACCTTAAATTGTCGCACATAGTATGAAAATGGAACACGTTCATACAACTCACGGTTGATAGATTTTGGAATTTCTAAAGTCGAAGTATCATAGATATCGAATCGTAACGAATTCAAACCCTTCCAAAAAATATGACGACCGGCAGCTAAGACTCCTTTGAAGTTGTTGTTCACATACTGCAAAGCGATCTCATTATCTCCAACTTCCACGACTTCGACCAATTCGGTGAATGTAGGCAACTGTAATAAAACATCCAGATCATGAGTAACCTGAAACGGATTTGACATGTTGTAGATATCAGCGCGTTCGCCGAAGCCTACCCAATGTTTTCCTTCATTAAGTACTTGTACTACTGCTTTGTTCTTAACAACCAATCCTACTTCATTTTTGTTAATTGTTACTCTTTTCATCGTTTTATCATTTAATATTATACCATACATTTTATAAAGCTCTCCAGCCTTGTTCATTGCGATCTATCGGAAGAAAAGGGTCTTTTAGATGTCGCTGATTTCAAGAATTCCGATATTGCCTAAAACCCTTAGGTCAATTCAAAATGCGTTGCTTCAGTCCGATCGAAAAGATGCTTTGCTCGCAGGACAGCTCTCAATTGCTCACTTACGCTCTGAAGAGGTTAAGTTTGCCGAACAAGAAAGGAAAGCTTCAAGGATCTTTTTTTACAAGAAGATCATAACTGTTAAGAGAATCTTTTTGAAAAGTAGATTCAAACTTTGAAGGCTTTCGCCCAACTACCGTAGACACTTTCTTCAAGTGCGAGGGATTCGAACCCTCATTTTGCTGTTATTGCTCTAACCATCTGAGCTACTTCGACAAGCGAAGGCAAGCTTCGAACTTGCGACTCATAACGAGAGACATTGCTTTGACTTTTAACCAGTATATTATGTTCGACCGAACCAACACTTCCCTGCTATACAGAAACAGAAGATCAGATTAAAGAAATCTCCGCAGATGCCATATATCCGTTGGGATATATATCTTGAAAAGCTTTCTGCTTTTATTATTCAATGAACTATTTGTCGCTCCCGACATGACAAAGATGCACACAGCATTGCGCAGCCATTTTGCGCAATAAAAAAAGAAGCGAACATTTATTTAGAAAACATGATATACAACTGATAATCAGCCATAAAAAATAAAAACAAAACGGAACATTCTTCCTCAAAACTTATAAGTACGCAAATACATTGCGTAGAACTTTAAAATCCTTTATCTTTATTGAAAGCGTATTTTACCTCAAAACAGCATGTCAACAAACAAACTCGCCTTAATACGTTATAAAACGATTGATAATTGTCTACGCCAAAAGCATCGCAAATGGACGCTGGATGAACTTATAGAAAAGGTTTCCGAACAGCTTTATGAGTTGGAAGGAATTCATAATGGGGTCAGCAAACGTACGATTCAAGCCGACATACAATTGATGCGATCGAATAAGCTCGGTTACAACGCACCTATCATTGTGACCGACAGAAAGTATTACTCCTACGAAGATCCGAGCTACAGCATCAGCAACTCGCCTATTTCTGCTACAGATATGGAAAAGATGAAGGAAGTTGTGGAAGTCCTAAAACACCTGAACGGCTTCGCCTATTTTGAGGAGATGAGCGATATCATTGCACGTTTGGAAGATAATATGCTGGTCAGCTCCGGCGAACATAAGCAAGCCATACAGATGGAAAGCAACACTTTATTGAAAGGGCTCAATTGGATAAACATACTGCACAGGGCTATCCGCGAAGAGATACCTTTGCTGATTACCTATAAATCCTTCAAAACCGACACGCCATCTGATGCTGTTTATTTCCCTTACTTATTGAAGGAATATAGAAATCGCTGGTTCCTAATCTGTAGGCATAAGAAAAACAATGGCATACAGACCTTGGCTCTAGACCGTATCCATGACATCGCAGAGATGGCGAAGTCGCATTTTGAGCCCTATGAAGGCGTAGATTTTGAGCGCTACTATGCCGATACGATTGGTGTTACTAAATCGCTCAAAGACCGCGGGAACAAGGTGTTATTGCACGTTGAATCAAAGAATGCGCCTTATGTGGAGACTAAGCCTCTACATAATTCGCAACAGATATTGAATCGCTTCGATGATGGCAGCATCATTATCCGAATCGATGTTGTATTGAATTTTGAACTCGAAAGAGAGATATTGGGCTTCGGAGAATGTATGAAAGTGCTCGCTCCTCGTTACTTAGTAAATCGAATAAAAAGAAGAATAACGCAGAGTATGAATCAGTACAGCGATTCGCCATCCAAGGAGCAAAAAACAAAAGAAGAAAAACAATAGTATTATTAATAATGAGTAAATTAAGATTAAAATAATCGTGATTGGGAACCACAGGGCTTCGAAAATATTCGAGGCAGATTATTTTAGCATCACACATACCTATGCAAAAAAGTAAAATGGAGGAAAAACCAAAGAAAAAACCGAGAAAAGTGACGGCCGGACCGATCCGAGAGAAAGCCAGAACGATGGAGAAACTAATTGCGGCAGTAGGCAAAGTAATTAAGAAACACGGATATCCAGGACTTACCGTAGCTAATATCGCTAGTGAGAGTGGGCTGGACAGAAAACTGGTCTACACCTATTTTGGAAGCTTAGACAATTTGATCGAGCTGTATATTACCCGCCAAGACTACTGGAAATCTAAAGCAAACAAACAAATTGAGACACTGTTGCAAGCGGAAAACTTAAGTAAACTGGCGATGGTAAACTTATTACAAGGACAATTTGAACAGGTCCTAAATGACAAGATACTTCAACGGATCATCCATTGGGAACTGGGTGTGAAAAGCAAACCGCTCCGTAAGCTTGCGGATAGCCGCGAAGAAGTTGGCGAACTGTTATTGAACAAGTTTGAAGAAAGCTATCCCAATAAGGATATAGACCTGCGTGCGCTTCTGGCAATTCAGACCGCGGGACTATATTATCTTGCGCTCCACGCCAGCTCAAATGGCAGCACTTTTTGCGGTATCGACATCAATACCCCTGAAGGAAAAGAAAGAATCAATAGAACCATAGAAAACACATTAGATCTTTTAATAAGCACCTCCGGCAAACCGAAGGAAGACTAAAACAACAGCAGATGAAAAGAAGCATTCGCATAGACAACCATATTTCCTTGAAATTCCTAGTTAATAGCGACGTTAGAACGATTTTTAACTACATCAATACGCAACGCGATTATTTAGGCGAATGGTTACCCTTTGTACAGTTCACTCATGAAGTAAAGGATACGAAGGGTTTTGTCGACATGGCGATAGAACTTCGAAAAGCCAAGAAAGACTATGTCTATAAAATCTGCTATGACGATCGTATGATCGGACTTATCGGCACCAAAGAAACCGACTACCTGAACAAAAATACCGAGATCGGCTACTGGCTATCGGAGGATTATCAAGGGCAAGGTATTATGTCAACGGTCGTAGACAAACTTACATGCATCATTTTTGATGAGATGGGTATCGAACGGATACAGATCTGCTGCGCTGTTGGTAATGAGAAAAGTATTGCTATTCCAAAAAGATTAGGTTTTATCCAAGAAGGGATCAAGCGCAATGGCGAATGGGCCGGAAACCTGGTGTTTCGAGATCTGATTGTCTTCAGCAAACTCAAATCGGATAGCCATTCTTAAGTATAGAAATAGCAAACAGCACCTGACCTACCTGCAATATTAGACTCTCATAACCCCATACAAACCCATATCATACCCAATTCAGAAGGGGTTTGATACGGGTTTGTATTGGGTTTACATTGGGTTTGAAAGGGGATTGAGTTGTAGTAGTTAGTAGTTAGACCTATTGTTTTTGTCTTTGAACCAGGAAAAAAAGGATTTAAGGATTGGCAGGATCCTGTTAATCCTAACATCCTTCCTTTCCTGGTTCAGACAAAAACTCTAAATACTAAATACTATCTCCTCGCCTCCTTCATCGGGTTGGATTCTGTAGACTGCCCTCTTGCGCTTCTTCCGTTTTCTTTGAAGATTTCGAAGCGTGATGGCTGTGCTTGTCGCGGCCATGCGTTGTTTGCTTCATCGATATCTGCTGTTTCGCGGTATGGATCTAGGCGGATGCTAACAACGTCTTTCGCTTTGGCGAAGACTTTTGTTGCTTCCTGCTCATTATGTCGCCATATATAGGCAGAGATACGGTCAATTTCTTTGGTTCCGTCGGCGAAGTTCCATTCAATAATCAGGGGCATCACCAAACCGCCATTATTTTTAAAAGTTAATTCGTAGAAAGAGATCTTTCCATCAAAAATGTCTTTTTCTTTTTGGCTAAGGCCGCTGTAGAATTGCTGGTAATTGCTTTGATCTGCCGGACGCACGGCGAACCTGTCCCATTTGTTATAGAAATCTAATAGAGACGTATCCTTTTCAACCAAGAACGCCATATTATCTTCCATGTTGCGCTGCCTGCTGATGCTATTCAGATCTTTTTCGAAGGCTTCTTTCCTGCTTTTTTGCGCTTCTGCCGGATTTCCACCAGTCATCTTATATTGCGTTACATTCTCCAGGGAGATTTCAACCGGATCTGTGCCGAAGAACCAACCTCTCCAAAACCAGTCCAAATCTACCCCAGAGGCATCCTCCATCGTCCGGAAGAAATCCGCCGGTGTGGGATGTTTGAATGCCCAACGTTGGGAATACTGTTTAAATGCGAAATCGAATAAGTCGCGTCCCATCACGGTTTCGCGCAAGATATTTAATGCTGTTGCAGGTTTTGCGTATGCATTTGGTCCGAACTGAATGATGTTTTCCGAGTTGGTCATAATGGGCTCCAATTGATTTTTTGGAAGCTTCATATAGTCTGTAATTTTGTAGGCAGGACCACGGCGCGATGGAAAGTCTTTGTCCCATTCCTGTTCGGTTAGAAATTGTAGGAAAGTATTCAAGCCTTCATCCATCCAGGTCCATTGGCGCTCGTCGGAATTGACGATCATCGGGAAGAAGTTGTGCCCTACTTCATGGATGATCACACCGATCATCCCATATTTTACCGCTTCAGAATAAGTTCCATCCTCATCTGCGCGACCGTAATTAAAGCAGATCATCGGATATTCCATTCCATTTGCAGCCTCCACAGAAATGGCTACAGGATATGGATAAGGGATGGAATATTTTGAATAGGTTCTTAGCGTATGAGCAACCGCCTTGGTCGAATACTTTCTGTATAAAGGATATGCTTCCGGACCGTAATAGGACATCGCCATCGGTTGATTGCCTTCAATCCCATCTTTCACTTTCAAAGCATCCCAAACCAGCCTTCTCGAACTTACGAAGGCGAAGTCTCTTACATTTTTTGCTTCATATATCCAGGTTTTCTTTGCTGAGGATTTTTGTCCCATTGCTTTTTTGGCATCCTCGAGCGTCACGATTTCGATAGGTTCGTCTGATTGCTGCGCCCTCTTCCAACGGTCCATCTGTGTGGCATTCAACATCTGTGGGTAATTCTGACATACCCCCGTTGCTCCAACGACATGGTCTGCCGGAACGGTGATATGAACTTTATAGTCTCCGAATACCAAGGCAAACTCCCCTCTTCCGGTAAACTGCTTATTTTGCCAACCTTGAAAATCCGAGTACACGGCCATTCGAGGAAACCATTGCGCAATAGTGTACAGGTAGTTGCCATCCTTTTCGAAATACTCGTACCCACCACGTCCACCTTCTACCATACGATTGGAGATTTTGTAGTCCCAATCGATGTTCAGAACCATCTTTGCACCTGGTTTCAACGGAGCGGGAAGATCGATACGCATCATGGTATAATTGATAGTATATTTTAAAGGCTTGTTCGCTCCGTCGGCGACCTTACGGATGTTGACGCCGAAGCCTTTCTTTTCAGGAACCAAACCCTTCAGTCTTTCCAAGGACATGCGTTCATTTAGGCTGCTTTGATCAAAACTTTTGCTCTCTGCGTCATCGGCATGCTCATTTTCATCGAGTTGAATCCATAAGTAGTCCAATGGATCAGGAGAGTTGTTGGTATAAGTGATGGTCTCAGAACCCTTTAAGACCTGATTGACATCATCCACCTCACAATGGATTACATAATCAGCCTTTTGTTGCCAGTACATTGCTCCCGGTGCGCCCGAGGCGGTACGGAAGATATTTGGATCTGAGATCAGGGTACCGAGTTGTTCAAACTTATTTCCATGGTTAGACCCTGGATTGTTCAACGACTGTGCTACAGCCTGCTGGGAAAAGATAGCAGTTAAGCCGATTGCAAATGCAAAAACCTTGATTTTTTTCATATTATACTGGAATACGCTCTAAAGCCATAATTAGTGAAATACCGACAACTGCCGATGATAAGAAGAAACTCCAATCTCTATTCGTCACCCTAAAGATCTTCAACATCAATTCAGATAGGAGGATAACAAAGAAAACGATAATAAGTTGACCGAATTCTAAACCGATATTGAAGGACAGCAAGGGCCAAAAGATGTTTGCCTCTTTGCCTAACAGGGATTGCAAATAGTTTGAAAACCCCAATCCGTGGATAAAACCAAATGCTAAGGCCATGCTATATAACCACACTGGACTGCGCTGTTTTCGGCGTTTCGGTAGATTATAGATTGCCGTTATTAAGATAGTCACCGGAATCAGGAATTCAATCCATTCGGAATTGACATTTACTATCTTGAAGGCTGCCAGCGCCAGCGTCACGGAATGGCCGACGGTAAAAGCAGTCACCAACCACAAGATCTTCTTCCAATCTTTCAGCACATAGCTACAACAGAGCACCATGACAAAAAGTATATGGTCATATCCATTGAGGTCAAGAATATGTTGCCAACCGAGTTGGAAATAGATAGAAAATTCGCTCATGAATTAGGTTGTTGTTAATTCGTCAACACAAATTTAATATTATTTTAATTATCGCTGCAGGTCTTCGGGTTTTTCGATAATTTAGCATAAAATTGTTGCAATACTTTTAAAGCACGACCAATGATCAAGAAACCTTGGCTCCTACTTATCCTTTGCTTAATAACGATTAGTGTATTTGCCCATCCTTTTTACGTCAGTATCTCCACGGTAGACTACAGTTCGAAGAATAAACGTATTGAAATCTCCTGCCGCATCTTCTATGACGACCTGGAAGTAGCGTTGAAAAAGCAATTGAAACAGAAAATCGACGTTATTAACCCGAAAAATAAAGCTGAAGCCGACTCTGCTATATCAAAATATATACAAGCAAACTTCAACCTGATGGTCGATGGGAAAGCTAAAAAGTTAAAGTTTGTGGGCTACGAAGTAGAAGAGGATGTTGCTTGGTGCTATTTTGAAACGCCACAAAGCAATCCTATCCGCACTATTACGATTGTCAATCAACTTCTATATCAGGATTTTAAATCGCAATCCAATATTTTGCATGTCACGATCGATGGTAAACGGCAGAGTACAAAACTGGATCATCCGAAGAGGAGTGTTAAATTAGATTTTAGACAATAGACATAAGACATTAGAGCATGGAACTCTACTCATGCTTTCTGCTGTGTTAGATTTTAGACAATAGACTTTAGAACTTAGAATTCTATTAACGATGGCTACTACTGTCCCAATGCAATTCAAAATTGGCATAAAGGCAATATTATTTAAACCAATAAAAGACCGCCAAACATCTTAAATCTGATGTCTAGTGTCTAATATCTAAAAAAAGTGGCTTTTCTATTGAGGCTTAACACCTCGGGTGGGTTTGGTTTGGTTGGCTGCGACGAATCCCCAGTTTGTTACGTAGTATAAGTAGGGGTTGTTCATCATTTTTTCTTTTTTGTTACTTTTCTTTTTAATCATATTTTACCTTTCTTTTTATTGTTTGATCATAATATAACAAATTTTGAACCAATTTGCAAATCTATTTCTAAGATGGCGTTATACTGACAATCAAGCGAAGGGCTGACAGGGCGAGTATATTGAATAAATGCTTATGGAACTTCGTTTAGACCGCTTGGTCCACTTTGGCGTGCGCAATTTGCAGTTCTGCAGAGTGCTTGCTGATAAACTCTGATGGTGAGGTGTTAAGGATACTTTTGAATACGCGATTGAAATGTACCACGGTGTTAAATCCACATTGATAGGCTACTTCCGATATATTTTCGGTGGATTTGTTAATCAGCAATTGACAGGCTTTCTCGATTCTGATTTCGTTCAGGAAGGTAACATAAGTCTTCATCGTATGCTTTTTGAAATACTTGCAGAATGCTGAAGGCGTCATATGAATAAGCTTAGAAACCTCTTCGATACTGATTTCCTTGTCGTAATTAGCCAAAGAGAAACGAAGTACTTCATTGATCCGGATACCGACCTTATCATTGAATGTAGATTCTGGCAGTCCCGAATATAAGGAATGCATATCCTGCTCATGGCGAATCAGGAATTGGAAGATATCGAGGATTGAAATAATCTTCTTCATCCCCTCACCTTTTGCCAGTTCGATAAACTTGTCTTTGATTTCCAAACTGACATCTTGAGCGATCTTCTTACTGGAATCCATTTTCTTAAAGAAATCGCGCGCAGGATGCAGTTCTGATAAATCGAAAAAATGCCACAGCTTATCAAATGCGACGAATATATGGATGACATGGATATTTTCTTCCTCGGGGCCCTCTTTGATAAAGATATGCGGGTCATTCGCCTTCATGATGTAGATTTCATCATCGGAGAACGGCTGGATCAAGTTCCCGATCAGCATCGATCCACTACCTTTCAGTATGTAGGATATTTGAAACTCTTTATGTCGATGGTAATGATTATAGAAGTTGCTACGAAGATCCTCTTGCACGTAGAAGGACCCCACACCTGATGCAGGCGCAGTGAACTCAATAGGGTTCTTGGAATCGACGTTTCTCATAAATTCATCCTTATACTAGAAGGTGGTCGAATATATTAACAGCTGAAACATTAACTAATCTCATAATTTAGTTGTTCAAAAGTACCTATAATCAGGCGCAAATTTAAGTATACTTTATGGGTTAATTGCAATATTTGGATACTACATTCCTACCACAAAAAAGAATAACCTTTCCGAGAAAAGGTCATTCTTCATTAAAATTAGTTAAAAGTTAAAGAAATCATGGGTATTTGCTCGGATACTTCCCAGCATCTACCGGATTATTTTTGCTGGAATTGTTCGTAGTTTTTCTCGAACAATCCTTTAAGTTCCAGTGCTTGTTTTTCATATGCTGCAGCATCTTTCCATAATGCTACAGGATTAAGAATTTCCGCCGGTACGGCGTCACATGCTGTCGGCATATGCAATCCGAAAATCGGATGAGTGATATATTCTTGCTCCGATAATTTTCCAGCTAATGCTTCGCGAATTAAGGTTCTCGTATAACCTAATTTAATGCGATTTCCAACACCATACGGGCCAGCAACCCATCCTGTATTGACTAACCATACTTGGATGTCCGGATGTTTTTCTAATTTCTTACCCAATAGATCCGCGTACTTTGTTGGGTGCAATGGTAAGAATGCTTGTCCGAAGCAGGCTGAGAAGGTCGCTTGAGGAGTGGTTATACCAGCTTCTGTACCTGCAATTTTCGATGTATACCCGTTGATAAAGTAGTACATCGCTTGTTCAACAGTCAGTTTGGAAATTGGAGGCAATACACCAAACGCATCTGCCGCCAAAAAGAAGATATGCTTAGGTGCTGCTCCCTGACCATCAGGAACGATATTTTCGATAAACTCTAAAGGATAAGACACGCGAATATTTTCGGTGATACTCTTATCTTCATAATCAGGATTGCGAGTTCCTTTGTGGAATTTCACATTCTCTAAAAGGGAATTGAAACGAACCGCTTGATAAATCTCAGGTTCTGATTCTGCGTTTAATCCGATACATTTCGCGTAACAGCCTCCTTCGATATTGAACACTTTATCGTTCGTCCAAACATGCTCATCATCACCGATCAGCTGTCTGCGTTTATCGGATGATAAGGTTGTTTTTCCAGTGCCCGATAATCCGAAGTAAAGTGCTGTTTCACCATTCTCGCCACGGTTGGCAGAACAGTGCATAGTTAAATATTGCTTATAGGTTGGAAGCAAGTAGTTCAATACGGTGAAGATACTCTTTTTTATTTCACCCGTATAACCTGTTCCGGCAATCAGAACGATTCTCTTTGTAAAGTTAATCGCTACGAAGTTTTCATTATTAAGCCCCAACGTTGCATAATCGGCAATAGTGTACTGAGGCGCAACAAGGATCGACCAATCAGGTTGATTCTCCGCTTTTGCGTCCTTGTCGTTTATAAATAGATTGGAAGCGAAGAGATTGTGCGACGCGTTTGTTGATACCACGCGAATGGTAATTTCCTCTTTTGGGTCAGCACACGCTTTAGCATCCAGAACATAGAGTTTTTGCTGTGAAAGGTAGTTTGTTACCTGCTTCCAAAGTGTTTCAAAATGTGCTTCCGCGATTGGTTGATTTACGGCATTCCAATTCACCTTATCTTTTGTTTCTTCGTCTAGGACGATGAAACGGTCTTTTGGCGAACGTCCAGTAAATTTTCCGGTTTCAATGCATAAAGCGCCATTATCTGCTAATACGCCTTCATTGTTTAAGATAGCTTGCTCAACAAGTTCAGCTGCCTGCAGCTGGTAATGAGAAGTAGCCTGTAGATCAATCTGCAAATATTTCAAATCCGGCAGATTTGAATTCGTTTTATATTGCATCATAATAGGTATTTTTAATGCTTATTTCTTCGGTAAAGGTACAGTGTACTATTAGACCGATATTAACCGCAAATGGCAATTTGTTAACCTATATTGTCCTAAATTTTACATCCGCATAGAAAATTAAAATAAGAAGAGTAAAATACCATCAGTTAAAGCATATTTACCATATATTTATTGAGTAAATAAAAATCCCTGAACGGAAGCAATGGTTAAAGAAGTTTTTATTATTGGAATAGGCGGTGCAATAGGAAGCATCCTTCGCTATACTACAGGACAATACATCGCGAAACAATTTCCACATGCTATTCCAACGGGGACTTTATTGGTAAATGTCATTGGTTGTTTGCTGATCGGTTTCCTGATTGGATTTTTTGACAAACAGCAGTTAATTAATATGCAATGGAAACTATTGTTAATTACAGGTTTCTGCGGTGGTTTCACGACCTTTTCCACCTTTGCTGCCGAAAACTATAACCTTCTTACGAATAACCAGATTCCACAAGCCCTATTTTACATTGGTCTAAGTGTGATTCTTGGCCTCTTAGCGGTATGGGCCGGGCTATCGCTCTCAAAATTTCTAGCTTAATCAGATTCTTTGGGCGCCTCATTCTTAGATTAGCCTTTAAGGTGAATTCTATTTTGCTAGTTAATAAATCGTCAAAATCATTCTTAATTTAACATTCAATTTCTAAAGTTGTGACAAATAGTTACAAAGGAAACTTTAATTTACAAGTTTTCTATAGTTCCTTGCGCTCAGTCTTAACCCCTAATTTCCATGGATACTATATAGTTTAAATAGTTGATTTAAAGCAAATTAGAAAATCAATATTAACAAATAACTTCTATTACTTTTTAAAGTGATTTCACTCGTTCTATGGAAAGTTGAATTGAGAAATGTTAAAAAGTGTAAATCATTACTTAAAATTTCTATAGTTTTATGATAGTGATTAACCTCTAGCCCTAGAGGCTTCACTAAAAAAATTATAAAACTAAAAAACAAACAATGAAACAAAGATTACTTAGTCTTTTAGTGCTATGTACGCTTATGGTTGGAGCGGCTTATGCACAAAATCGCTAAGTAACGGGAAAAGTATCCTCATCTTCCGATGGATCACCAATCTCGGGCGCATCCGTTTCAGTAGTTGGAGGCACTGCTGGAACTCAGACAGACAATGGAGGTAACTTCAGCTTGGAAGTTCCCGCATCTGCAACTCAATTAAACGTATCCTACATTGGATACACTTCCCAACGGGTTTCTATAGGAAACCGATCAGTTATCAACATCCAATTAGTTTCCGAAGATGAAACATTAGAAGAGGTCGTTGTAACGGCATTAGGTATCTCCCGTGAGAAAAGATCTTTGGGATATGCTGCACAAGAGGTTAAAGGCGATGTCTTGACCGCAGCACGCGGTGGAAATGCGCTACAGTCATTATCTGGAAATGTGGCTGGAGCAGTAGTTTCTGCGCCTTCATCAAGCTTAGGCGGTTCCACGCGTATCGTATTGAGAGGTATCGGATCCCTAACTGGCGAGAACAAACCTTTGATTGTTGTCGATGGTATCCCGATGGATAACTCGAACTACAACACTGCGAATGCGGAAAGAGGCGCCGGAGGGCGTGACTACGGAGACGCCGGATTCGACATCAACCCTGATGATATCGAGTCGGTCAACGTCTTAAAAGGTGGTCCTGCATCGGCGTTGTATGGTGCAAGAGCGTCTAATGGTGTTGTTTTGATTAAAACGAAGAAAGCCCAAAAAGGCCGTGATGAGATTGTGGTAAACACAGGTATGGCTTTCGAAAATTTGGGTATTACGCCAAAGCTACAGAAACTTTATGGTGGTGGTCTTGGTCCTGAATTCCTTAAACAAACGATTGACGGAAAAGAATATCTATTGGTCGATTATAATGCAGATGAATCGTGGGGTGCAAAATATGAAAACCAGCAAGTCCTACATTGGGATGCTTTCGATCCTGAGGATCCTGAGAACTACATGAAAACGAGAGCATGGCAATATCCTACCAATGATTACAAAACTTTCTTTGAAACAGGTGTGGCGTATAATAATGCAATCTCATTGGCTAAATCCTATGAAAATACTTCTGCAAGACTTTCACTATCGAATGTGTCGCAATCAGGTATTGTTCCAAACACCGAGTTAAAAAGAACAACAGCTGCACTAAGTATCGACAATAAATTCTCGGATAAATTCTCTGCACGCGGTACTATCAACTACATCCGTACGAATGGATTTAATCGTCCTGAACAAGGATATGGCGATGCTTCAATCGGTCAGAAGATGTTCCAATGGGGACAAATGCAGTTAGACTACAAACGTCTTCAAAAGTACAAGACATCGGCAGGTGCTCAAAAAACATGGAACCGCTCGTCTTGGGATGATGCTACACCAAAATATTCTGATAATTATTATTGGATCATCAATGAGAATACGTCAGACGATCAACGCGATAGATTTTATGGTAATGTGGAAGTACGCTACGACTTCATGCCAGGCTTATATGTGACAGGAAATGTCTACGGCGATAATTACACTTTGAAAATTGGCGAACGTGTTGCCGTGGGCTCACAAGGAGTATCCGGATTCACTGAAAGAATCAGAGAATTTACGGAGATGAACTATGAAGGTAGATTACACTACGACAAAAAATGGGAGGATTTCTCATTCAATGCATTTATCGGTGCTAACCGTCGTAACACAACTAGATTCAACTCTAACTCCAATACAAACGGTGGACTTATCGTTCCGAACCTGTATACTACCAATAATAGTATGGATGCCGTTACGCTACAGACAACCTTGTCTAAAAAACGCGTAAACTCGGTATTCGGAAACTTCTCATTAGGATACCAAGATTTCTTATATGCTGACTTCGGATGGCGTAATGACTGGTCTTCTACATTACCAGAGAAAGATAATTCTTACTTCTACCCTTCAGTAACAGGATCTTTTGTCTTTACAAAATTTGTCGATGCAGCGTGGTTAAACTTTGGTAAGTTACGTGCTGGTTGGTCTCAAGTAGGTAATGATACGGATCCATATCGTTTGTTAGATGTATATCTAAATAACATATACGGAAACACTTCTTATCTTGAAGTTCCTTATTTCTTAAAAAGTCTTCAGAAGCTAAACCCTGATCTTCGTCCGGAGACTAAGAAGTCATATGAGTTTGGTCTTGAAACATCCATGTTTGACAGCCGGGTTAGTTTAGATTTCACCTATTACAACGAAGAAACTACCGACCTGATTATGCCAGTCACTACAGGACCGGAAACGGGATATTCGTCAAAAATATTTAACGCAGGACGTGCCGTTAACAAAGGTATAGAGGCCATGTTAACTTTAGTACCTGTTCGCAATGACAACTTCGAATGGTCAACTTCCGTAAACTTTGCTCGCAACAGAAACAAAGTCGTTGAGTTATACGAAGGCATCAAATCCCTTCCATTAGCAAATGCTCCGTTTAAGGCTTCACTTGTTGCAATGGTAGGTCAGCCATATGGTCAGATCTATGGCTCTGACTTTATTTACGACGACCAAGGCAATAAGGTAGTGGGTGCAAATGGTTTGTACCTGTCGTCAGACGCAAAGAATCTAGGTTCTATCCTTCCGGACTTCAACGCAGGTTGGAGAAACAACATTCGCTACAAAGACTTTACCTTTAGCGCGTTGATCGACATCCAAAAGGGTGGTAAATACTTCTCAGTATCAAACATGTTCGGTCATTACACAGGGGTATTGGAAGAAACTGCTGCGAATGGTGTGCGGGAGAATGACTTTGTTGCACCAGGTGTCACTGGAACCGTTAATAAAGCTCCAGACGGTTCTTACACGGTAACTGATACGAAGGAAAATACAACCAAAGTATCCGCATACAGATACTACAGAAATTACTATGGAGGTCCGACTGTACAGAATGTTTTTGATGCCGACTACATCAAATTGAGAGAAATCACGCTTGGATATAACTTACCATCCTCATTTGTTAGCAAGCTCCGTTTGAAGAATGCTACGATTTCTGGCTTCGCAAGAAACCTTGCGGCTTGGGGTTTAGCAAATAAGAACTTCGACCCGGAAATGACAACAACAGGATCTGGTAATATACAGGGTTTTGAAGGTGGTAATTTACCAGCCTCTAGAAACTTCGGCTTGAACTTGAAATTACAGTTTTAATCATTTGACTCATAGAACATGAAAAATATAAAATCTATACTATTAACTTCTGTAATTGGAATTACGTCCTTAGCGTTCAGTTCCTGTACAAAAGATTTAGCAGAAATAAATAAGAACCCCAACTCGCCGGAAATCGCACCGACAAACATGATATTCAATGGTGCGAATCGTGTATTATTTGACAATACGCGCGACGGTTGGTGGATGGCTAGAATGTCCATGCCTTGGATGCAGTATTCGGCACAGAGTAACTATGTAGAGGAAGACAAGTACGCATATCGGGATAATCAAACTACGAACGGCTGGATCTTTCTTTACCGCGTTGCAAACAACTACAAAGACTTGATCGAAAAATGTGAGGATCCGGCAACAGTAGTTCAGATGGAGCAATATGGTCCCTTGAAAAATCAAATTGCAATCTCTAGAATTATGCTTGCTTATGTTTTCGACAATTTAGTAACTCACTTTGGTGATGTTCCTTACTGGTCCTACGGACAGAAGGATAACCCAAATTTCCAAGCGCTTAATATCGATAAATACCTTACGCCTGCCTACGCAAAGCAACAGGAGATCTATGCTGACCTTCTAAAAGAATTAAAAGAAGCAGCAAATCAACTCGATGTTTCAGCAGGCGGCTTCGTTAGTGGTGATAATATCTATAAGCCCGCAGGTAATACTGCTCAATGGAAGAAATTTGCGAATTCCTTACGCTTAAGAATTGCAAACCGGATTAAGAAGGTGTATCCTGCTGCCGTCGAAGAGATGCGTGACGCGGTAGATTCCGGAGTCTTTACTTCCAATGAGGATAATGCTATCCATAAGTCTGGCGCAACAAACCTAGAAGGTAACCCGCTATGGAAAACGTTCTTTGTAGACAACCGTACCGACTTCTTTGTGAACAAAACATTTATTGATCTTCTCAAGGGAACTGTCGGTAATTTCGGAGTCGATCCAAGACTAGAGAAAATCTCAGCACCGAATGGAATTTCCTGGGCAAAATACAAAGAGGGATATGATGATAACGATACATTAAAGTATTATACAGGTATCCCGAACGGGCTTCCACAAGTAGAAAACTACTATACACAACCGGCCAACGTAAATTTCTTTTCAAGAGATATCTTGAAAGCTACGCGTGGTGAGGTGTTAATGGAATATGCTGAAGTGGCATTTATCCTTAGCGAAATGAACAATTGGTCGCACACAGATTATATCAAAGGCGTTAAAGCAAATCTAGATCGCTTGGGAGTCAGTGCTGCCGCCTCGGCGAATTATATTGCTAAGCTTCCTCCAGCAAATCAGAGGAACGTAATGACGCAAAAGTACATTGCCTTGTTCTTTAACCCGGATGAAGCATGGAACGAATACCGCAGAACAGGTTATCCAGATACAGAGATCTTATTGATGCCTGGAGAAACTGGGACTCGTCCGCAGAACAATACAACTTATGTGTTTACACCATTACAGTCTGGAAACGTCATTGCAAAGGACCTCCCAGCACGCGTGCGCTATCCTTTCACGCAACAAACCTTAAATCCGGATAACTGGAAAAAGGCCTCTACAGAATTAGGAGGTGATGAGATTGATAAGAAACTATGGTTTGCTAAATAATCAACCTCGACAATAAGAAAAGGCTGCCCTCAAACATGAGAGGGCAGCCTTTTTATTTCTACAAATAAATATTTTATTCTTTTATCAAGGCTCTATCCAAATGCACATATCCACCATCCACATGAATCAGTTGACCAGTCGTATGGCTAGAGAGATCAGACAATAAAAACACTGCTGTATTAGCAATTTCCTCCACTGTCGTCATTCTATTTCCCAAAGGTATTTTGCTCGTAATCTTCTTCAATGTTTCCTCTGGGTTATCCAAGGTCTGAATCCAGCTTTCGTACTGTGGAGTCATACTCTCGGAAACAATGATCGCATTGACGCGAAGACCATATGGCAACAATTCCACCGCCCATTCTCTCGTTAAAGCATTACGGCCACCGTTGGCTGCCGCATAGCCCGAGGTTCCGCCCTGCCCTGTTTCGGCAGTTTTTGAAGAAATATTCAAAATACTACCTTTACTTTTTATCAGTTCTGGAAGGCAATGATGAGCCATTAGATAATAATGAATCAAACTATTGTGGAGGGATTGAACGAAGCCTTCGTAATTTCCATCTAGCAAAGAAACGCCATCATTCAGACCCGCATTGTTCACTAAGCCGTCTATCCTTCCAAACTCCGTTATTACCTGTTCAACAGCCTGCTTACAGGCTTCCGGATTGGCTAACTCAGCTTCTACAGCGAAGGCTTTTCCACCGCTCGCTTCCACTTCCTCTTTTAGCGCCTCGTTATCCTTTTGCTTTCTACCCACGATAACCGGGATAGCTCCTTCCGCAGCAAGTGCTAATACAATACCCTTACCAATACCTTTTGCGCCACCCGTTACGACAACGACTTTATCCTTTAAATGTAAATCCATAGTTTTATGTGATCGAATAGAACTTCACTGCATTATCACCCCAGAAACCTTTTAACTCTGCTTCCGAGAAGTCCCGCAATTTATCCGCTACGATGTTGATACTATCTTCATAAGTTCCTGCTAGCAAACATACCGGCCAGTCAGAACCAAATAAGACCCTCTCCTTTCCAAAGCAAGCAATTACATGCTCAATATACTGGGTAAAATGATCCAAGGTCCAGTGCTTCCAATCCGCTTCTGTCGCTAATCCGGATATCTTACAATGCACATTGCTATATCCCGACAAATCTGCAATGAACTGTGCCCATTCGTCGAACTCCTGCGACTTGATCGGAGGCTTAGCTATATGATCCAACATAAAGGCTTGATCAGGATTTGCGGCAACACATTTCAGTGTACTTGCATAATGCCTCGGCCGAATTAGCAAATCATAAGTATAGTGATGCTTCGTCAATGCGGCAATCCCTCTTAAAAATTCATCCCTATGTAAGAAATCAGGATCTGATTCCCCTTCTATGATATGACGAAATCCTTTAATAATGGCATGCTGCTTGAACTGTTCAAGCTGATCTTCAACGCTCGCCGATCGTAAATCCACCCATCCTACTACCGCCTTGATCAGCTTATAAAAACCCGAAAGCTCTACCAGGAATTCCGTTTCTTTTATTGACTGATCAGCTTGTACAGCGACGACGCCGTCAATCTTATTATCCTTTAAAATCTGTCCAATATCATTCGGAAGAAAAGTACGTCGAATAGTCTCCATCTCTTCCGTAATCCAACTATCGCGAACAGGATCATAAAGCCAAAAGTGCTGATGAGCATCAATACGCATATCTTATTCGTTTTATTTAGAAAAAGCAACCACCTCTTGACGTTGAACACCAAGGTGGTCTGCACCCAATTCAATAATATCTCCAGGTTGCAAATAAATCGGTGGATTAAATCCTAAGCCAACGCCTGCAGGTGTACCTGTTGAAATTACATCACCAGGCAACAAAGTCATAAACTGTGAAACATAGGAAACCACAAAAGGCACATTGAAGATCAAGTTACTGGTGTTTCCATCCTGATAGGTCTTGCCATTGACTTTTAACCAAAGACGAACGGAATTGATATCCGGGATCTCATCAGCTGTGGTCATCACAGGTCCCATTGGCGCAAAAGTATCACAGCCTTTACCTTTATCCCATGTACCGCCACGCTCGATCTGGAACTCGCGTTCCGAAACATCATTGTGCAATACATAACCCGCTACATAATCTAACGCCTCATTTTCTTCCACATAAGAAGCTTTCTTGCCGATTACAATACCGAATTCTACCTCCCAATCCGTCTTCACAGAGTTCTTAGGAATCATCACCTGATCATTAGGACCAACTAATGCTGTCGTCGACTTCATAAAGATAATAGGCTCCGCAGGAATCGTTGCTCCTGTTTCCTCCGCATGATCTTTATAGTTCAAGCCAATACACACAATTTTTGAAGGACGAGCAAAGGGTGCCCCCAATCGAGTATCCGCTGGAATCTCAATTAGCTTACCCTCATTTGCTTTCACAAACTCCTCTAAACGAGCAAGCCCATTATCCGCAAAAAACTCCTCATTAAAATCGCCACCAAATGCAGAAACATCGTAGTTTCTATCCGCGATTTGAACCCCTATTTTCTCTTTCCCGGATTCTCCGTAACGTATTAATTTCATTTTATTTGTGGTTTAGTTTTTTTAGACATAAGATATTAGACATAAGATATTAGACTTAGACATTAGATTTTAGAAATAAGATATTAGAACTGTATTGTCTTAAGAGGAGGGAAAAAGAGAGGTTTATTATTAACTCTTTCATCTTCTATTTCCTTTTCTAACACGTCATACTCTAATATCTAATGTCTAAAATCTAAAAACTAATTATTCAATTTAATAAATCCTCCATCGATTGGATAATCATTGCCTGTAATAAAGCCTGCATCATCTGAACAAAGGAATAAAGCTAATTTAGCAATTTCTGCTGGCTTAGCCATCCTGCCGATGGGTTGCGATTTAGAAAGCTTCTCAAACATCTCCTCTTCCTGTCCCGGATAGTTCTTAGCAATAAATCCATCAACGAATGGCGTATGCACGCGCGCTGGTGAGATAGAGTTCGAACGAATATGATCGTGCAAATAATCTCTCGCCACTGAAAGGCTCATGGCATAGATTGCGCCTTTACTCATGGAGTATGCAAATCGGTCTGCAATGCCAACAACCGAAGCAATGGACGCTAAGTTCAAAATCGCACCGCCTCCATTCGCTTTCATCACAGGAATGACAGCGTATAAAGCGTTATACGCTCCTTTCACATTGACCTGGTATATGCGGTCAAAATCTGCTTCCGAGCAATGCTCCACATTGCCAACATGTGCAATACCAGCATTGTTAACCAATATATCGACCTTGCCAATATTCGCTACGGCAGCCACAACCTCTTGTTGACCGCTAACATTTACCGTATGCAACTCGCAAGCGCCTCCAGCCTGCTTAATGACGCTAGCAGTCTCCGCAGCACCATCTGGATTCAAGTCTAAAATATGAACCTTCGCCCCTTCAGCAGCAAAAAGTTCCGAAATAGCGCGACCAATACCTGACCCACCTCCTGTGATTATCGCGACTTTACCAGCTAACTTAGCCATATGATTGTACTTTATAATTTAAATTCTATCAACAAACAACTATCTATGAAGATAACTACAGTGAAACTCCGCGACGCCATGGAATAAAATCATCCTGCCCCAGGACAACAGCCTTCGCCATTTTCTCGCCGCTCGCCACCTCGATCACATAATCCAAAATGCGATGCGCAGCTTCTTGAATGGTTTCTTCTCCGTCTATGATTGTTCCGCAATTGATATCAATGATATCATTCATTTTCTCATAGATCTTCGTGTTGGAAGAAACTTTAATGACCGGAGCAATTGGATTACCTGTAGGCGTTCCTAAGCCCGTTGTAAACAACACCACATTAGCACCCGAGCCCACTTCAGCAGTGGTACTCTCCACATCATTTCCCGGCGTGCAAAGCAGATTCAACCCCGGCTCCGAAGCAAGTTCAGGATAATCCCGTACCGCAACAACGGGTGAAGTCCCTCCTTTTTTTGCCGCTCCTGCTGATTTAATTGCATCCGTAATCAATCCATCACGAATATTTCCCGGTGAGGGATTCATATAGAACCCAGAGCCATCAAATTCGGCTTTCGCATTATATGTTTTCATCAAACTCATAAAACGACTTGCTGTCTCCTCATCAACACAACGGTCACTAAGCTCCTGCTCCACTCCGCACAATTCCGGAAACTCGGATAAGATAACCGATCCGCCTAAGCTGACCAACATATCCGAAACGTAGCCTAATGCTGGATTCGCCGAAATTCCCGAAAAACCATCCGACCCACCACATTCTAAACCGATGCATAATTTTTCTAATCCCGCCGGTTGACGGCGATGCGTATTCGCTATACTCAGACCCGCAAAGGTCGCCTTGATCGCCTTCTGCATCAACTCCTGCTCCGTTCCTTCAAACTGCTGCTCAAAAATATAAAGCGGCTTATCAAACTGTGGGTCGCGTTTCTGTATCTCGTCTTTTAAAATGGAAGCTTGCGCATGTTGGCAACCCAAGCTTAAAACGGTCGCCCCTGCAACGTTAGGATGCGTAATATAGCCGGCTAACAAACCGCAAAGAGCATCCGAATCTAACCTCGTCCCACCGCAGCCCATCTCGTGGTTTAGAAACTTAATTCCATCTACATTCTCAAACAAACGACCTTTCGATTTATTCGCTTTCGCTGCACTTAAATCAACGTCCAGCAATTCATCAACCGAAGCTCCCGCTTGCAACTTTGCAATCATCACATCCACCTCATCCGCATAGTCTTTTGACTCCACTTGATAGCCTAACTTCTCTTCCAAGGCATTCTTGAGGGTCATCACGTTGCGGCTTTCACAAAACACCAATGGAATGACCAGCCAATGGTTGGCTGTGCCCACTTTTCCATTGCTACGATGAAAACCTAGAAAGGTCTTATCCTTATACATAGACACATCAGGTTTAGACCAGCTTAGATTACGCTTGCCCATCCTAAAATCATCCGATGCATGGCGCAGATTGTCAACATTGATTAGCGCTCCTGTCGCTAAATCATAGTTCACCTTGCCTACCAAGACGCCATACATATATACCTCGTCATCCTTGTGCATCTCAGAAATGGTAAATTTATGCTTCGCCGCCACTGCCTCGATCAACGAGAACTGCCTCCCTTCAAAATCAACCGCATAGCCCGCCGGCAAGTCGCGCAATGCCACCAAAACATTATCTTTTGGATGAATCTGCAAATACGCCAATTTCTTCTTTTCCATTTCTTTTATAATTCAAATATTTGATCCATAATAACCCATTTCTCGCCTGGTTTAGCGCCCGGAATGGCTTGTTGATATTTCCACATCAACCCTTCCCACAGTTGAACCGCAGGATTCGCCGCATCCATAGCGTCCTTACGCGCAAAATCGAAGGTCTCATCAACCTCCATAATCATAAACAAGCGGTTCCCAAAGCGATAGATATCCATCACCGTAATTCCTGCATCAGTGATCGACTTCTTAATCTCAGCAGACACTGTTTTATGATGCTGTTCATATTCAGCAATCATCTTCGGATCATCCACGAGATCCAATGCAAGCGCATATCGTTTAAACATAGTATTCAATATTAATGTGCAGCAGCAGTACTAACCGCCGCTGTTTTATTTTTATAGGCAAATAATGCAACCACTAAAAAACAGATAACGACTACGAAGTAGCCATATTGCATATTTCCTGTTGCATCCGAAACATAACCTAGCAGTGGTGGCAACAAAGCCCCTCCAACGATAGACATAATAATTAAACTGGAAGCCGATTTAGTATCCGACCCTATACCCGTTACACCGATAGCAAATATCGTAGGGAACATTATAGACATAAAGAAAGCGATTGCAATCATAGCATACAAAGTCAATGCTCCGGAAGCAAAAATCGCTACACAGGTGAGCAAGGTCGCAATGATCGCATAGATAAACAATAGCCTAGAAGGTGCGATGCTGCGCATCAGGAATGTACCTATAAATCGCCCCAACATAAAAACCAAACCTGCGATGCCAGCATAATACTTCGCATCCTGCGCGGAGATGCCCGACACTTCGACCGCAAATACGATCAAAAAACTTAAAACGCAAACTTGAGCCCCCACATAGAAAAACTGTGCTAAAACCGCCCAGGATACATTCTTATGGCGAAAAGCTTTTACAAAGCTCGACTTTTCCTCGTCTGCTTCTTTCGCTTCCGGAAGCTTGATCAACATAAATATAATCGCTGCAGCCAAGATAATACAGCCTAGAATAACATAAGGTCCTTTCACGACTGCCGTCTCTGCCTGAATATAGCTCAGACGTTCCGCATCGCTCAATGCCGCTACCTGATCTGCATTCAAGGGATCCTCAGCAAGGATAAACTGTCCGCCAACAATAGGGGCCACAAAAGCAGCAAGACCATTGAATGACTGCGCAAAATTAAGTCGTTGGGTAGCCGTGTTCGGGTCGCCCAAAACCGTCATATAGGGATTTGCCGCCGTTTCCAATATGGTAATTCCACAGGCGACAATAAATAATGCCGACAGGAAGAATATATAGCTCATCGTATTTGCGGCAGGAACAAAGAGGAAACAGCCGACTGCAAACAATAATAGTCCGATTAAAATCCCCACCTTATATCCATATTTTTTCATGATGATACCCGCAGGAATACCCATAACCAAATAGGCGATAAAAACCGCCGAATCTACTAAGGAAGCCTGCAAATGACTAAGACTAAAAGCGCTCCTTAAATGGGCGATCAAAATAGGATCTAGATTATGAATGAACCCCCAAAAGAAAAATAAAGAGGTGATTAGGATGATCGCAACGGTATTATTTGTCTTACTCATACGCCGGTTTATATTGGAAACCCTAATTACGGTATTTATTCCAAACAATGGATAAATCATTTTACCAAATTTATAAGCGATTTTATCTCGAATAGGCTTGCATATTTGATTTTCATTGAATAAATTAGTTAATTATGATTATCAAACATTTTGCTCTACCAAAAGAACCTAATCAGAGCTTTCAAATTCGACGCGATTATACACCTAAGCATCAACTGATTTGGCATTATCATGAAGAATTAGAGTTAATCCATGTTATTAAAGGCGTGGGGACTTTATTTATAGGCGACTGTATAAAATCTTTTCAGGCAGGAGATACCGTGCTGATCGGTTCACAGATTCCACATTATTGGATGTTCGAGAATAGTGCTTGCGAAACCGATCAGGCAGCTACGATTGACTGCATCGTGCTTCATTTCAACAAAGATATTGGAATCCCCAATCTACTCCATGCTCCTGAACTAGGCGGCATAAAGCAATTAATCAACCGGAGCAACCGCGGTCTCTATGTTTCCAATAAAAACCCCAACCGCATACCTTTCCTCATCGAAAAAACATTAAACAGCTCAGGGCTCAGTAAACTGACCTCCATGCTAGAACTATTAGATCATTTCGCTCAGCAAAATGCCGAAAACTTAACCAGCGAAAACTACTCCATCCTCAATATATCCGATGATCAAGGAAGGATGAATAGCCTCATGGAGCATATCCGCGATAATTATAAACAACGCATCAAACTCGAAGAGCTCGCCTCCATCGCAGGCTTAACCGAAAATTCCTTTTGTCGATACTTCAAACAAAAGACCGGAAAAACGCCCGTGCAATTCATAACCGAGCTCCGTATCAGTCATGCCTGCACACAGCTCAGAAATTCCAACCTCAGCCTCAAAGAAATCTGCTACGATAGCGGCTTCAATAACTTCGTCAGCTTCCACAAGAATTTCAAAACCATCACGAAGGTGACACCGACGCAGTATCGGGTTAGTAGTTAGTATTTAGATATTAGACAATAGATATGAGATTTTAGAGTGTTCCGTAAATTAAAAATCCCCTTGCTCTTTCGAACAAGGGGATTTTTTTACCCCATACGATGTCTAACATCTAATGTCTATTATCTAATATCTAAATCTAGCCTCTACTATTATAATTAGGAGCTTCTTTAGTAATCTGAATATTGTGAGGATGCGATTCCCGAAGACCTGCTCCGGTGATTCTTACGAATCTTGCACCTTGTAGTTGCTCAATTGTTGCTGCTCCGCAGTAACCCATTGATGCGCGCAATCCGCCGATGTACTGGTAAACTACCTCAGCTAATGTTCCTTTATATGGTACACGACCAACGATTCCTTCTGGAACTAATTTTTTGATATCGTCTTCGACATCTTGGAAGTAACGGTCTTTCGATCCTTTTTCCATTGCTTCGATCGATCCCATTCCGCGGTAAGATTTGAATTTTCTTCCTTCTAATAAGATTGTCTCACCTGGTGCTTCCTCTACCCCTGCAAATAATGAACCCGCCATGATTGTATCAGCCCCCGCAGCGATCGCTTTCGCTATATCTCCTGTTTGCTTAATACCTCCATCAGCAATTAAAGGAACCCCAGTACCTTTTAATGCTTTAGCAACTTCATAAACAGCATATAATTGAGGAACACCCACTCCCGCAATTATACGAGTCGTACAGATTGAACCCGGACCGATACCTACTTTCACCGCATCTGCACCCGCATCTGCTAACATCTTCGCTGCATCGCCAGTAGCAATATTACCAACGATAACCTGCAATTCAGGGTATTTCGCTTTTACTTCTTTTAATTTGTTGATAACGCCTAACGAATGTCCGTGCGCCGTATCAATGGTAATCACATCAACGCCCGCTTTTACTAAAGCATCAACGCGCTCAACTGTATCGTGCGTAACACCAACGGCAGCACCAACCAATAAACGACCGTGCTCATCTTTTGCCGCATTTGGGTAATGCTTATATTTTTGTATGTCCTTGAAAGTGATCAATCCTTTCAATACTCCGTTTGAATCAACAACAGGAAGCTTTTCGATTTTATGGTTTTGTAAAATCTCTTCTGCTTTAATCAGGTCTGTACCTTCAGGCGCAATAACTAAATTTGTTTTAGTCATTAATTCGCTAATCGGTCTAGCCATATCTTTTTGGAAACGAAGATCTCTGTTCGTTACGATACCAACCAATCTATTCTCTTGATTGATTACCGGGATACCACCAATTTTATGCTCGCTCATAATTTGGAAAGCATCACCCACCGTTGCGTTCTCTAACAAGGTAACAGGATCTTGGATCATTCCGCTTTCCGAACGCTTCACTTTGCGAACCTCAGCAGCTTGCTCTGCGATCGACATGTTTTTATGTAACATACCTATTCCTCCCGCTTGCGCGATTGCAATAGCAAGGTCGGCACCGGTTACAGTGTCCATCGCAGCAGACACTAAAGGAATATTTAATTTTATTTTTTTAGTCAGGAAGGTACTTGTATCAACGTCACGAGGTAAAATCTCTGAATAAGCAGGGATCAATAACACGTCGTCGTAAGTAAGGCCTTCGGATACGAATTTTTGTGGATCTAATTGCATAGCAAATATTATGGGGGTTATCTATTTGCAGGGCAAAATTACGAAAAGTTATGGAATTTTAAAACAAAGTTTCACTAATTACATAAAATCGACAATCGAAATAGTTGTGCTTTGCGGTAATAAATTTCAAAAAAACCTTTAACATAATTTAACTTTGGCAAGCTAATTGCATTGATGATGAAAAAATAAAGTTTATTTAACATTTAATTTATGAAAAAGACCTTACTATCCTTAGCAGCTGCAGCAGCGTTAGCTTTTGGTGCAAATGAAGCACAAGCTCAGACTCCTTATAAAACCGCAATCGGTTTAGGTATTGACTTAGGTGATGGCCCATCTTTATTCGGTCCACAAATTAAACATTCATTCGGTGGTGCAAATGCTGGTCAAGCACAAGTATTATTCGGAGATCACTTCACAGTAATTGGTGTTGACTATTCTTACAACAGACCATTCGGTGGTACTAATGGATTAGGTTGGTACGTAGGTGTAGGTCCTCAAATCGCTTTCGCGAACGATGACTCTGCATTCGCTATCCGTCCTGCTGCTGGTTTAGAATACAAAATTCCTGCTGCTCCCCTAGCTTTACACTTCGACTGGAAACCTTGGTGGAACCTTTCTGACAATTCTCACTTCGAAGCTGGTCGTTTCAGCTTAGGATTTAAATTTACTTTAAGATAATCTCTGAAGTAAAGAAGATAATAAAAGGGCGATTTCGATGAAATCGCCCTTTTTCTATTTAGAAAAGGGAGGAAAGTTCGTCTTGAACCAGGAAATAGGTTGACCACAAAAAGAAGAAAAAAGCAGGCCGATTAGTAACATTTCAATGACCCAAAAGACAGGTTTGTCTACCCTGTCAAATACCCCCTCGTACTAAGCCTTTTGCATAACAAAATTTTCGACATTAAGTTTGCTAATTTGTTTCGTTTCTCTAATTTTTTTATACCTTTGCGAATCTTGGTAAAATATTATTAAGCTTAAAAAACAGAACTAAATCATAACTTATTACGAATAGACAATGCAGAGTAAAGGGCTGATTAAATTTTTGGTTGTAGTGGTTTCCTTAGCGTGCCTCTACTCCCTATCATTTACTTTTGTAACACGGAAAGTAGAAAATGACGCTGCGGAATACGCTAAAGGAGACATGGCTAAAGAGAAAGCCTACCTTGATTCCATGGCTGGTGAAGAGGTGTATAACCTGGGAATTGCGAAATTCACTTATCGGGAAGCAAAAGCGAATGAACTCGCTCTTGGTTTGGACTTAAAAGGCGGTATGAACGTTACAATGGAAATCGCATTGAACGAACTGATCGCTAACTTAGCCAACAATCCGAAAGATGCTAACTTCAACAAAGCATTAGAAAATGCTGTTGCTAAATCGAAAACAACGAACACTTCGTTAATCGACTTATTCATCAACGAATACAAAGCAACTGGTGCAGGAACGCCAATCGCAAGCTTCTTCGCAACAAAAGATAACTCATCAGTAATCAAAGCAAGCAGCTCAGAAGGCGAATTGAAAAGCTTCCTAAATGCTGAAGCGGACAATGCAATCCAAAACTCATACAAAGTACTTCGTACGCGTATCGACAAATTCGGTGTTGCTTCTCCTAACATTCAAATTCAGCAAGGTACTAACCGTATCTTAATTGAACTTCCAGGTGTAAGCGATCAAGAACGCGTTCGCAAGCTATTACAAGGTTCTGCAAAATTAGAATTCTACGAAACTTACAATAATGTACAGATCTATCCTTTACTGGAGAACATCAATGGTACATTAGCGACTTCTTTAAAAGGCGAAAAACCAGCTGTTGCTGCCGATACTACGGTTAAAGCTGTTGCTGACACAACGGTTAAAGAAGAAAACTTATTAGCAAACTTAAATGCTAACAAAGCGGATTCAGCGAAGGATACAACCAATGCAGTTGCTAACGCAACAGCATTAGCGAACAACCCGTTATTCGCAATTTTATCTCCATCTTTCTACCAAGCACCTAACGGTCAAACGCAATTGATCCCAGGTTCTACTGTGGGGTATGCAAACTTGAAAGATACTGCGAAAGTAAACCAATACTTAGCTCGTCCGGAGATCAAATCGATCATTCCAGCAGATTTAAAATTATTATGGGCTGTTAAGCCAGAGACAAATACGCCGAACATCCTTGCATTACACGCGATCAAAACGACTGGTGCTGATCACAAAGCGGTAATGACGGGTGATGTAATTACAGATGCACGTCCGGGTTCTGATCCTCAAACGAACAAACCGATCGTATCAATGGATATGAATGCTGACGGTGCTCGTCAATGGAGACGTGTAACGGCACAGGCAGCACAAAACAAAGATGCGATTGCTATTGTATTGGACAATGTTGTTTATTCTGCACCAACAGTTAACGACGAGATTCCAGGCGGTAGCTCAACAATTTCAGGAAACTTTACTTTTGAAGATACAAAAGACTTATCTAACGTATTGAAAGCAGGTCGTCTACCGACTACAGCGAAGATCGTAGAAGAGGCTGTTGTAGGTCCTTCATTAGGTCAAGTTGCTATCGATTCAGGTGTTAACTCATCAGTTATCGGTATCATCGTGGTAATGATCTTTATGATCGCATACTACAACCGTGCTGGTATCGCTGCGAACATCGCGGTATTGTTCAACGTATTTTTCTTAATGGGTGTATTAGCATCTTTAAATGCGGTATTGACTTTACCGGGTATTGCGGGTATCGTATTGACGATGGGTACAGCGGTGGATGCCAACGTACTGATCTACGAACGTATGCGTGAGGAATTAAGCTTGGGCAAATCAATGCGCCAAGTGGTATCCGATGGTTACAAACATGCTTTACCTTCTATCTTAGACTCGCAGATTACGACGTTCTTAGTGGGTGTGATCTTATTCTTTACAGGATCAGGACCAATCCAAGGTTTCGCAACGACGTTGATGATCGGTATTATCACTTCCTTGTTCACTGCAATCTTCATCACTCGTTTGATTTTCGAATACATGTTGAGCAAAGAAATGAAGATTACAGTTTCATTCCCATGGTCTAACCATACGATGAAGAATGCAAACTACAAGTTCATCGAGAAAAGAAAATTATTCTATGCGATCTCTTTAATCGCTGTGGTAATAAGTTTTGCAGCTATCTTAACCAAAGGATTCTCTTACGGAGTTGACTTCCAAGGTGGCCGTACTTATACCGTTAAATTTGACCAACCGGTCGCAGCAGAGCATGTTCGTGAGAACTTAGATAACGTATTTGGTACAACGACAGAGGTGAAGACTTTTGGTAGTGAGAACCAATTACGTGTGACTACTTCTTACCATATTCAAGAAACTAGCGACGAGGCTGATCAAGAGGTATTAGGAAAACTAAACGAAGGATTAAGCAAAGTTCAAGGAAAATATGAGATTCTTTCTCAACAAAAAGTAGGTCCTACAATCGCTTCTGATATCCGCGATCGTGCAATCTATGCAGCGGTATTATCAATCATCGTGATTGCAGCTTATATCTTAATCCGTTTCCGTAAATGGCAATATTCTGCTGGTGCAGCGATTGCAACGGTACACGATGCGATCATCTTGTTAGGTTTATTCTCTATCCTGGATGGTCTAGTGCCTTTCTCATTGGATATCGACCAGCACTTCGTAGCTGCGATTCTAACGGTATTGGGTTACTCGGTGAACGATACGGTGGTTGTATTCGACCGTCTACGTGAGTACTTAGGCAAACCAAATGCTCACCATGAGAAAATGGATACAACAATCAATAAAGCTATCAACTCTACATTAAGCCGTACAGTGATTACCTCTTTAACAGTAATCTTCGTATTAGCAGTATTGTTCGTATTCGGTGGTGAAGTTATCCGTGGTTTCTCATTCGCTATCTTAATTGGTATCGTTGTAGCAACCTACTCTTCAATCTTCTTAGCAGCTCCTGCGATCTACGACTTGAGCGCTGGAAAACACCTTGCTGATTCAGCAAAACCAGAAGAAAAGAAACAAGCAAAGGTTATTGCATAATCTAGTTAATATAAACAAAACAGCCCGGAAGCGAACGCTTCCGGGCTGTTTTGTTTTGTAGTACTTAGTAGTTAGTATTTAGTATAAAGACCTATGGCGACCAATTCCCTCCCCTTTTGTAGGATATAGCAAATAGCCTGTCAATCCTTCAAAATAGTACTTAGTACATAGTACTTAGTATAAAGACCTATGGCGTAATATCCTGCAAACCCTTAAATCCTTTCTTTCCTGGTTCAAGACATTTTTCTTTCTAAACCAAAGGCAAATCCTTATATCCTTCCTTTCCTGGTTCAAGACAATTTCTTTCTAAACGAAAGGTCCAAAGAATATACAAATTACAATACCATTCCTATCTATGCTCCATTCCTCCACTCTCCCACTTGATTGTCACGCATAGGTCAGGATAGGGTCTAAATACTAACTACTAAATACTAAATACTTCCTAATACCTTACAAGCCCCTACTTTTTTAGTAGTTTTACATCTCACAAAATCAGATATGAAAACAAAGTTCTTAATTCCTATCCTTGCGATCTCGCTAAGCACAGTTGCTTGTAATAACAATACTTCCTCGAATACGGAACAAACGACCGATGAGCATGCGGGACATGATCATAGCGCTACGGGCCGCGAAGGCCATAACCATGCGCAATCAACCACGCCTAGTGAAGCTCCTCCAATTGAGGTTCCTGCGGTTAAAGCTCCTGTCGTTAGCATCCCTGATTTCAACTTTTATAAGGTTAAGTCGGGCATCGCATTTAGCAAGGCAGATATCCCCGCTGGAAAGAACACTGTGTTTGTGCTATTTGATCCTTCATGTGGGCACTGTCAGCATGAAACAAGTGCTTTAGCGAAGAATTATGAGAAGATTAAGAATATCAATGTCTACTATGTTTCGATGAACGATCCTGCGCTAATGGCTAGCTTCTTCACTTCTTTCGGGAAGGAATTAGAGGGCAAACCAAACGTGGAGATGTTGTACGATAGAAATCAGGACTTTATCCAGAAGTTCCACATTCCGAGCAAATTCCCAGCAAACTATGTATATGGTCCTGACGGCGCATTAAAAACATACTGGGAAGGCGAAAAACCAATTGAGGACGTTATTGCATCATTTACAAAATAATGAAAATTGCCATTAATGGATTTGGCCGCATTGGCCGCCATACCTTACGGAATTTATTGAACCGTAATCTTTCCGATATCGAAGTCGTTGCGATCAATGACTTAGCAGATACAAAGACATTGGCGCATCTGTTTAAATACGATTCTGTTCATGGTCCTTTGCACCGCGAAGTGAAACACGATGACCAGCATCTGTATGTTGATGGAAAGATTATACAGGTTTATAATGCGAAATCTCCAAAAGACCTTCCGTGGGCAGAATTAGGAATAGACCTCGTTGTAGAATCTACCGGTCATTTCGTAAAAAAAGAATTAGCTGAGCAGCATATCCACGCTGGAGCAAAACAGGTTATCATCTCTGCACCTTCACCCGATAAAGAAGTGCCGACGGTGGTATTGGGAATCAATGATGAAGATTTCGATTGGTCGACTCCGGTATTCTCAAATGCTTCATGTACGACCAACAACGTGGCACCACTGATTAAGATTCTTGATGATAACTGGCAGATTCAGGATGGATACATCACCACGGTACACTCTATGACCGGCGATCAAAACCTCCACGATGCTCCGCATCGTGACCTTCGTCGCTCGAGAGCTGCTTCGGCATCCATTATCCCAACGACTACCGGAGCCGCAAAGGCAATCACCAATGTCTTTAAACATTTGGAAGGTAAGTTGGGAGGCGCAGGTATTCGTGTACCGGTATTAAACGGTTCACTTACGGACTTTACCTGTACCTTAGCCAAACAAACAACAGTTGAAGAGATCAATCAGAAGTTTAAAGAAGCAGCGGATAATGGTCTCAAGAATGTATTGTATTACACGGAAGATCCTATCGTTTCGGTAGATATCATAAACAATCCATACTCCTGTGTCTTCGACTCTCAATTAACGAGTATCGTAGGCGGATTGGTCAAGGTTGTGGGCTGGTATGACAACGAGTTCGGATACTCCAACAGACTGGTTGATTTATTAGAAATAGTCGCTAAGAAATGATTCGATTCATCTCCCTACAAGATACACTAGCTTTGCGCAGTCTCGTACTGCGCAACGGCTTGCCTGAGCAAGAATGCATTAATCCGCAGGATCTTCTTCCAGAAACGTTCCATTTGGGTTATTTCAATGAGGATAATGAATTAGTTTGTGTATTAACCTGTCAGAAAGAAAACCATCCTAAGCTTCCTCATGAAGCTTATCGATTACGTGGGATGGCAACACATCCGGATGCACGTCGCAAAGGCTATGCAAAAGAACTGATGCTTGCAGCAATCGATCATCTAAAAGAACAATTGCATATCCCCTACTTTTGGTTCAACGCTCGTAAAGTTGCATACCCTTTCTATGAAAGTCTAGGATTCGAATATATGTCTGATGAGTTCGATATACCGGGCATTGGCCCACACAAGGAGATGTTTAAGCTTCTCTAAGCGATTATTACATCTCACCCACTACACCAATACCAAATAAAGCAAAATCGTATTTTACGGGGTCTAAAGGGTCTAGTTCCCGTAAATTCTCCGTGAGCTCAACGGCAGTCTTCCAATTGACCTTATCGCTCTGGATTAAATTAAACTTTCGAGCCACGCGCTCCACGTGGACATCACATGGACATATCAGATCGCTAGGTTGCAGCCGATTCCAAATACCAAAGTCTACCCCCGCATTATCCTTGCGCACCATCCATCGCAAGAACATATTCAATCGCTTACAACTCGACTTCTGCAATGGAGAACTGATATGTTTTCTCGTGCGCGTAGGATAGTCAGGTAAGGAAAAGAAATAAGTACGGAAACTATTTAAGGCCTGTTCCACTCGGTTGACTCCGGTGATGAACGGTTCTTGCAAAAAAGCATCTTCGAAGGAGGGGAAACGCTGATAATGCTGCTTAAAGAAAGAGACAAAGTAAAGTAAGTCTGTATCATTAAAGGTACGATGCTTGAAGCCCAACAATTGCTTCAGATCCTCTTCCTGATGATTGATGATAAAATCAAAAGGCGCATTATCCATCCTCGCTGCCAACTCTACACACTTATTGATAATGGTCTTACGTTGCCCCCAGGCCAGAATACTGGCAAAGAAACCCATGATTTCAATATCTCGTTTTAAAGTAAAACGGTGTGGGATACTAATAGGGTCGGCAGGTATAAAATTAGGTGTATTGAATTCTTCAACCTTTTTATCTAAGAAATCCTTAAGCGATAAATCCATAATGACAAAATACAAAAAAAGCAACCGAAGTTGCTTTTTATATTATTTGTTAATCTCTTTCCAGATTAAATCTTTCAATTGTTGAATATTTTTACCGGTGACTGAAGAGATAAACACATGCGGAATACCTTTCGGCACTTGCAATTCCATTTCCTTCTCCAGCTCATCATCTAGCATATCCGATTTCGTGATGGCCAGCAATTTCGGTTTGTCTAATAACTCAGGATTATATGCAGTCAGTTCGTTCAAAAGGATATCATATTCTTCCTCAATTGTCCTATCCGTATCTGCTGGAACCATAAACAATAGAACGGAGTTACGTTCGATATGGCGTAAGAAACGATGTCCTAAGCCTTTCCCTTCGGAAGCTCCTTCGATAATTCCTGGGATATCCGCCATCACGAACGATTTATTATCGCGATAACTAACGATGCCTAGGTTAGGAACAAGCGTCGTAAAGGGATAATCAGCAATCTCAGGCTTTGCAGCCGAAACAACGGATAATAAAGTAGACTTCCCAGCATTCGGAAATCCTACTAAACCTACATCGGCTAATACTTTCAGCTCAAGGATTACCCACTCTTCCTTACCCGGCATACCAGGTTGTGCGAAACGAGGAGTTTGTTGGGTGGAAGATTTAAAATGCCAGTTACCAAGACCCCCGCGACCACCGGCCGTCAAGATTTTGGTCTCGCCATCTTCTGTAATCTCGAATAAGACTTCGCCAGTTTCGGCATTCTTAGCTACCGTTCCAAGCGGCACTTCCAAGATCTCATCTTTACCTGTCGCACCAGAACGAAGGGCACTGCCACCGGGCTCACCACTTTCGGCAATAATATGTTTGCGGAATTTTAAATGTAAAAGCGTCCAGTGTTGTGTAGACCCTTTTAAAATAATATGACCACCACGGCCACCGTCGCCCCCATCAGGTCCACCTTTGGCCGTAAATTTATCACGGTGTAAGTGAGCTGATCCTGCACCTCCATGTCCAGAGCGGCAGCAAACCTTAACATAATCAACGAAATTTGACCCCTGCGCCATTAATCCTCCTAATACTATTAATAACGATCGATAACCGTTGTTAGGTTGTTGAAGATTTCCTCAATATCCCCGATGCCATTCACCTTAGTCAATTTCCCTTGACCCTCGTAATACGGCAATACATGGATAGTCTTTCCGAAATATTCTTCGATACGTTTTTTCAATTTATCAGCAGCATCGTCTGCACGTCCAGATATTTCCTGGCGCTTAGCAATACGCTGTGTAAGTTCTGTTTCATCAACATCCAATGCAACTACCCCGGAAATTGATGTATTATTAGACTCTAAGAAAGCATCTAAAGCTTCAGCCTGCGCCACAGTACGTGGGAAACCGTCGAAAATAAAGCCCTTCGCTTCTGGGTGTTGTTTGATTTCCTCTTCTAACATCGCGATGGTGATAGAATCAGGAACCAAATTACCATCGGCAATGATCTGGCTTACTTGTTTTCCTAAATCTGTCTGATCTTTGATATGTCCACGAAAAATATCACCTGTAGAGATATGGTGTAATCCATATTTTTCGATCAATTTAGCAGATTGAGTGCCTTTTCCTGCTCCTGGAGGTCCGAATAATACAAGGTTTAGCATATTGTGTTGTTATTTTTATTTTTCAAGATAAAAAATAAAAGCCTAATTCCTCTTAAGAATTAGGCTTTCTTTCAGTGCGCTCAAAGGGAGTCGAACCCCTAACCTCCTGATCCGTAGTCAGGTGCTCTATCCAATTAAGCTATGAGCGCGGCAACCATTACTTCACGACTTATTGCCTTTTCTGTTTTGGTGATGCAAATATACGGAAATTATCTGCTGAGCAAAACTTTTTTTAACATTTCTAGCTAACTCCGTTGTATTGAGCAAAATAAAAAATAGTAGTTAGTAGTTAGTACTTAGTACTTAGACCCTGAAGTGCCGGATATAGCAAATAGGTGCTTTGGATCAATGGAACACAGGATAATCTGAACAAAGAATGGAGAAATAGTAGTTAGTACTTAGTAGTTAGTATTTAGTACTTAGACCCTGAAGTGCCGGATATAGCAAATAGGTGCTTTGGAATATAGCAAATAAGTGCTTTGGTTTAATGGAACACAGGATAATGTGAACAAAGAATTTAGAGATAGTACTTAGTAGTTTGTATTTAGTATAAAGCCCCTGAAGTGCCGGATATAGAAAATAAGTGCATTGTATTAAAATAAAGGAGGATTATTTGAATCAAGAATGAATGACTGCATGGAAGGCTATGATGGACTAAGATCTAAACTCTCATAGCTAAGGTCTAGCCGTTGTAGGTCTAACTACTAACTACTAACTACTAAATACTGACTACTAAAAAGGAAATTGTGCGCTCAAAGGGAGTCGAACCCCTAACCTCCTGATCCGTAGTCAGGTGCTCTATCCAATTAAGCTATGAGCGCTTTTGAGGGTGGATATCCCCCTGTGATGGGGCAAATATCGGGACTTTTTTAAATTTTCCAAATCCTTTTTTTCTTTTTTCATGCATTTCAAAACTATATTTACTACATATTGTTGATTTTAATATATTTACATTTATGGCTGAACGTATCATTAAGAGCAATAAAATTAGAATAGGCGATCTTAGCATTGCTTATCACATCAAGAAAGCGACAGAAACACCCGAGAAAACTATCATCTTCCTACATGGTTTTCCTTTCAATAAGAACATGTGGCGCGATCAATTGGAGAGCTTAGAAGACAATATAACGGGTATCGCCGTAGACATTCGTGGACATGGAAACAGCACCAAAGGACATGGCTTCTTTTCCATTGATGTTTTTGCGAAAGACTTGGGCGTGTTGATGCGCAAGCTTGATATTGAAGAAGCGGTGCTTTGTGGTATTTCCATGGGCGGTTATATAGCGCTTCGTGCCTATCAATTGTTCCCGGAAAAAATTTCCGGATTGATTCTTTGTGATACCCATAGCAAAGCGGATGATAATGCTGGCAAGCAAAAGCGATTCGATGCTGTACAGGCCGTATTGCAACATGGACGCCGCCCCTATGCCATCGGATTTGTAGGGAATGTCTTTTCGGCGCGTTCTGTAGAAGATAAACCTGAAGCGGTTGAGCTGATTAAAAGCAGTATTCGCAGAAATAGCATCTCCTCCATATGCGCAACCTTACTTGCGCTAGCTGCTAGAACAGATACAACCGATGTTTTAAACGAAATTAAAGTGCCTACGCTTATTATCCGAGGCAAAGAAGATAAAATCACTCCGGCAGAATTGATGGAGGAACTACACAAGAAAATTAAAGGATCGACCTATATAGAGTTTGAACACTGCGGACACTTACCAAACTTGGAGGATACCGAAAAGTTCAATTTGCACATGAATACATTTATGCAGGAAAAGGTATAAGTGACGCATGCCGCCGGGGATGCCCTTGGCCCTTTACGAGAGGGACTCAACGTACTGGCATCCAAGATCCAAATTTGAATACTGCAGGTATATGAAATTCTAAAAAGCTAACGTTATGGAGCCCTTTGAAAAAAAGGGCTTTCCATTTAGTAGCTTATCAATTTAAACACCCTCCTCCGAACAACCTACTTCGCTTCCAATAGTACTTTCTTTCTGTACGCCGAATCGGGCACCACTTTGTTGGTAAGCATTTTACCATGTTCGATTAATTGGGTTGCTTTGTCATAATCCCATAAGCCCGCAATATTATGAGGAATATTAATCACATAATCTGGCTTATAAAGTTCAATTGAGAGCGCAGCGAGCTTACGGCGCATCACAAAATATGCTTCCTGCAACATTCCGATCGAGTTTACCGGTTTATCAAAGGCTATCGGACCATAGCGTGGGTTAGGCTTGCCGTCTAAGTTTACTGCGACCACAATATTGCGGCGCTTGCGCTTCACAAAGTTGATTGGCAAAGGATTGACCACTCCGCCGTCGACCAAGCTGATATCATCAGAAAGCACACTCGTAAAGACCGCGGGGATAGCAATGGAAGCACGGATCGCTTTGTAAACCGAGCCCTTCTCAAAGACTACCTCCTTCTCATTCTTAATATCAGTCGCGATTGCGCGGAACGGAATATCCATATCCTCAATATTTTTATCCGGAAAGATATCCTTCAAGGATTCGAACACCCGCTCACCCTTTAAAAGTCCGAATCGAGGGTTTGTAAAATCCAACAACTTAAAGATCATCGAGCGGTTGATCGACATCATCCAATCTTCCAACTGCTGCAGCCGCCCCTCCACATAAGCTGCCCCAATCAAGGCACCAATGGAGCATCCAACCACCTCATCGATTTCGTAACCCTTCTCTTCTAAACTTCGAATGACCCCAATCTGTACCAACCCTCTGGCACCCCCACTTCCCAACACCAAGGATACTTTACGCTTACTTTTAAGAATGTTCATAGCTAAAGTTAAACCTAATTTTCCTGATTGTAAAATGTCATCTTTTTGTCGTTTTCAATATTCAATTTTCATATTTTAATTAGCGATGTTACTTTTGCTAACACTGTTAACAAAACAAAGATAAATGAGCTTATCCGAAAGAAAGCTAAGGCAACAACAAGAGGTGAAAAACCAAATCATCGCATCCTCACGGGAGATCGTGAACATGGAAGGATGGGCGGCGCTTTCCATCCGCAAGATCGCCGACGCCATCGAATATTCGGTACCCGTAGTTTACAAACATTTTGAAAGCAAGGAAGCACTCACCGCCTTTTTTGTAGCAGAAGGATTTGCGGCGTTGAAAAAGGAAATCGAAGCTTGCGTAGTACCGACGGATCCAATCGAAAAAAGAGTACAACAGGTTGCCGAAGGCTATTGGCATTTTGCTTCCAAAAATCCAAAAGACTATGAGTTGATGTTCGGCGTAGGCTTGCCTACTTGCGAAATGCATCAACAAGTTCCTGCAATCGCGGAATTAGCAAATTACCTTCGCCAATTTATTGACGAGCTGATCGAGAGCAGCGGCAAGAAAGATCTGAATACCTGCGTCAAATATCGCAGCTTTTGGTCTATCCTACACGGCGTGGTTGCTATCGAATTACTCACGATAAACAAGTTTGATTCAGTATGCCCATCCGAAGTGTTAGCAGACAGTATTCGAGCATTCACGCAATACATACAAAAGAATTAATATACAGCTTACAATAATTATAATTTTAAAAACAAATGAGTTTAATACAAGACTTACAATGGAGATATGCCACCAAGAAAATGAATGGTCAGGCAGTAGAACAAGCAAAGGTCGATCAAATCATAGAGGCAGCGCGTCTAGCGCCAACCTCTTCCGGTCTTCATCCATTCAAAATAATCGAAGTAAGTAATCCTGAACTAAAAGCTAAAATTCAGCCTATCGCATTCGGACAGTCGCAAATTGTTGATGCTTCGCATCTTTTGATTTTCGCTGCATACGATGAATACACGAAAGAACGTGTAGACGCGCCTTTCCTACAGCAACAAGTGGAGCGTGGTTTACCTGAAGGATTCGCAGACGATTATAAAAACGGATTATTCGCTCGCTTTCAAACACAAACGAAAGATGCACATTTTGATCATGCAGCGCGTCAAGCTTATATAGGCTTCGGAATTGCTATTGCTGCAGCGGCAGAATTACGTGTAGACGCAACGCCAATGGAAGGCTTTATCAATGAACAGTTGGACGAACTTCTAGGACTCGACAAACTAGGCCTGAAATCCGTTACAATTTTAGCATTGGGATACCGCGACGAGCAGAATGACTGGTTGGTTAATCTTAAGAAAGTAAGGGTTAACAAAGAAGAGTTCGTTATCAACTTAAACTAATCCAACAACGGAAATTAGTAAACTATAATACAAAAACATATTTTAAAGCAGCTGTCTGAAAAGGCAGCTGCTTTTATATTTTCTAAGCTTGTCTGTTTTCTATGGGCTACAAGAACCGACATCATTATTAGCGTTTCTAAGCAAATTTGAAAGTTAAATATTAATGCTCCATATTTTGTTCTACCATTCCTCGAAACTCGTTCGACATAAAGCCCTTTCAAACCCAATGTAAACCCAATACATAACCCTTTCATAAGCGCTTCCAATTGGGTATGAAAGGGGTTTGAAAAAGCTTTAAATTGGGAGCGTCGGGTGCGAGGTTGAATAAGTTCTTATTTTGCTGTTCTTCTCTTCGATAGTTGCCCTATTTTAAGTAAACTTATTGAAATATTAATTGACCTGAAAATTCGTAAACTGTATATTTATGATGTCCAGTGCAATAGACGATTTTCCAGAACCAATCGTTAAGCAATACCGGGTTCATGCATTGAAAAAGCCTCCTTATCAGGGTTTCTGGTCTATGGACGTAAGTGGAAACTTTAGAATGATCTTTCGATTAGAAAATGGAGATGCATATGATCTACATTATTTAGACACCCACTAAACGCTGTAAAACATTAAAATAGAAGGCATATGAGACAAAATCCAATGCCTTAAATTTCGGCTTGGGTTTGCTCTTTAAAGACCTTTAGGAACTTCCATTCCTCTTGCTATCTTGGTCAAAAGCATGAAAGTTTTGTTAAGAATGTTAGGGCAGAATGCACATTTTTGTATCTTTCCAATTCAGAAATTATCATCTTAAAATGAAATCAGCAAAGGAAAAAATGATCGCTGGGGAGCTTTTCTTGGACATGGGCGGCGAGCTATTTCAAGAACGCCAACAAGCAAAAAAAATGCTTCATGAGTTCAACCAGATGGATCCTACAAAGGTTAAAGCGCGCAACCAAATCATCAAAAAACTTTTCGGCAAAACATCGAATCGTTTTTTTATTGAACCTCCCTTCCGCTGCGATTATGGATATAACATAGAAATAGGCGATAACTTCTATGCAAATTATAACTTAGTTATTCTAGACGGTGCCAAGGTCATTATTGGCGACAATGTGATGATCGCACCGAATGTAAGCCTATTCACGGCCTCACATCCTATTGATCCTATACAGCGAACTGAGGGTTGGGAGTTCTCCAAACCGATTACAATAGGCCATCAAGTATGGATCGGCGGAAATACAGTTATTAATCCTGGCGTTAGTATAGGCGATAATTCGGTTATTGGATCCGGGTCTGTGGTAACGAAAGATATACCTGCCAATGTGGTTGCTGTGGGCAATCCCTGTCGGGTCATTCGGCACATCGAAGCCACAACAGAAAACATAAAAAATACCTGAGGCGGGGAACCCCAGGTATTACCAAACCAATTATTAACCTAAATTATGAAATTATGAATTTACTATCTAAACGACAGTTGAGATAGTTTAGTATGTAAACTGTGTATATTTTACACTTTTTTTCTGAGCGTGTCTGTTTTCAATATCCATCAAGAACTTCCATCCCTGTTGGCGTTTCTTTGGGACCATAAAAGTTTTTCGCTGCACATTCTTTCATTTTTTAACGATAGGCTAAAATCGCGACGAAAACCGTTATAAAAAACAAAATACCCAAGGCGGGGAACCTCGGGTATTTACCAAACCAATTATTAACCTAAATATTTTTTCTTCTATTCTTTATTATAACGAAGTCAATATTAGATTATTGTATCTTTATTAAAAATTTTACTATTTATTTTTTCCTGCTTTCAGAAAACCTTAGTTGGTCGTTTTCTGGATAACGTCTACCACCTTGTTTTTCAAGCTTGTGATATCCGATTTCAAACCTACCATCAAAGTCATCACGTTAACTGGATTTCCTTGAATCTCTCGGAAATTATGCATATAACCAAGTTCTGTTCCTAAGAAAAAGCCTTTGAATTTATAGTCTGCGCCAATTCCGATTTTGGCGGCTGGCGAAATACTGTATTTGTAATGTAATTCTACAAGTTCATTATTTCCCGCATCCTGCGCCCTCGGCTCGATATTCAGTGCGCCAGCGGGTCCGATATAGGCATAGGTGTTTAAACGATTCCATTGCCGACGAATACCACCGGCCAATGAAAGCACGTACATCGAGGCGCGCGCGTTCTCCACAACACGATTATATTTTGAGTCGGCAAACAACTGATCATACTTGAAATTCATCAGATATAAGGTGGGCTGCAGGTAATATTTTGGATTTTTCAAAGAAATATCCAGCCCCATACTTCCTGTAAAAAGCTTTGTCGAAAGGGCTTGTTTGGTTTTCCCCAATGGCAATGCAATACCCGTACCGCCGAAGTAGTAAACTTTGTTATAGTGTAAGGTATCCGCACCTTTTTGCGCGAACGCGCTAAATGACACCCAGCAAAAAATTGCCAGTAAAACTAATTTCCTCATTAAAAATTGTTGGTTTATTGAACAACAATAATCGGATACGATTTGTTTTATCAGGGAATGAAATTAGTTCTTATAAGAAGTTTTTCGATTGTGGCCCTTGACTGAAAAGTAGATCGATGATACTTAAATTCGGGATAAATCCGTTCTTTTCCTCAAACAACTGATAGTAAGGTTTCGGGTTGCTCATCGGCGAAGGTTGTCGCGGATGTATCGCCTTTCTATAGTCTATTCCTTGCTCTACGTCTGTATAACTTTCGGAGAAGCTGATTTCTCTATTCATTTTCAGCAATTTGAGAATCAGTTTAATCTGCTCGCTGTTGTAATCCAGCAATAGCTCATACTCTTTTTCATAGAACGTTCTAAAATCATCCTCATAGAATTCGAAATATGCCGAGCTACGGTATGCAGTTTGTATACTTAGCCAGTGTAGGCGTTGCCAAGGATGATCATAATTGATCTTCACATCTTTCATTCTAACGCGTTCCTTTCTACCGTGCACAATCGGCACGATCAAATCTAAAACACCATTGGCAGTTCCGATTTGCGTTCTGGTACGGAAGGTTTGTTTCGGATAATTCTCAAACTGCTCTATCACAAGCGGTTGCTCGTTTTGTTTTATCGCGTGGAAGTAAGAAACATTCGGCAAATAGCAAGCCGGCATTAAAAGTCCTGATGACATAAGTAAATAAACAACAAAATGTCCGCAAAAATAGCTTTATTTGGGGATATTTGCATAGTACTTATCAATGCGATGAAAGAAAAACTAGTATCGGGATTACTTTATCTAATTTCATTATTACCATTTTGGTTGTTATATTTGATTTCAGATGTACTTTTTGTGCTAATTTTTCATGTGATTGGCTATCGGAAACATGTGGTTTTTGAGAATTTACGAAATGCCTTTCCTGAGAAGTCCGACGCAGAGATCAAACAGATTGCACGAGATTTTTATCGATATTTCCCAGACCTTTTGGTTGAGATTGTCAAGTTAGCGAGCATATCAGCTAAAGCTGTTCGCGAACGGATTGAGCTTTTGAATCCGGAGGAGGTGTATCGGCATATTCATGCTGGCAAATCGGTCATTGGCGTAACAGCGCATTATGGCAATTGGGAGATGGGAATACATAGTCTCTCGCTGATGATGGATACGCCCGAGCTAATCATCTACAAACCATTAAATAATAAAGTATTCAACGAAGTCTATAACCGCATCAGAACCAGGTTTGGAGCGACAATGGTGCCCATGAAGCAGATTTTGAGGCACATGATAAAGTTGAAAAATGTACCACATATCAGTATGTTTGTGGCAGATCAGACTCCTGTTTATCAGGAATCTGATTATTTCATGGAGTTTCTAAATCAGGAAACCTTAGTTTATACCGGTACCGAGCGTATCGCCCGGATGACAAAGAATCCTGTTGTATTCTGTGAAATCAGAAGAAAGAAAAAAAGAGGATACTACTATTGTAAGTTTACCACATTAGTAGAGAATCCTGATGAGTATCCAGAGCATGAGATTACCCATATCCATAATCGGTTTACGGAGCAGATTATTCGCGAGGAGCCTGCTTATTGGTTATGGTCTCATCGTCGATGGAAAAGAAAAAGAAGGAGTTAAATGACTAATAATCCAAAAGTAGCAGTTGTCATATTAAACTGGAACGGTCGATTTTTCTTGGAGAAATTCCTTCCTTCCGTGTTTAACAGCACCTATCAAAATATTGAATTTGTTATTGGCGATAATGGTTCGTCCGATGACTCTATTGCCTATGTTGAAGAGAATTACCCAAAGTTTACTATTCTCAAGAATGATGAGAATTTAGGATTTGCGGGTGGATATAATGAAATACTAAAACGTGTTCAAGCGGACTACTATATTCTACTGAACTCGGATGTGGAAGTTTCCCAAAATTGGATAGAACCCGTTATTGCGCAAATGGAAAAAGACCCTTTATTGGCGGCGGTTCAACCTAAAATACAATCGTACCATCAGAAAGGCTATTTTGAACATGCCGGTGCGGCGGGTGGCTACATAGATTACTTTGGCTTTCCATTTTGCCGAGGCCGTATTTTCGATCAATTGGAAAAAGACGAGGGACAATACGACGATGAGAAAGAAGTATTTTGGGCGACAGGCGCGGCGTTGTTCATAAAATCGGCAGCCTGGAAAGAAGTCGGAGGTTTTGACCCTGATTTCTTTGCGCATATGGAAGAGATCGATCTCTGCTGGCGGTTGAAAAAACTAGGATATAAGATTGGATACTGCCCTGACTCATTGGTATATCATGTTGGTGGCGGAACTCTGAACACCAGCAACCCGCAGAAAACATATTTAAACTTCCGCAATAATCTTCAAATGCTACAGAAGAACCTCCCGGTTGGTCAAGGTATTTGGAAAATCTTTCTTCGTTTTTGGCTAGATTTTGCGGCCTTATTGAAATTCTTGATGGAACGAAAACCGAAGGACGCCTGGGCTGTTAGCCGTGCGCATCAATATTTCTTCAAAAACTTCATTAAAAACGCAAAAAAACGAAAAACTTATTCGAACAAAGAGAACAAAGTTGGACAATACAAAAACTCCATCGTATGGGATTTTTACGTGAATAATATCCATAAATTCTCCCAACTAAAAGACAATAATTTCCATCATTAGCCGTTCTGCTGAACAATGTTTTTTACTGGTTTATCTTTTATTGCTCTATAGTTTGCCGATTTAATTAAATAGTTGTTTTAAATTGTTTTAGGCCTAGAATATTTTGTATTTTCGTGGTCTATGTCAGCAGATATCCAGTCAAAAATTGAGCAGCTCACCCAGGAATTAAACGAGTATAATTACCAGTACTATGTATTAGCACAATCGTTGATTTCTGACTATGATTTTGATCAGAAACTCAAAGAATTAGAATCTTTAGAGGCTCAATACCCTCAATATCGTGATCCCAACTCTCCTACCCTCAAGGTCGGTGGAGATATTACGCAAAAGTTCAAGACCGTAAAGCATAAATGGCCGATGATGTCATTGGGCAACACGTACAACGAACAAGAGTTAAAAGATTTTGACAACCGCGTAAGGAAGGTGATTGGCGATCAGTTTCAATATGTATGCGAGCTTAAATTCGACGGATTATCTATTTCGCTGACCTACGAAAATGGCAAGCTGGTCAAAGCCGTAACGCGTGGTGATGGAACCCAAGGTGATGAAGTGACCAACAACGTACGCACCATTCGCAGTATTCCGCACCAATTAAAAAAGGGGAACTATCCAGATAACTTTGAAATCAGAGGCGAGATTTTCATGCATAAGTCGGCGTTTCTTCGTCTGAACAAGGAGCGCGAAGAAAATGGCGATCAGACCTATGCTAACCCAAGAAACTTTGCTTCAGGCACCATAAAGCTACAGGATTCCGCAGAGGTTGCTAAGCGACCATTAGACTGCTTCCTCTATTTTCTGTATGCTGACAATAGAAATAAACTATTCGACAGCCACTGGCAGAGTATTGAAGCTGTAAAAGATTGGGGGTTCCATGTTTGTGAGCACACGAAACTATGCAACAATATTGATGAGGTACTAGATTTTATCCATTATTGGGATGAAGCCCGACATAAGCTATCCTATGAGATTGATGGGATTGTTATTAAAGTAAATGATTATGCGCAGCAGGAAGATCTTGGCTTTACAGCAAAGTCTCCACGTTGGGCAATCTCTTATAAATTTAAAGCAGAGCGTGTTGAAACCATCTTGAAGAGCATTAGTTATCAGGTTGGAAGAACAGGCGCTGTGACGCCAGTTGCTAATTTGCAACCGGTACTTTTAGCGGGAACTACCGTAAAGCGGGCTTCTCTGCACAATGCTAACGAAATTGCACGTTTGGATCTGCACGAAGGCGATACGGTATTTGTAGAAAAAGGTGGTGAAATTATCCCAAAGATTATTTCTGCGAATGTCGAGAAACGTCCTGCAGGGGCTGTTGCTATTGTCTACCCGACGCATTGCCCGGAATGTGGAAGCGAGCTGATCCGTCAGGAAGGCGAGGCTGTACATTATTGTCCGAATGAGGATGGTTGCAGACCGCAAATTGTTGGAAAGCTTCAGCATTTTATCGGTCGCAAGATGATGGATGTGCAAGGTCTTGGTGATGAAACCATCGAAACCTTCTTCCGCTTAGGATTGGTCTCTAAAATTTCCGATCTCTATGCATTGAAAGACCATCAGGATAAGTTGGTAGGTTTAGAACGTTTTGGTCAAAAGTCTATCGACAACATGCTAGCCGGTTTGGAGGCATCGAAACAAAAGCCATTTGAGAAAGTGTTATTTGGCTTGGGGATCCGTCATATCGGTGAGACGGTTGCGAAGAAATTAGCACAGCATTTTAAGAATATTGATGCAATCGCAGCTGCTTCTGCACAAGAGATAGAATCTGTTCCGGATATCGGTTTCCGTATTGCGGAAAGTATACATTTTTACCTGAACCAGCCTGAGCATTGGGAAGAGATTGAGAAGTTGAAAGCGGCGGGTCTGCAATTTGAAATAGAAGAGAAGGAAATAGTGCTTGCGGGCGACGGTCTTTCTGGTCAGACTTTCTTGATATCAGGTGTATTCGCCGATTACTCTCGAGAAGAACTTACGGCATTGATAGAATCGCATGGCGGGAAAATGTTAAGCGGAATATCTGCAAAACTAAATTACCTGGTTGCAGGGGATAAAATGGGGCCATCGAAATTGGCAAAAGCTGAGAAGCTGGGCGTTCCGATTATTTCGGAAGGCGAGCTGTTGGCAATGATTAACAAATAGAATACATAAATTAAATAATTATATACGAATGAATGAGCTTCAAGGAGCAGGCGTAGCGATCGTTACACCTTTTAATGCAGACGGATCTGTTGATTATGAGACCCTAGGTAGGCTGATTGACTACCAAATTCATGGGGGAATTGATTACATCGTTTCTTTGGGAACAACTGGCGAAACTGCCACGTTGTCGAAGGAGGAACGAAAGCAGGTTTGGGCATTTACTTCGAAGCATGTAGATAAGCGTATTCCGTTGGTGGCCGGCATTGGCGGTAACAACACCATGGAAATTGCAGAGCAAGTGAAGACTTTCGAAGTTTTGGATTATATCGCCATTCTTTCAGTATCTCCTTACTACAATAAGCCAACGCAAGAAGGAATTTATCAGCACTATAAAGCTATTGCTGAGGTTTCTCCGCTTCCGATTATCTTATATAATGTACCAGGAAGAACAGGCAGCAATATGACTGCTGCAACAACTGTGAGGTTGGCAAATGATTTTAAGAACATTGTCGCCATCAAAGAGGCATCAGGTAGCTTTGCGCAGTTCAGCGAGATTCTTCGCGATAAGCCGGCGGACTTCATGTTGATTTCCGGTGATGACCCTGCTACCCTGCCGATGATCGCTTTGGGTGCTGTAGGTATTATCTCAGTTGTTGGAAATGCTTATCCGAACAAGGTTTCTGCATTAGCTCACCTATGTTTAGAAGGTAATTTTGAGCAAGCAAGAATCATACATTCGGATCTTCTGCGCATTACCGACCTATGTTTTATCGAAGGAAATCCTGCAGGTGTAAAATACATCCTGAAACAGAAAGGTTATGGTGATGACATCGTTCGATTACCGTTGGTACCTGTTGGAAAACAGACACAAGAAGGCATAGATCTGGAGATCAAAAAACTTTCCTAGTATTTGTTTCTTAATCATTTGCAGAGATACAGCTACTAATGGATTTCTTTTCGCGTAAAGTTTTTATTTTAGGTATCTTTTTTGCGGATTGCAGACAAATAAATAACATAACATGGAAACCACAACAAACCAACAGCCTAAGAAAGGCGGATCAATGATCGGCAAGTTCATCAGCTGGACACTATTAATCGTTGTCCTAATCGTTGCAGGTTGGGTCTATTGGAATTACTACAATGTTTTTGGTGAGGGTGTAAAATCCGGCGTCTTGAACTATGCCGTGAAGAAAGGCAATATCTTTAAAACGTACGAAGGAAAACTGATTCAAGAGGGTTTTGGCGCAACGAAAACCGGCACAGGATTAACGAGCAATCAGTTTGAGTTTTCCGTAGAGAACGATTCAATATACCGTATTTTAGAAGTAAATAGTGGAAAGGTATTCGATCTTCACTATAAGGAATACCGTGGTGTGTTACCATGGCGAGGAAATACAGTCTACGTGGTAGACCAAATTATCCAAATGCGCGATTTAAAATCCGGTTCTTATTAAGCTGAGGCTATTATCAGATTGATATTTTTGCAAGCTTCTGAGTTCGATATTTTCAATACTTATCGCATTCAGAAGCTTGTTTATTAAAAAAACATTGCATAATTGATTTTAGCGATGTATATTTGCGCAGTGCCAAGCAATTGGTACCTAATCAAAACCCATCATTACGATTGGTCTTGATTTATAAAGAAGTGGCGAGAGACTGGCTCAAAGACCCACTGGCAACCTTCAATAACGATTGAAAAGGTGCCAATTCCTGTCCAAAGCAATTAAGCTGAGGAGCATATAAATGACAAAAGACTATGACTTCAACATTTACAAATTCTTTTATTGGATTTTCTAGCGGCAAACCTGCTAGCAATTCTTCCCTTACTATCTTTTTCGTCGTGAACACCTGTTCACGAATGCGCTAGTCGTCGGTATTCCCAGATTCCTTGGATAAGGAATTCTTATATCTTTACATGACGACCAAAGCTTAGCGACAAAAGAACATAATTCATTATTTATCATTTTAAAAAATTACAACAATGGCTGATATTAAGAACTTAAAATTTGAAACATTACAGGTACATGCAGGACAAGAAGTAGACCCTACTACTGGATCTAGAGCATTGCCAATCTACCAAACATCGTCTTATGTATTTGAGAATGCAGAGCACGGTGCTAATCTATTCGCATTAAAACAATTCGGAAATATCTATACCCGCATCATGAACCCGACAACGGATGTGTTTGAAAAACGCATCGCTGCATTAGAGGGAGGTGTTGCCGCAGTTGCTGTAGCTTCGGGACAAGCTGCACAGTTCATCGCTTTAACCAACATTTTAGAGGCTGGTGATAACTTTGTATCGGGTGCAAACCTCTACGGTGGTACATACAACCAGTTTAAAGTTTCTTTCAAACGCTTAGGCATCGAAGCTCGCTTTGCAGAAGATACCGACGCTGATAAAATTGAGGCTTTAATCGACGATAAAACGAAAGCTATCTACGTAGAAACGATCGGTAATCCGAGCTATAACATCCCGGATTTCGACCGCATCGCTGCTGTTGCGAAAAAACATGACCTTCCATTGATCGTTGACAATACATTCGGTGCTGGTGGATATTTGTTTAAGCCATTGGAGCATGGAGCGAACGTAGTTGTTGAATCCGCTACAAAATGGATCGGTGGCCATGGTACGAGTATCGGCGGTGTGATCATCGATGGTGGTAACTACAACTGGGGCAATGGAAAATTCAAGCAATTCTCTGAACCATCCGAAGGATATCATGGATTAGTGTTCTCAGATGTATTTGGTGAGAATGGTCCTTTTGGAAATATACAATTTGCTATTAGAGCGCGCGTGGAAGGCTTAAGAGACTTCGGCCCTGCCCTATCTCCATTCAACTCTTTCCTATTGGTACAAGGCTTAGAAACCCTATCCCTACGCGTACAACGCCATGTGGATAATACTTTGGAGATTGCACAATGGTTAGATGCTCATCCACAAGTGGAGAAAGTAAGCTATCCTGGATTGAAGAACCATCCGTATCATCAGAATGCGCAGAAGTATTTGAAGAATGGATACGGAGCAGTGTTGTCATTCACTGTTAAGGGCGGCGTGGAGAAAGCGAACGACTTTATCGATGCTTTGCAATTGATCAGCCACTTAGCGAATGTTGGGGATGCAAAGACTTTGATTATCCACCCTGCTGCAACTACGCATCAGCAGTTGAGCGCTGAAGATCAAGCGAAAGCCGGCGTTCTTCCAGGACAGCTAAGACTATCTGTAGGTATTGAGCACATCGACGATATCAAAGCAGATTTAGAGCAAGCTTTTGAGAAAATCAAATAGGTATCAGCATCAATAGATCGCAGATTAAATTAAAAAACGAAAAAAGAACACTAAAAGAATACCATGAGTAAAAAACTTGTTATCGGGATGTTTGGTTTCGGCGTTGTCGGCCAAGGATTATACGATATTATCAAGACGAAGGATTTAAATCTAGAGATTAAGAAATTTGTTATCAAAAATCCTGATAAGAAAAGAAGCCTTCCAGCTGAACTATTCACTACCGATGCAAACGCTATATTAGAAGATCCGGAAATCAATACCGTTGTCGAGTTAATCGACGATGCTGATGCGGCATTTGAGATCACGAAGCGTGCCTTATCTACTGGCAAGAACGTTGTGTCAGCAAACAAGAAAATGATTGCTACGCATTTAGAAGAGCTTGTTGAGATTCAACATCAGTATGGTACTTCGCTATTATATGAAGGTGCGGTTTGCGGAAGTATTCCGATCATCCGTAATCTGGAGGAATATTATGACAACGAATTATTGCACTCGGTGAGCGGTATTTTCAATGGATCATCAAATTATATTCTTTCTAAAATATTCAACGAAGATCAAAGCTACGATGTTGCTTTAAAGAAAGCACAGGATTTAGGTTTTGCAGAGACCGACCCTACCTTGGATGTGGGAGGCTTTGATCCTAAGTTTAAGTTAGCGATTGTTGCTTCGCATGCTTATGGTCTTTATATCAACCCGGACGAAATCCTTAACTTAGGTATCGACACCCTAGGCGATGCGGATATTCGTTACGCACGTGAGAAAGATTATAAGATTAAGCTGATTCCACTAGCTAAAGAAGTTGATAATCATCAAGTCGTTCTCTATGTCCTACCGAAGTTCATCAAAAAGAGCAATATCCTGTACAACGTAGAAAATGAGTATAACGGCGTATTGGTGAAAGCAGCCTTTGCCGATGAGCAATTTTTCTTAGGAAAAGGTGCTGGCGGCCACCCAACAGGCTCTGCTGTATTATCGGATATCACGGCGTTACGCTATGATTACCGCTACGAATACAAAAAACATTTGGATGCACAGCAAGTTGAGTATACAAAAGACTACAAAATATCCGTATATTTCAGATATGATGATGAAGATGTCTTAGAAAACATCAATTTCATCAATATTTCTGAACGTTTTTACAGTGAAAATCACAAATATGTGATTGGAACAATAAATATTCAGGAAATAATCGATAAAAGAGCCGTGATTCACCAGAAAGGAAATTTCATAGCCGAAATAATCTAAAATTGAAAAGGAGAAAGCGCAATAATTATTGCGCTTTTTTTTCTGCAAGTATCTGTTTCCAGAGGCCATCAAGAACTTTCATCCCTGTTGGTTTTCCAAAGAAAACATGAACGTTTTTATGTCATCACAAAGGCATTATGCGCTTAAAGGAAGAACATTTCTTAAATTCAAGAAAAACGACATGGTTTTTGCTTATTATATTTATTATATTTAGAAATAAACTTTAAATCTTGAGTATTATGAGAAAATGGAATGTGTTGGCTTTGTTGAACTTGGCGACTTTAAGCCTCTTTGCGCAGGATACGACCTCGCAGGTGGCAACCTCGTCTAACTCAACATTTGTCGTGATCGGTGTGGTTTTATTAGTGGTCGTGATCTTTATGCTCTACCGAAAACAAAAGAGAAAATTCAACGACTAAGAAATATAAGTTAACGACAAAGGCCTCGCAATGCGAGGCCTTTGCCGTTATATACTGTCTAATCTCTTTTGAGACCAAACTTCTCAATCTTACTATATAAGTGACTGCGTTGAATATCCAAATCGTCCGCTGTCTTAGAAACATTCCAATTGTTCTTCTCCAATTTATACTTAATGAATTCGCATTCGGAGAAATCTTTAAAATCTTGGAAAGAAGTGAACTGTTCGAAATCAAAACCTTCCTTCGCATCTGAAGAACCATTAGATTTCTGTGTTTGCGACACACCCTCTGGATTAGCAAACATACGAACGTCATTCTCGGTAATCTTCTTATCACAAAGAATAATAAGGCGCTCGATCATATTGCGAAGCTCGCGGATATTACCTGTCCATGGCAGAGCTTGCAAAGCTTTCATCCCATCCGGGGTAATTGTCTTCACCGGCATGCTATATTCAGCACAGATTTCCTCGCAAAACGCCGTTGCTAACGTTGGGATATCGTCTTTACGCTCAGTTAGTGAAGGTACGTGAATTAGGATCACACTTAAGCGATGGTACAAGTCCATACGGAAGTTGCCATCTTCAATTTCCTGAAGTAGATTCTTATTGGTCGCCGCAATAACACGCACGTTGACATCAATTTCCTTCTCACCTCCCACACGCGTAATCTTATTTTCTTGCAAGGCACGCAATACTTTCGCTTGTGCAGAAAGGCTCATATCACCGATCTCATCCAAGAATAGTGTTCCGCCATTCGCCTGCTCGAACTTACCGATACGCTGCTTAACCGCCGACGTAAATGATCCTTTCTCGTGTCCAAATAGTTCCGATTCGATCAATTCTGAAGGAATAGCCGCACAGTTAACCTCGATTAGAGGAGACGCCGCACGCATGGACTTCTCGTGCAACCAACGCGCAACAAGTTCCTTACCAGCACCGTTGGCACCCGTAATCAAAACTCTAGCTTCCGTAGGAGCGACTTTGTCAATAGTATCTTTAATCAAGCTGATGCCTGAAGAACTACCTAAGATCTCTTTTGTTTTTGAAAACTTACGCTTCAACACCTTAGTTTCCTTGACTAAGGAACCTTTCTCCAGCGCATTTCGAACGGTTATTAAGAGACGATTAAGGTCTAAAGGTTTTTCAAGGAAATCGAAGGCACCTTTACGAGCTGCTTCCACAGCAGTTTCGATCGTTCCATGACCAGAAACCATAATAAACGGAACATCGGAGAACTCCTTCGCAGTGCTCAACACTTCCATTCCATCCATCTTGTTCATTTTGATATCGCAAAGAACAAGATCAATTTTTTCCTTTTTTAATATTTTAAGTCCATCTTCTCCGTTGTCGACATCCAACACTTTATAATCTTCATATTCTAAGATATCACGTAAGGAACTACGTATCGGACGTTCATCATCGATGATTAAAACTGTGGTCATATTATCACTTTCAAGTTTATCGGTAAAAATTAAACATTAACTAAAATAGAAGCAAACTTTATAAGCCGGGTTCTGTATCCATTGCTGGACTTCTATCATTTATCTAGGCTTGCATTTACACGCAAGCTCAATCAACCTACCCATTACGAGTACCCGAAGGTAGAAAACGAGCAGCCTTCTAATCTCGCAACCTATTTGGTCTTTCAACACACGAGGTTTACCGTAATGCATGTCACCATACAATACCGTGAGCTCTTACCTCACGTTTTCACCCTTACCCCTTACGAGGCGGTATATTTTCTGTGGCACTTGCTGTCTATTGTGAAATAGCCTTCCCGTTAGGAAGCGTGTTGCTCTTTGTTGCCCGGACTTTCCTCTTTCCTGCTTTAATGCAGAACAGCGATAGAACCAGTTTGCTTCAATATGCAAAAGTAGGAAAAATATGCATATAAAGGTCTATTTCAATTTTTATGAAAACAATACGCTGTAAGAAATTTAATTAAAAAATAATTCTCTAAAATGTAGCGGTATGATTACAAATGTCGTATTACTACAAAACATTAGTCGACAATTGTTTTATTTAATTATTAGTATTTCAACTTATCGTTATCATTTTATGAAAAAACTATTATCATTCACAAGCGGCTTAACCATCGCCGCTTTAGCAGCCCTGGTATTCATGTCGTCATGTGAGGACAAGAATAAGAAAACCCCAACTCCAAAGCCGAAATACCCGATGGAGGCCAACATTTCCTACAAAGTCTTATCGATTGGCACAGAAGCTAAGTTGACTAGTGTGCATTATTTAGGTGAGAAAGCAGAGGTAGAACAGAAGAATTATAAGATCGGCACTGAAATCAAAGCAAAAAGAAAGATTGCTAAAAAGGGAGAGAAAATTCACATCCGTGCTAAAGTAGATAAGCCTGCGACGGTTAAATTGGAACTTAAAGTGAACAATAATGCGGCTATCACCAAAGACTTCGTAATCAAAGATGCAACGAAGGATGAAGCAAAACTAGAATATACCTTTAATTAAACAACGTTATTTGAGCAAACTCTAAAACATCTTATGACCCTGAGAATAGCTGTACTTCGGTGCAGCTATTTTTTTATGGAATTAAAGACTAGAGATCTTGCGCAATAGCATAGCCTGCTGCCCATGCCCATTGAAAATTATAACCCCCTAGCCACCCCGTAATATCTACAGCCTCGCCTCCGAAATATAAGCCAGCAACCTTCTTCGCCTCCAGCGTCTTGGCATACAGCTCATCCGTAGAAACACCACCGCGCATTACCTCGGCCTTATCATAACCCTTGTCGCCGGCAGGTTTTACTTTAAACTTGTGAATAGTATCCACAATCAATTTTGCGTCCGCTTTTCCTAACGAGGCTATCTTCACATCAATTGGCAGGTATTTCCCTAGAGCCTCTACCATTTTCTTGCTGAAATAATCGTTGAGCAACTGTCCAACGGTTCGCTTTCCTCCAAAATTACGCTCCTCTTTAATAAGTGCATCAAGGCTGAACTTCGGCAGAAGATCAATAGTAAACTGACTTCCCGGCTTCCAATAAGATGAAATCTGTAGGATTGCAGGACCACTCAATCCCCAATGCGTAAATAGGATATTTTCTTCGAAGCTGATTGCTTCATTGTAAACCCTCGCAAAGACCGAGTTTCCCGCCAAGGAGGCATACCATTCCGCATCTTTTCCAGTGATGGTTAAGGGCACCAATGCGGGCGCTGTCGCGACAACCGCTAAACCGAATTGCTTAGCAACACGAAGTGCGAAATCTGAAGCACCCAATTTAGCAACCGGAAGACCTCCGGAAGCCATCACTAATTTTTTAGCACTAATCGTCTGGCTCTTCCCCTCTTTAACGATCTGCAATTCAAAACCTTTATCGGTCTTATCGACCTGCTTCACCTCTGCGTTCAGCCAGATATCCTGTCTTGTATCATACATTAACTTTGTGAAAGTCGCCACGATATCCTTTGCTTTATTAGAGACCGGAAAAAGCTGACCCAGCGTCTTCTCCTGCCCCTTGATATCACCAAACTGCTCAAAGAAATTGACCGTATCTTCAACGGTCCATTTAGAGAATACAGCATTCAAGAACTTCGGATTCTCCGAAACGAAATTATCTACAGAAGTGTAAAGGTTAGTATAGTTACATCGACCACCACCCGATATCAAAATCTTTGCGCCCGGCTTATCGTTGCGCTCAATTAGCAGCGTCTTTTTGTCCAAAAGACCTGCTTGTGCAGCACACATAAGTCCGCAAGCTCCAGCTCCGATAATGATGGCGTCGTAAGAATTCATTAGGATATCAATTCACCTACTAAGGAAATAACACGCTGTTCTTTCCAAGACTGCTCCGCAAGCTCTAAAATACGGATCACATCTCTTGCCTGTTCCGGAGTAATGAACAAAGCTTCTTCCCCACGGATCGCAGCAACGATATTCTGATAGAAATCTTCACCAGATCCCACTTCGCTAACGATGCGCTCATTCACATCCTTTCCATTCTCTAATATCGCAAGCGTTCCTTGTATTTCCTCAGGCTCTTTCCCCCAATCGGCACGCTCATGTGGCATAACGCCCTCACGCAATAAAGCCTCCTGCGGATCCACACCCCACTTCACGAAACACCCATTCGTACCATATACTGCAATACGCGCCGTCGGAAGTTTAGCCAACATCTGCCCTTTCAAAGAAACCTTCGTTTCGGGAAAAGATAAGATAAACTCAAAATCATCAATAGCTTTCGCTCCATCGCGTTGTACACGAAGGTCCGCATAGATGGACAGGGGTTTGCCAAACAATTGCAAAGCCTGATCGATCAAATGCGCTCCTAAATCGTAGTGAATCCCCGAGCCCGGTAGATTCTCTTCCCGCCATGCCCCGGGGCGCAAGAAATTACGGAAGCGGTCGAAACGCGCTTCATAATTTACAACGCGGCCAAGTCGTCCCGAAGCTATGACCTTTTTAACAGTCTTAAAATCCGAATGATAACGAGCATTATGATGAACAGACAAAACAAGGCCTTTGCTCTTCGCAAGTGCGATTAGCTCATCTGCTTCGATGGAATAGTTCGTAAAAGGCTTCTCAACCACGACGTGCTTTCCAGCTTCCAAAGCCTGCTTGGCAAGACTAAAATGCACATCATTGGATGTGGCAATCACGACGATATCAACCGCCGGATCATTGATAATATCATCGGCAGACTGCACCGCAAGCGCTGCAGGATATCGCTCCGCAAGCATTTGCTGTTGCTCAGGCTTTCGTGCCGTCACCTTATATAAATTCAAATCCGCGTTCCCTTCAATAAAAGGCGCATGAAATACATGTCCCCCGATGGAGAACCCAATTAATCCAACGTTTAGTTTAGTCATGATTACATTCTTTCAGGAACCTGGATTCCTAATAGTTTCATAGATTCCGAGATTACCTTCGCCGCAGCAGCCGATAAGTGTAAGCGGAATTGCTTCACATCTTCCTGCTCTGCCTTCAGAATATTCTCTTCGTGATAGAATTTGTTGTATAATTTCGCTAGCTCGTATGCGTAATTTGCAATCTGTGCCGGACTGAATTCCTTCGCTGCCAATGCAATAACCTCCGGATAACCAGCAATCGCCTGTATCAAATCGCGCTCAAAAGGCGATATCGACGCAGGAACCACTTTCGCCGTCTCAGCCTGATATGCTGCTTTGCGCAATACCGATTTAATACGTGCATGCGTATATTGAATAAACGGACCCGTATGCCCTTGAAAATCCACAGACTCATTCGGATTGAACAATAGACGCTTCTTAGGATCTACCTTCAACAAGAAATACTTCAAAGCCCCCATTCCAAGCGTATTATAAAGCGCAGCCTTTTCACCCTCTTCCAATCCTTCAGTCTTGCCTAGCTCCTCCGTGCGCTGTTGCGCCGTATCCAACATTTCCTGCATCAGATCATCCGCATCAACGACAGTCCCCTCTCTCGATTTCATTTTTCCTTGCGGAAGATCCACCATACCATATGAAAGGTGGAATAAACCCTGTGCCCAGTCTTTACCCAACTTCTTCAAGATCGCAAATAAAACCTTGAAGTGATAGTCTTGCTCGTTGCCAACAACATAAATAGACTCATCCATCTTGAACTCATCATATTTTAGTTGCGCTGTACCCAAGTCTTGCGTAATGTATACCGAAGTACCATCCCCACGCAATACAAGTTTCTGATCCAAGCCCTCATCAGTCAAATCGATCCATACCGAGTTATCTTCTTTTTTGAAGAATACCCCCATATCAAGACCTTCCTGAATAATATCTTTTCCTAATAAATAGGTATCTGATTCGTAGTAGAATTTATCAAAATCAACGCCCAACTGCTTGTAGGTTTTATCAAAACCTGCATATACCCAGCTGTTCATTGTTTTCCATAGTGAAATTACCTCCTCATCTCCGGCTTCCCATTGCTGCAACATCGCTTGCGCTTGTTTAATGAGTGGTGCATTTTTCTTCGCGTCATCCTCAGATTGACCTGCCGCCTTCAGCTCTTCAATTTCCTTTTTGTATTCTTTATCAAAGATCACATAGTACTTACCCACCAAGTGGTCGCCCTTCATCCCTGTAGACTCCGGCGTCTCACCCTCGCCAAACTTTTGCCATGCCAGCATCGACTTACAGATGTGGATACCTCTGTCGTTAACCAAATTAGCTTTGATTACATCATATCCAGCGGCGCCAAGAATCTCGGCAACAGAATACCCTAATAAATTATTGCGGATATGTCCTAAGTGTAGGGGCTTATTTGTGTTTGGAGATGAATATTCGACCATTACCTTCTTGCCATTCTTTGGCAACACTGCAAAACTATCAGACAAAATCGTATCGTTCAGCAAGTTCACCCAATAAGCATCGGAAAAACTTAAGTTCAAGAAGCCTTTGATGACGTTGAAAGCTGTGATATCTGAGATCTGTTGCTGTAAATACTCGCCAATTTCAGTACCTGTTACCTCAGGTGATTTTTTCGAAAAGCGAGTAACCGGGAATACAACAATTGTAATCTGTCCTTCGAACTCTTTCCTCGTCTCTTGCAAGCTAATCTGCTGAGCAGGAATTTCGGAACCATAAAGTGCACTTACTGCTTCAACTGTCTTCTCAATAAGCAGTTCTTGAATTGAATTTGCCATGTAAATATTTCGTAATATTCTTAACGTTCTGATAATGAATTCAAAAAATAACTGCAATAATATTTATGTATTCATTATGAAAGTATATCTTTGCCAAAAATAAGAAAATAATGCAGAGCTATCAGGAATTTCTTGACTTAAGTGTTGGTTTTCCGCAAGACGGATTCGATATTATCGATGACGAATTGTACTTCCACGATTTGAATTTGATGGAAATGATAGAAACGTACGGTACGCCGCTACGTTTTACTTATCTCCCGATTATTAGCAAAAAGATACAACAGGCCAAGATATTGTTTCAAACAGCGATGTTGAAATACAACTATCGCGGTACCTATAAGTATTGTTATTGCACCAAGTCATCCCACTTCAAACATATTGTTGAAGAAGCCCTAAAAAACGATATTCACTTAGAAACATCGTCGGCCTTCGACATGCCTATGATTGACGCTTTGGAGCGACAAGGTAAAGTAACCAAGGACATTACAGTAATCTGTAACGGCTTTAAAACATTCCAATACAAGCAATATATCGTCGATATGTTACATGATGGATTCCACAATATTATCCCCGTTTTGGATAATAAAGAAGAGTTCAATATGTACGATGATGAGATCGAATTATCCGAGCCTTGTAACTTAGGAATTCGTATCGCTGCAGAGGAACAACCTGACTCGCAATTCTATACTTCCCGTTTAGGAATCCGTATGGAAGACGTCATTGATTTCTACAACAGCAAGATCTCTGAAAACCCGAATTTTAGAGTGAAATTACTTCACTTCTTCATCAATTCAGGTATCTCGGACACACCATATTACTGGAATGAGCTTGAAAAGTATGTTACATTGTACTGTAAATTCAAAAAAATCAATCCAGAATTAGACACCTTAGATATTGGTGGCGGTATGCCTTTTAAAGACTCGCTAGTACACGACTTCGATTACGAGTACATGGTGAATGAAATCGTGAACCGTATCAAGCAAATCTGTGCACACCACGAAGTCGTAGAACCAGATATCATTACCGAGTTTGGTAAATATACCGTGGCTGAAGCTTCTGGAATCTTGTATAAAGTACTTGGCCGTAAACAACAGAACGACCGTGAAAAATGGTTAATGCTAGACGGTTCTTTCATCACGAACCTTCCAGACGTTTGGGCATTGAATCAGAAATATATCCTGTTGCCAATAAACAATTGGGATTCGGAATACGAGCGCGTGAACCTTGGTGGTATTACCTGCGATGGTCAAGACTATTACAACCAGGAAGCTCACATGAACTCAGTATTTATGCCGAAAACAAGAAAAGTGCAATACCTAGGATTCTTCCACACCGGAGCCTACCAAGAAGTATTGAGCGGATACGGCGGTATTCACCACTGTCTGCTTCCTTCACCTAAACACGTTTTAGTACGCAGAAATCGCGACGAAACATTTAACTATGAAGTATTTGGCGAGGAACAAAACTCGAAACAAGTCATGAAGTTATTAGGATATCAATAAGGTCTTAGACATAAGACATTAGATTTTAGACATAAGACTTTAGATATAAGACTTTAGATTTTAGATATAAGACCTGCAGAAATGCAGGTCTTTTGTTTTGTACAAGGAAAGGAATTTTGTCTTGAACCAGGAAAGGAAGGATGAAAGGATTGGCAGGATCGTGTAGAAAAACTAAATACTATGACGATGAGATGGTTCCTATTTCTCCTTAAATCCTTCCTTTCCTGGTTCAAGACAAAAGAGTCTAATATCTCACATCTAATATCTACAGTCTAGACAGCCCTAGGTCTAAATACTAAATACTAACTACTACTCACTCCCCTTTCAAACCCAATGTAAACCCAATACAAACCCCTTTCATAACCCTTCTGAAAGGGTTATGAAAGGGGTTTGATTAGACTGATAAAAGCTTGTATTCAGAACGAGACCGGAACAATCTGAGATACGTCTGATTTGATATCCTGGGGCAGCATATTGTATATCTCCATCTTAACATGCACCTCTTCTTTTTCTTTATCCGTTATCGAAGAAAAAAACAAGATATTGATCAAGCTTCCTCCCAACCACCGACCTTCCCGTTCCAGGTAAGTTCGATACTTTCCGTCCAATCTTTTGAAAGACTCGCGGATAATGGATGACTCCTCATGACTCATAAAATGCATCGGATTATTGCTGTTTGTTTACGCAAATATAAATAGTGTATATTAACGGTATATTAAATATGGAGCGCGCTAATTTCCTTAAAATTAAAACCGGCGACCTATATCAGAGGGAGGCATTTTCTCAGTTGAAAGTAAAATGTTGGTGCTTATTTTATATATCAAAAAAAGAAAGCTTACAATATCCTATCTTGCGCGGCATTAATATGAAAAAGATACTTAAATACATGCTGTACATACTTTTAACCCTTGTTATTGTGGTTGTTTTACTGATCTTTCTACTGGGCAGATCAGACAATATCGGCGCATTAGCCTCCGGCGAGCGTCTGCAACGCATGGAATCGCTAAAGACCTTTAAAGAAGGGGTATTCGATAATATCGAATTTACCCCTGCAATCAAAGAGGGCGTATCGCAAATGACTATGCTTCGCAAATTCTTCTTTGCCAAAGACAAGCGCAATGTTCCTTCGACTCCTTTGCCGGTTATTCAAACCGATTTGAAAAATATCCCATTAGACCAGGATGTGTATGTTTGGTTTGGGCATTCCTCCTACTTCCTTCAGATCGACGGAAAACGTATCCTCGTAGACCCCGTTTTTAGCAAACATGCATCCCCGGTACCGTTTGGTGTAAAAGCATTTGACATGACGTACACCTATACAATCGAGCATATGCCGGATGTAGATGTGTTGGTGATCACTCATGATCACTTTGACCATTTAGATTATGCGACATTGAAGAAATATCAAGGCAGAGCCAAGGAGATCATCACAAGTATTGGCGTTGGAGCGCACCTGGAAAAATGGGGATATCCGACCGAAAAAATACACGAGCTTTATTGGGGGGAATCCGAAACAATAGACTCACTCACTTTTACCGCCAATGTTGCCCGACACTTCTCGGGGAGATGGTTCAAACGCAATACCAGCTTATGGTCTTCCTTCGTGTTGAAAACATCAAAATACAATATCTTTATTGGCGGAGATAGCGGTTATGGGAAACATTTTAAGGAGATTGGTGATCAGTATGGTCCCTTTGATTTTACGATTATTGAAAACGGGCAATACAATGATATGTGGCACTATATCCACCTCATGCCGGAAGAAGCGGTAACTGCAGCGAAAGAATTGCAAACAAAAACTTTAATCCCTGTTCATAATTCTAAATTCCCGCTGGCTAATCATGCTTGGGACGAGCCTATGATCAGAATATCGGCAGAGGCAAAGAAACAGAATCAAGAATTGATCACCCCACAGATGGGACAAGTGATCTACCTCGATAAACCCAATGAAACTCGTCCTTGGTGGGAAGAGGTGAAGTAGCAAATAGACATAAAAAGAGCAGCCAGGAAGGGCTGCTCTTTTTATGTTTTCGATATGTTAATCAAGCGTTCTGTATACTTACTTATAGATAAGGAAAGACCGCGATAAACTCGTTTTCTATTTTTTCTCCAACAACATGCCGTGGTCGAATTTCAACTTACTGGTATCCAAGAAACGAAAACCACCGTCACGCTCTTCGACCTCACCATAACCTTCCAATAAGCCCTCCTTCGTCACATTAAAAATCATGTCGCGAACTGAGCCTACGCCTTCAGACATAAAGTAGTATTCTCCAATCAATTGTCCGCCTTTCACATGCCCTTTGAAATCGCCCACATTGCGATCTTTCTCGCCCAATGCATACAGCAATTTGCCAAATACAGAGTCTTGTTGTGCGTTAAGTTCTAATCGAATCGTATCACCCTTACCGATATATTCATAGGTTCCCGGAAGTGTGTCATTATCCACCTCTTTTACTGTGGCTGTATTATTATTTTGTGTTTGATTTCCCGAATTACAAGCTTGTACGGCTAACAACAACAAAGACAAGGAAAGACAAGCTTTGAATTTTCTTTTCATAAAATTTCTTTTAATATTAATAACGGTGACAGTGTACGTAATGTTACCGTCAAAACTAATCAATTAAAATGTTTGTAAGCCATTAGCTATGTTAATTTGTTGTAACTTTATGCTATGAACATGCTAAAAACACCATTTAATACCCCTCACGATACAGCTCCGTTTTCTTCCATTAATCAAGCAGATTTTATACCTGCTTTCGATGAGGCTATTGCCGAAACGAGAGAAGAAATCGATCGCTTGGTATCGAATACTGAACCGGCAAGCTTCGAAAACACGATCGCTGCATTAGCATTCTCCGGAATGCGCTTGGATCGTATTTCCAATATATTTTTCAATTTACACTCCGCGGAGACCAACGATGAACTAGACAAGATTGCGCAGGATGTCGCTCCGAAGCTATCTAAGCTTAGCAACGATATCACTTTGAACGTCGACCTGTTCAATCGAATAAAGGCCGTCTACGAGCAGAAGGATAGTCTGAATCTAAATACAGAGCAACTGATGCTGCTGGAGAAGAACTATAAAGATTTTGTTCGCAACGGTGCATTATTAGCTGAAGATAAAAAACAGCAATTGCGAGATATTGATGCCGAGCTATCTGTATTGAAGTTAAAATTCGGCGAACATGTTTTGGCCGACACCAATGCCTATCAAATGCACTTGTTGGATCCAGCGGAACTTGCTGGCTTACCTGAAGGTGCTATTGAGGCAGCGCAGGAATTGGCGAAAGAGCAAGGAATAGAAGGTTGGATCATCACCCTGGATTACCCGAGCTACATTCCATTTATGACCTATGCCGAGAATAGAGCAAGACGCGAAGAACTCGCCATCGCAGCCGGCAAGAAGGCCTTCCAAGACAACGAGAATAATAACGAGGCTATCGTCTTGAGGATTGTAAACCTAAGACACCAGCGAGCCAATTTATTGGGCTACCCTAGCCACGCGCATTTTGTGTTGGAAGAGCGCATGGCGAAAGACCCTGAAACTGTCAAAGCATTCCTAAATGATCTTTTGGCAAAAGGAAAACCTGCCGCAGAAAAAGAATTTGCGGAACTCTCAGCATTTGCCAAAGAGATCGATGGATTGGAGCAATTGCAGAAATGGGACGGTGCATATTATAGCGAGAAATTAAAGCAGCTGAAGTTTAATTTAGATGATGAAAAGCTCAAGCCTTATTTCAAATTAGAAAATGTGATGCAGGGAGCCTTTGATATTGCAAATAAGCTTTACGGCATCAACTTTAAAGAGGTTGGCACGATAGATAAATATCATCGCGATGTACAGACTTTTGAGGTTAGAGATAACAACGGTGGATTAGTCGCTATATTCTATGCAGATTTCTTCCCTAGAAAAGGAAAACGCAACGGCGCATGGATGACTTCTTTCAAGCCGCAGTATATCAAAGATGGAGAAAACGAAAGACCACATGTGTCGATCGTATGCAACTTCACCAAACCTACGGCTACCAAACCATCGTTATTAACGTTCAACGAGGTGACTACATTGTTTCATGAGTTTGGACATGCCCTGCACGGCATGCTTGCAAATACCACCTATCCTACCCTATCCGGAACTTCCGTCTATTGGGATTTCGTCGAGTTGCCAAGTCAGGTGATGGAAAACTGGTGCTATGAAGAAGAAGCATTGGCACTTTTTGCTAAACACTATGAAAGTGGCGCTTCCCTTCCGATGGAATACGTAGAGAAAATCAAAGAAAGCGCAGCATTCTTGGAAGGCTTAGCAACGGTAAGACAATTGAGCTTCGGGCTATTGGATATGGCTTGGCATGGTCAGGATCCCAGCGGCATCCAAAAGGTAAAAGATTTTGAGCTTGCTGCTTTTGCCGATACAACGATCTATCCAGACGTACCAGACAATGCGATGAGCCCATCCTTCTCCCATATTTTTAATGGTGGATATTCATCCGGATATTATAGCTATAAATGGGCAGAGGTATTAGACGCCGATGCTTTCGAATATTTCAAAGAAGAGGGAATCTTCAATCAGGAAGTTGCGAATAAATTTAAAGATAATATTTTATCTAAGGGCGGAACAGTTCATCCGATGGAATTGTACAAAGCATTCCGAGGTAAAGAACCATCCGTAGATCCTTTATTGAAACGCGCTGGATTAATCGCTTAAGATGGCTACCGTTCGAATAAAAAACATGGTTTGTCCGCGTTGCGAAATGGCCGTCGAACAAATATTGCAAAGGCTAAACCTGCCCTATCAAGAGGTGCGTATCGGCGAGATACATACATCGCGCGATTATCAGGAAGCAGAACTAAATCAGCTCGACGGTGAACTGCAAGCTATTGGATTTGAAATCTTAAAGGACAGGAAAGAGCAACTGGTTGAAGATATAAAAATAGCCCTCTTAACCTTGGTAAATAGCGAAGAAGCCAATGTAATCAAGACCTCACAGTTCTTGATGGATCGTTTCCATATGGACTACGCTTATCTCAGCAATACCTTTTCCGAAATACAAGGCGAGAGTATTGAAAAATATTTGATCCATCTTAGGATTGAGAAAGTGAAAGAGCTTTTGCATTATGATCTGCCGTTATCAGAGATTGCTTTCAAGCTTCAATACAGTAGCGTAGCGCATTTGAGCACACAATTCAAAAAGATTACGGGCAAAACGCCATCAGAATTTAAGAGGTTATTGGAGGAAAGACATAGAAGTTAAACAAGACATGATATATACTTCTTCCGAACTTCCGATAAGATACCAAAAGGGATAATAATTCTCGAAAGGTCTTGACAAAAGACATTTTCAGAAAAAAGACGCCTAAAAAGAGAAAGGCAGGATTGGTTTCAATTCTGCCTTTCTTATGTCTAATGTCTGATATCTAATATCTAAATTCCAGACTTATTTCAAGTTATCACGATAAACTTTCGCTTTTTTAACTTCCGTTTGGATATCCTTACGAGAAGCGTCATAGCTCAATACTTTTTCGTAATCTGTCACTGCTTTGTTGTATGCATCTGTAGCAGTAGCTTTGTTGTAATTCGCTGACGATTTAGTACCTGTTAAAATTCCTAAGTCACGGTAAGCGATCGCACGGTTTTGATATAATTTCGCATCATTTGCATTGATCGCGATTGCTTTTGTATAGTCAGCAATAGCAGATTTCAATAATGCTTCGCGCTCCGACTCTTTCAATTTTAACTCGCGGTTTACAGCGATGTTGTTGTTCGCTTTTGCTTTGTAGTAATAAGCATGTACATTTTTAGCGTCTAAACCGATTACTTTATTGAAAGAACCGATAGATTTCTTGTAGTCGCCGTTTTGGAACTGCGAATAACCCAATAAATACACTACATCAGGATCTGTTCCGGAAGTTGGAAGTGCTTTTTCAAATTGCGCTGCAGCAGTTTTAAAATCTCCATCCAATAGTGCTTTCTCCCCCGCACGAACATTTGGGTCACTATGTTGCTTCTCCTGTGCTTGTACAGCTACTGTACTAAGTGCTAATGCTACTGTGGCTAATCCAATTTTTAAAGACTTCATCTGTGTATTGATTTTATTAATATTCATTTCTAATTGTTTTTCGTTGAGTGTAAGAACAGTCTACTACTGCATAGAGTAAAAATCTGTTAAATAGTTTAAGGCTACAATCAATAGTTATAAACATTTCCACATTTTACCATAATTGACTTACCTTTGCGTAAATAACGCGCTGTCAATGAACGGCCATAACTGACGATTTAACAGTAATTACCCTTCATTAGCATAAATAATACCAAAAATTTAGCCTTGGCACTGCTGTTGCATTATAGTGATACAACTATAATAAGATATTTATCGCCGAATCGTCTGACAAGATGTCGGCAAAACGATATATGAACATATGAGTAAATTCAACGCATTCAACTTTGACCAAACATTACCCATCATTAACGAGGAAACGGAATTCTTCCCGCTGTTAACTCAACAGGATGAGGAGGAAATGCGCAATGCCGAAATACCCGAGGTATTGCCAATTCTGCCCCTGCGCAACACCGTATTGTTTCCGGGCGTTGTGATCCCTATCACGGTGGGTAGAGATAAATCGATCAAGTTGATCAAAGATGCCTATAAAGGAGATCGCGCCATTGGTGTTGTCTCTCAAAAAGATATGATTGTGGAAGACCCGACCTTTGAGCAGTTGCACAAAGTCGGCACAGTCGCACATATCATCAAAATTCTCCAAATGCCTGATGGTAATACAACAGTTATTATCCAAGGCAAACAACGCTTCCGTTTACTAGAACTGGTGCAGTCTGAACCGTATATGACGGCCAAGGTGGAGAAGTTTCCGGAGGATAAGCCTAAAACCAATACGAAGGAATTTAAGGCGCTTATTGCTTCGGTAAAAGAACTTGCATTACAGATTATTCAACTATCACCAAACCTTCCAAGTGAGGCTGGTATTGCGATTAAGAATATTGAGAGTCCGACTTTCTTAGTGAATTTTATTGCTTCGAATCTTTCTTTAGAATTAGAGGACAAGCAAGACTTACTAGAAAATAAAGACTTCGTTAAACGTGCGAAGCAACTTTTGGAGCACTTGACTACCGAGATCCAAATGCTGGAATTGAAGAATCAGATCCAGAATAAGGTTCGTGTGGATCTAGATAAACAACAACGCGATTACTTCTTAAGCCAACAATTGAAGACTATCCAAGAAGAATTGGGCGGTAGTACTCCTGATTTAGAACTGGAAGAACTAAAGAAACGAGGAAAAAACAAGAAGTGGCCGGAGGATGTTGCCAAGCATTTTGCAAAGGAATTGGAAAAGCTTGCGCGTATTAATCCTGCAGCAGCAGATTACTCTGTGCAGTTGAACTATCTGGAATTATTACTTGACCTTCCATGGGCAGAATACACAAAAGATAACTTTGACTTAAAGCGCGCAGAAAGAATATTAGACAAAGATCACTACGGTTTAGAGAAGGTAAAACAGCGTATCATTGAGTACTTAGCGGTTTTAAAGCTAAAGAACGATATGAAGGCTCCTATTCTATGCCTTGTAGGGCCTCCGGGGGTTGGTAAGACATCCTTAGGAAAGTCTATCGCAAGAGCCTTAGGAAGAAAATACACGCGTATGGCATTGGGTGGTGTGAGGGATGAAGCGGAGATTCGCGGACACCGTAAAACCTATATTGGTGCTATGCCGGGGCGCATTATTCAGTCTTTGAAAAAGGCCGGTGCGTCCAATCCGGTATTTGTGTTGGACGAAATCGATAAGATTGGTTCCGACTTCAAAGGCGATCCTTCATCAGCATTATTGGAGGTCTTAGATCCAGAACAAAACACCAACTTCTATGATCACTATGTGGAGATGGAGTACGATTTATCGAAGGTGATGTTTATCGCTACAGCGAACTCGCTGAACGGTATACAGCCGGCTTTATTAGACCGTATGGAGATTATTGAAGTCAATGGATATACGATTGAGGAAAAGATTGAAATTGCTAAGAAGCACTTATTGCCGAAGCAGCGCGAAATGCACGGTATACAAGCTAAAGACATCAACTTAAAACCGAAGATGATTGAGAAGATCATCGAAGAATATACGAGAGAGTCTGGCGTACGTGGACTAGAGAAGAAAATCGGATCCATCGTTCGTGGTGTTGCGACGCGCATTGTGATGGAAAAAGAATACAATCCGATTCTTTCGGCTTCTGATATCGAAGAGATCTTAGGCGCTCCTATCTTTGATAAGGACCTCTATGAGAATAACGATATCGCAGGTGTGGTTACGGGTCTAGCATGGACTTCTGTTGGTGGTGATATCCTATTCATCGAGTCGAGCTTAAGTCCTGGAAAAGGTAAGTTAAGCCTTACAGGTAACTTAGGTGATGTGATGAAAGAATCTGCAGCGATTGCGATGGCGTATTTGCGCTCGCATGCGGAAGAATTCGGTATTGACTATGCGGTATTCGACCAATGGGATGTCAATATCCACGTTCCGGCAGGTGCTACCCCAAAAGATGGCCCTTCTGCAGGTATTACCATGCTAACAGCCTTAGCATCCCTGTTTACCCAACGCAAAGTGAAAGAAAAACTAGCGATGACTGGCGAGATTACGCTACGTGGCAAGGTACTTCCGGTAGGTGGAATCAAAGAAAAGATCCTGGCTGCCAAACGTGCGAACATCAAGGAAATCATCCTTTGCAAGAGCAATCAAAAAGATATACAGGAGATCAAAGAAGACTACGTAAAAGACTTGAAATTCCATTATGTAACCGACATGAAGGAAGTCGTTAAACTAGCCTTGTTAGATACTAAAGTCAAGAACGCGAAGAAGCTATTGCGCGAAGAAGCAAAATAAGCTTGTCAGCATAAAATCAAAAGTGAAAGCCATTCGTTTAATCGGATGGCTTTTTCTTTTTATACTGGATAACAAGGCGTATTTTTGCGGTAATGAGAGCAGCAACTGTTACAAAGCAAATCGTTCGAAAACTAGTAACATCCCCATTATTAATTTATGTCATCCGGTGTCTACTTGGATTCTCCATTGGCTATTTATTGTATAATCGCTATCGTGAATTTGAGATCTTTTGGGCACTGCTCTCAATTATTCTGGTCATCTCGCCTGAAGAAAAAGACTCCAAAAGACTTTCCATCGAACGGTTCAAATCCAATTTCATAGGCTCCAGCGTAGCCATGATCTGCGTTTGGATACTTCCCGAATCCGTGTACTCTATCGGCGCAGGGATTGTCCTAACCATTATCTGCTGCCGGGTATTCAATATTATGAATATGGCGCGCGTTGCGATTGTTGCATTGCTCATCATCATGATTGAACCGCATCATACGCAAATCGCCTACACGCCTATCTATCGTGCCGTTTCTACCGGGGTCGGATGTATCATTGGTCTTGCTATCGTTATTATCACCTCAGGCATAAAGCATTACCTTATGGAGAAGTACTTAGACGATTGGACTGCTCCTAATTCGGGAAATTAGCGTATTTTTGCGATAATGATTGAACTTTATACCGACGGTGCTTCAAGTGGAAATCCTGGTCCTGGTGGCTATGGAACCATCTTACGAACGATCTATACAGGGTCAAATCCTGAATATCAAGGCAAGCTTATTGAGAAAGAGTTCTCGGGAGGCTTTCGCAAGACCACGAATAACCGCATGGAATTACTCGCTGTGATCATTGGTTTAGAAGCTTTGAAAAGCATCAATCAGCAGGTCACTATCTTTTCCGACTCCAAATATGTCATCGATGCAATCGATAAGAAATGGGTTTACGGCTGGATTCAAAAAGGATTTCAGGGTAAAAAGAATAAGGATCTATGGATGCGATTAATGTCTTTATACAAACTCCATAAAGTGAAGTTGGTATGGGTCAAAGGCCATGCTGGGCATCCCCTGAACGAGCGCTGCGATCAACTAGCGGTAAAAGCATCGAAAGACAAAGCCAACTGGAAGATTGACTCCGTATTTGAAGTGGAGATGCAAAAAGGAATGGACATCTAAAGCTTAGCTGTCCATCAAGTCCTGAAAAGCATTAGCTAGGTTGTTGATGATATCCGAAGCGATAAGACTCGCCTCTCCTGTATCCCTCGACGCAATATCTCCAGCGAGACCATGCAGATACATCCCCAATATTGCGGCGTCTTTTGCCGACATCTCCTGCGCACGAAGACTGGTTAAAATCCCTGTCAACACATCGCCGCTCCCACCGGTCGCCATACCTGGGTTCCCCGTAGAATTGAAATATAAGCTTCCATCCGGACAGACCAATACCGAATTCGCACCTTTAATAATCAGAAACACTTGATGCTCGGAAGCAAATATTTTCGCCTTCGAAAGCTTCTCGTAATCATTATCCCACGTACCGATCAAACGACTCAGCTCCTTCGGGTGTGGAGATAAAATAGTCTCCGCAGGCAAGGCCTGCAATAGGCTTTCTTGCTGTGCCAGAATATTCAAGGCATCAGCATCTAAGACCAGCCGAGCGTCCTCTGGCAATGACTGCAGATAGATGGCAAAACCTCGAACTGTTAGCTCATCCGTCCCCATCCCTACACCCATTCCGATAGCGGTAAGATCAGTCGGGAAATTGAAATCGCGTAAGGATAGTTCAGCGGCATCGGCAAAGACCATTGCTTCGGGAAAGGCAGTTTGTACTATGCTCGTTCCGCAATTCGGAATCCCAACGGATACCAATCCACAGCCAGTTCTTAGTGCTGCTTTGGAAGCCAACAGCATCGCTCCCATCTTTCCATAGCTCCCGCCAATCAATAGTGCATGACCAAAGGTGCCTTTATGGCTAAATTTAGAGCGAATAGGCACAAGCGATTTGGCAGATTTTGCCGTCAAATAATGCATGTTCGTTTCCTGCCCTTCCATAGCCTCAGTATCCAACCCAATATCCAGAATGCTAAACGATTTCACGAATTCTCCATATTCCGGAAGCAATAGATTTAGCTTCGGAACCTGAAAGGTATATACCCTATCCGCCCTTATGATGGGGCTATCCACAGTAATATGCGTCTCGCAAGACAAGCCAGACGGCATATCTACCGAAATGCGAACGGCCCTTGCAGCGTTGATCTGATCAATGATCCCTCGCCATTCCGAACTTAAAGCCCTGTTGAGTCCATAACCAAACAAACAATCCAGGATAATAGCATCCTTCTCGAAGGCTAGAATATCTTCCAAATTGAACATACGTATTCTTTCGTGACCTAAGTTCTCTTGGTTCTTCGCATTATCTACGGAATACTGCTCGGCATCTATCAAATAAACCTCTACGGTTGCACCTAGTGCGTCTAATAGGCCGGCGATAGCCAAACCGTCACCACCATTATTACCCTTTCCACAGAGGATATAAACACGCTTCTCGAGCAGCTCCGAAAAATCATCTAAAAGCGACGCCACAACGGTGGCCGATGCACGTTGCATCAGATCCCAAGAATTTATTGCTTGATTCGCTATGGTTTGCTCGTCGACCTGTTTTAATTGAGAAGGATTTAGAATTTTCATAGGCATGGCATTAAATAGACAAAGCCCCTAAAATTAGGGGCTTTATCATTAATTAACAACAGTTTATTTTAAATGTTTACGGAAGAATCCCATCATGGCTTTATAGAATTCTATCTGATTTTCTTCTTTATGGAATCCATGTCCTTCATCGTATTTTACCATGTAAGGCACGTCTACCCCTTTGCTGCGAAGCGCTTTCACAATCTGATCCGCCTCTGCAATCTTCACTCTAGGGTCATTGGCGCCCTGAACAACAAATAAAGGAGCTTTAATTTTATCTACATGGAATAGTGGCGATACTTCTTTCGCGATTGCTGCCTCATCCTCTTTGTCTGGGTTGTACCAAATTTGATATAACATCACTTTGTAAGGCTTCCAATATTCAGGAATAGAGTTCAACAAGGTAAAGATATTGGACACCCCTACATAGTCCACCCCTGCTTTATACAAGTCTGGAGTCTTCGTTAAGCCTCTCAATACCGCATATCCACCATGGCTACCACCATAGATCGCGATATTGTCTTTATCCGCCCAACCCTGATCAATTACATATTGTATTCCATCTTCCACATCATCCATCGCCTTACGACCTACTTGGTTAAATCCGGCACGTAAAAACTCCTTACCATATCCTCCGGAAATACGGAAGTTAACCTGCAATGTTGCATATCCGCGGCTCGCGAATAATTGTGTCTCCGGGTTAAAACCCCAGCTATCACGAACGCCCTGAGGACCTCCATGTGGGTTAACGATCAAGGGAACACGCTTGCCAGCCAAGGCTTCCTTCGGAAGGGTAATATAACCATGAATGGTCAATCCATCGCGCGATTTGAACGTGATTGGACGCATTTCTGCCATATCCGCTTCTTTCAATTGTGGCATCAAATCGTACAATAACGTTGTTTTGCCAGACTTCGCATCCAAATGGTAGTAACGGCCGTAGAGCTTATCGCTCTGCACCATCACTAAGTATTGATCCTCTTCATCCGTCTTCCCAACAATAGAATACTCGTATCCTGGAAACTCTTTGCTGAACTTATCGTATAATTTCTTGAATGTAGCACTTATCGGCTCGATCTCCACGCGCTCCCCTTCAAAACCTACAAAATCGATCTCCCAATTGCGCTTGCGCGACAAGGAAAGGATAGTCGCATCATAATCCTTGTTGGAATAAATCTCTTTAATAATCTTCTTGGTACCGAAATCATAAAGGATAATACGTGCCTTATCAGAATCCAAATTGGTTAATACATAGGCCTCATCTGGATTTTTCGATGCATAATTGAATGCTAATATCGAGAATGTATCATCCCATTTACCTGTGCCGAACAACTCAAAATCCGCCTTTCCTTTTGCTTTATAAAAATATTGCGTATTGATTCCGTTATGCATTTTTGAGTAGCCGCGAAGATTACCTTCTTTATCGAAATCATAACCTACAACCGCATTAGCCGGATCTGTGTTAGTAAATAGCTTCGTCATTTCGCCGGTATGAATATTGACTTTGTAAGGCTCAAAAACCTGTTTATTGTCCTTATTCATCTGAATGATGATGAAGTCTTTCTGTTCCTTCAGCATATTTAAAATGCCAGCTTGAACATCTGGAAATGGTGTTAAATCGATATTGTTGCTACCGTCGATATTTACAGCATAAAGGTGATAATTCTCATTTCCACCTTGGTCCATCACATATACTAAACGCTCATCATTAACCCATCCCATTCCACGGATCAACTCGTCCTTTTCTTCGATCGCGCGAACCACCTTGCCGGTAGCCACCTCTTTGATCATCACATGGCGCTTGTTATTAGCGTCCTTTTCACGATAAGAGATGTACTTACCATTAGGCGATAATTGGAACTGTGAAGAGTTAGGCTTCGCAAAATAATCTTCAACGCGATATTTGAAATCGCCTTTATCTAAAGCGATTAATTTCTCTAAATCTGCTTTCGAAGATACTAGCGTGGTGTCACCAGGCTTGGAAACTTTCGTTTTACTAAGCTTCAATGGAAACTCCATTCCGCCTTGTTTGAAGATCCCCTCAATCTGATCACCCTTTAATTCACCTTCATAAGAAAAGCCCGCCTGCGCCATAGCTACAGTCAGTTTATTGTTTTCAAATTTGGTCTCGCTCATCGGGAGACCGGAGGCACCTTGCGCTGGAATATCTAATGTCGCTTTGTATGCTTCTCCATCTTGGCTAATATGGAAGACTAGGTCCATAGATGTCCCTTGAACATCTAAAGCTCCCTTCCAATCGCCGGTAATTTGGGCTTTGGCTGTTAACATGCTCAAAAGTACAAATACCATCGTAAAAATCTGTTGTTTCATAATTCAATGAATGTTTCTCTATTAGTAGGAATAAGAGGCATTTCGTTACAACAATTTTTTATAGTAGTTAGTATTTAGTAGTTAGTAGTTAGACCCATGGCGGTCATGCATTTCTTTGAAGTTTCTCTTGAACGAGGAAAAAAAGATGTAAGGATGAGCAGGATCGTGTCGACCCTTTTACCCTTCCTTTCCTGGTTCAAGACAAACGTCTTAAATCTCATATCTAATATTTAAAATCTAATCCCGCCCTAGGTCTAAATACTAACTACTAAATACTAACTACTAGCAAAACGAGCTGCCCTTTTGGGCAGCTCGTTTTGCTAGTATTCTACTGCGATGAGTGATCGCAGCGGAATGAGAATTCCGTGCTTTATCTGTATATACTTTTCTGTAAGCGACCATACGGTCGTTTCTATACGCATTGGGCCTTCCTCAGTATTGAATACGATGTCTGTTTTTGATTTAAATTCATTCCCTAAACGTAGGGCACTCTGCAATTTAGACATAAACTTTTCGGAGTTATCTATTTCTGCTGGAATGATCTTGAATTTATCAACTTGTTCTTTTTCTATTAGTGTTCCAATCATGCTCATACTTACCGGGATTTTATATGGTTAACGTTAAATTAGGGATTTAAATATAAATTGACAAGGGTTTTATTTTAGAATATTAAATTAGTTACATTCGCATGAAATAAGAATTATATGACTGAAGGCATCTTCGAAAAGGACTGGAAAC